>NZ_CP101731.1:2040000-2720000 GCF_031202305.1 Pelagibacterium sp. 26DY04
CGACTTGCCCGCGCCGTTGTCTCCGATCAGCGCCACGATCTCTCCGGACATCACCTTGAAATCGGCACCATCGAGCGCCCGGACATGACCGAAGGTTCTCCTGATGCCCCGGGCGTCGAGTAGCGGCGCGGTCATGAGCCCGCTTCCAGGCCGATATTGTTGGAAAAGGCGAAAAACTGGTTGTAGCGCGCCGCGCAGAGCTCTGACCAGTATTCGAAGATGGCGCCTGTCTCCGGGAAGCGCCAGATCTCAACTTCCTGGAAATCGTGCTGGCCGCGAATGTGGAAACGGCCCTGGAAGGCGGCGCCCTTGTCTTGAGCGGAGGCACGCACTATCTCCCAATTCCTTTCGAGCGCCTCTTTTTGCTCTTGGTCGAGCCCGTACCAATGGGGCCGTGGGCGACAATAGTGGATCCAGATGGAATCGGTCATTTTCAGAACTGCCTCGGAGCAATCAGGGTTTCGATCGGCGCGATGCGGCCAACGATGTGGCGTGACGTTGTGAACTTGAAATCGGCCACCGCCTCATGGCCGCGAATGGCGGCGTCGGCGGTATCGGGGCCATCGATCTCCCAGGCGCCCAGATGATGCCAACCATGCGACCAATCCATGCGGTGGCGGCCGGCGATGTTGACGCCCAAGGCCAAGTCACCCTTGAAGGCGATATCGCATTCGAGATCGTATTCAGTGCGCGCGGCTTCCGATGCCTCGCACCATTGGTCGTTCCATTCCCAAAGGGCCAGAAACGCCCAGTCGTGATCGGTCAAGCTGCCCTTGCCCATGACGGGGGCAAACTCCTTGATCCCGATAAGCCATTCGGTGCGGAATATTCTGGCCCAGCCCGCCTTCTCCAGCCTGATGGTGCCCCGGAGCGCTGCCTCAGGATCGGGGGCTTCGAAGACACCGGCCACGTCGTGGCCATGGGCAAAGCCGGTCGCAAGAGCGCACGGGGCGTTGGGGGCCTCGGAATCGAAGACCTTCCGCAAGGTAAGTGTCCAGCCCTCATCGGCGAGTCGGTCGAGTTCGGAGAGGATGGTATCCCGCTCAGCAGGTCCATAGGCTCCTGGGAGATCGTCGTGCCGCGTACTCATGAACATCACCGAAGCGCGCGACTTGGCGCTGGAAACATCGGCGGTAAAGACGTCGGTATCCCCGGTCAGGCTTGTCATAACCGTTCCTTTTCGACCGCGTTCATCAACTGCTCGACACGGTGAGGATCGACCGGGTTCCACCATTTGGCATCGTGCTTGAGCCACTGACCGACGATCGCCCCATCCGCCGCCGCCATGAGCGCGGGTACCTGTTCGGGGGAAAGCCCCGAGCCCACAATCACCGGCAGGTTAGTGCCAGCGCGCACTTCAGCCACCTCCTCGGGGCGGGTGGGCGAACCGGTGCGGGTGCCCGTGGCGATCAGGACGTCGGCGTCGAACCATTCAGCGTCCGTCGCCTGCTCGGCGATCGAACGGTCGGCGGTGATCGCGTGGGCGCCGAACTTTACGTGAACATCCGCGAAGATCGAGACGTCCTTGGCCCCGATCTGCGCGCGGTAGCGCATGGCAAGGGCAGCAGGGCCGTTGAGGAAACCTTCATTGGCCACGTAGGCATTGACCCACTGATTGACACGCACCCAGCGCGCGCCAACCGCCTTGGCGACGGCCAGGCCCGGAATGGCGCCGTTGGCCACGCAAGTGATGCCAATGGGGGTATCAACCGCGCCGCGGATTTCCTGACACACCGCACTCAGTGCCGCAACGGTCTCGTAGCCGATATCCTCGGGGCGCGAGAAGGGCATGTCGCCGGCGTTCTCGACCATAATGCCATCGATGCCGCCCTGGGATAGAGTGCGAGCATCGGCTAGTGCGGCGGCGATGATCCCCGCCATGCTCTCACCTTCGTAGCGCGGCGCTCCCGGCAAGGCGCGCAGGTGGATTACGCCAATGATCGGCTTCTTGCGTTTGAAATGGACATCCAGCGCGTTGTCTTTCGCCGGCATCACGATGGGCGGAGTCATTGGACCTCTTCTTGATCGTAAAGGGATTGGAGTTCGGTCGCGGTGGGGTAGGCCGTTTGGGCGCCAAACCTGCCGCACGAGATCGTCGCCGCGCGCACCGCGCGTTTCAGGCTGACCGCTGCATCGAGACCGGCCTCAAGGCCGGCCAGAAGCCAACCCGCCAGGCAGTCACCAGCTCCGGTCGTATCGAGAATGGGCAGGCCAGACGGCGGTGGCGCGGAAACAACGTTCCCGGCTGAATGAAATTCGGCCCCAGCCGCGCCGCGCGTCCTGACAATGGCGTGCGCGCCCATGGCGAAAAGCCTTTCAACGGCATTGCCTCCAATGGCCTGGGCGGCACGATCGTTGACGAACAGAATCCGCGCGCCATCGATCATCTTGGCAAGACTATTGATGCCG
Source organism: Pelagibacterium sp. 26DY04 (assembly GCF_031202305.1). NCBI lineage: Bacteria > Pseudomonadati > Pseudomonadota > Alphaproteobacteria > Hyphomicrobiales > Devosiaceae > Pelagibacterium > Pelagibacterium sp. 26DY04. Next base: position 2,042,410 of record NZ_CP101731.1, read on the forward strand.
GACGCGAAGCTCGCCGGCTCCAGATCGATAGACCAAGCGCGGCCGGATGCCCGGGCGCGGTCTATCAGGACTTCGGCCGCAGGCCCAAAACAAGCAGTGTGGACGTGGCGTACCCCGGTAAGATCGGAGGAACCAACGACGTCCGGCGAGGGATAGAGTGAGACGCCGGGATAAAGCAGAAGCCGCTTTTCACCATGCGGCTCGAGAAGGGTAACCACGCGGCACAGCTTGCCGGGACTTTCGGCCGCGAGGAGAGTCAGCTCCTCCTGACACAGCACTTCCCGAACATAGGTGGAAGCATGATCGCTGCCCAACTGCACGAGAAGACGGGCCTGCCCCCCTGCGCGCGCGAAAGCCACCGCCGTATTGGCGACGACACCACCCACGCTCTCCTCGGCCCCGATGCAATGCACCTTTTCGTCTAGGTCGGGCACGTGGGACATCGCAAGGCTCAGATCGAGACTCACATCGCCGACAAAAAGCGTCGCGTTCATCGTTCCCCCTTCCTGGTTCCAACATTTGGTAACAATGTAATGACATTAAGGTCAATCGGAATTTGCCCACATTTTCTAACTTGACCACGCCCTGCTCATTCCCTGTGCATTTTGCCAGAACTTTCATCAGAGAAATGGCCATAACTTGCCCAAACTGACCCGAACGTGTATGCCTGCATTTTGTAATGACATTGTAGGCAAGAATGAGCTGGGAAACGGCATCGCTGGCGCCTGAAGGCGCGCCGAAATGGTTCCAGATCGCTGAAATCCTCAGACGATCGATCGCCAGAGGCGAGTTCTCGCCCGGCGATATCATGCCCACCGAAGCACGCCTCAACGAAACCTTTGGCATCAGCCGCACGACGGCGCGGGCAGCGCTCAACCGGCTGGTCCAAGACGGCCTTCTGATCCGGCGACCAGGTGTGGGGTCCGTGGTCCTTGCCCCTAAAGTCGACCAACCCGTCAGCCAGATCCGTGGCTTTACCGAAGACATGCTCAGCCGGGGTCTCGTCCCGTCCTTTACGGTTCTCGAATGCGGTTGGGAGACCGCGACCGGCGAGGCTGCGCATGCCTTGGGGCTGGCCAGTTCCGACAAACCGTTTAAATCGGTCCGTTTGCTCAAGGCAAACGACCGTCTCATTGGCCATTCGGCTTCGTGGATTCGCCCCGATATCTTTGGCGATATCCCGACGCCAACCAGGGACATTCTGGCCACGGGCTCCCTTTATTCGTGGCTGCGGCACAATATCGGCATTGAGATTTCTGGCGGCGTAGAATTCATCGAGGCGCAAGCCGCTGACCCCACGACAGCCGCCCAACTCGAAATCGAACCCGGCACGGCGGTTCTGGTCATAACCCGCATTGCGAAGGCCACCAGCGGCCTTCCTGTGGAATTCGCTACGGTGATCTACAGATCGGACCGGTACAGGTTCAGGGTCGAGTTATAGCCCTCCCGTACATGCTTCAGAGGGGCTGACAGGCCCGTCAAGATTAGCTAAACACCCCGAAACGATGGACTTTGCGCGTCTGTGATCTAAAGCGAACGTGTCTGCAGCGTTTGGGAGGATCGCGACGGCTTCGATCTCGACTTTGGCCCCATGGGCAGGGCGGCCACCCGGTAGGTCGCTCGAGCCGGGGACGGAGCGGAAAACGCGGCGGCGTAGATTTCATTTGAGCTACTTCATTGCCGGAAGATCGGTCACCCAATGGGCTCAACTATCGCCCTAATATTTTCGAGCACCTGAACATTTGCGCGTCGGCGCGGCGCGCTTGACTGTAGGCCCAATGGCAGCCGGTGCGTGGGGGTTGAAACTTTCATGCTCGATCCTTTGATCAATAGTTTAGTGGGAATGGCCCAACGTGTGCATGGGCCGGTTGGCCCGTATTGCGGAGAGTTTCGATGTGCTCGGGTTGCCGATAGTGATGTGATCGATGGCACTTCACAATAGTCGCGCGACCCCTGGGGCTGCGGGCTCGTGCAGTCCGAACCGGTAGATGCGTTCTATAGTTTCGATGTTGCCGGACAGTTAGATGAAGCGCCGCGCGTGTACCGAGGCGCAGTAAAGACAGCCCTCAATGCACGAAGCGATTAATGCCCCTAGTTCGCGTTCCGCCCTATCGAGACGACCTTCGACATAAAGAGCTTGATGGGGTGACATAAGAATCAGGGTCGCGTGCCAAAGTGCGCACGTAGGACAATCACCTCAAAGCTTGATTGTCACTAACCGGCGCGTTAATCGAAAGTTGTCATGACGTCATGGCGGTTTACAAGTAGGGCAGGATCATGGCCTGGCACGACGCGCGTATCGAAAAAGGTCCGGTGCCGATCTGGTTTCAGATCTCCAACATACTGCGATCCTCTATTTCAGCCGGAGAGTTCAAAGAGGGAGACAAGCTTCCCTCCGAGGGCGACCTCAACCGTGTCTTCGGCGTTAGCCGCACAACCGCCCGCGCTGCACTGAACAAGCTCGAGAACGAAGGACTGATCTTCAGGCAGTCCGGACGCGGATCAATCGTTGTCACTGCCAAGGTCGACCAACCGCTCAATGTTCTTTCCGGTTTTGCTGACGACATGCGTCGTCGCGGCATCGAGCCCGGATATAAGACACTGCTTTTCGGCTTTTCAGAACCCGACGAGGAAGTAGTTCGCGCGCTTGAACTCCATGGAGACCGCCGCGCCTTCAGGACGTGCCGCCTCCTGCTTGCCGACGGGCGCCCGATCGGTGTCACCACCTCCTGGATACCGGCGGCCGTTATGGGTGAAGTTGCACCTCCCGACCTGAATTATCTGAATTCCAATTCGCTGTACCTGTGGCTGGCCGAACAGTGCGGGGTGCTGCTAAGCGGGGGGCGCGAATATATAGAGGCGGCCTGCGCTGACGTCGAAACGGCCGAACTCCTTGAGATGTCCGTCGGCGATCCCACCCTTGTTGCTCGGCGCCTTGTGCGCGATCAGCGCAGCCTGCCAGCCGAATACGCGGTCAACCATTACCGTGCCGACCGCTATCGCTACTGGATAGACCTCGAAATGGGCTGACGCTCGCACCGAGAAAGCTTCGCATATACTGTTCGTCGGCGATGTCAGCAGGCGGAACCGAATCGATTCCGATAGGGTCGAATTGGCTCGGTTGGCAATTTGAGAGCACCCACTACTCCGATCGAAAGTTCGCGATCACGTGGTCGAGCACATCAATTGCCTCAGCTATGTCCTCGTCGCTGGCATGCTCGGCCGGGTTGTGGCTGATGCCTTGGCGGCACCGTACGAACACCATACCAAATGGTGCCAGCTCGCTCATCGCGATCCCGTCGTGTCCCGCCCCGCTCTGTAGCAGGCGGGGCGGGTGTCCATTGGCTTCCAGTGCCGCGCTGATCTGATTCACGATGCCCTGCGCGCATGCCTTGGCGTCCGAGCAGCGGCGCACGACCTCAGATATCATCACCCCGCGACGCGCAGCGATGGCCGTAAACCGTGCAAGGAGCTGTTCAAACGCGGCGGCAAGCGCATCATTGTCCTGATCGCGAACGTCGATCGAAAAGCGCACTTTGCCCGGCACCACATTACCCGCATTGGTGCGGCTCTGCACCAGGCCGACGGTGCCCACGATTCCGGCATCGGTGGCAATCTGCTCCACGGCGAGAATACACTCGGCGGCGGCGGCCATCGCGTCGCGGCGCCCCTGCATGGGCAGGGTACCGGCATGCCCCGCGATACCCTCAACATCGAACTGAGCCCGTATTGAACCGGAGATGGCAGTAACACAGCCTAGGGCTAGCCCTTCGCGCTCAAGGACCGGTCCCTGCTCGATGTGAACTTCTATATAAGCGAGCGGCGGCGCGCCGCGCCGGGACGCCGTCCCGATCCGATCAGGCGGCAGCCCGATCGCCTCAAGCGCGCGGGCTATCGTGATCCCCTCAGAATCCTTGATGTCGAGGTGTTCCGCAAGCACCTGCCCGGAAAGCGCCCGACTTCCCAAATAACTGCCGCCGAAGCGTACCCCCTCTTCGTCCCAGAACCCCACAACCTCCAGCGGGAATGGAAGGCGCAGTCCCGCACCCCTGAGGTTGTCGACCGCCTCAATCCCGATCATCACGCCCAAAGGTCCATCAAATCGACCAGCATCCTGGACAGTATCCAGATGAGACCCGATCATAAGGGCTGGCGCGTCCGGTGTTTCACCTTCGTAGCGCCCAATGATATTACCTACTGCATCGATCTGGACGGTAAGCCCCGCCTCTTCCATCCATGACGCAACGAGCGTGTTTGCAGTAATGTGCTCTGGGGTGAGGAACAATCGCGTGATTCCCCCCGCTTGGCTGCTGATTGCCGCGAGTTCGCGGAGCCGCCGCGACAGCCGCGCAGCGCGGTCGGAAAGAGCCAGCGGCTCACAGAGCGATGTCAATGGCGTGTCCTTTTTTTCCATGGAAAAGCTGCGCGATGGGCCGAGCCGATGTCGACCGATCGAAAGCCAATCAGGGCGCTGGATAGTCGGCCGGCAGCGCTGCAGTGATGATAATTTCCACCTGATCGCCTTCTGGCATGACCGACTGGACGAATGAGCGCACCGGCCCATAACCGTCAGGCATCCATTCGGACCATACCTTGTCAAATGCCGGTTTCTGATCGTGATCGGTCACCACCACTTCGGCCTTGACGATTCGCGTGCGATCGAGCCCAGCCTCCCTAAGGTAGCCGTCAATGACCTCTAGCGCGCCGGCGGCCTGCTCGGGCAGCCCCACGCTTGTATCGCGCGAGGTTGCCACTGCCCACATGAAGCCACCCCCTCCCGGCAAATGATAGAATGCGACTTTGGATTTGGTGGGCATGTCCGCGATCGGCACGCGTCTGATGGTCATCTTAAGCTCCCGTCTCTTTCGTTCGATGGAATCCTAGCGACACTTCGCAAGGCACGATCTGAACCATAAGGGGACAACGATGGAACGTCATTACTTTTCGTCTGGTCACGGGCGAAAAAATGTGCATTCTTAATTTGTGCGCATTATTTTAGCATAATCAAGGGCTCTGCGGGTGCCGGGGCTCCATCAGCATCTCGCCGGCAAGCAGGCCTGGCCAAGGGGAAGCGGAGAACAGAAATGAAGTCCAAATTGATCTGGGTAATTGTGGGTGTAGGCATCGCCTCCATTGCGGTTTCGCAAGCGGCAGCGCGCTCACTGGATGAGATTACTGAATCAGGCGTTATCCGCGTCGCCGTTCCGCAGGATGGCCCTCCCTTCGGGATGACCGACGCCAATCTTGAACTAGTCGGATATGATATCGACATGGCCCGTCTCGTCGCGGAAAGCCTAGGTGTCGATCTGGAAATGACCTCGGTCATCGGCGCCAATCGCGTGCCCTACCTTACGAGTGGCCGCGTCGATATCGTCATCTCCAGTCTGGGTCGTAATCCCGAGCGGGCCGAGGTGATCGACTTCTCCGAGCAGGCTTACGCCCCCTTTTTTAGTGGCGTCTTTGGCCCCGCCGATCTCGAGGTAGATTCGGTCGAAGACCTCGCGGGCATGACGGTTTCGGTGGCGCGCGGGTCCATCGAGGATCTCGAAATCACCGAGATGGCACTCGAAAGCACCGAAATCCGCCGCTTCGAAGATGGAAGTACCACGATGGCTGCTTTTCTTTCCGGGCAGGTTGATGCCGTGGTTACGGCCAATGTGGTTGCGGCGACGGTACTTGAAACCGACCCCGAGCGCCGTCCCGAAACCCTGTTCGTTATCGCCGATTCGCCCTGCTATATCGGCCTTCCCAAAGGCGAGCCTGAACTGCAGGCCAGGATTGATGAGATCATTGTTGCCGCCAAGGCCGATGGCACGCTCAACGCCATGTCCGAACGCTGGTTCTACCAGCCGATACCCGAAAATCTCTAGTGCCGCACCAGCGCCCTGCCCAACCCACGGCGGGGCGCCAGCCTATTGGGGCTAAGGATGAACTACGTATTTGACTATGGGTGGGTGATCCCCTACGCGCCTATGCTGCTGGCGGGGGCGCTCGTCACAATTGGTCTTTCACTGCTGGGCACTCTGGGCGGAATAGCCCTCGGCCTGGGATGCGCCTGGACGCTGAGCTGGGGGCCTGGTCGAGCCCGACCCGTTGTCCATGCCTATGTCGAGGTCATCCGCAATACCCCGTTCCTGATCCAGCTGTTTTTCATCTATTTTGGATTGCCCGAACTGGGCATTCGCGTCTCGGCTTTCACAGCGGCCATCGCCACCACCGTGCTGAACGTCGGCGCTTACTCATGCGAAATCGTCCGCGCCGGCATCCAGGCAACCCCTCGCGGGCAGGTGGAGGCCGGCACCAGCCTAGCGATGTCGCGCACCGAGGTCTTCCGCCACATCATCCTCTTTCCCGCACTTGAGCGGATTTGGCCGGCCCTTTCCTCACAATTCGTTATCGTCATGCTGGGCACCTCGGTCGTTTCTCAGATCGCGGTCGAGGACATCACCTTCGTCGCCAACTTTATCCAGTCGCGAAACTTCCGCTCGTTCGAAACCTTCTTTGTCTCCCTATTCATCTACCTCGCGCTGGCCGCCATCATGCGGGGGTTGCTCGATCTTTTAGGGCGTAGGATTTTCCCGCGGAGGTATGCCCGTGACTGACCTGACCACCTGGGACATCCTGCGCAACTTGGCGCTGTCCACCCGCTGGACCATCCTGCTCTCGCTCATCTCTTTTGTCGGCGGCGGCGTCTTGGCGCTTCTGCTTCTGCCGCTGCGCACCAGTTCGATCAAAGCGCTCAACGTCATAAGCCGCGCCTATGTTGATCTTTTTCAGGGCACGCCGCTTTTGATCCAGCTTTTCGTCCTGTTCTTCGGATTGCCCCTGATCGGGATTGATACGTCGGCTTGGCTGGCCGCCATCCTGGGGCTTTCGCTTTGGACCGCCGCATTCCTCACCGAAATCTGGAAGGGATGCGTACAGTCGGTTCATAAGGGCCAGTGGGAGGCGTCCGCGAGCCTGGGCATGAGCTATCTCGAGCAGATGCGCTACATCATCCTGCCCCAAGCCTTCGTCATCGCCATCCCGCCCACCGTCGGGTTTATGGTCCAGATTATCAAGGCGACGGCCATCACCTCGATCATAGGGTTCATCGAGGTGTCCCGCGCCGGCGGGATGATGGCAAACGTCACCTTCCAGCCCTTTCTCGTCTACGGAATCGTCGCCACAATCTATTTCATCCTGTGTTGGCCACTCTCCCAGGGAAGCCGCAATCTCGAGAGGAAACTCAATGTCGCTCATCGAAATCAATGATGTTCACAAGAGTTTTGGTCCCGTCCAAGTCCTCAAGGGTATCGACATCGCGATCGAACGCGGAGAAGTGCTCGCCATCATCGGCAAAAGCGGTTCAGGCAAGAGCACGCTCTTGCGGTGTATCAATGGGCTCGAGACTATCGACGAGGGGTCCGTCACCATTGGCGGCGAGCACTTGCACGAAACGGCGGCCGACCTGCGCCGCTTGCGGCTCAAGGTTGGGATGATCTTCCAGCAGTTCAACCTGTTTCCTCATCTGACAGCAGGACGCAACGTCATGCTCGCTCAGACCGTAGTCAAGAAAGTTCCCGAGGAGGAGGCCCGCAGGGTCGCCGAGGAAATGCTTGCAAGCGTAGGTCTTTCGGACAAGTTCGATGCCTATCCAGATAAACTCTCGGGCGGCCAGCAGCAGCGCGTCGCCATCGCCCGGTCGCTGGCCATGAAGCCAGTAGCTCTGCTTTGCGATGAGATCACCTCGGCGCTCGACCCCGAGCTGGTCGGTGAGGTGCTCGCGGTGGTGAGAACTTTGGCCGGCAAAGGCATGACCCTCGCCATGGTCACCCACGAAATGCAGTTCGCCCGCGAGGTCTGCGACCGCGTGATCTTTATGCATGAGGGCCGGGTGCACGAGATGGGAACGCCCGACACTGTGTTCGGCAGCCCCCGCACTCCCGAATTGCGTCAGTTCCTGGGCGTCGCCCACGCCGCCTGAACCCTTCCTATGCCATGGACGAACAAAATGACCGCTCTGTCCACGCCGCCTCCTAGGGCGTTCCAGACCTTCCTCGACATGCCCCTGGTCGACCCCACCCAAGAGATCAACGCCGACTTCGTCTTTATTGGCATGCCTTATGGCGATGCCTATTCTTTCGAGGAGATCGTCAACGAACAGAGCCGCGCCCCTGCCGCCGTGCGGCGCGCTTCTCAGCGCCTCACGCAAAGCCTCGATCGTTATGATTTCGACATCGGCGGCACCGTTTTCAATGGCAAGCCCGTTCGTCTGTGCGATGCCGGTGACGTCTTCGGCGACCGGACCGACCTTGCCAGTCACTATACTCGGTTAGAAACATTGGCCCGGCGTGTTCTTTCGGCCGGCGCTTTTCCCATCACCATGGGCGGCGATCACGGCATCCCAATTCCCATTTTTAGGGCTTTGGCCGATCACGGGCCGGTCACCCTTGTCCATGTCGATGCCCATCTCGATTGGCGCGATGCGTTCTGCGAAAAGTTTGAAGGGCTTTCGAGCACCATCCGCCGCGCGTCCGAATTGCCGCATATAGATGGGATTTACCAGCTTGGTATCCGCGGACAGGGCAGCGCCCGACCCGACGAGGTCGCCGCAGCGCTCGACTATGGCGCCCACATCGTCACCATGGCGGAGTGGGAGCGGCTCGGCACACGGGCTCTGCTCGATATCATGCCGATGGGGGGCAATTTCTACATCACAATCGATGCGGACGGGCTGGATCCCGCTGTTATGCCCGCAGTCAGCAACCCCCAGCCCGGCGGCGTCACCTATCGTCAAATTATCGATCTGATCAGGGGCCTGACGCAGAGGGGGCGCCTGCTCGGCATGGACATCGTCGAAATTGCTCCGGCCAAGGATGTCAACGAACTCACCGCGCTTACGGCCGGCCACATCATTCTCAACGCCATTGGCGCAGTCGTACGCTCGCCCTATGGACGCTGGGCACTCTAGCGTGGAGGCGGGCGACAACAAGTATCGCCCGCGCTCTGGCTCAGCTGTTCACGAGCACCCTATCCGCCGCCAGCCACAAGGGGGGCAGATAGAGCGGAAGGTTGGAGAGCGGCAGGATCGATTCCTTGAGCGACACTCCAATTTCATCGCGCATGAAGGCGCGCCGTTTGGCGATGCGCTCCCAGGTCTTTGGATGCTTGGCAGCTAATTCATCCCGCAGTTTCGAATCGGCAAAGGCCACTGCGTCCTCGCAGTTGAGCGCGGTGCCAACCGGGGTTGGCGTGGGAATGACATCGACCTGAAAGACCATCCCTGAGCTGATCGCGTCGGTTGATCCCGGCCGCACCGGTGAATGGCTCCATTCGTCGTAATTGACCAGATGGCCGGGGTTGAGCGCCGATTTAAGCCCGCCCTGGGCCAACCTTTCAGTCACCGCATCGTATAGTGCCCCACCGGTCACGCCGATATCGGCCGTGTCGTACCATTTGACCAGCGCATCGAAATAGCGGCCTGCCACGGCGACGAAATCCTCGTTGTCATCGTCAAGCAGGCCTGCCCGCGAGGAGAGCCCGCCCCAGTATCCAACAGCTGTCGTTACCCCGTCGCCCTTTTCGAGCACGCGCGAGGTGGCGCTGTTGAGGCCATGGATCTGATGGCCGCGGTTGCCTGAAGCAAACATCGAATGCGCGCTCAGCGGCTCGCCCGCATAGGCAAAGTGCGCGGCCGCCTCGATCTCGCGCTGGCCCGGCCGCGCCTGCGTGAGCACCGACCATACCGCTGCCGAGGCACGCGCCGATGCCCATTCGAACGCTGCGATCTGGTCTGCGTCGATAATCGAGCGCAACCCGTCGCGCGGGTTCATCACCATCGCCGTTTCATCGGACAACCCCTCTGCACCACCGACGAGCCGCGCCAGGATCGAGACCATGTAGTGGGGCACGATGAAACCCGCGGTTTCACCCTCCCATTCCTGGCTGCCCAGGTACTTCCAGCCCACGATCCCGACGGTGTCGCCCTCCTTAAGCCCAACGTCGCGCAGCACCCCCTCAAGGCTGGGCTTGCGGCTGCGGTCCTGGCCCATAAGGCTCAGCGTCTGAGCGAGAACCGTTTCGAGCCCGGGCAGCGGGGAAATCGCCGTGAAGCTTTCGGACTCGTTGCCCGTTATCACCACCCGGCGGCCATCAGGACCCAGCAACAGGATAGCTTCCTCAAAGCGCGGGTCGAACCCGGTGAAATGGAGGATGTTGGCGTTGTGCTCGCGGTCGGCGTAGACGAACAGCCATGTCTTGCCGGCGCGCGCATAGGCTGCGTCACACCGAGCGGCGAGGGTTTGAGCCGGGATTTGCGGACGCTCCAGCGGTGTGCCGAAATCGGGAAGGGTGACTGCTTTGAGCTCGCTCATGATTGACTCGCTATAGGGTTGAAAGGATGTGATCGGCGCTGCGGAAGGCGAGCGCCATGACCGTGAGGACGGGGTTGAACCCACCATTCGTCGGATGCAGCGAGGCATCGGCAACAAAGAGATTGTCATGCCCCCACACCCGGCCGAACGGATCGGTGACCGAATGCGCCGGGTCGTCGCCCATCCGGCATGTTCCGGCCTGATGCTGGTAGGCCGAGAGCCTGGGCGCGGGTACGTGCCCCCAGACCTTGGTCGCTCCGGATGCAACCAGCCATTCACTTGCCCGCTCAAGCAGGAAATGGGCCGTCCTCTGCGTCTCGGGATGAACGACGCCAGAAAGGCGGGCCACCGGACGCCCCCATTTGTCGGTCAGTGTAGGGTCAAGTTCCACCCTGCATTGGGGCGAAGGAACTTCATGGACCGGACCCTTGACCTGCGTCACCCGTCGGTAGCTGTGTCGCATGAAATCGTGGGGCGCCTGGCCCCAGCGGGGTAGATCCGGCGGCAGGGCTTGATCCCAGAAGATCGCAGGCGGGATGATGAAATCGTCGGCCAGCATCGCCCCGCCCACGATGCCCGGATTGTCATGGGCGTAGGCCGTCGTCGCGATGGTGACGCCCGGCCCGCGCTCTGCATAGACCTCATCGTCAAAGAGCCCGAACGCGGTGGGATAGGTGTGCCCCTGGAGGTGGCGCCCGAGATGACCGAACTCATTGGCGAGATTCGAAAGCATCAAAAGCCGTGCGGTTTCGATAGCGCCAGCCGAAAGCACCACGATATCGGCGCCGATCTCACGACGCTCTATCTCTCCGGCATCATTCCAGGCCATCGCCACTCCCGCTACGCGCCCATTGGATGCCGTCAGCACCTTCTCGACGGTCGTTTCGGCGACAAGGGTGAGATTGCCCGTCGCCAGGGCGCGCGGAAGGACGGTGTTTTGCGTGCCGTTTTTGCCGTCCGAAGGACAGGCGAAACCGACGCAGCTTCCGCACTCCATGCAGGCAGCCCGGCCAGCCCGCGGCACGGAATTGACCAGCACCGGCGGCGGGAAGGTCTCAAGCCCCAGGGCTTGGCCGCCGCGTTCGAGCACCCGCGCACTTGCGTATCGCGGCAGCGGCGGCATCGGCAGGTTTCGGCGCCGCTTGGACTCGTGCGGCATGGCGCCCTGTGGGCCGCACACCCCGATCTCGTGCTCGGCCATCTCGTACCAGGGTTCGAGATCATCATATCCGATGGGCCAATCGACGAGGGACGAGCCATCAGGTACGCCGTATTTGCTGGCCATGCGGAAGTCGTCGGGATGAAAGCGCCAGGCCAGCCCGCCATAGATCAGCGTGCCGCTGCCAACGCAGGCCGCATTGTTGCCGAACTCGACGGTGTGGGGCTCGACAAGGGCTTCGCTGCCGTCGGGCCGGACCAGGACCCGCAGGCCATCTTCTCGGTCGGGCCCGGTGTTGTGGCCGTAAACCGGGTGGCGATGATTGCGCAGATGATCGCGATGGCCGCTGTTGCGATAGTCCAGACGCCGGCCGCGCTCAACGAGCAGAACCTTGCGTCCCGCAAGAGCCAACTGCGTAGCGACGATGCCGCCCCCTGCCCCTGCGCCGACAACAATGGCGTCGTAATGTGCCGCCAGCTCGCGTCGCGGTTCAGGAGAAGGTTGCTTTCGCGATGGACCATTGGGCCCTTCAGGTAGGCCATGGCGATATCCCACCTCTCTCCAGGATCTGGCGCCAGGGTTTCCGCCGTTGCCGGGATTGGCATAGATCGCTTCGGCGACCCAGCGCGTCAGCATAACGAACCACTTCTGGTTGGCCACGGCACTGACCAGTTCGGTAAGCGCCCGGTCGTCGATATCGGCGAAAGGAACGCGCGCGGCCCGAAGCGAAGCCTCGGAAAGGTGGACCAACCCTTCCTCCACGGCCGGCAACCAATTGGCTCCTTCCGCGGCAAGCCGCGCTTCAACATAGCCGATCGCATTCACGGAGACCGCGCCAAGCACCGGATCGGGAGCTATGGCCGCGAGAACGCGGATCAGATCCTGCCGGCTGACCACCATATCTTATCCCAGAACCGCGTCCGTTTTCGGATCGAGCAGATGCACCTTGGCCATGTCGACGGCGAGTTTGAGCGAAGCGCCGGCCTTCAGTCCGGGCATCGGCAGCAGACGAGCCACTGCATCGGTCCCGTTCATGCGGAAATGGACCAGCGTATCCATGCCCAGGGGCTCGACCAGCGTGGCACCGATATCGAGAGTGTTGGCGGCGCTCTCGGTTGGTGCACTGAAATGTTCGGGACGGATACCGATCAGCATCTGCGCGCCAACATGGGGAGCAAACAGAGCCCTGCGGCTGTCGGGCACCGCAAGGCTATGGCCATCGGGGAGCTTGAGGACGAGTTCGCTCCCGCCTGCTTCGATAGTCACTGAAAAGAAATTCATGCCCGGCGAACCGATAAAGCCGGCCACAAAGCGCGTGGCGGGACGCTGGTAAAGCTCTTCGGGCGCGGCAACCTGTTCGATACGCCCCTTGTTCATCACCACGACCCGGTCGGCCAGGGTCATCGCTTCGATCTGGTCATGGGTGACATAGATCGTTGTGGTCGGGATGCGGGCGTGCAGCTCCTTGATCTCTGTGCGCATCTGGACGCGCAGCTTGGCATCGAGATTGGAAAGAGGCTCATCGAACAGGAAGACGGCTGGATTGCGGATTAACGCCCGCCCCATGGCGACACGCTGGCGCTGGCCGCCCGAGAGCTGGCGCGGTTTGCGGTCGAGATATTGCTCGAGTCCCAGGATCTCCGCGGTGCGCTTGAGGCGAGATTCGATATCGGCCTTGGGCACCTTGCGCAGCTTCAATCCGAAAACGATGTTCTCGGCAACGCTCAGATGCGGATAGAGCGCGTAATTCTGGAACACCATGGCAATGTCGCGCTCGCCGGGCTGGAGCTCGTTGACCCTGCGTCCGCCGATGGCGACCTCCCCGCCGGTGACTGTCTCCAGACCCGCGATCATCCGCAACGTCGTCGACTTACCACACCCGGAGGGGCCGACAAGGACGATGAATTCCCCATCGGCGATCTCGAGATCGATGCCGTGAACGGTTTTAAGGCCGTCATAGGCCTTTTCAACCTTTCCGAGCGTTACGCTGGCCATGTGGGCTCCTTTCAATCGCGTGTCGTGTCCGCAGCCGGCTCAGTCGGCATCGCCGTAGAGCGAGGCGGCGGCGGACCAGTCGAAATCCTTGTCGAGCGGCCAGGTCGGCCGCGGCAGGCGGTTCCATTCGAGCCGGGTCATGTCGAGCTGTGACGTCCCGTCACTGAGCAGCAGGATATGACGCGCCGCTATGTCTTCGAGCTGGGGATGCAGATAGCCGAGCTTGACCACATAGGCCTTGTGCGCCAGCGGATCGATATCCATGGCCCGGAAATGCTGCGGCGTGGTGATCCCGATCGGCTGGGCGTGGAAGGTTGCGACGACGTCGCCGATTCGCACCTTGGCCCATGCCGCTTCCCGGGAGCGATAGGGCTGGAAGCCGCCCAGTTCGAGCCAGTCGCCTCCGCCCTCGACCACGGCTTTTACCTTGCGCTTTGTCCTGGGTCGGGAAAGATGCTCGGCACCGAGCTCGATCTCGACCTCCGCTCCTATCCCTGCGGCCAAAAGCTGGCGCACGGTTTCCGGCGCGGTGATCCCGGCGACAATGATATCTGAGCCCTCCGGCAGGTCTAGAGTTGCCTGGAGAACGCTCGTCAATTCGCCGCCGGCGCCGGCCGTGGTGTTGTCACCTGAATCGGAAACATAAACCGGTCGCTCGGGCACCGTTAGAGCCCGCTCCAACCCCTCCCCCACTTCGGCGGTTTCCATGTTGAGCACAAATTGCGAGTGTGCAGCCCAGATCTTTTCTGCCAGCCTGATCGCCTGCTCCCGGGCCAGCCCGGCATCGTCCTCGGCGACCGCGAAGGCGGTCACCGCCGTCCAGGGGCGGTCGTTCCAGGCGAAACCAACCAAGATGTTGGCCTCCATCATTCCCGACACGGCGTCGAACTCGGCAAGGCTTCCATAGAGCGTGCGTCCGGGCTCCTGAGTGGTAACCGCCGTTTCGCCTGGCACGAGGATGGGGATGGTGACCGCGGCCTTTTTGGGCTTGAGCCCCCTTTTGATGACGTCGATGAGTTGGTGGGCGGCACGATATCCGGTTTCCCGGTCATCGCGATGGGGCGCGGTACGCAGCACCGAGAACACCGTTCCAGCCTCCAGGAGCGGTGGCGTCATATCGCCGTGCAAGTCGAGCGAAACGCCAATCGGTACTTCAGACCCCACCGTTTCGCGGATGGCGCACACGAAGTCGGCATCAGCATCGCTGTCCAGTCCATCCACTTCCAGCGCGCCATGATTGACGACCAGAACACCCTCGAAGGGCCCTTCGCTTTGGAGGAGCGACAAGGTCTTGTTCTTGACCATCTCGTAGGCGTCCGCCGTCATCGGGCCGCCGGGAAGCGCTGTTGCCCAGTAGAGGGGCACCGCATTCCAGCCGGGTTCCTCCGCCAGCCGCGCCAGCATACCGCGCACCATCCACAGATCGCCATTGAGCATCTGTTCTGCGGAATATTCCTGGAGCGCCCCTATCCCCGTAGGAATGGGCGAAGCGAGCATGATTTCGATGGACAGGCCGACGATGGCTATGCGCATTGGTATACCTAAGCTAGAAGACTGTTTTCACTGCAGAACATGCGAGCCATCGAGGCCCGTGATGCCGTCGAGGGCGATGGCGACGCCACCGAGCAGTGGCATGCCTTCCGATATTTCCGAGAACCTCACGGTGCTGCGCGAATACATCGCCGGATGGGCCAGCCGCAGCAGGGCACGTTCCATGGCCGCCGACACATAGGGCTGGGCCAGCGCGATATCGCCGCCCAAAAGAACAACGGGGGGATTGAAGACGTTGATGAGGCTCGAAACCGCAGACCCCAGCACCTCTCCGGCATGGTCGAGGACATTGAGGACAATTTCGTCACCCGCCTCGGCGCCTTGGAGGATCGATGCAAAACCGTTCGGCACCCTGCCGCCCAGCCTTTCGATCTCCTGGACCAGCGCCGGTTCGGAGAGGTAGGCGGAAAGGCACCCCGAGGCGCCGCAGGAACAAAACCGCCCCTGAGGGACGATCTTGATGTGCCCCAGTTCCCCGGCCAAGCCATCGGCCCCGCCGTAAACTTCGCCATCAAGAAAAAGCGCGCCACCGACGCCCGAGCCCGAGAATAGATAGAGAAAATCATCGATGTCGGTGCAGGCGCCGAACATGCGTTCGGCCATGGCGGCCGCCTTGCCGTCATTGCCAACGAAAATCGAGGCTTGGGTGACCCCGTCAAGTAGGCCGCGCATGTCTACGTCGCGCCAGCCGAGTACAGGAACGTGGACCAGCGTGCCGTCTCGCTTGACCAGGCCTGGCAGCGATACGCCCACGCCCATGACCGGCGCGCTCGAGCCCGAGGCGGCAATCACGGCGTCTATGCCCGCCTTCACATAGGTCGCGATGCCATCAAGGGCCCCGCTAAACGGTTCGATCCGGGACGCCATGACCGATCCATCAAGCCCGCAGGCGACAAAGCCGACAGCGCCGGCCTCAACTTGAACCCCCACCAGAAGCCCTGAATTGCGGGAGATATGCAGTCCTTCCGACGGACGGCCCCGTCGATTGGCCTCCGGCTTTGACTGGCGTTCGATGAGCCCCATCTCGGCGAAGCGGGATACGATCGAGGAGACTGTCGATTTGTCGAACCCGGTGCGCTCTATGATCTCGCGCTGCGAGATCGAGGGCTCGAGCCTGATGCGATGGAAGATCGCGTTGGCATGAAAGCGTCGCAGATACGAGCGGTTCACCGGCGCCCCCCAGTTTGTCTGTACTAAAGAAAAATTATGCACCGTTCATCACCCGCGTCAAGTGCACGCCGATAGCCCGATGGGGAGTCAAATTGGACAGACGCCGGAAATTTCGCTTAACTAACAGTTTTTGCTTACATAATTTAAGTCAGCCAGATTGCCCAATTTTCCATCATCCATGTGGAGTGCACAAGGGATTGACATCCAACCTTGGGTTGGCGCAGAATTTTTCTTGTACGCAGATTATTAGAGGGTCTGCAGAGGGAAGTTTCAGGCTGCAAAGGTTGGAAAATGAAAAAGACAGGATTGGTGAGCGTCATCGCCGCTGCGGCGCTGGCCTCGGCCGGCGCTCATGCGCAGGAAACCTATGAGATTTGGCACTACTATGCCGCCGGCTCGGAACTCGCCGGCATGGAAGCGCTCATCGCCAACGGCAACGAGGCCGCTCAAAACGCTCAGTTCACGGGCGTGATCATCCCCGGCAATGTGGTGGAACTGCGCCGCCAACTCCAGACGGCATTTCTGGGTGGCCAGCCGCCCGCCGCCTACCAGAGCTCCATGGCCTTCGAGCTCAAGGCCTTCGTGGATGGCGGCCGGCTCCACCCGTTGACCGACGTCTGGGAAGAGATTGGTGGCGACGAGATTTTCCCTGAAGGCGTTCAACGTGTCGTAAAGGTCGAGGGTGTGCCCTATGGCGTTCCCTTCGATCTCTCGCTGATCAACAACGTGTTCTACAACACTGCCATCTTTGAAGAGCTCGGCCTTGAGCCTCCCGCCGACTGGGACAGCTTCATGCAAACCTGCACTGCGCTCTCGGAGGCCGGATATCAGCCTCTCGGTAATGCGGGCGGCACCTTCTGGAGCCTTTACAATTTCTATGCCCCTCTGGTTTCTGTCCTTGGCGAGGACGGCTATTATCAACTCGCCAGCGGCGAACTCGGTTTTGACAGCCCTGAGTTTTCCGAAGCGCTCGACCTTTACCGCGACATGATGGTCTCGTGCTACGCCGACAACTGGAGTGGCAAGACCTGGACGCAGACCGCCGACGACGTGGTCAACGGCGATACCGGCATGTTCATGATGGGTATCTGGGTGGCCGCCTACTTCGAACAGGCCGGCTTCACGGCTGGCGAGGAATTCGACGTTTTCCAGGCACCCGGCACCATCGGTAAATCCATCTTCCAAATGGATGTGCTCGCCGTTCCCGCCGGCTCGGAAGCCGGGATTGCTGCGGCCGAGGACTTCATTGTCACCGCAGCTTCCCCCGAAGGCCAAGCTGCCTTCGCGGTCCCCAAAGGCTCGCTTGCTCCCAATATCAACGTCGATCCTTCGGTGTACGGCTATGCCGGCGCCAAGTTTGCCGAGCAGTTCGCCCAAGCCTCGGCCGCAAACGCCGTTTTGCCCAATCTGTTCTTTCTGCTGCCCACGGCGGTCGGCACGGAATTGGGAGTGCAGATCGAGCGGTTCGCCATCGATCCGTCCGATACGGTCAAGGCCGAACTGATGGCCACGCTCGAAAGCCTACGCCAGCAGGCGCTCGCCGAAGACGCCTTCATCGCCTGGTAAATCACGCCCTGGAGCGGTCTCTTTCGGCCGCTCCTTCATTTCTTCATGAGGTTGGCAATGGCCCTGCGCGCGTTGATGCCGAACCGCACGACCCGGACGCATCTGGCATTTCTTGCCTTGCCCGTCCTCCTGTTTGCGACGTTCTACATCTACCCCATTGTTTCGAGCATTCACCTTTCCCTCCATAGCTGGGACGGGTTCTCGCCCTCCATGCGCTGGGTCGGACTGCAGAACTACACAACCCTTCTGGGCCAGCCGCGGTTCATCAACGCCGTGCTCAACAACGTTACCTGGGTGGCGTTCATGCTGATCGTCCCCACTGGCATCGGACTGCTTCTCGCTGCCCTCCTCGATCGGGGGATACGGGGAGAGAGCGTGTTCCGCATTGTCTTCTTTTTGCCCTTCACCATCCCCGCGGTGGCCGTCGCAGCCATCTGGCGCTGGATGTACGAGCCCTCCAATGGTCTGCTCACCACCGTTTTCAATCTTGTGGGCCTGGGTGGGCTGGCGCAGAACTGGTTGGGCGATCCGGCGATCGTCAATTTCTCGCTCATGGGCGCCGTCGCCTGGTGGACGACAGGCTTTGCCTTCCTGGTCTTTTTCGCTGGACTGCGCAATATCCCCACCGAATGCATCGAAGCGGCCCGCATCGAGGGCGCCACGCCCTGGCAGACATTCTGGAAGGTGAGCTTTCCTCTGCTCTGGCCCTCGACCATTATCGTGCTGGGCATGTCCGCGATCGACGCCATGCGCCTCTTCGACGTCGTCTGGGCCATGACCAGGGGCGGGCCGGCCTATTCCTCCGAAGTGCTCGCCACCCAGATGTACGACCTCGCTTTCGGTCGCTTTGCCATGGGCCAGGCCAGCGCCGTCGCCGTCTATCTGCTGATCATCGCCGCAGTCGTTATCATGCCCTACATCTACTACATGTCCACTCGCGTGACCGAGAGCGAGGCCGAATGATGAGCACTGCTCTCCAACAGCGCCAGAGCGCCCTCACCCGCACGGTGCTCATCGTTTTCGCCATCGTCTTTGCCGCCCCGCTCGTCGTGGCCGCGATCACCTCGGTGAAATCACCGTCCGAGCTCACCCTGGTGCTCTCGCTGCCCAGCGAGTTTTACTGGCAGAACTATCTGATTGCGTTCGAGCGCATGGGCCGGAGCTTTTTCAACTCCATCGCCATCTCGGTCCCGGCCGTGGCCCTTTCGATTCTGATCGGCGCTATCGCGGGCTACCCGCTTGCCTATATGCGCGGCGCGAGCGGCCGGCTCGTATACTTCCTGCTGCTCACGGGCATGCTAGTTCCCTTCCAGATCGTTCAAATCCCGCTGTTCTTCCTCATCCAGCGCATGGGTCTTTACGACACGATCGGCGGCATGTGGCTCGTACACACCGCCTATGCCATTCCGTTCTGCACCTTCTTCATGCGCAATTTCTTCGCATCGGTGCCCCGCTCGATGTACGAGGCGGCCTTGATCGACGGGTGTGGCCCCGCCCGGTATTTCTGGAAGCTACTCCTCCCCGCTTCCACCTCCGGTCTGGCCGCACTTGCCATCATCCAAAGCCGCGCGATCTGGAACGACCTGCTGTTTGCCATAACGCTCACCTCAAGCGACAAGGCGCGGCCGGTGACCGTGCAGATTTCCGGCTTTGCCTCAAGCCTGCAGGTCGAATACGGGCCGCTGATGGCTGCGACCCTGGTATCGGTGTTGCCGGTGATGGCCGCCTATCTGTTCTTCCAGAAAGCCTTCGTGCGCGGGCTGCTCGGCGGAGCCGGCAAGTAATGGTTTTGCGCGTAGCGATAGTCGGCTGTGGGGATATCGCGCATGCCTATGCAAGGCTCTCACACCACTTCCGGAGCTTTAAGATTGTGGCGTGCGCGTCCCGGAGCGCCGAACGCGCTGAGCGTTTCGCAGCACGGCATCGAATTCTCGCCTTGAGCGTCGAAGACGCTCTGGCGGGAAGGCACGGGGTGCAAGCCGTTCTCAACCTTACTCCGCCCACAAGCCACTACGCCGTCAGCATGGCTGCCATCGAAAATGGCCTCCACGTCTATACCGAAAAGCCCCTCGCAACCTCGCTCGAAGAGGGGCAAAAGCTGCTGGATCATTCCCGAGCCAGAACAGTCCGGCTGGGGAGCGCTCCCGACACATTTCTCGGCGCAGCGCTGCAACGTGCCAGACAAGCGGTCGATGACGGGTCAATTGGCGAGGTGGTCTTCGGGCAGGCAAATTTCATATCCGGGGGCATGGAACATCGACACCCCAATCCCGAGTTCTTTTTTAAGCCCGGCGGCGGGCCGGTCTTCGACATTGGACCCTATTATATAACTGCGCTCGTCTCTCTTTTGGGGCCCGTCACGTCCGTGAGCGCGACCGGAACCATCGGTCGCCGGGTCCGGACGGCCTCCGCGCCAGGTTCACCTCATCGGGGGACAACGATCGAGGTGGAAGTGCCGACCACCGTACAGGCCCTGCTGCGCTTCCGTGCCGGACCGCAGGTATGCATGTCATTGAGTTGGGACAGCCGGCCGACTGCCCTGCCCCATATTGACCTACACGGCACGCATGGCCGACTGGTGCTTCCCGACCCCGATTTCTTCGGCGGCAGCCTCGAGATCACCGATGCGAATGGGACAGCCATTGTTCCAACAGGGGCACTGCCGCTGGGGAAGGTCAATTGGCCGGAGCAAAGCCCTTCCTTCGCCAATTACCGCGGGATCGGGTTGGCCGAGTTTGCGCAGGCCATTGAGGAGAGCAGACATCATCGTGCATCCGCTGAGATGGCCTTTCATGTCCTGGACGTTCTGACCGCGATATTGACATCGGCTGAAACCGACAAGATGTGCCAAATCGCCTCAACATGCGAGCGCCCGGTGCCAGTACCAAACGGTACCTACGATCGCTTCTTTATTTAGAACTCAGGCCCAAGCCGGTTCTCCATCTATCAAAAATGCCAAAGTTGCCTTTTGTTGTATTTTGTTTTGGGTCCGACAGCGGGCTGGCAGCTTTTAGGACGGCGATGGTGTGAGATTGCCGTTCGATCTGTCCAAGACGACTACTCACACGTCGAAACTCCTTTTCCCACCGCGTTTTCCAAAGGTCCTCGATCGCCTCCTCACTTGACCATTCGAAGGGTCCGGAAGCGAGTCTGCTTCGCTCTGGATCGAGTTGATGACCCGAGATCCGCTACCTCGATTCGCGACGCTCCCGATGATCAGACTAGCATCGCCGGCACGCGCCGCCGCTAACGCGATGTCCTTGGTCGCCACCTCAAGTTCAGGAACGACCGCACGAGTTCGTGCCCCGCTACCTTGCAGCACCCCACCACGAACGAGAACAGGTATCGGCAAGGGCGTTCTGCATGGCCCGGCCTGAAAGGATTGGCGCGCCAGGATCGTCGAAAGTGCCGGCGCGCGAACGGGCCATCAGCTCATCAACGAAAGCACCTTAAAGACCGTAAAGACGGGTCCTTGGCCGCCTGGGCAACGAGCTGCGCCGTCGCCTGCTGCGAGTTCGGCGCATCAATGATCGAGCGGATTTCCTCATTTGGCCTCGCATTGGCGAACCTGAGCGGCGTCGATTGCCGGGAGTTGAGCATAGCGGACGCTTCATCGATCCGCTGGAAAAGCGCATCGGCGGCGTCTTGAGGCAGGATCCGATCTTGTCGCGAACGGTGCGGTTTGGAAGCCAGAATGGCGACGGCGGAGGTGTGCCGGCGTCATGGGCTCAGCCCGGCGACGTTCTACAAGCGCAAGGCCAAGTATGGCGGGATGGACGTGTCCGATGCCCACCGCTGAAGGCACTGGAAAACGAGAACGGGAAGCTGAAGCGCCTGCTGGGGACGCAATGCTCGACAACATCGTGCTGAAGGACCTTCTGGAAAGTCCTAACGACACCGAAGGTGCAGCGGGAGGCGGTGCTGAGGGCGTGCGGGATCATGACATCTCGCAACGCCGGCCCTGCGTTCTGGTCGTGTCGATCCGAAGACGGTGCGTCGCGAGCGGCCGCCGAAGTCCTGCCCGCCGCGCCTGCAGTAACAATCCGTGCCTGTGATTAGGCGTGCAATTTTGACCCCCGTTTGGGGTTAATCGGCATCCAATATTGACCCCCTTGTTTTGGTTTTAGCACTGCCTGTTTTGGATTTTGACAGGCGGTCGGGGGATGAAGGGCGTGGATACGATTGCACGGGTTCGCCGGGCATATTTCGTGCAGGGCAAGTCCATCAAGCAGATCGAGCGTGAGCTGCATGTTGCGCGCAACACGGTGCGCAAGATCATCCGGTCGAGTGAGACGCGCTTTTCCTATGAGCGAGAGACCCAGCCCCTGCCAGCCATCGGGCCGTGGCAGGCAGAGCTGGATCGCCTGCAGCGCAATGTCGTGCTGGTCGGCGGGACGGGAACCGGAAAGACCCACCTGGCAATCGCCATAGCCTGAGCCTGTATCCGCAATGGCGCACGCGGCAGATTCTTCAACGTCGTCGACCTGGTCAACAAGCTCGAGATCGAATCCAGGGCTGGAAAGCAGGGGCGGCTGGCCGAGTATATGGGGCGCAAGGACTTCGTCATCCTCGACGAACTGGGATATCTTCCCTTTGCCCAGTCAGGAGGCTAATTGCTCTTCCATCTGGTGAGCCGCCTCTATGAGCAGACCTCGGTGACACAAAGATGACCACCGCCCTGCTCGATCGGCTCACTCATCACTGCGATATCGTCGAGACCTGCAACGAAAGCTGGCGATTCAAAAACAGGGAATAAAGCTCCCTCAGCAGACCCGCGGCCGAACCGCCTCCGCAACCCCCGCCAGCTCCACCGGTTCGCCCGCTCCACATAGGGGGTCAATATTGGATGCCGATAAGGGGGCAAACTTCAACGCCGATTGACACTTTGATTCGAGCAGTTACGTCGCCAAGGTGTATTCAGGTGGTCGTAGCGAAGCCAATCGCACCTTGGCGCCTTTCCACCTCGACCACCACGGCTTGGCCAGAGCGGTGGAGAGAAATATCGGCCGTCGCACTGTTCAACCGCAAGCGCTTCAGATGGACCGTGTTGAGAAAGTCCGGCAGCATTGGGCTGTCGAACAGGATGCGACCGGCCTCGACATCGAAGCGCAGGCCGAGGCAGGCTTGCAGTGTGTAAAGCGGTGCAGCAGCGGCCCAGGCCTGGGGAATACAGGCGACTGGGTAGAATGTCGGTCCATGGGATGCGAGTCGCGAAAAGCCACAGAACAATTCAGGCAAGCGCCGCAAATCGATATAGCTCGCCGCGGCGAACAATCCCTCGAGAATGCGAACCGTTTCGCCCTTCAGCCCGTAGCGTGCCAGGCCGGCGGCGATCAGAGCATTATCGTGCGGCCAGACTGAACCGTTGTGATAGCTCATGGGATTGTAGCGGCTCTGACCTGCTGCGATCGTGCGCACACCCCATCCGCTGAAGCTTGCTCGGCCCATAAGGGCGGCAGCGACCGAGCGGGCGTGCGCGCGTTCCGCTATACCGGTCCAAAGGGCATGTCCTGCATTGGACGACAGCACCCGGCAAGGGCGCTTGTCGCCATCGAGCGCCAGAACGTAACTGCCAAGTTCGGGGTCGAAGAAATCGCGCGCGAAGGCATGGCGCAGGCTTTCGGCACGCCGGGCAAACCGCGCTGCGGCATCGGCATGCCCCAGGCGTTCCGCCATGGCGCTTGCTGCCATGAACGCTCCATAGACATAGGCCTGCACCTCGCAGAGCGCGATCGGGCCCTTGGCCAGCGTACCGTCGCTGTGAAAGATTGAATCGTGGCTGTCCTTCCAACCCTGATTGGCCAGGCCCTGCTCGGACCGGCGGCCATACTCGAGGTATCCGTCGCCGTCTCGGTCGCCATAGTGCTCGATCCACGCCAGCCCGGCCTCGATGTGAGGCCAGAGCGCACCGATCGCCTCCATATCTCCTGTGCGGTCGAGATATGCTCCCGCCAGCATCATGAACAAGGGTGTTGAATCGATGCTGCCGTAATAGCGGCGGAATGGCACCTCGCCCAACTCCGCCATTTCGCCATACCGCACCTCGTGCAGGATCTTGCCCGGCTCGGCATCGGCAGCGGCATCCATTTCTGTCGCCTGGTTGGCCGCGAGATGGAACAGCACGCCTCGCGCGATATCTGGGTCGATCCAGAGCGTCTCGAACGCGGTGATGAGCGCGTCCCGCCCGAAAACCGTGCTGAACCACGGAACGCCAGCATAGGGGTATGGACCTTCCGGCGTGTCGGTCATCAGCATATAAAGGTCCGAGATGCTGCGAGCCACGCTCTCGTTAAAGATATCGTTGGAGGTAACGATCGCGGCCGCGCGCGAGAAGGCCCTGCGCAGGGAATGGCGTGCCCCGCGAATGGCGCTGAAGAACGATTCTCTCCGGGGCGTTTTGTGGACGCCGTCGAGGCACTCGACAGTCACAAGTACCGATTGGGTCTCCTTGGGTTCGAGGGTGAGGACGAAGCGTACGCGCGCTCCCGAAATCACGTGGGGGCGGGGCAAAAACCGCAGATGCGTCTTGCGCTCGATTCCGTCCAGCCCGGTATAGCCCAGCAGCACTCTGTCTTCACCGACGACCGCCTCGTGGTCCTGCCCGCGCCGTGTGCGGGCGGTGCCGCGTACCTCGAACAGATCGGCGAAATCTGCCTCGAAGACGAGGTCGAGAACCACGGTGACCGCCTGTTCGTCGAAGTTGCGCACGGCGATCCGCTCGTAGCATGCAGCCTTCCAAAGAAACCGCGAGCGACGGATGTGGATCAGATCATGCTCGAGCCGGAGGCGTCCCTGCTCGTCGAAAAGGTCGGGATTGGTGAGATCTGAGGTCAGAGTAGCATTGTCATCACGCAGGGTTGAGCTCAAAAGCAGCGGCCTGCTGCCATTGATGGTCAGCGTCAAGCGTGAGAGATGCCGTGTATCTCGGTGAAAAAGGCCCTCCGCGCCGGTCGGATCGGCATGGATGTCGCCATTATGGTCGAACACGCCGAACGTGTCGCCATGCTTGAGCGTGCGGGTTCGGACCTCTTGCAGCGATGCGCGGGCCAGGACGCCATAGGGTTCTTCGTCGTGGGGTGGAAACCCACCGGCTTCCATCTGTGATGCGAGTTCATGCATTCTGTCCTCCGTCACATAAGAACGGAAACGCTTCGGGCTGTTTGAGTCGCTGAAAACGCTTCGTGCCGTCCCACCAGGCTCAGGCGCTCATAGAGGGCCACATAGTCCCGCGCCATACGCTCGGCTGTGAAGCGGGCTTCGAATGCGGCGCGGACCAAATGACGATCCAGGCCGCGCGCCTTTTGCGCGCACTCGACGGCCTGCTCGATCGTCTCGACAATGAAGCCGGAAACGCCATGGTCGAGTACCTCGGGCACCGAGCCGCAGTTGAAGGCGATGACCGGCGTGCCACAAGCCATGGCCTCGATCATCACCAATCCGAAGGGTTCGGGCCAGTCGATGGGAAACAAAAGCGCTGTGGCGTTGCCCAGGAACTGCGCCTTCTGCGCCTCGTTGATCTCGCCGATGAACTCTACATTGTCGTGACGGGCTATAAGCGGGGCGATGGTTTTCTCCCAGTAGGCCTGGTCAACCTTGTCCACCTTGGCGGCAATCTTGAGGATCATGCCTGTACGTGCCGCGATTTCTATGGCGCGGTCTGGGCGCTTTTCAGGCGAGATGCGTCCCAGGAACGCCAGATAACCGCCAGCTGCCTCTGGCTGGAACGGCAGAAGGTCTGCCGGCAGGCCGTGATAGATCGTCCCGGCCCAGTTAACCGGAGGCATGGGTTTGCGCTGATCATTGGAAATCGAAACCAGCGGGAATTCGGGGAAGGTGCGATAGAAAGGTACGAGATCGGGCAGATCGAGTCGGCCGTGCAGCGTAGTGATGGTCTTGCCGGCGCATTCACGCACCAAGGGGAAATGTAGCATGTCGATGTGGAAATGCAGGATATCGAATTCGTCGGCGCGTTGGCGCACCTGTTCAAGCATCATGACATTATAGGGAATCGGGTCACGCACTTGGGGATTGAGCCGCAGAGCGACATGGGCACAAGGCACCAACTGGGCCAGCGTTCTCGAGTCGCCGCTGGCAAAGAGCGTCACCTCATGGCCCTGCCGGACCAACTCGTCGGTGAGATAAGCTACGATGCGCTCCGTCCCGCCGTAAAGCTTGGGCGGCACACATTCAGTCAAAGGGGCGATTTGCGCGATTTTCATTATTAGGGCACTCCTTTGCTCGCGCGAAGGCTCGGCCACACTGATTAGGGCCGCGCGGCGACAGTTTTTCTGGATATCTCGGCTGACAGCCGATTGAGCCGGCCTGCCCAATCGTTAACGATGTCCGGCGGCAAACCGCCGGGCACTTTGACTTGCGATAATCAGAAGTCCATTCCAGCTCCGGCCGGCATGGTGGGAGCCGCTCCCTTCTTGGGCTTCTCGGCCACCAGGGTCTCGGTTGTGATCAGGAGTGACGCGACCGAAGCGCGGCGCGGACCACCTTTGCGGGTCGATCACGCCTGTGGCGACGAGGGCCTGATATTCGCCTGCCACGGCGTTATAACCCCAGCTGTAGTCATCCTTCACAAGCAGCTTGCCCGCGATCACCGAGCCATGCTCCCCGGCATTGAGCCGCGATCTGCTTGTTCGCGAAAAAGCGACAGGCGATGTACCGCGCAGATGGTGGCCGGATCGGGGTTGCGGGATCTTTCCCCGCCCCTCGCGCGCACGCCAACGGCTCGAGGAAGGGCAGCGGCGGGTTCGTGTTGGATCCTAATGGGCTACGGCGCCAAAGAAATATGACAACTTCGCTTCATCAACGCGGGATAAAATAGGCGGGAAACCGCTTCCGGCCGAGTTCGAGATGCGCGGTGATTTTTCCCAGATGCGTACGCAACACACGCTCCGCTGCATCCGCCCTGCCCGCAAGAATTGCCTCCGTAATGTCCCGGTGCTCGGCCAGGGATAGCTTCAGATTGGAGTCGAGCGTCATGAAGCGAACCCGGTCGAGCTGCGCCTTTTGGGCGTCGATCAAATCCCAAACGAACTCCACCTCAGCGAGTTCGGCGATCTTGCGGTGAAAGGCTTCATCAAGCGCATGAAAGGCCGATACGTTCTGCGATGTCGCCGCTTCCTCTTGCGCGATCAGCAGCGGCTCCAGCGCCTCTCCCCATCCCGAATGATCCCGCGCAGCCGCCTTGCGCATGATTTCAACTTCCAGCGCCTCGCGCGCGAAGCGCGCGTTGAGCACCGCCTGTTCGGAAATCGGCACCACCCGCGTCGTCCTGCGCGCCCGCACCGTAACCAGCCCCATCTGTGAGAGGCGGATCAGCGCTTCTCGTACGGGTTGCCGCGACACTCCGAACCGCAGCGCCATCTCGGATTCGGAGACCGGATCGCCAGGCTTGAGCGCCAGTCTGATAATATCATCGCGCAGCAGCGAAACGATACGCTCTGCATTGGTCTCTTCAACTATGTCCAGCTCAGTTATCATACAGAACATACAATTGGTCAGTTGACATGCAATTCAATCTTCCATACCAGATTGACGGGCAGGCTAGGGATAGGGCCAGTTGTGTTCTGCCGCAAGCCTCGTTCTGGGAGAATTTGCCGTTCGGCCGGTGGAGGAACCGGCCTGTGCATGGGAGGAACTTATGAACGTCTTCGTGAAGTTTTCGGCGTCGGTGGCCATCCTGGCCGGCCTCGCCACCGGCGCTGCGAGCCAGGAAATCCTCTTGCGCTCGTCCGACACCCACCCCGATGGCTACCCCACGGTCGAAGCCGTCAAGCACATGGGTGAGTTGCTTATGGAGCGCTCGGGCGGCCGCATCGGCGTCGAAGTCTACCATTCGAGCCAGCTCGGCGAAGAGGCCGACGCCATCGAACAGACCCGGCTCGGCGTCATCGACATCATCCGCGCCTCGTTCGGCCCGTTCAACAACATCATCCCCGAAACCAAGGTCCCCTCGCTGCCCTATATCTTCCGTTCGGTGGAGCATATGCGCGCTGTAGCCGACGGCGATATCGGCGCCGACATCCTCGCCGCCTTCGAGCCGCACGGCCTGATCGGGCTCGCCTTCTACGATGCGGGCGCGCGGTCCTTCTACACGTCCGAAACCCCGGTCCGCTCGATCGAGGACATGGCGGGTCAGAAATTCCGCGTCATGCAGTCGGATCTCTTCGTCGACATGATCAACGCGCTGGGCGCCGACGCCGTGCCCATGCCCTATGGCGAGGTCTATTCGGCCATCCAGACCGGGGTCATCGACGGGGCGGAGAACAATCCTCCCTCCTATGAAACCGCGCTGCACGCCGAAGTCGCGCCCTATTACACGCTGGACGAACACCTGATCGTCCCCGAAGTCCTCGCCATCTCGAAAATCACCTGGGATCGGCTTTCGCCCGAAGACCAGGAGTTGGTCCGCCAGGCAGCGATAGATTCGGTCGCCTATCAACGCGAGCTCTGGGATGCCGCCGAACAGGCTTCGCTTGAAGCCGTTGCCGCCGCCGGCTCGGAAATCATCGAGGTCGATAAGCAACCCTTCATCGACGCCATGGCGCCCGTCTACGAGCAATATGTCGACACCCCTGAACTCCAGGAACTGGTCGACCGCATCCAGGCGCTCGAAGTCGAATAGCGAACCGCCGGCTCCTCCCGGCTGGATAGGGAGCACGGCCGCAAGGCCGCGCTCCCTGCCCTCCGAAGCCGGTCAGCCTCGTGGAGCCGCCGCCTCGGGACAAATCCCGGAATAGCAGCGCCAGCCCCTCACCTGGCTTCCGGCAGCCCCAAATCCGCTCACGGATGATCGATGAACACGATGCTTACCCGCCTTAGCGCCGTTTTCTCCCGCCTCGCCACCCTCGCGCTCTGGGTCGCCGGCATCGGGCTGGTCGCCATGACCGTCGCCGTCGCTTGGCAGGTCTATGGCCGCTACGTCCTGGGCTCCACGCCGCGCTACACCGAAGCCCTCTCGATCATGCTCATGGCCTGGTTCATATTCCTGGGCGCCGCCGTCGGCGTCCGCGAGCGCTACCATTTGGGCTTCGACGTGCTGCTCTATTTCGTCCCCCTGCGCGCCAAATCGGTGCTGCGCACCATCTCCGATGTCGTCGTCTTCGCCTTCGGGTTCGGCATGGTGGTCTATGGCGGCCAGCTCGCCGCGCTCAACTGGTCGGTCGCTATCCCCACGCTGGGACTGCCCGGCTTCATGAGCTTCCTGCCCATCATCACCGGCGGCGTCCTGATCTGCCTGTTCACTATCGAACGCCTGCTACAGCGCTTCGCCGGTCTCGACCCCGATGGCGATGCCGCCCTCGCAGAAGCCGTGGAGAACTGAGCGATGGAATTGCTCGTCCTCTTCGGCACTTTCGTCGTCCTGCTCCTGATCGGCACTCCCATCGCCTTTTGCTTAGGCGTTGCCTCCTTCGCCACTATCCTTTTCATGGGCTTGCCGCCCGTCGTCGTCTTCCAGCGCCTCCATTCGGGCGTCTCGGTCTATTCGCTGATGGCCATCCCCTTCTTCATCTACGCAGGGGATCTGATGGTGCGCGGCGGCATCGCGGCGCGATTAGTGGCGCTGGCTGGCTCGGTTGTCGGGCATCTGCGTGGTGGGCTTGGTCAGGTCAACATCGCCGCCTCGACCATGTTCGGCGGCATTTCCGGCTCGGCCATCGCCGACGCTTCAGCCATTGGCGGATTGATGATTCCGCAGATGAAACAACGCGGCTACGGGGTTGATTACGCCGTCAACATCACCGTCACCTCGGCCGTGATCGCACTGATGATCCCGCCTTCTCACAACATGATCATCTATTCCATCTCGGCGGGCGGCCGCATTTCGATCGCAGACCTCTTCACCGCCGGCATTATTCCGGGCCTGCTGTTGACGATCGCGCTGATGTCCACCGCTTATGTCGTCGCCGTCCGCCGCGGCTATCCAACGGAAAAATTCGCCGGCCTGCGCGTGGTGCTGCAACTGCTCCTCGCCGCCATCCCCGGCCTGATCCTCATCGGCATCATCTTCGGCGGCGTGCGCTCGGGCGTTTTCACCGCCACCGAAAGCTCGTGCATCGCCATCATCTACGCCTTCCTCGTGACGCTGCTGATCTACCGCTCCATGAGCTGGCGCGACTTCGTCGCCGCCACCCTCGGCGCCGTCCGCACCACGGCCATGGTGCTGCTCGTCATCGGCAGCGCCGCAACCTTCGGCTGGCTCCTCGCCTACACGCGTGTCCCCACCCACCTGATCGAATTCATGCAGGCGATTTCGGACAATCCCATCATCGTCCTCCTGCTCATCAACGTGCTGCTGCTGTTCCTGGGCACTTTCATGGACATGTCGCCCCTGATCATCATCACCACCCCCATCTTCCTGCCTGTCGCCGTCGCCTATGGTGTCGATCCTGTCCATTTCGGGGTGATCATGGTTCTCAACCTGGGCATCGGGCTATGCACCCCGCCCGTGGGATCGGTCCTGTTCGTTGGCTGTGCCGTGGGCGGTATCCGCATCTGGGACGCGATAAAATCGATCTGGCCCTTCTACTTCGCCGCGATCGCCGTCCTTCTGATCGTCAGCTACATTCCCGCTACGGCCCTCTGGCTGCCGTCACTGTTTCAGTAGGGCCGGCAGAGCCTGGCGCGGCGACCGCCCGTCAAATAGCAGTGGTGCCGCGTGGGGACAAAAGACGATCCCGCGAGCCCGCGATGTGCTGGCGCATCTGGTCCCGTGCACGGGCGGCGTCGCGGTTGGAAATGGCTTCATAGACCGCCGTGTGCTCCACGAATACGTGCTCCAGCCCGTCATTGGTGCTCTTGAGCGACAGGCCGTGGAATCGCATGCCCACGGCGATGTGATCTTCGAGCGCCTGCATGGCGGTCGCGAAGTACGGATTGGCCGACGCCTGGGCGATGCTGAGGTGGAACATGAAATCGGCGTCGACCCGGTGGGCCCGGCGATTGGTAGCGTCACGCAGAAGGCTCAGCGCCGTCCTGATCTTGCCCAGCGCCTCTTCGGTGCGCCGCTCGGCAGCCATGGCGGCGGCCTCGGGCTCTATTGTGAGACGGAAGTCATAGCAATGCTGCAGGTCCGACAGGTTTTCCATCTGCCCGAACCCCAAGGGCTCGCGAATGCCCTGCTCGCGCACGAAGCTCCCCGCGCCGCGACGGGAATAGATCAGACCCTGATCGCGCAGCCGCTGCAATGCGTCTCGGATCACCGGTCGGGAAACCTGGAACTCGGCGGCAAGGGCATGCTCGGTCGGCAGGCGTTCGTCCACGCCATAAGCGCCCGATTTGATCGCCTTTTGGATACGCTCGAACACCGTATCCGAAAGGGTGCGGCGAACGTTAAGACCATTCGATAAAGTCATGCGCCACCTACCATTGTCCCCATCCCCTGACGGTTGAGGACATCCACAAATGCATCCGGCCCGCCGAAGCCGCCGGATTTGGTGATTAGCTTGAAGCGGCCGGCAACGGCAAGTGGAAGCCCCGGCACCACTTCACCGAGCACCTCAAGCAGATCGATGCCGATAAAATCGAGCACGGCCTGAGCCGTCGCACCGCCGGAAACGACGAGCAGCGCATTGTCCGGTGGATCGAGCGTCGCGACGGCCCTTGCGAGATTTTCCGAAACTGTGCCCGCATCGGCTCGCTGCGACCCAGGCGTCGCTTGGATGACGGTGATCGCGTCACTCAACCTCGCCCCATCGGGCACCAGGCCATTGGGTGCGGGAAAATAGGCGATATCGGGAAAAGCCCGACGCAGATGGTCGACCTGTTCGAGCGTGATGGGGTCCGTCGATCCGATCACCACCAGGACCGGTCCACCATGCATGACCTTGCCCGCGCCCCGGCCTCCAATCCCCATGCGCTCAGCCTGCGCTTCAGCGAGCGCCCTCGCGCCGACAAGCAGATCGTAGCCGCCTCGCTGCAAAGCGGCATGGATATCGTCCTGCGTTGCGGCATCGGGAATGATCGCGCGCGCCGTATGATGGCCCAGGCGGCCGGCGACGTCGATGGGTGCATCGACGCCAAACCCGCCCAGCTTGCCATCGCGCACCCAGCGCCCGAAGGCCGGAATGGCGGGAACGACGAGCGCCTTGCTGAAGGTAAGCGCATCGAGTTCGGCCACCAGATTGCCCTTGAGGCGCGAGTCGATCTTCTTGAAGGCCTTAGTGCCCCTCGGAAACGCCCGCCACGCCGCCGCTGTCCTTTCGCACGCCTCTGCGGGCGCGACGTCGCGGCTATCGGTTGAGACCGCGACGACCCTGGCGCCCGTGTCTATGGCCTTTCCCAAAGCCGCCGGCGATAGGGCGACAATCGTGCGATGGCCGCACGCGGCAAAGGGCGCGGCGGAATCCAGCGCGCCCGAGAGATCGTCAGCGATGATCGCCAGTTCCGTCATGCGGAAGTGGCCGCCACGAGCCGTCTTTGGGCCTGGACATCCGGATCGGGGTCGAGATTGGCCGCCAGGAGCTTTTGCGTATAGGGGTGCCGGGGGGCGTTGAAGACCTGCTCGGTGGGACCGCGTTCCACGATCTCCCCCGATTTCATCACCAGCACCATATCGGCGAAATCCCGCACAACGCCAAGATCATGGGCAATGAAGAGATAGGAGATGCCGAGCTTTTCCCGCAAACCGTCGAGCAGCGCCATCACCTGGGCCTGGACCGAAACGTCGAGGGCGGACACCGCCTCGTCACAGATAATCAGCTCAGGTTCGAAAGCGAGTGCCCGGGCGATGGCGATGCGCTGGCGCTGGCCACCCGAGAATTGATGCGGATAACGGTGGGCGTGCTCAGGTAACAGGCCGACCTGTTCGAGCAGTTCGGCCACCCGGGCGCGACGCGCCTTGCGGTCCGGCATCAAGCGGTGAATGTCCCAGGCCTCGGATATGAGCTGATAGACCGACATGCGCGGATTGAGCGACTGCGTGGGGTCCTGAAACACCATCTGGATGTCACGGCGCACGGCGAGCAATTCGCGTGCCGGCATGATGATGAGGTCCCTGCCCTTCCACAGCGCCTTTCCGCTATCGGCTTTTTCGAGGCGCAGAATGGTGCGCGCCAGGGTCGATTTGCCCGATCCGCTCTCGCCGACCACGGCGAGGCTCTGCCCGCGTGCCAGCGAAAAGGAAACCCCGTTTAGCGCCGTGAAATTGCCATAGGTCTTGGCAAGATCGGTCACCTCGAGCAGAACCGGCGCCTCTTTTGCCGGCTGCTTGATCTCGCCCTTGCCCGGCGCGGCGCCGATGAGTTTGCGCGTATAGGGGTGCTGTGGATTGTGATAAACCTCGCGGGCAGTTCCCCGCTCGACGATCTCCCCCTCGTTCATCACGATCACCCGGTCCGCGATTTCGGCGACCACGCCCAGATCGTGGGTGATGAGCACGAGCCCCATACCTGTTTCGGCCTGCAACTCCTTCAGCAGCGTCAGCACCTCGGCCTGTATCGTGACATCGAGCGCCGTGGTGGGCTCGTCGGCGATCAAGATGTCTGGCTTAAGCATCAGCGCCATGGCGATCATCAGGCGCTGGCGCTGTCCGCCCGAGAACTCGTGCGGATACTTCCTCAGCGCCTTTTCCGGTTCGGGCAGTCCCACCCGCGTCACCAGTTCCAGAGCCCGCGCGCGAGCCATCTCGAGCGGACGGCCATGGGCCGTCATCATCTCGATGATCTGCCAACCCACCGTATAGACCGGATTGAGGTGTCCCAGCGGATCCTGGAAGATCATCGCGATCCGCTTGCCATTGAGCGCCCGGTGCTCCTCATAGCTGACCTTGAGCAGGTCCTTGCCCTCGAACATCACCTCCCCGCTCACCACCTCGGCAGGCGGGATATCGAGCAGGTTCATGACCGCCGATGCGGACACCGATTTGCCCGATCCGCTCTCTCCGAGGATGGCCAGCGTCTCTCCGCGATCCACCGACCAGGAGACATTGCGCACGGCATGCACCGTCCCGCGCGCGGTGTGAAAATCAACCGACAGGTTGCGGACGGCGAGCAGGGCTTGAGTCATGTCCTGTCCTTTCGGCTTTCAAGACGCCAGCGCTGGGCCGGATCGAGCGCGATACGCATCCAGTTGGAGAGCAGGTTGAGCGCCAGGGCGGTGATGACGATCATCAGCCCCGGCCAGAAGGCCAGCCACCAGGCCGAGTTGAGATAGGGCCGCCCCTGGCTGACCATTAGGCCCCAGGTGATGTTGGGCGGCTGAATGCCGATACCCAGGAACGAGAGCGAGGATTCGGCCAGCATGACGAAGGCGAAATCAAGCGTCGCGATGGTAATCAGCGTCGGGGCGATGATCGGCAGGATATGGCGGAAAATGATGCGCCAGTGGGAGGCGCCCATCACCACCGCCGCCTGCACGAACATGCGTTCGCGCACTTCGAGCACTTCGGCGCGCGTGGTGCGCAGATAGATGGGAATGCGGGTGATTGCGAGCACCAGGATCATGTTGGGGATCGAAGGCCCGAGAACATAGAGCACCACCACGGCAAGCAGCAGCGAGGGGAAGGACATGATGACGTCCGCAAGCCGCATGATGACCTGCGAAACGGTCTTGCCCATATAGCCGGCGATCAGCCCGAACAGCGCCCCCACTGTCAGGGCGGAAAGCACGGCGCCGGCGGCAACCATCATCGTGCTTTGCGCCGCGACGATCAGACGGGCCAGCATCGGCCGGCCCAGCGTGTCGCCGCCGAGCACGAAAATCCAGCCGCGTGAGAGATCGAACGGCGGGCTGTTGCGTCCGCGCAGGTTCTGGTCGGTCGCCAGCTCTCCGAGGAGCGGCGGGCCGAAAACCGCGCAGGCGATGATGATGAGCAACACCACCGCCGAAGCAAAGGCCAGCTTGTCCCTCCACAGCATGGAAAGAAGCGCCCTGCCCTTGCCCGAGGGCTTGGCAGGCGAAGCTGACGTGAGAGATGTGTCGGTCATCGGGGCGCTCCTTACTGCCGGATGCGCGGATCGAGGATCGAATAGGCGATGTCGATCAGGATGTTCATGATGAAAATGGCGATGGCGGTGACGAGGATTGCGGCCATGACCACGTTGAAATCGCGCTGCAGGATGGAATCGATCATCAGCTTGCCGACGCCGGGAAATCCGAAGATCGTTTCCACGATCACCGCGCCGTTGAGCAGCGCCGCCGCCTGATCGCCGATTACGGTGATGACCGGCAGCATGGCGTTGCGCAGGGTGTGTACGAAGATGATGGGGCGGTTCTTGACGCCCTTGGCACGCGCCGTCTTGACGTAGGGGGCCGCAAGCGCGGACAGCATGGAGCCCCGCACCACCTGCACGATCAGCCCGAACGGGCGGATGAACAGCACCGCGACGGGCATGATCCAGTGCCAGGGCGTTCCCACCCCCGATGTGGGCAGCCAGCCCAGATTGATGGCGAAAAGCACGATGGCGACAATGGCGATCCAGAAATCGGGCGCCGAAGCCCCGATCAGCGAAACGACCGAAATGCCACGATCGATGATGCCGCCCACATTGAAGGCGGCGATGGCGCCCAGAACGATGGCGGCGGCGACCACCAGGGTCATGGTGATCAGGGCCAGCGGCAGCGTCCAGGCATAGGCCTCCAGCACCACATCGATGGCAGGCCGGGCCTGGCGCAGCGACTCCCCGAGATCGAGCCGGAGCACGTCCATGACATACATACTGAACTGCTCGATGACCGGACGATCCAATCCGTGAAGCGCGCGGAACTGCTGCTTCATCTCCTCGGTCGCGTCGATCGGAAGAAACAGCGCCGCCGGATCACCCGTCAGGCGCGAGAGAAAGAAGACCATCACCATGAGGACAATCAGCGAAAAGAAGCTGGCAATCGCTCTCTGGCCGACCAGTTTGATCATGGGTGTCACCGATCCGTTTTCGAAAAGGGCGGCGCCGGCTCTCCGACGCCGCCCGTCAATGCTTCGTCAGGGCTCTAGTTGAAGCCGATCTCGGAGAGCTGGAGCTGCGAGTTGGTGGCAATGGTGGGACGGAAATCCAACCGTTCGCTCACCCGGCTGTGCCCGACCATGTGGAACAGGAGCACGTCGGCATAAAGCTCGTCATGGACCACCGCGAAGAGCTCGGACCAGAGCGCGGAACGCTCGTCTCCGGTCGCGGCCGTTGCGCGTTCGATCAGGTCATCCACCTCTGGATCGGCAAT
Organism: Pelagibacterium sp. 26DY04; assembly: GCF_031202305.1. Classification (NCBI taxonomy): domain Bacteria; kingdom Pseudomonadati; phylum Pseudomonadota; class Alphaproteobacteria; order Hyphomicrobiales; family Devosiaceae; genus Pelagibacterium; species Pelagibacterium sp. 26DY04. The sequence continues at coordinate 2,078,371 of NZ_CP101731.1, forward strand.
GCCCGACTGGGTGCCTTCGCTGTGATATTTGAAGGCGGCCGAGAACACCGGATCACCGCGGCTGTTATCGTGCTGGGCAAGGATCAGGCGCGTGCCTTCGCTTTCCGGATAGGGCTTGGAGTAATACTGCTCGTGCTCGGCCACTTCCACCATGCGCAGGGTCGCGTTGAACCCGACATCGGTCAGCATCTGGGTCAGCGCTTCGGCAACTTCAGCCACGTTGGGAAAGTTCTCGGTCCGCGCGATGATCTCGATGGGCAAGCTCACATCGACCCCATCGGCCTCCGCTTCGGCCAGGAGCTGGCGCGCCAGGTCGGGATCGAAGGCATGCGGCACGAGATCGCCGTTCCAGCCGAGCGTGGTCGGCGGAACGATGGCCACGGCAAGGTCGGTGCCTTCGGCCAAAAGCGTTCCGATAAACGCCTCGCGATCGATCGCATGGTTCAGCGCCTGGCGGACGCGAAGATCGCTGGTGGGCGCGTCGGCGCTATCGATCCGCAGATAGACGGTTTCGGAATTGGGATAGCTGAAGTCGGTCGCCGGGTTAGTGGCTTCCAGTTCGGTGATCTGGGGCGCGATATCGGCCTCCCCGGTTTCCACCATGGCGGCGCGCACGGCAGCCTCGCTGCGGAAGACGTAGCGGGCCGAAGTCACTTCCGGCTGCTCGCCCCAATAGTCGTCGCGGCGGTCAAGCTGGATGTATTGGCCGATAGCCCGATCGGAAAGCACGTAAGGTCCGGTACCGATCGGTTCGTCGACAAACTCCATCGGCGTTTCCGACGGCACGATGGTCACCAGCGTCATCAGCAGCGGCAGGATCGGCTGGGCCGGCTCGGCCGTGATATCGATCGTCAGGTCATCGACGACCTCGAAGCTGAGTTCGGTATCGGCGAAATAGCGGGCACTCTCGCAGGTGATCTGATCGGAGAACACGCGCGCAAAGGAGTGTTCAACGTCGGCGGCATCAAAGCTCGTGCCGTCCGAGAACGAGACGTCCGGGCGCAGGTTGAAGCGCCAGGTGCCCTCCCCGAGATCTTCCCAGCTTTCAGCCAACCTTGGCATCAGCCCCGCATCGCCCCGCACGTCGAGCTGGGTGAGCGTCTCGCTGATATTCTGCATGATGACGCGGCCGATGTTGGAACGGGTCGCCATGCAGGGCTCGACAAGATCGAGCTCCTCGCTGAGCACCACGGTGATGTCGGTATTGTCCTGCGCAAGCGCGGGGCTCACGGCGGTCGACGTAAGCAAAGCGCCGGCAATCAGATATCTCAGAGTCAATGCTTCCTCCCTTGGCAGCGTCCTGTAGCGGCTGGACGGCGCTGCCCGAGCGCCCAGCGGCGATAACGTGACCCGGCTCGACAGCCGAACCCGCACCACTATCCAACTCCGCCGCCATAGTTGTCAAACTAAAATTCGAGATGTCATCGCAAACCGAGATTTTTGCCTATCTATCTAATTGTTTTCATTTGTATTTTTTTCATATATGAAAATTCTCATTACAAATTATGGGACATGAATAACTTGACAACATTGCTAACACGGTGAAGGTAAAGGCACGCGAAGTGGGAGGGACCATGTCTCCGGACGATATTGCCACAGCCATGACGGGGCGGCTGACACCAGGGAAATCAGGCCGCGTGGAGGCGTTCTTGCCCTCGCCCATGGTTCAGAATCACGCCGCCTTCATCGAGCGCCTGGATGACGGGACGCTCGCCTGCCTCTGGTTCGGTGGAACGCTGGAAGGCAAATCGGATATCTCGATCTTCGGCAGCACGCTCGCGCCCGGTGCCGATCAATGGAGCGCCCCGATCCAGCTTTCCGACGACCTCGATCGTTCCGAGCAAAATCCCGTGCTCGCCCATAACGGGCGCGGCTGGCAGCTCTTCCACACCGCCCAACCCGCCGGCAATCAGGACGAATGCCTGCTGCGCGCGCGCAATATCTCGCTGACCGGCGGACGCCTGACCGCCGATGCGCCGCGCACCATCGATCTGCCGCTCGGCTGCTTCATCCGCGGGCGCTTCGTGCGCCGGACGGACGGGGCATGGATGATGCCGATCTTCCGTTGCGTTTCCCGTCCCGGCCAACGCTGGACGGGCAGCCACGACACGGCGGCCGTCGGTGTGAGCCATGACGACGGAGAAACGTGGTCGCTCCAGGAGGTGCCGGGCTCCATCGGATCGGTGCACATGACCATCGTTCCGCTCGATGGCGAGCGCATGGTCGCCTTCTATCGCCGCCGGCAGTCCGATTTCGTCCACCGTTCGGTCAGCGAAGATGGCGGGGTGACCTGGTCGCCCCCTGAGCCCACGGACGTGCCCAACAACAACTCCTCGATCAACGTGGTCCGGCTCGCCGACGGCCGCCTTGCCATGATCTGCAATCCCGTCTCGGCGGCCACCTCGACGGACCGGCGCGCCTCGCTCTACGACGAAATCGAGGAGGGCGACGACCGACCCGACGCCACCGGCGGCTGCGAGCCGATCTGGGGCGTGCCGCGCGCCCCGCTGACCCTGTGCATTTCGACCGACGAGGGCCGGACCTTCCCACAGCGCCGGATCGTCGACGACAGCCCCGGCACGTGCCTTTCCAACAATTCGGAAGACGGCCGCAACAAGGAGCTGTCCTATCCTTATCTGCTCGAAGGAGATGATGGCGCGCTTCACCTCGCCTACACCTACTTCCGGCGTGCAATCAAATATGTCCGCCTCCCCCAGGGCTGGATCGACGGAGAAGAAGCGTGAGCGATACGATCGGCATCACAATGGGCGATCCGGCGGGCGTCGGGCCGGAAATCACCGTCAGGGCCATCGCCGAGATGAGCGAGGCCGACCGGGCGCGCACCCGCATCTACGGTCACCGCCAGACTTTGGAAAAGGCTCTCGAAAGCTCGGGCCTTTCGCTCGATCTCGATCCGCTGGTCGCTGATATCGAGATCGATGGGGGCGTTCTGCCCTGGGGCAAGCTCGATGCGCGCGCCGGCGATGCCGCTTACCGCTTCATTGCCAGCGCCGTCTCGGATGCCAGCGCCGACAAGATCGGCTGCATCGTGACAGCTCCGATCAACAAGGAAGCGCTCAACCTGGCCGGACACCACTATGACGGCCATACCGGCATGCTGGCCGCGCTGACCGGTCAGCGTTCGGCCTTCATGCTGCTGGCGTCCGAGCGGCTCAAGGTGATCCACGTCTCGACCCACGTTTCGCTCAAGACGGCGATCGACCGGGCGACGCCCGAACGCATCCTCGCCACCATCCGCGCGGGCAACGATCATCTCAAGCGGATCGGCTACAAAAAGCCGCGCATCGCAGTGGCCGGGATCAATCCCCATTGCGGCGAGAACGGCCTGTTCGGAACCGAAGATGACGAACAGATCGTCCCGGCCGTCGAGATGGCGCGAGCCGAGGGGATCGATGTGGCCGGCCCCATCTCGGCGGATACAGTCTACTACCGCGCCTATAACGGCGCCTTCGATCTGGTGGTCGCGCAATATCACGACCAGGGCCATATCCCCATAAAGCTGGTCGCCTTCGATACGGCGGTCAATGTCTCGCTCGGCCTGCCCATCGACCGCACGTCCGTCGATCACGGCACGGCCTTCGACATCGCCGGCACCGGCAAGGCCAACCACACCAACATGAACGCCGCCATAGCTTATGCGCGCAAGCTGGCAGCTGGGAGAGCACGATGAACCCTGCCCGCGACCTTCCCATCAGCGGCGTGTTCTGCGCCGCCGCCACGCCGATCCTCGATAGCGGTGAGCCCGATCACCCCATCTTTGCCAGCCACTGCAAGGCCCTGCTGGAGGAAGGCTGCGACGGCATTGCGCTGCTGGGGACCACCGGGGAGGCCAATTCGTTTTCCATTGCGCAACGGCAGGCTTTGCTCGACGATCTCATCGTCGCGGGCGTCGATCCCCGGCGCCTCATGCCGGGAACCTCGCAGACGAATGTCGCCGACAGCGTGACCCTCACCCGGCACGCCGTCGAATGCGGCGTTGCTGCCTGCGTGGTGTTGCCGCCCTTCTACTACAAGGGCGTGAGCGACGAGGGCCTGTTCCGCTTTTATGCCGAGCTCATCGAAAAGGTGGGCAGCAACGATCTGCGGATCGTCCTCTACCACATTCCACCCATCGCCCAGGTCGGGCTGTCGATGGAATTGGTTGCTCGTCTGGTCGAGCATTTCCCCGGTATCGTCGTGGGCATCAAGGACAGCTCGGGCAAGCTCGAGAGCATGCAGGGTTTTGCCAGCACCTTCCGCGATTTCTCCGTCTTCTCGGGAGCCGATCCGTTCATGCTGCCCCTGCTCCGGTCCGGTGGCGCCGGCTGCATCACGTCAAGCTCGAACCTCATCGCCCATCATCTGCGCTTGGTTTTCGACAACTGGTTCGATCCGGCCCGTACTGGCGAGGTGGATCGTGCTCAGGAGCGTATCGATGCCTGGCGCAATCTCTCCAACGCTTATGTGCAGCTTCCGACCGTCAAGGCAATGCTGGCCCGGCGACGGAACCATGACGGCTGGACGCGCGTGCGCCCGCCCCTGGTCGAACTCGGGCCGGACGAGATCGAAACGGTCTGGCGACGGATGGAAGAACTCGAGGCTATCGAAAATGACTGAGCCCGTCCTTTCAATGGCCCGGCCGATCACCATAGCGCAGCCGGGCAAACTGGAGATCGGGGCCGGCGCGATCGCGCGGCTCGGGACCTTCGCCAACCGTTACGACCGAGTCTTCGTCGTCGCGATGGGGCCGACCGCGCCCTTTGTCGACCGGATCGGACTTAACGGAACCGTCGAGACCTATATCGACCTGCCGCCCGAGCCCGACCTGCCTTCGGTCGAGGCCGTGCTCGATGCGGCGCGGGCGTTCAAGCCCGATCTGGTGATCGGCTTGGGTGGCGGATCGGCCATGGACGTCGCCAAGCTCGTCGCCGTGCTCTGGGACAGCGAGCAGACGATCTCCGAGGTGGTCGGGGTCGGCAAGGTGAAGGGCCGCCGCACTGGTCTGGTCCAGGTTCCCACCACATCGGGCACCGGCTCGGAAGCGGGCACCCGCGCACTGGTCACCGATCCGGAAACGCTCGCCAAGCTGGCCGTGGAAAGCGAGCACATGCTGGCCGACATGGCGGTGCTCGACCCCGAGCTTACCTATTCGGTTCCTGCCCCGGTTACCGCCGCGACGGGCATCGACGCCCTGGCCCATTGCGTGGAAGCCTTCACCAACATAAAGGCGCACCCGCTTATCGATGGTTATGCAAGGCTGGGCATCGAACTTGTTGGGCGATACCTCAAGCGCGCCGTCGCCAATGGTGCAGATGTCGAGGCGCGGGCCGGCATGATGCTCGCGTCCTACTATGGTGGCATCTGCCTCGGCCCCGTCAACACCGCCGCCGGACACGCTTTGGCCTACCCGCTCGGCACGCGCCTCAAGCTGCCGCATGGCCTGGCCAACGCCATTGTCTTCCCTCACGTTCTCGCGTTCAACGCCCCTGCCCGGCCGGAAAAGACCCGCGAGATCCTCGCCCGGCTCGGCCTTCCTGGCGATGAAAGCACACAGGCCGTGCTGGCCGCCGCTCATGACTATTGCCGCGATCTCGGCGTCGAAATGGCTCTCGCCCGGCACGGAGCCACGGCCGACGAGCTACCGCAATGGGCCGACGAAGCCCACGCCATCCGACGCCTCATGGACAACAATCCCCGCGTCATGAGCACCGAGGACGTGCTTTCCATCTATCGTGCCGCTCTGGATTGAGCCTGAAGCCTCGAGGGCACGGCACGACGGCCACCCGACATGAAAAAGCCGCCCTCTCCGGGCGTCATGTGTTTTCTATAGCGCTTTCAGCTGAGTGGCTTCCACGTTTGCTGAAAGCGTCAGAGACTTGGCATGCACTGATTCCGGAGGTCCGCCCATTCCGACCGACAACCCCACCATCCTGATCTACGCCCTGGCAGCCCTCGTGGTCCTGTGGCTTGTCTTTGCCATGATGCGCAAACTGTTCGGCATCGCCATCATCTTGGCGCTTGTCGGCGGCGCCTGGCTGCTCTGGAGCAATCCCGAACTTCTTGAAAACCTCTGGAGCCGCTTCGGCTGACGCCGCATTCGGCGCAAAAACTTATCCCCGCTTTCCAAACCGCCGTTATTGTCGCCTCACGACCCCCGCGCATATGGACGCAAGCGCTACGAACGTTTGGGCGGGATCGGTTCGGGTTCCTCACGGGTCGCCGTGGGGAAGGCCCAAAGCGGACAGATGGCCGGATGTGGATAAAAGGTGTGAGCGGACCACCAATCCAATCACTCCCACGTCGAACCGGGGAAACCCGGAGGGGCAGCGGGAAATCATCGGCAACGGTGGCTTCCCAACAACCCCCAGCCCGAGAAGCCGCCATAAGCCCAAAATCCCGGACGCATGGGGCGATGATCGCTTCATACTAACAAATACAGCACGAGGCGTTCATCGCCCCATGCCGTCCATCATCAACCGAGGCCCATGGCCGTCGGATGCTTGCGTGCGTCTTTGAACCCGTGAATCGGAATCGACCGGTTATCAGCCGTAGAAAGCGCTCGATATCCCCAGCATCGTCACGCCCAGCCCGCTACTGAGCCCCAACAGAATCAACGCGGCGATCGCCGCTCCGATAAGCAGCCTGAAGCGGTTGAGCGCCTCGGCAGCCTTGGGCGCGATCCCGATCAGCAGGTGCCCCGCCGTTAGCGGCAAGATCGGGACGAGATTGAGCAGCACGAAGGATAACGACACCCGTGCCGTCATCTCGAGCAGCCCGACGACGGTAACCCCGACCGCGCCACCGGTCAGAACCGAATAGGCAAGGGGCCGTATCTGCCAGAGCACCCAACCCAGCGCCAGCGATCCGGCGAGCGCGATCAATGCCACCAGCAGCGGCCCTGCCGCGCGTCCGGCCAGCGATTCCCGCTCGATCGCCAGCGGCTTGACCCAGCCGAATTGCGTGAACACCAGGGTCAGCCCGCCGAGCGGATCGAGATGGCTGAACGGGTTGAGGCTCAGCCGCCCGTCATGTTCGGGGCCTTTGTCGCCCAGAAGCCGCGCCGCCAACGCAAGAAAAAACCCGTGGGTCGCGATGATCACCACCGCCGCGACGGCTTGATAAAGGATGCGCTGGAAGGAAAAATCGATAAAGGGGTTCATCGGCAACCTCCGGCGCGTTCTGTTCACCACCTCCGGTTAGCGCCAAAATGCGTTAACGAAAACCCCAGCAGGCTGGGTCCAATCATCATATTTTTGCTTTGGGCTATAGAAAACGCGCGCCAGCGGTGCCAAAGTCCAAACTGTCATGTTAGCGTGTTCTCGGAGGCTTACCCAAGAAGCTTCCGCCGCCGCATGTTGGTCTATGGCCGAAGCGACAGGATGGAGCGCATTTCGCTGCACAAGCCTCGTTACCCCCATTTTGACGGTGCTTGCTTGGGAGACATAACCTTTTCACGAAGGAGAAAGAAAAGTGACTGGCGAACTCAACGCCTTTAACAACCGGAAGGGTCGTGGCGCGATGCGCCTGCTGCTCTCTGGAACCGCCTTGACGCTTGCGTCATTGGCCGGAGGAGCAGCTCTCTCTCAGGAATATACCACTGAGGAGCAGGTCGCGCGCGGTGCGACAACCTATGCCCAGCAGTGCTCCACCTGCCACGGACAGGACATAGTCGAATCGATCGCCGGTTACCCCGACGCTTCCCTGTTCTATAGCTTCATCTCGTCGGCCATGCCGGCCAATGCTCCCGGCAGCCTGCCGGCTCAGCAATACGCCGATATCGTCGCATATCTGCTGAACGAGAACGGCTACCCCATCGGCACCGAAGAGCTCCCCGCAGATCCCGAAATCCTCGCTCAGATCGACCCGCGCGCCATCGAGGCCGCCCCGGCTGGCGATGATGCGGCTGCCGAGGAACCTGCCGCTGAGGAAGCTCCGGCTGAAGAGCCTGCAGCAGAAGAAGCTCCGGCTGAAGAGCCCGCGGCCGAAGAAGCTCCGGCTGAAGAAGCCGCGGCTCCTGCTGCCCAGGCCGTGCCGCCTTCGATCGTCACCCAGGTCTCCGAGTGGGAGGGTGAATACACCCCCGTCACCGACGAGATGCTTCTTGATCCCAATCCGGCCGACTGGCTGCAGTGGCGTCGTACGGTCAACAACTGGGGCCACAGCCCGCTTGATCAGATCAACCGCGACAACGTCGCCGATCTCGAACCGGTCTGGAGCTGGGCTCTGGGCGAAGCTGGCCAGCAGGAAGTCGTGCCGATCATTCACGACGGCATCATGTTCGTTGCCACCAACAACAACTACGTCGAAGCTCTCGACGCGGTTACCGGCGACCTGATCTGGTCCTACACCCACAGCCGCCCCGAATTCACCGGCGGCTACCACAACAACCAGGCCATGCGTCAGAAGAACTCCGTTGCCCTCTATGAGGACAGCGTCATTCTGACCACGGTCGACGCCAAGCTCGTGTCGCTGAACGCCCTGACCGGTCAGGTCGAATGGGAAGTTCAGGTCAACGATTGGGAAAAGGGCTACAGCTTCACCGCCGGCCCGTTGATCGCTGATGGCAAGATCTTCACCGGCACTTCGGGCTGCTCCATCGTGGGCACCGCCGGCGCTTGCTACATCACCGCTCACGATGCCACCAACGGTGAAGAACTCTGGCGTTTCAACACGTTGGCTGATCCCAACAACCCCGACGTGGATGCAAGCTGGAACGGCGTTCCGCCTGAAAACCGCTGGGGTGGTTCCATCTGGGCCACCGGTTCGTACGATCCGGAACTGGATATGACCTTCTTCGGCACCGCGATTCCGCTCCCCTACGCGGAAATCACCCGCGGCACCGGCGACGGCGACGTGCTCTACACCAACGCCACCCTGGCTCTCGAAGCCGATACGGGCGAACTGGTGTGGTACTATCAGCACCTGCCGCGCGACAACTGGGACCTGGACTCCCCGTTCGAGCGTATGATCGTCGACGCCGAAGTGAACGGTGAAACCCGCAAGATGGTCGTCACCACTCCGGGCAAGAACGGCATCACCTGGGGCCTGGACGCCGCGACCGGCGAATTCATCTGGGCTGAAGAGACCATCTACCAGAACGTGGTGTCCGACATCGATCCGGAAACCGGCACTGTGAGCCTCAACGAAGAGGTCATCCCGACCGAATTCGGTGAGTCGTTCACCTTCTGCCCGGCCATCCCTGGTGGTCGTCTGTGGCAGGCAACCGCATACAGCCCCGATTCGGGCCTGTTCTATCTGCCGGCTGCCAACACCTGCCAGACCAGCGCTGCGCGTAAATTCGCAGAGGCTGCCCCCGGCACGTCCATGGGTCTGTTCCAGACCTTCGGCGAAAGCCTGGCTCCGGGCGCGGAAGGCGTTGGCGCTCTGCACGCGCTCAATGCCGCTGATGGTTCGGATGGCTTCGAAGTCCAGCAGGGTCCGCGCTTCACCTCCTCGATCCTGGCCACCGGTGGCGGCCTGATCTTCGTGGGTGACGCCGACCGCTACATCAAGGCGATGAACGACGAGACCGGTGAAGTGCTCTGGCAGGAACGCCTGGCTGCTCCGATCGGTGGTTCGCCGGTGACCTACGAGGTCGATGGCGTTCAGTACCTGGTCGTTGCCTCCGGTCAGTCCAACCAGACTCACGCGGCTCTGACCCCCGGCCTGGCTTCGCCGCGCATGGGTGGTAACGCGATCCACGTGTACCGTCTGCCCGACCAGGAATAATCTCCAGGTCACACGACTATGGCGCCCCGGGAACCCATTCCCGGGGCGTTGTTTCTACCCACACCGGTCGCAAAGAACCGGTCAACCACCATACCAGTGAGTTATTCCATGCCTGCCCTGCCCAACGCCGCTTTCTGGTCGCACGCCGCAAAATCCACCGCCGCCGTTCTCCTGGCCACCATCTCGGCCACCAGCGCACCCGCGCAGGTCAGCCAGAATGTCGATACCTCGTTGCTTGAATCCTGGCGCCTGAGCACGGGCAACGTCATTCGCTTCTGCCAATACGAAACCTCCCCCGCCTTCGAATTCGATCAGGCCGTCGCGCAGGCCATCGCCGACAGCCTGTTGGTCAGCGCCGAATTCCTGACCTTGGGTGCCGCCTACGGCATCGGCGGCGAGTACGCCGCGGAAGATCTTTTCATTTCGCTCACCAATGACTGCGACATCATGCTTGGCATGGGGCTAGGATCGGACATGTACCCGGTCGAGTTCACCACGACCCGCCCCTATGTCGGCTTTCCCTATGTTCTTGCCGTCGCCGATACCGAGATCGAGTCGCTCGACGACATTCCGGGCGGCCAACGCATCGGCGCACTTGTTGGCTCCTATGGCTTCACGGCACTGATGCGCTATAGGGCCACCCTGCCCCAGGATCAGCAATGGCAGCCGCTGCCTTATGGCGACACAGAGCTGATGATCACCCGGGTTTTCGATGACACGATCGCCGGCATGGTCGTCTACGGGCCGAGTCTTGTGGAGTACCAGCGCGAGACCGAGATCGAAGGTGAACTGTTCATCCGGCAGCTCGACGCGCAGATCGCCGCCAACGTGAACATTGGCGGGCTGATGCTGGCCCGCAATTCCTATCTGCGGACCATCGTCGATGAAGCTATCGGTGCCATGGCGGAGGACGGCACCATCGAGGCCCTGCTTGCCGAATACGATTTGGCTTCGCTCCAGCCGGCGGTCGGCGGATACCAATAAGAGGCCTAACGCCCTTTTCTGCCTGGGGCGCCGACCGCGCTTTTTAAATGCGCTAAAGCACCTGCCCCGGCCAACCGGCCGGTGGCAAGGCAGGCAGTGAGCAGGTAGCCGCCGGTCGGCGCCTCCCAATCGAGCATTTCTCCAGCCACGAAGACACCGGGCAAACGCGAAAGCATCAGGTGCGAATCGACCTCGCTCCAGCGGAGACCCCCGGCAGCCGAAATCGCCTCGGCGATCGGTCGTGGCCGAACAAGCGGAATTGCCAGCGCCTTTATCGCTCTGGCCATTACCCTCGCCTCGCCGCGCTCTGCCTCGCTGGTGAACTCACGCACCAGCCCTGCCTTGACCCCATCGAGTCCGGCCCCCTTGCGCATGCGATTTGAAAAGCTTGCCTTCGACGGCTGCCGCGCCAGATCTTGCTCCAATCGCGCGAGAGTTCGCCCCGGCGCCAGATCGATCACGAAGGCCGCCGGTCCACACTCCAACGCGTCCCGCAACCTGGCAGATTGGGCATAGACAAGGCTTCCCTCAATTCCGTGTCGGGAAATAACAAACTCGCCGCTCTGGCCATCTGCGGTGACGGATTTGACCGGCGCTCCAGCAAACCGCTCGATAAAGTGCTCGCTCCACTTGACGTCGAACCCACAATTGGCCGGCCGGAGCTTTTCGACGCCGATGCCCCGCTCCTCCAGCCAAGGCACCCAACTGGCATCAGACCCCAGCCGAGGCCAACTCGCTCCGCCTAATGCCAAGACCACCGCATCGAAGGTTTCGCATTTGTCTCCGGCCGGCGTCTCGAACACGAAGCCATCTCCATCAAAGCCCCTCCACCTGTGGCGCGTGAGAATTTGGACGCCTTGCTCCGCCAGCCGCTTGAGCCACGATCGCAACAGGGGAGAGCCCTTCATCGCCTTGGGAAATACCCGGCCGGAAGACCCCACGAAGGTTTCAACGCCCAACCCTGCGGTCCAGGCCCGAACCTGCTCGTTGCCAAACGCCCTCAGGGCCGGCTCCAGTCGCCCTCGCGCCTCCCCGAACCGCCCGAGAAAATTGTCCATCGGCTCCGCATGGGTCAGGTTGAGCCCCGACTTTCCCGCCATCAGGAATTTGCGCCCGACCGTCGGCATCCCTTCATAGACGGTTACGGCGTACCCAGCCGCCGAAATCACCTCGGCAGCCATCAACCCTGCGGGTCCACCGCCGATGATCGCTATGCGTTTGTCCATGGCTGCCCAGAACACTCTTTCGCGCTGTCTGTCAAACCGCTAGGCTTTCTTCTCACCCCTGAGTCACCTCTTAAAAACAAAAGAGACCCATCATGTCCGACTCACGCGCAAATGCGCCCGTCAATGAGGAAAAGCTCGATAAGCTCGCCCAGGTCGCCGTTCATACCGGACTTGGTTTGAGGGCGGGCCAGGACCTCATCATGACTGCCCCGCTCTCGGCCCTTCCTCTCGTGCGCAAGATTACCGAGCACGCCTATAAGGCTGGCGCTGGCCTCGTCACCACCATCTATTCGGACGAGGAAACCACGCTCGCCCGCTACAAATACGGCAATGACGACGCCTTCGATCACGCCGCCGATTGGCTCTATGAGGGCATGGCCAAAGCATTCAGCTCCAACACCGCGCGCCTGGCGATTGCCGGCGACAATCCCATGCTGTTGGCCGAGCAGGACCCCGAAAAGGTCTCCCGCGCCCAGCGCGCCAATTCAAAGGCCTATAAGCCTGCCATCAAGAAGATCACCGGTTTTGAAACCAACTGGAACATTGTCGCCTATCCCGGCACCAAATGGGCCAAGCTCGTCTTCCCCGACCTGGGTGACGACGAAGCCGTCGCCAGGCTCGCCGATGCGATTTTTGCCGCCTCGCGGGTGGATCAGGCCGATCCCATCGCAGCGTGGAAGGCGCACAATGCCAACATCCACGCCCGCCGCGATTGGCTCAACCAGATGAAGTTCCGCGACCTCCATTTCACCGCTCCGGGCACAGACCTGATCGTGGGCCTCGCCGACGATCATGAATGGGCCGGCGGCGCCTCGCTGGCAAAGAACGGCATCACCTGCAATCCCAACATCCCGACCGAAGAAGTCTTCACCACGCCCCACGCACGCCGCGTCAATGGCCATGTGCGCTCCACCAAGCCGCTCTCCCACAACGGCACGGTGATCGAAGACATCGAAATGATCTTCAAGGACGGCGTCGCCGTCGAAGTTCGCGCTTCCAAGGGCGAGGAAGTCTGGAACAAGGTTCTCGATACCGACGAAGGCGGCCGCCGCCTGGGCGAAGTTGCCCTGGTGCCGCATTCATCGCCCATCTCGCAGTCTGGCATTCTCTTCTACAACACCTTGTTCGACGAAAACGCCGCCTGCCACATCGCCATGGGCCAGTGCTACACCGAATGCTTCGTTGATGGCGACAAGCTCAGCGAAGACGAGGTCGCCAACAAGGGCGGCAATTCCAGTCTCATCCATATCGACTGGATGATCGGTTCGGGCGAGATGGATATCGACGGCATCACCCAGGACGGCGAGCGCATCCCCGTCTTCCGCAAGGGCGAATGGGCCAACTGAGGGCTTTACGGACCGGGCAATAGCCCGGTCCTTTCTTCTTCATCTTACCATCCTGTCCAACATTTCATGGCCCGGACAGCTTGGCGTGAGGTGAGCTTCTCTAATCTCCAATGCGTCGGCGGCATTTACGCCGCTCAGCAACGGAGACAGACATCATGAAACCCATCAGCAAAGCAGCCCTTGTTGCGTTTACCGCCGCCTCCATCGGCGCGACCAGCCTGGCGCCAGCCTTCGCGCAGCCCTTCGGCGGCGGTCAGCATGTGATCCAGCGCGTCCCCGGCGGCGAGGCCCGAAGCTTCCGCCCCGGCCCCGTGCCCGGTTTCGGAATGCATGGGGGCTTGTTCGGCATGTTCCTCTCCGGCAATGCCGAATCTATCGACGTCGCCGCCGTCCGCCTCACCCACCGACTTGACCTCACGGAAGATCAGCAGACGCTGCTCGAGGATCTGCGGTTGGCTGCCCTCGATGCCCAGGCCGAGATTATCACCGCGCGCGAAGAATTCGCCCCGGCCGCGGACGAGGCAATGTCCGACACCGATCTCATCGCCCGTTATGCCGGTCTTGTCGCCATGACCACCGCCCGTGCCGACGCCCTTGAGGCAATTCAGCCGGCATTCGAAGCCTTTGTTTCGAGCCTTGATGATACCCAGCTTGAATCGCTGGTCCCCCAGCGTCCGGACTGGGCGCCTGAACGGTCCGCCCCTGCCGCTTCCGAGGCGGAAGGCTAGAACACCAGCAGGGGGGCAAGTACAGCGAGGCTCGTGAGTCCGAAAGCCGCGTCTCGCCACGAGAAACCCGGCACGCCCACCATGGTGCGTGCCGGAAGCGCTCCGAACCCTCGCGCCTCCATGGCAACCGCCGACCGCCCGGCCCGGCGAACGGCAAAGGCCAATAGCGGCACCATCAGCCCCGCCATCTCGCTGGGTCCTGGCACTCTGCCCACCGGCCTGCCGGTCCGAATCGCCCGCGCCATCCGCAGATGCGCCGCCTCGGCCAGAAGGTCGGGCACGAGCTGCATGGCGACGAAAAGCGCATAGCCGAGCCGTGCGGGAAAGCGCAGATAAGCGATTAGCGCTCTTACGAAAGCTCCTGGATCGACACTGAGCGCAAAAAGGATCGAGACCGCACCACACGCCAGGGCTCGGAGGCTCAGCGTAAGCCCCGCCGACAAGGCCGCCCCGCTCTCGCTCCCGGCCAGATGCACGGCAAAATCGCTGTCCCGGCGAAACAGCAGATTGGTGGTGATAAAGCCCATGCCAAACAACACGAATGGCACCATCAGCACGAGCAGGAGCAGCGGCGGCACACGCTGCACGGCAAGGAGAACTGCTGCAACGAGAACAACCACCGATATCTGAAAGCCAGCGTCGAACGATGTCGCCGCCGCGGCGAGATACGCAAGGCACACGGCAAAAAGGGTGAGCGGATTAAGCCTCCTCAAAGGAGACGCCTTGGAGATGTCCTGAGCTACCGTCATGATTTATCCCCAAGCTGCCAACGGCCGCTCGACCCTTGCCAGCCAATCCAGCACCGGAGCAAAGCTCGGTCGCGCCAGCCCAGCTATCGCGATGATTTGGGGATCGTTCAGCAGATCGATCGGTCGTCCCTCCGCCGCTATCGCTCCATTGGCAATCACTGCCGCGCGATCGCAGAGCCGCACCGCCATGTCCATGTCATGGGTAATGAGCATGATCGCTTTGCCGCGAGCCTTCAAAGTCTCGATATGCCGGGCGACCTGATCGGCACCTGCCGCATCGAGACTGGAGAATGGCTCATCGAATATCAGCAATGGCCAGCGGTCGCCGGCGTCGAGCGCGGCCAGTGCCAGCCGCCGCTTTTGTCCAAAGCTCAATTCGTATGGATGCCGGTCGGCCAGCGGCATAAAATTCCAGCGCTCCAGCACGGCTCCGGCGTCAGCCTCGGGCCGGCCGGCATCGGCCTGAGCCCGAAGTATCTCCTCTCGCACCGTACCGGCGGTAAGCTGCGCCTCGGGGTTCTGGAATGCTATGGCACCCATGGGTCCGAACCGTCGGCCCGCGCGCAGCCGCAACACGCCTGCGAGGCTGGCCGCAAGGGTGGTCTTGCCAGCTCCGTTGGGCCCGAGCAGGCCCAGCACCTCGCCTGCGCGAACTTCCAGCGACACATCATGGAGCACTGCACGTCCCATTGGCGGCGCACAGGTTGCCTCATGCAACGCAGCAACGATAGCACCGCCAGCCGAAGACTGATTGATCCGGCGCTCCACGAACCGCCGCGCGACCATCCGCGCCGCTTCACGAGCGGCGCCCTTGCCGCGTCCAGCGCTGAACGGCTCGACCACATCGGCAAAGCGGACCGGCGGGTGTTCGCTCGCTAGCCCCACGGCGCCAAGCATATCGTCGAGTGCGGAAAACGCGGGTCGCCAGATACCCTGTCGCTCAAGATCCTTCCCATGCTCCCGAAAGAGCGGACCTGGCGCCATATCGGCGAGAACTCGGCCCTCCCCGCCCAACACCACAACGCGGTCGATCGCATCGATCAGACCGTCGAGCCGGTGGTCGATCACCAACACGCCCTCAAAACCCCTCCGGTTCGCCAGCAGTTCGTGCACCCGCCGTGTTGCCACCGAGCTGAGATGACTGGTGGGCTCGTCCGCCACGAGGATGGGAGCCTCCTGTGCCATCACCGCTGCCAGTGCCACAAGCTGCCGCTCCCCACCAGACATCGCCGCGCTACGCCGAGCCAGCCACTCTTGCGGCAGTCCCAGGCGGTCCAGCACCTCTCCAATCTTGCGCTCGATGATGCCCGCCGGCACACCCCGGTTCTCAAGGGCAAAGGCGATTTCCTCACCCACCCGCATCCCGCAAAGCGTTTCGTCGGCATTCTGGAAGTATTGGGCGACGGTATCGGCCCATTGTGCCGGACTGCGGCTGGAAACGAGAGCGCCATTGAGACGAATCGCTCCGCCGACAGTTGCTGGAATAGCGCTTGGGATCAGCCCCGTAAGCGCCAGCATCAAGGAGGATTTGCCCGAGCCCGACGCACCGAGCAGCAGAACCCGCTCGCCCGGCGCGATCGAGAGATCGACTGGCCCCACAGCATCGCTTTGCGCGAAGGGGTAGCGGATCGACACGCTGTCCCATTGGGCGAGAGTCACTGGGCCGGCTGGGCCGCAAGGCCCGCCCCCCGACGGTCAAAATCGATCTTTAGTCCCCTGAGAACCCCTGTTCGATACAGAGCTTCGACGATCAGGTGTCCAGCAACGCCGGCCAGCAATGCACCGCTCAGCAGCCGGATGCCAAACATCAGCGCCAGCAGCCAAGGCTCGAGCGCACCATAGTCGAACAGGATCCAATTGTAGGCAAAGCTTGTTATGGCTGCACCGATCCCAGCCAGCATCAAGACGACCAGGCCGTAATGCCGCCAGCCGAAGGCGGCAAAGACGAGTTCCGCTCCAAGCGCTTGCACCACTGCAGCGGTCAAAAGCCCGAGCCCCGCCGGACTGCCAAGCAGGATTTCCACCCCCGCCGCCAGCACTTCGGCCATGAACGCTACGCCAGGCTTGCGAACGATGGCCGCGGCCACGATGGAGGCGGAGAACCAAAAGCCCATGAAAACGTCCATGGCCACTGGCCCGAACGCCGCCTGGCTCACCAGCCAGACCTGCACCCAAGCGAGATAGAGCACGGCGAAAGCCGCGCCCAGCACGGCAACAACCAGTGTTTCACGCAGCGTCCAACGCCACGACGAAGATGATGTGGAATAGGACATCTCGTGCCCTCCTTGCTTGACGATGTAGGGAATGGTCGGGCGAGCACCCCGCCCGAAAATCAGGCCGTGCCGCCCTTGGACGGGCTATTGGCCGAAACCGTGAGGTCGATCGCCACATGGGCATTGGAGTCGCCAAAGCTCAGCCAGGCCTGCGATAAAGCCTCGAACACCGGTCCGGCATCGCCCGCCAGCCGCGTGCAATAGTTCTTGGCGCGGTCGAAAACGGGCGAAGCCTTGAGGAAATCGATGCAGCCGTAGATCTCATCCATGTACTCGGCCGGTCCGAGCGGATAGAGCGAGAATTGAACCGCCGCGCGCTGGCCGGTCTCCTGCGCCTCGGCGACCGCTTGGGCCGCCCGGCGCTTGCGTTCTTCGAGATCCGTATCGAAGGCTGAGGGTTCGGCCGGCTCACAGATCTCCATGTCCGGCTCACCCGGGCATCCACGGGAGACGGTTGCATGCATCGCCACGTGATGCCCGCTGCGCGCGGCAGCCACAAACATCTCACGCATGGTGGGAAAGATCAGCTCTGGCGGCCCCACGACCAGCGTCGAGATATCGTCGGTTTCGATGCGCAAACGCTCACGAAACGAAGCCATCGCTTCGATGGAAGAGAGAATGACGCGGACGAAATTATCCGCCATAACGTAAAGGGAGATCTGTGCACCGCACTTCATCTTCGCCTCGCTCCGCTGGTATTATCCAGATCAGCTAAAGGGTTAGAAGGCTTGGCGCCGTCCTCTCAGCCCCGGCCATACGGAGCACCCCTGTCGAACGATTCAATCGTTAGCACGCCCCGCACCCGTCCGCAATCGTCAACTTGTGGCTTTGAAGCAGGTGTATTTTCCGGCACTCTGGGGATGCCAGCACGGAGGACACCACATGCGGGTTATCACTCTTCTGACCATTACGTTGGCCCTCGCGCCCGGCGCGGCATGGGCCCAGCAGGCCGGCGACATTGCCGAAAGCGCCGCTTTCGCCCATTTCTCTCAAGCCTTCAACCAATTATGCCTTTTGGACGAAGAGTCGGCCGCGGCTGAATACAATCCGCACGAAAGCTGGGAGTTGAGCTGGGAGACTGGGTATTCCGACGAACCGGAAACCACGACGCTCTACAAATTTTTCTGCGGCGCCGGCGCCTACAACCTCAACCACATCTACTACTTGGACACCGAGTACGATGGCCCGTTGCCCATCTCCTTCGCGGTGCCTGACTTCGACGTCATTTATGAGAACGACGACTATGAAGGCGCGGTGCTCGACATTCCCCTGACCGGTTATGACACCCAACTGGTACTGATCAATTCCGAGTTCGACCCGCAAACCCGAACCATAACCAGCCACGGCCTATGGCGTGGACTCGGTGATGCCTTTTCGGCGGGAACCTGGGAGTTCGACCTGGGGCGGTTTATTCTAAAGCACTATGAAGTCGATGCCCAGTATGACGGCGAGGCCAATCCCAAAACGTTGGTCGAATTCGACTAATGCGCGATCCTGTGGGCTCCGCCCATCCCGCCAAACAAAAAGAGACCGCAGCGCCGGGCGGACGGCTGCGGTCTCCGTATAAGCTCCCGCCGCGCTGTTGAGGGCTTGGGGGACTACAGCGGAAGCATGTCCGCTAGTGCATGGGCTCGTTTGCCAGTCCAGCAGACAAGCTCAATATCGTGCGCCAATGCGGCGACAAAAGGCCCAATCACCGAACTGTGATATTTCGCTGGCTTAATCGCCGGCCATTGCGTGCCCTGCGGGAAACTGGCATGGCTTGCGGTTAAAACCAAAAACAAGAACAGGAAACCGGATGAAACTCGTCACCCCGTCGCCGCTCCCCCTCAAGTCCTTCACCGATCCGGTCAAGGCCTGGGAATATGTCTGCGAAATCTACGACCGCAACACCGGCTTCATCCGCGACCACCTGCTCAACCTCACCAAGGGCCAGGTACCGCCGGGCAAGGTGCGCGCGCATTATCCCAAGGTGCAGGTGCTCTCGACCAGTTTTCAGCAGCAGGCAAGTTCCCGCCTCGCCTATGGCTTTTTGCACAGCCCCGGCCTCTATCAGACAACGCTGACCCAGCCCGCGCTTTTCGAGAAATATCTGGTCGAGAACTTTGCGCTGATCCTCAAGAACCACGGCGGCGAAATCGAAATCGGCGAATCCGAAACACCTATCCCTCTGCATTTTGCCGTCGATCCCCGCGAGCGGGTCGAAGGTGATGTGCTGCTCGATATCGGCGTGCCCCTGCGCGATATTTTCGACGTTCCCGATCTCGGCCATATGGACGATGAGATCGCCAACGGCACCTTCATTCCGCCTGCCGGTGGCCCCTACCCGCTCGCCGCCTTCACCGGCCCGCGCGTCGACTATTCGCTGCACCGACTCAACCACTACATGGCGACCACGCCCGAGCACTTCCAGAATTTCGTGATCTTCACGAATTACCAGTTCTATATCGAAGAGTTCACCCGCCTGGCCCATCAATGGATGAGCGAGGGCCACGAGTTCTACGAAAGCTTCGTCGAACCGGGCAATGTGGTCACCATGAACGCGCGCCTGGGTGGCGGCGCCACCGGCACGCCCCCGGTCCGCCAGCCCCAGATGCCCGCCTATCACCTTACGGCCCCCAACGGCCGCGGTATCACCATGATCAACATCGGCGTCGGTCCCTCCAACGCCAAGACCGCCACCGATCACGTAGCGGTCCTGCGCCCCCACGCTTGGCTGATGCTCGGGCACTGCGCCGGACTGCGTAATTCCCAATCCTTGGGCGACTACGTTCTAGCCCATGGCTATGTTCGGGAAGATCACGTACTCGACGACGATCTTCCAGTAACGGTCCCGGTTCCTGCTCTAGCGGAAATCCAGGTCGCCCTTCAGGAAGCCGTTGAGGAGGTGACTCATCTCGAAGGCCTTGAAGCCAAGGCCATCATGCGAACGGGCACGGTGTTCACGATCGACAACCGAAATTGGGAACTGCGCGACCAAAGCGAGATTACCCGGCGCCTCTCGCAATCGCGCGCCATCGCCCTCGACATGGAAAGCGCCACCATCGCCGCCAACGGCTTCCGTTTCCGGGTTCCCTATGGCACCCTGCTCTGCGTCTCCGACAAGCCGCTGCACGGCGAACTCAAGCTCCCCGGCATGGCCTCGGATTTCTACCGCACTCAGGTCAACCGTCACCTGCTGATCGGGCTCAAGGCCATGGAGATCCTGCGCAATCAGCCGGTCGAGCGACTGCATTCGCGCAAGCTCCGCTCCTTCGCCGAAACCGCTTTCCAGTAGAAGAAAGGGCGCCACCAGGCGCCCTTTTGTTTCAGCTCCTGAGAGCCAGGCTCTCGTTCGCGGTGATCGCCGTCATGTTGACGATCCCGCGGCTGGTGACCGAGGGCGCCAGGATGTGCGCCGGGCTCCGCGTACCCATGAGGATCGGCCCAACCGGAAGTGCGTTGTTCATTTCCTTGAGCAAGGTCATGGAAAGATTAGCGCTTTCCAGATTTGGGAACACCAGCAAATTGGCTTCACCCTTGAGCACCGTATCGGGAATATAGCGTTCCCGCAGCGACTGGTTGAGCGCAAGATCGCCCTGCATCTCGCCCTCGACGATCAGGTCCGGCGCCACTTCCTTGAGCGTGCGATACGCCTGTTGCATCTTCTCGGACGTGTCCCCCTCGCGCGAACCGAAGTTCGAATAGCTCAGCAGCGCAGCACGCGCCTCGATATTGAACCGCTTGAGGTGGTCGCGCGCCTGCAATGTGATCGACACGATCTCGTCCGGCGTCGGATCGATGTTCACATAAGTGTCCGCCAGGAAGAACACGCCGCGGGGCATGATCAGCATGGAAAGCGCCGAGGCATCGGAAACGCCATCGGAAAGCCCGATCACCGATTTGATGTCGCGCACATGCTTGATGTAGCGCCCCTGCAATCCACAGATCAGCCCATCGGCCTCCCCGCGCTTAACGGCCAGCGCGCCGATCACCGTCGTATTGGTGCGTACGATGGTGCGCGCCGTATCCGGCGTCACCCCGCTGCGCCCCACCAGCGAGTGGAACAGCGAGACATAGTCGCGGTAACGCGGATCGTCTTCGGGGTTGATGACCTCGAAGTCCTTGCCCGGCGTCAGTGCCAGCCCGAAACGTTCGATGCGCTGCTCGATGACGAACGGGCGACCGATGAGGATCGGCTGGGCAATCCCCTCTTCCAAAACCACTTGCGTCGCCCGCAGCACCCGCTCGTCCTCGCCATCGGCGAACGCGATGCGCTGGCCCGCCCCCTTGGCGCGCTCGATCATTGGCTTCATCACCATGCCCGAGCGGAAAACGAAGCGGTTGAGGCTGTCTTTGTAGGCGTCGAAATCGGTGATCGGCCGCCGCGCCACCCCGGAATCCATCGCCGCTTTGGCGACGGCCGGCGCAATGCGCAGGATCAGCCGCTGATCGAACGGATTGGGGATGAGATAGTCACGGCCAAAGGTCGAGGGGGCGCCAGGAACCGCTTCCAGCACCGGCTCATGGGCCAGCTTGGCGATCGCATGCGCCGCCGCCGCCTTCATCTCCTCGTTGATCGTGGTCGCCCCCACGTCGAGCGCTCCGCGGAAGATAAAGGGGAAGCACAGGACGTTATTGACCTGGTTGGGATAGTCCGACCGCCCGGTGCAGATCATCGCGTCCGGGCGCTCTTCCTGAGCGATTTCCGGCATGATTTCAGGCACCGGATTGGAGAGCGCCAGAATCAGCGGATTTTCCGCCATGTCCTTTAGCATCTCGCGCTTGAGCGCACCGGCCGCCGAAAGCCCGAGGAAAATGTCGGCACCCTCCATCACCTCAGCGAGCGAGGTCTTGTCGCTGTCCTGGGCAAAAGCGCCGCGCCAGCGGTCGACCGAATTGTCGCGGCGCGTGGTCACCAGTCCCTCGCGGTCCGCGACCCAGATGTTCTCGCGCTTGGCCCCGACCGCCATCAGCATGTTGAGGCAAGCGATCGCCGCCGCGCCGGCACCCGAAGTACAGATCTTGACCTTGGAGATGTCCTTGCCGGCGATCCTGAGTCCATTGAGCACAGCCGCGGCAACGATGATGGCCGTGCCGTGCTGGTCGTCATGGAACACCGGGATCGGCATACGCTCGCGCAGCGCCTCCTCGATCTCGAAGCAATCGGGTGCCTTGATGTCCTCGAGGTTGATGCCACCGAAGCTGGGCCACATGGGCGCGACGGTTTCGATGAACTTCTTGGGATCCTGTTCGTCGATCTCGATATCGATGGAATCGATGCCGGCGAACTTCTTGAACAGAACCGCCTTGCCTTCCATAACCGGCTTGGAGGCCAGTGCACCGATATTGCCCAGCCCCAGCACGGCGGTGCCGTTGGAGATCACCGCCACCAGGTTGCCGCGCGACGTGTAGAGTGCCGCCGCTTGGGGATCCTCTGCGATTTCCTCGCACGGAGCAGCCACGCCCGGCGAATAGGCCAGCGCGAGGTCGCGCTGGTTGGCGAGCGGCTTGGTTGCCGTGATCTCGATCTTGCCGGGCTTGGGATACTGGTGGAAATGCAGTGCGGCTTCTTTGAGCGCCTTCTGCGGATCGCGCGGTTCGTCGGTCATGCCGTCTCCTCAGGATTAGCGGCGAGATACGTGCCACCAATCGGGCGAAAAGGAAAGGCTCACGGCCTTAATTCTTGGCCTAAGCGACGGCAAATCCCGGCTCGAGATTGCTTTCGTGCCCAGCCGGTTTGAGAGCATTGGCGAGAATGAGGAACGCAGAAAGTTTCATGGGCGGCGCAAACAGGTATCCTTGCGCAAAAACAACGTTCCGGGCGCGCAGATAAAGCGCCTGTTCCTGCGTCTCGACGCCTTCGGCCACGATCTCGATATCGAGTTCGCGCGCCATGGCGATCAGTCCGTCAATGACCGGCACGGGCGTACGCGGGTCCTTGATCATTTCGACAAAGATCTTGTCGATCTTAATGATGTCGATGCCCAATGTCTGCAGATAGGCCAGGTTGGAATGCCCCGTTCCCGCATCGTCCATGGCAATACGTACACCAAGCTTGTGCATGGCCGTCATCACCCGGTTCGCGGCGGCCCTGTCGTCCAGGGGACGGCGCTCAGTGATCTCGAACACCAACTGGCGGTAAGATATCCCGCTCCCCTCGAACACGGACTGGATGTCATCAACGATCGAGCCATCCCGTAAATGCCCCTCGAAGAGATTGATCGAGACTTTGAATTCGGGCACCTGGCGGCAGATGTCCTCCAGGTCGTATCGAACTTGCTCCATGAGGCTCAGCGTCATGGGAATGGCCAGCCCCGACATTTCCGCATAGTCGATAAAAACTCCAGGCGGAATGACTTCGCCATTCTTCTTCACCCATCGGATGAGCACCTCGCATCCTGTCAGCTTACCAGTCTTGAGGTTGATGACAGGCTGGTAATAGGGCTTCATCTCTCCGGCGACGATGGCGCGCTCGAGATCAAAGACGGCAATATCCGCCTTGCGTGCGTACTGGATGGCGAGCACCAAGGTCAGCATGCCAAGGAAGCACGCCACGACGGTGAACCCCACATCGAGCTGCGAATAGTCGGCTCTGATCAGCGCGAAGGAAATTGCCGCTTCCGCTTTGACTGGGATTTCACCCGCAAACGACCGAGCAAAGAGGTAGTCGCCGCGTTCGGCCTCCTGCTCGACAGCCGCATCTCCCCGCAGCAGAATGGACGTGCCGCTGGTCAGCGCCACCTGCAAATAATCGATCTGGGCGGTCAGCGGCATCGCTTCCCGCAATAGCATCGGAGAAGCGATCACCAGCGCGGAAACGGTCCGGTCCCGTCCGAAAGACTGGGTAATCTTGAGAAGCGGCGTTTGACGGCCTTCAAGCGTCACCACACTCAAGGTTTCCGTGAATCCTGGAATTGCTAGGTTTTCGGAAAGCGTGCGATAGCGCACCGTCTGGTCGAAAGCTGCGCAGTACTGCACCCCGTCGTCGTTCTCGACGATCACCTGCCGCAAAAACGGATTTGCCCCCAGCTCCGCGCCCACATTCTGGAGAAAAGTCGTGGCGCATAGGGAAGGACTGTTCGCCAGTATGCGGCGAAGCGACTGCACGCCGTCCTGCACCGTTTCCTGCGCGTCGTGCGTAATGGCGTCGACAAGCACCTGCAAATTGCCGGTTTCGCGCGCCTTGATATAGCCGTCGAGCACGTGATCGACCGCCACCACCGGCAGAAATGCCAGCAGAGTCACGACAAGCAACACTATCTGCGAAAAACGCGACCGCAAAGATTTTGCCCGCTGTACCGAACCCTTGGGGCCGACACTAGCGGGCAAGCGTTTAATCGCGGATTAAGCCGCAGCTCTTTCCGGCAAGGGCTTGTTTAGCCGCCCTTTTTTTCTGCCGGCAGGTTGAGCCGCAGATGCAGCTCGCGCAACTGGCGAGCCGAGGCTTCGCTGGGCGCACCCATCAGCAGGTCTTCGGCCTGCTGGTTCATCGGGAACAGCGTGATCTCGCGCAGATTCTGCACCCCGCACAGCAGCATCACGATGCGGTCGATGCCGGCCGCCATGCCACCATGCGGCGGGGCTCCGTACTGAAAGGCACGGTAGAGGCCGCCGAAGCGTTCCTCGACGTCCTGACGCGACAGCCCAACCTTCTCGAACGCGGCAATCATCGTCTCGGGTTCCTGATTACGAATGGAGCCGGAGGCGATCTCATACCCGTTGCAAACTGCGTCATACTGGTATGCCTTGATGGAAAGAGGATCCTCTCCATCCAGCGCCTCGCGGCCGCCCTGTGGCATAGAGAACGGGTTGTGCGCGAATTCGAGCTTCTTCTCGTCCTCATCCCATTCGTAGAACGGAAAATCGACGATCCAGCACAGTGCGAAGGCGTTGAGGTCGACCAGTTCGAGATCGGTGCCCACTTTGGTGCGCGCGGCGCCAGCGAAATTGTAGAACTTTGACGGCACACCGCAGACAAAGAACACGGCATCGCCGTCATTGAGCCCGAGCTGGGCGCGGATGGCTTGCGTGCGCTCCTCGCCGATATTCTTGGCGATCGGACCGGACCCCGCTCCGTCCTTGAAGAAAATATAGCCCAGCCCCGGCTGCCCCTCGCCCTGCGCCCAGGCATTCATGCGGTCGCAGAATGCGCGGCTGCCGCCCGTAGGCGCAGGAATGGCCCAGACCTCGACCTTGGGATCGCCGGCGATCTGGTTGGCGAACACCTTGAACCCGGAATCACGGAAATGCTCGGTGACGTCCTGCATTTCGATAGGATTGCGCAGGTCCGGCTTGTCCGAACCGTATTTGCGGATTGCCACATCATAGGGAATGCGCGGGAATTCCTGAGTGACGACCTTGCCGTCGGCGAATTCCTCGAACACGCCACGGATGACCGGCTCCATCGTCGCCCAGACTTCTTCCTGGGTGACGAAGCTCATCTCGACGTCGAGCTGGTAGAATTCGCCCGGCAGGCGGTCGGCGCGCGGATCTTCATCGCGGAAGCACGGCGCGATCTGGAAATAGCGGTCGAAGCCCGCCACCATCAGCAATTGCTTATATTGCTGCGGCGCCTGCGGCAGCGCGAAGAACTTGCCCGGATGGATGCGGCTGGGCACCAGGAAATCGCGCGCGCCCTCGGGTGAAGACGCCGTCAGGATGGGGGTCGAATATTCCCCGAACCCGATCTCGTCCATGCGCCTGCGCATGGACGAAATGATCTTGGTACGCTTGACGATGTTGGCGTGCAACGTTTCGCGTCGCAGGTCGAGGAAGCGGTAACGCAGACGCGTGTCTTCGGGATAGTCGGGTTCCCCGAATACCGGAAGCGGCAGCTCAGCCGACTTGCCCAGCACTTCGATCTCGCGGATGAACACTTCGACTTCGCCCGTCGGCAGGTTCTTGTTGACCGTCTCGGGCGTACGGGCCTTCACCTCGCCATCGACGCGGATCACCCATTCGGCGCGCACGGCCTCGGCATCCTTGAACGCGGGCGAATCCGGATCGATCACGCATTGGGTAAGGCCATAGTGATCGCGCAGGTCGATGAACAGCAGCCCCCCGTGATCGCGGATACGGTGCACCCATCCAGACAGGCGTGCTGTCGAGCCGACGTCGGCCTTTGTAAGCTGAGCGCAGGTGTGCGAACGATAGCGATGCATCACGAAAAGTCTTTCCGGAAAACGGAGTGGGAATTTAGTGCCGGAAAAGCGCATGCGAGGGCCCTGTTGTCAAGCGTGACAACAAATGAACGCGCCGCCTTTGCGGCTGGCGAGCATTGCTGATAGGAAAACATCCAATTTCTTTGAACTGGATACCGACTCAATGCAGGTCATCACATCGACCGGGGCGCTCGAGGCTTTTTGCAAGGACGCTGCGACCTACGATTTCGTCACCGTCGATACCGAATTCTTGCGCGAAACCACCTATTGGCCGAAACTCTGCCTCATCCAGGCCGCAACGCCCGACCGTGCCGTAATCATCGATCCGTTGGCCGATGGCATCGATCTTGCGCCCTTCGCCGCGCTGCTTGCCAGCGAGCATGTCACCAAGGTGTTTCACGCCGCGCGGCAGGATATCGAGATTTTCGTCAAGCTGTTCGGCAGTGTACCGCATCCGCTGTTTGACACCCAGGTCGCAGCCAGCGTCTGCGGCCACGGCGATTCGGTATCCTATGACAACCTCGTGCGCGCGGTCGTCGGCGAACAGATCGACAAGAGCTCGCGCTTCACCGATTGGTCGCACCGCCCGCTCACCGAAAAGCAACTTGACTACGCGTTGGCCGACGTTACCCATCTGCGCAACATCTACGTCCAACTCCGCACCGAGATAGAAAAGGCCCGCCGCGGCGCTTGGGTTGCCGACGAGATGGCTGTGCTCGAAAGCATGGAGACCTATATCGTCCAGCCCGAGGACGCCTGGAAGCGCGTCAAGGCACGTGTCAACAAGCCCCGCGATCTTGCGGCCCTTCAAGCTATCGCCGCCTGGCGCGAGCGCCGTGCGCAAGAAAACGACCAACCGCGTGGCCGTATCCTCAAGGACGATGCGGTCGCCGAACTCGCCGTTCAGCGCCCGACCACGCCGGATGCATTCGAAAAACTGCGCGTCGTGCCGCGCGGCTATGGCCGCTCCTCGGCTGCCGCCGAGCTGATCGCCATCATCAAGTCCGTGGAAGCCGCCGATAAGGCCAGCCTTCCTAAAATTCCCGAACGTCCTCGCGGCCCTTCGCCCAAGGGCGCCGTCGGCGACCTGCTGCGCGTCTGGCTCAAGGCTGTCGCCGACACCAATGGCGTCGCCACCCGCATCATCGCCAGTTCCGACGACATTGATGCCATCGTTCTCGACGACAATGCCGACGTTCCTGCCCTCAAGGGTTGGCGCCGCAAGCTGTTTGGCGAAAAAGCCCTGGCGATCAAACACGGCCGCATGGCCCTCGCCGCCACCCGCAAGGGCGTGGTGGAAGTGCCGATCGATCCTCTCTGATACCGGTGAACCGCCTGCCCGGCGACTCGTACCGCAGCCTCTAGTCGACCTGAATCGTACCTTCCTTGAGCCCCGACTCAATGGCAAGCTGCCGCTGGCGGCCCCGCATTCTGTCGCCGTCGAGAAACGCAAGATCGGCCGGCAGGTGCAGAACCAGCGTCTTTCCATCCACTGAAAAACGCGTACGTGGTAGAATTCCCGGCATGGCGGCCGTTAGGGGATAAGCCACGCGGAAATAGGCGGCGATCAGTCGCGCCCGCTGTCCAAGATCCGGCCCGGCCAGATCCAGCAGCTTGGCGCTGGCGCTTTTTTGCTTGAATCCCATGTAGCGGAAGGCAAGCGTCTGGGCGAGAAAGGCCCGTCCGCCGTGGTCGATGCCCACGATATCGGAAAACGCCACCATCTGGATGCTCTGCTCGCCGCGATAATCGGGATGCGCGCGCCAACCGATATCGGACATATAGCATGCAGCCTCGCGCAGCCGCTTCTGATCTGGCGTTTCCTGCACGTCGATCAGCTCGAACAATGCCGCGCTCCCCCCGATCAGATCGCCGGCGAATTCCGGAGCCCGAGACCGCAGCGTCGAGATTTCCTCGGCCGCCTGCAGCAGCGGATCGATCGCTTTGTCCTCCTCGCTCAGCCGGTCATAGAGGTAGCCCTCGCGAACCCCGAGCGCGGAGAAAACCACTTCCTCGAACTTGCCGGTCCGCAGCACCTCGGCGAGCACCGCCGCTCCGTAAGGCAGCAAATCCTTGCGCGAACCCGAAACGGTCTCGATCCCCTTGACCAGCTTCTTGTCGCCACTGCTCTCGATCAGCGCATCGCACAGGGGCAGTATATCTTCAGTGCGAACCGTATAATCCTGCACCATATGCAGCGGGTAGTTGCACCGCACCTGATGGAGCTTTGCCAGCGCACGCCAGGTGCCCCCGATCGCCGCGAAAGACTTGTATTTGCCAGGTGTCAGCAAGTTGGACTGCTTGAGCCGCTCCCTGGCTATCCCGCCAGCCTTTCCCGGTGTCATCTGCGTATCGTCCTGCAAGCGGATGACTCCGAGCTGGTGCGTCTCTCCACCGGTGTCATGCCCGTGGTCGACCATGGCGAGTTCGAGACTGCCGCCACCCAGGTCGCCGACGATCCCCTGAAACCCGGGCATGCCCGAAACGAGGCCATAGGCTGCAAAGTGAGCTTCTTCCGCCCCACTGAGCACCCGCACCGGCACGCCGATGATGTCCTCGACCGCCCGCGCGAACTCCGGGCCGTTCTCCGCTTCGCGGGTAGCCGAGGTCGCGATGGGGTAGATCTCGCCCACCTCGGTCAGCCGGCACACCATGGCGAACCGCCTGATGGCCTTGAGCGCGTTTGCCATCGAGGTATCGGCAAGCCGTCCGGTTGCGGCAACACCGCGCCCGAGCGTACTTGCGGATTTTTCATTGTAGAGGACCGTCAGGGCCCTGGCCAGCCGTTCATAAACGACAAGGCGTACCGAGTTCGAACCGATGTCGAGCACCGCAACGGGCTTTGCCCCCGCGATGCGCCCCTGGCCTGCAGGATCGGATTCGAGGCTCCAGAATCGTATCAAAGGTCGCTGTCCTCATCCTCGCCATCCCCGTGCAATGCGCTGCCGCGCCCGGACAGGGACGGATTGGTCATGAAGTAGTCATGGGCGTTGAAAGGCTCCTCGCCTTCCCCCGGCGCGACACGCTGGGCCGTCCCGTCGGGCAGCACCTCCCAGCTCTGCTGGTTGTCGCGCAGGTTCGCTACCATGATTCTGTCGAGAATCTGCCGATGCACCGTGCGGTTTTTGATCGGCACCAGCGTTTCCACCCGCCAGTCGAGATTGCGCGGCATGAGATCGGCCGACGAGATATACACCGCAGCCTCGCGCGAAGGCATCTCGCCGCCATTGCCAAAACAATAGATACGCGAGTGCTCGAGGAAACGCCCGACGATCGACTTGACGCGGATATTGTCCGAAAAGCCCGGTATCCCCGGCCGCAGGCAGCAGATGCCGCGAACCACGAGCTCCACCTTCACCCCCGCCTGGCTCGCATTGTAGAGCGCATCGATAAGCTCGGGATCGACAAGCGCATTGCACTTGAACCAGATCGCTGCCGGCTCACCCCGTCGTGCCAGTTCGATCTCGGCCGCAATGTGATCCATCAACGTCTGGCGCAGCGAGAATGGCGAGATCGAAATGGCTTCCAACTCGCTCGGCCGCGCATAGCCGGTGATGAAGTTGAAGACGCGCGCCACATCGCGCGTGATCACCGGATCGGCGGTAAAATAAGAAAGATCGGTATAAATCTTGGCGGTGACCGGGTGATAGTTGCCGGTTCCCACATGGCAATAGGAAACGAGCTTGCCCTTTTCGCGCCGCACCACCTGGCTCAGCTTGGCGTGGGTCTTGAGCTCGATAAAGCCGAACACCACCTGCACGCCCGCCCGTTCGAGATCGCGCGCCCAGCGGATATTGGCTTCTTCATCGAACCGCGCCTTGAGTTCGACCAGCGCCGTCACCGATTTGCCCATCTCCGCCGCAGCGATCA
The DNA here is from genome assembly GCF_031202305.1 of Pelagibacterium sp. 26DY04. Taxonomy (NCBI): domain Bacteria; kingdom Pseudomonadati; phylum Pseudomonadota; class Alphaproteobacteria; order Hyphomicrobiales; family Devosiaceae; genus Pelagibacterium; species Pelagibacterium sp. 26DY04. Next base: position 2,108,419 of record NZ_CP101731.1, read on the forward strand.
GCGCCTTGACGATGGGGGAATCCTTGGATGTGCGGTAAAGCGTCTGCTTGATCGCCACCACATCGGGGTCGCGAGCCGCCTGCGCCACGAACTGGGCCACCACGTCGAAGCTTTCATACGGATGGTGGACGACGATGTCCTTTTCCCGGATCGCGGCGAAGCAATCGCCATGATGGTCTCGGATGCGCTCAGGGAAGCGCGCGTGATAGCGCGGGAATTTCAGCTCCGGCCGGTCAAGATCGTAGATCTTGCCCGCATCGGCGAGACCCATGAACCCATCGACCTCGAAGGTATCCTCCTGGGAAATTCCCAGTTCCTCCGCAATAAGGCGCTTGAGCGATCGCGGCATGGAGCGCTCGATCTCGAGGCGGATGACCTGCCCGCGCCGACGCTGACGCAAGGCGGATTCGAATTCGACCACGAGATCGGCCGCCTCGTCGTCGATTTCGATTTCGCTGTCGCGCACGATCCGGAAAGCGCCGAACCCGACGACATTGTAACCGGGAAAAATCTTGTGGAAGAACAGTTTGACCATCGTTTCGACGGTCACCATCTCCACCTGCCGGTCCGAGATCGCCTTGGTCGGCAGCTTGATGAAGCGGTCGAGATTGGAAGGAATGCGCACCAGCGCCGTCAGGCGCGAATTGTCCGTCGCCCGGTCCAACTGGAAGGCTAGCGAGAAGCCCAGGTTCGGAATGAACGGGAACGGGTGCGCCGGATCCACGGCGATCGGGGTCAGAACGGGGAAAATCTCTTCCCGGAAGATTTTCTGCAGGAAATCCACCTGCTCGGGCGACAGATCGTCGGCTTCGTGGATGACGATGTTCTGCTCAAGAAGCTCTTCACGGATCGACTGCCACTGGTCCTGCTGCTCGATATGCAGGTGCTGGGCCAGCGTGGTGATTTCCTCGATCTGCTCGGAGGGGGTCATCCCGTCGGCGCTCTGGCGCGGCAGGCCGACGCGCAATTGCCCCTTGAGGCCCGCGACGCGCACCATGAAGAATTCGTCGAGATTGTTCGCCGAGATCGATACGAACCGCAGCCGCTCGAGCAGCGGATGGTTCGGATTGGCCGCCTCTTCGAGCACGCGCATGTTGAACTGCAGCCAGCTCACTTCGCGATTGACGAACCGTGCCGGGCTTGTCCGCAGCGCCTCGATATCGGGCGTTACGTCCTCGCTCGCGTGCTGCTCATATGCCATATCGTCCATAATCTGAGCCCTTCCGGTCGCCTTGCGACTTATCTAACGTTGGAGCGGATGTTGAGCGCTTCGGCGGCAATGGTGCGCGTGATCGCCCGTCCTCGCGACAGTGACAGCCGGTCGAGCAGTTCCACCAGCGCAACGACCTCCTCGGAAGAGCGTTCCATACGCCCCACCAGATAGGAGATCACTTTCGGATCGACCGACAATTGCCTGTCGGCGAACAACTTCACGAACATCTGCGACAACAAGATGTCATCAGGCGCCGTGAGCGAAAAGTGCGCCGCCAGCCGCGCCCGGGATTTGACGTCGTTGGTGCGGTACGGCCATTCGGCCACCGGTGTCTGCGCAGTCAGCATCAACGGGCGGTCGTCACGCATGGACTGGTTGAGCAGGTGGAACAGTCCCACTTCATCGTAACCCGCCCGATCCGCATCTTCGATCAGAACCGGCTGCCGCCCGCCTGCCGCCGCCAGCGCCTCGACACCCTCCGGTTCGGCGACAAGAGCTTGCGCCCGCGCCACCCAGATGCGCGCCAGATGCGATTTGCCCGATTTCGGCGGTCCAACCAGAAGCGTAAGCGGCGCGGGCCAATCGGGGAACGCCATGACGTGCTCGAAGGCAAGCTCGTTGCCCTCGCACACCATGAAATCGTCTTCGCTCTGGGCCTCGACATGTCCCAGTTCAAGAACGAGCTGTTCCTTGGCAGCCATCGTCACGGCTCGGCATCCGTCTTCGGTTGTATGATCGGCGAGGACTGGGTCGGTGAAATCACCAGTTTGCTGTCCGGGTCGTAAAGCGGGCTGGTCTTATACTTGGTTACCGCCCAGCGCACCAGAACCCCGCTTATCGCCGCCAGCGGCACCGCGATGATCACGCCGACCGCCCCGAACAATACCGCGAACGCAAACAGCGAGAACATCAGCCACACCGGATGCACGCCGATGCTGGATCCGACGAGCTTGGGATAGAGCACGTTGCCCTCGAGGAACTGCCCAAAAAGATAGATCCCCAAAATCACCGCGATCATGATCCAATCCGGCCAGAACTGGACGAGCGCAACGCCCATGGAAAGCACGAATCCGATCAGCACGCCGACATAGGGAATGAAGCTGAAAAGACCGGCAATCAGCCCGATCGCCAGCCCGAAGCTTAGCCCGGCCAGCGAAAGCGTCGCCGCATAATAGATCGCCAGAATACCCACGACTGCACCCTGCCCACGCACGAACCCGGCTAGGGCGCGGTCCATGCTCTTGAACAGCGCCCGCATTTCCGAGCGATGCGCGGGCGGGAAAAGGTTATCCACGCTTTCCACCATGCGGTCCCAATCGAGCAGCAGGTAGAAGGCCACCACAGGTGTCACGATCAGAACGCCGATGGTGTTGATGATGCTCATCGATTGCTGCATCACCGTACCGGTGATCCCGGTCAGCATGCCGATACTGTCGGCGAACATCTGTTCGAGGCCGCGCTCGAGTTCCTGGAGCCGCTCCGGGCCGATCCACTGCTCGAGCCGGGGAATCATGGTTTCGATAAAGCTCTGGAGCTGCTGCACATAGCCTGGAATATTCCGCGCCAGCCCGAACCCCTGCTGAATCAGCAGCGGAACGATCAAAAGGAAGGCGGTAACCAACAGCAACAGCGCGATCAGCATCACGATCAGCGCGGCGGCTGCACGGCGGACCTTGTGCTCCTCAAGCCAATCGACGAACGGGTTGAGCAGATAAGCGAGAGTAATGCCAAGCACGAACGGCAGCAGGATGCCGCGGAAAACCCACAGCAGCAGCCCGAAAAAGACGAGAAGGACGATCCAGGCCGTTATCTGGTTCTTAAGTGACATGGCGGTCCTTGCACGAAACGTTGCGAGCCGGTATCAGCCTTCGACATACCGAGCCCGCGCGGGCCAATCAACGTTAAACTGGTGCTTGGGCGGCCACGCCGGCACCTCACCCAAGGATAGCGTTCCAAGCTCATGTCCGACGACGCAAACCTGCCATCAAACGGACTCTCCTACAAGCAGGCCGGCGTCGACATCGATGCCGGGAATGCCCTCGTCGAAGCCATCAAGCCGGCCGTCAAATCCACGCGCCGTCCGGGCGCGGATGGCGAAATCGGGGGCTTCGGCGGCCTGTTCGATCTGAAGGCCGCGGGCTTTTCCGATCCCGTCCTTGTTGCTGCCAACGACGGCGTGGGCACCAAGCTGCGCATCGCGATCGAGGCGGGCCTGCACGATACCGTCGGCATCGATCTGGTTGCCATGTGCGTCAACGATATCGTCGTCCAGGGCGCCGAACCGCTGTTCTTTCTCGACTATTTCGCCACCGGCGTGCTGAACGTCGAACAGGGCACGGCCATCGTCAACGGCATCGCCGAAGGCTGCCGCCAGGCCGGCTGTGCGCTGATCGGCGGCGAAACGGCCGAAATGCCCGGTATGTATCATGGCGGCGATTACGATTTGGCCGGTTTCGCCGTAGGCGCCGCCGAGCGCGGCACTCTGTTGCCCCGCGCCGATATCGCAGCCGGTGACAAGCTGGTGGCCATCGCCTCCTCGGGCGTGCACTCCAACGGCTTTTCGCTGGTGCGCAAGATCGTTTCCATGTCGGGCCTCGACTGGTCCGATGATGCCCCCTTCGCGCCGGGCGCCAGCCTGGGCCAAGCCCTGCTCACCCCGACCAGGATTTACGTCAAGCCTATCCTTGCCGCATTGAAGGCCGGTATCGGCATCAAGGCCCTGGCTCACATCACAGGCGGCGGGTTTCAGGAAAACATTCCCCGCGTTCTCCCCGGATCGCTCGCCGCAAACGTCGATCTTGGCGCCGTTTCCACGCCCCAGGTGTTTGGTTGGCTGGCCCGGCAAGGCAACATCGCGGAACGCGAAATGCTGCGCACCTTCAATTGCGGTGTCGGCATGCTGATTGCCGTCAGTGCCGCCGACGCCGAAGCGCTCGTTGCCCATCTCGAAAGTCAAGGCGAAACAGCGAGCATCGTCGGCGAACTCGTCGAACGCACTGGTGATGCCGTCGAATTCACCGGCGCCCTGTCCCTATGACAGCAAAAAAGCGTGTCGCCATCCTGATATCGGGCCGCGGCTCGAACATGACCGCGCTCATCAACGCTGCGAAATCTCCCGATTATCCCGCCGAGATTATTGGTGTTTTTTCCAATCGCGTTGCCGCGCCCGGTCTGGACGTCGCCCGCGCCGAAGGCATTCCGACAGCTACGCTGGCGCAGAGCAGTTTCGCGTCCCGCCTCGCCTTCGACGAGGCCCTGACCGGGATCCTTGAAGGCTGGGATACCGATATCGTCTGCATGGCTGGCTTCATGCGCATCCTTACGCCCGAGTTCACCAATCGCTGGCTGGGCAGGGCGATCAACATTCACCCTTCGCTCCTTCCCGCCTACAAGGGCCTCGACACACACGCCCGTGCTCTTGCCGATGGCGTCACCGAAGCCGGCTGCACCGTTCATTTCGTGACTCCGGGACTTGATGAAGGCCCTGCCATCCTCCAGGCCCGCGTCCCTGTCCATCCCGGCGATACTCCCGATGACCTCGCCGCGCGCGTCCTTGTCGAGGAGCACCGGCTTTACCCCGAAGCCCTGCGCCTTCTCGCCAGCGGTCAAGTCGCCTACCCTCAATGAGGTCAAATCCGGGTCGCGACCATCACCCGATTTGATACCCCTATTGCCATAACTGCTTCGACAACGCCGGCGCGAAGGCGTACCCTCTGCGCTCCAACCAAATGGCTGACTTAAAATGGCAACGCGCGACTGGATCTGGATCGGCTTCCTCGGCGCGATCTGGGGATTTTCTTTTATTTTCAATGCAATCCTGATTCGCGAGCTTGGCCCCATGTGGGTTTCCGGCCTGCGCGTGGCCATCGGCGCCCTTGGATGCTGGGTGGCTGTCTTGGCGCTTCGCAAGGCTGTCCCGCGCGATCCTGTACTCTGGGTCAAGCTCGGCCTGCTCGGCGTCCTCGCCTACGCAATTCCCTTCGCGCTCTTCCCGCTCGCCCAGGCCAATCTCGCCAGCGGCGTCGCCGCCATCATCAACGCCCTGACGCCGATCATGACCGTCATCGTTTCCCATTTCTGGCACGACGGCGAACGGGCCACCCGGCACAAATCGCTTGGCGTGGTCGCCGGCTTCACCGGCGCGGTGATCCTTGCGTCTCCAGCCTTGGCGGCGGGCGGCAATTCCCAGCTTTGGGCCATTGGCGCGTGCCTTATGGCAACGATCTGCTACGCCCTCTCGCTCAACATCACCCGCAGCTTCAAGGCTGTCGAACCAACAGTGTTCGCCGCGATCGCGCTGACCGGAGCCGCCGTCATCGCCGCTCCTGTCGCTTTCCTGAGTGAAGGCGCACCTGTCATCACGCAGGCCGAAACCTGGGGCGCTGCCCTCGCGATCGGGCTGGTCGCGACTGCGTTCACCTTCCAGATCATGTACCGCATCCTGCCGCGCGTGGGGGCCACCAATTTCTCGGCAACGACCTTCATCGCCCCGGTTTCGGCGATCGTTTTCGGCTTTCTCCTTCTCGGAGAGACGATCCACCCCACCCATCTCATCGGCATGGTGGCCATCTTCATCGGCCTCTTGATGATCGATGGCCGCCTGCCCCGCTGGCTCGGCATGCGCCGCGCCGCGGGCTGATCAGGACCTGACCGGCTGGATCGGGTCGGTCGGATTGGGCGGTATCTCCGGCGCCGGCGGATGTGGCACCGGATCTGACGGGTCCGGAATGGGACTGTCAGGCTGAGGCGGCACTGGATCGGTGTCCGGGTTGGGAATCGGCGGCACCGGATCGGGATTGGGAACGTCCGGTCCCGGATCGGGTCTTGGTTGGCCGGGCTCTGGATTGGTCATGGCGGATCTCCGTGTCGTCACGGAAAACGGCTCAGACTACGACCTGTTCCCGTATTGCTCGGTCGGCGAGGAAATATCGACCACAAGGCTATTGGGATCGCGCACCACCATCCGCGTCTGGCCATAATTGGTCGGCATCGGCTCCTCGACGATATCGACTCCCATTTCCTTGGCGCGCTCGTGCGCCGCATAGACGTCGTCGACCACGACGGTGACGTAGCTGCCCTCCATGTGCCCTCGCGCCGAGCGCGGCACGTTCTCATGCACCTGGTCGATGACGCCCAGCTCGTACTGCAAGGCATCCAGCAAGCCGTTCGGGGTCAACGTGATATACCAATCGCTGGTGTAGATGCGCTTGAGACCGCAGAGCTGCTCGTAAAAGCTGGCGGTCTCCTCCACATCGCGGGCCAGAACATTGAAGATGATCCGTTTGGTCGTGGGCATTTGCGAACTCCTCATCGAGTTCGGGCAACGCCCCTGCCGCGCGACCAGTTCCGCCTAATGGGTGTCGATCTTGCTCAGGAAGTAGGTCAGCGCCACGATCACCAGAGCCACAGCAACGCCCAGATAGGCAATGTCGGCGCCGACCGTCCAGGTCAGCGCCCGACCCAGAAAATAGACCGACATCACCGTAATCACCACACCCACCAATTTGGACTTCAAATCATCCAGCGTCGTGATCTTGAGCCAGGGCGGCAACTTGAGATCCTGGTGGAAGTAAAGCTGGTAAAGCCCGAGCGAAACCACCTGAACCACGGTCGCCAGCAAGAACAGGTCCACGATCTCGATGGCGAGCAGCAAAATGCCGTCATGGCTCGGCGCGTGCTCGGTGTTGAAGAACAACGCATCGACGAAGTGCCAAGTCTCGATCGCCCCATAGACGATCAGCGCCACGGCGGCGAGCTGGATCGCGACGACGGGAACCAGCATCACCAGCCGTACGCCGGTGCCCAACGCCGTGGAAAATGGCTGCGCCGCGTCCGCCGGTCGGTTCTCGGTCCCGCTCATCGCCCTACTCCAGCCCGAGTTTGGCTTTGAGGATTTCGTTGACAGCCTGCGGGTTGGCCTTGCCGCCTGTCTGCTTCATTACCTGCCCCACGAACCAGCCCAGCAGCCCCGGCTTGGATTTGACCGCTTCCACCTGCCCGGGATTGCCCGCGATGATCTCGTCGACGATCTTTTCGATCGCTCCGGTATCGGACACCTGCTTCATGCCGCGCTGTTCGACGATCTGCGCCGGATCACCGCCCTCGGACCAGACGATCTCGAACAGATCCTTGGCGATCTTGCCCGAAATCTCTCCCTTGGAGATAAGATCGATGACCCCGCCCAGTTGCTCGGCGCTCACCGGGCTGTCGACAACGGCGACGCCCTCCTTGTTGAGGCGCCCGAACAGCTCGTTGATCACCCAGTTGGCCGCAAGCTTGCCGTCACGCCCCTCCGCGACCTTCTCGAAGAAATCCGCCGAGTCGCGATCGGAAACCAGCACCGAAGCGTCGTAGTGCGAAATCCCGAAGCTCTCGATGAAGCGATGGCTTTTTTCGTCCGGCAGTTCGGGCAGATTCTGCGCCAGCATCTCGATGAAGGCATCGTCGAATTCGAGCGGCAGCAGGTCCGGATCGGGGAAGTAGCGGTAATCATGCGCCTCTTCCTTGGAGCGCATCGAACGGGTCTGACCCGTCTTGGGGTCGTAAAGCCGCGTCTCCTGGTCGATGGTCCCGCCATCCTCCAGAATGTCGATCTGCCGCCGCGCTTCGTATTCGATCGCCTGGCCGGCGAACCGCACCGAGTTGACGTTCTTGATTTCGCAGCGCGTGCCGAACTCCCCGCCCGGCCGGCGCACGGAAACGTTGATGTCGGCCCGCATGGAGCCCTGCTCCATATTGCCGTCGCACGTACCCAGATAGCGCAGGATCGTCCGCAGCTTGGACAAATACGCCTTGGCTTCTTCCGAAGACCGGAGATCGGGCTTGGAAACGATCTCCATCAGCGCCACGCCCGAGCGGTTGAGGTCGACAAAGCTCATGTTCGGGTGCTGGTCGTGGATCGACTTGCCCGCGTCCTGCTCGAGGTGCAGCCGCTCGATCCCGATCTCGACCTCCCCGTCCTCGCCCATGTCGAGCAGCACCTTGCCCTCGCCCACGATGGGGTCCTTGAACTGGGAGATCTGATAGCCTTGCGGCAGGTCGGGATAGAAATAGTTCTTGCGGTCGAACACCGAGCGCTTGTTGATCTTTGCCTTGAGTCCCAGCCCGGTGCGAACCGCCTGACGCACGCATTCCTCATTGATCACCGGCAGCATGCCGGGCATGGCGGCATCGACGAAGCTCACATTGGCATTGGGCGGATTGCCGAACTCGGTGGACGAACCCGAGAAAAGCTTGGATTCGGAGGTCACCTGAGCATGCACCTCCATCCCGATCACCATTTCCCAGTCGCCCGTGGCGCCGGAGATGAAATATTTGGGGTTGGGCGTGCGTGTGTCGACGATGCTCATGCGATACCGAATCCTGTGGCGGACAAGCGTAAGTCAGGACTGACTTATCTCAGATTTCACTGGTGGGGATAAATCAAACGCGGAAGCGAAGCTAGGGCCTGTCCGCATAAATATCGCACTCCGAAAGGCGCGTCGTGAGCGCGATATTTATGAGGACGGGCCCCTAGTGGGCGGTGACCACCAATTGCTTTTCCATGCGCACTTTTTCGATGCGCTGGCCCAGCATGCGCGAGAATTTCACCCCGCGCCATATGATGCCATAGCCCTCGCGGGCATAGAAGCGGATCGCGCCGCCGTTTTCGGCATGGGTTTCGAGCACGCTAACATCGTATCCAGCCCGGAATATATCCTGCTCGACAGCGTGCAGCAGCGTACGTCCCACACCCTGGCGCTGATGCCCCGGCGCCACCCAAAGGTCGGAGATATAGGCGCTCATCGGCTCGCGCGCGCCCCAGCCCAGAAGCGCACCGTCCTTTTCGGCCACGGTGATCGCCGGGCTGGCATTGATGCAAAAGAGCTGGAAGGAAAGTTCGAGCGCGGCGCGCTCGGCTGCCAGCGCATCATCGCTTTCTGGATTGATGATGTGGCGCATGCTCGAATCCCAGGACGCGAAGGCCAGCCTGCCGAGTTTGTCGGCTTCGGCGATGGAGGCACGGCGGAGCGTAAGATCGTCGAGCATTTGGAGCGCTCTACTTTTTCCGGGTCCGGGCGATGATGATGCCCTTTTCGTAGTTAATGTTCCAGTCAATTAGTGTGCGCCAGAGCAATTCGGCCTGGTCTTCATCCAGATCGTGCGCCAGCGCCCGTTCGCGTACCTTGCCGATCACGCCTTCGATTCGAGCCGGATCATTGGCCTCATGCGGATCGGTCTTGATCTCGGCCATCCGCGTCACATAGGCGTGCCGTTCCGCGAAAAGCTCGATGAGCGCCCGGTCGATCCGGTCGATCTCGGCGCGCACATCTTCCTTGGTCTCACATTCAGCGGGCAGCTTTATGGCGGTCATGGCAAAATCCTGATTATCTTCCGATGCAGGTGTGCATCGCGAAACGATGATTTTCAACCACCCCGTTCGGCGGACTTGCGCACGTCCCCAGCCCGCCATATCTTCGCGCCTCATGTGTAATCTGTCTGAGCTCCGCTAAAGCCCGGCGCAAATGCGGCCGGGCTGAGAATCGAACCCACCGGCCTCCCCTGCGCGATGCGGGGCGGAGCGGTTTCGATTGGCTGGCGGCCTTCCGCCACGACGACAGACAGACATCAATGGACATTTCCCGAGACGAACAGCGCGTGCTGCACGCGCTGGCCCAGGGCGGCCATATCCACCCCATCAAGGATGTACGCGGCAAAATCGCCGACATCGAGTGCTACAACCGCGACGGCTGGCTTTTGACCCAGTGCGACATGGCACTTTTCAAAAAGCTCCGCCGTCGCAAAACCATCGCGTCGCAAAACGGCGGTCCTTACCGCATCACCCGCCGCGGCATAGAACTGGTGCGCGGGCAGATCGACAACCGCTGAAGCCTCCTCTGGTGGCGGGCGTGCGCAAGCTCCGCACGCGGCGCCCGCTGCGGTTGTGAACGATTGTAGACGGCATGGGGCGATTAACGCTCCGCACGTTTGTATTTAGTATGAAGCGACCATCGCCCCATGCGCTCGGGATTTTAGGCTTATGGCGGCGTCTCGGGCTGGGGGTTGTTGGGAAGCCACCGTTGCCGATGATTTCCCGCTGCCCCTCCGGGTTTCCCCGGTGCGACGTGGGAGTGATTGGATTGGTGGTCCGCTCACACCTGTTATCCACATCCGGCCATCTGTCCGCTTTGGGCCTTCCCCACGGCGACCCGTGAGGAACCCGAACCGACCCCGCCCAAACGTTCGTAGCGCTTGCGTCCATATGCGCGGGGTCGTGAGGAGGAGTATGGAGCAAGCGCAGGGGGCGGGGATAAGTTTTTGGCGCCGGTGCCTGTGGAAGCTCAGCGCCCCCCCTCATCCCCGGCCCTTCTCCCACCAGGGGAGAAGGGGGCTCCTGGGGCATGGTCCTGAGAGAAGCCAGGAGCTCTGTGCTGGTGTGTACCCCCGTACCCTTCTCCCCTGGTAGGAGAAGGTGGCCGCGAAGTGGTCGGATGAGGGGGCTCGGCATATCAGCGGCCACCATGGCGGTTGTTGAAGCTCAGCGCCCCTTCATCCGCCCTCCGGCCTGCCATTCGAGCCCCCGCCTTCGCGAGGGGCAGGCTCCGCTCCCATGGCCTTCTCACCAGGGGAGAAGGGGCTCTCGGAGGAGCGCTGCGGCTTGGGCTCAGGCGCTGAGTATACTGGATCCCGGCTCAAGCCCGGGATGACGGTTGGGGGTGGGGTGATGATGGGGATAAGCAGTTGGGCCGCTGGAAGCTACGAGGGGAGAGGGTGCGGCAAGAGCCGCCCCGCCCCAAGTTCAGCCTGAAGCAAACTCAGTCTGTCATTCCGGGATAAGCCCGGAATCCAGCAACAGCCCTCAACACGCTCCCTCGGGCGCCGCGTGCGGAGCTTGCGCGCACCTAATGCCTTGGTGCATCCGAAAGCGTCATCGCCATGTGCTCCCATTCCTGGGAGACCGAGGGCGCGCTGCGGCGCTTGCCGGCGCGGCGATACCAGTAGTCGGCATTCCCCATATCCGCTTCGATCCAGTGCAGCAGAGCGTGCACCCAGTCGAACGCCTGCACGCCCTCCATCTGCTGGACGATCCGATGCGCTTCTTCCCATTCGGGACCCATCCGGAATTCGCCCTTTCTGATCCACCACAGCGCCTGCAGCGGCAAGGAAAGATCTTTTGGCGGGCTCGACCAGTCGTGAGTGGTAAAGATATCGGACATGACGTTCTGTGTTTACCGGACGATAGAGTGAAAAGTTGAGTTAACGGCTGAGGCGCCAGAGTGCAACATGGTGACTCAACGGGTCCGCGGAAAGACCCTGATGCCCAAGGGTCGGACGATATCGGTCAATTGTTCGGCGGAAACCTTGATCCCCTCGAAGCTGGCAAGCCGGGTGATGTCGATGCCCATGACCATCGCGCCGCGCAGATCCGCGTCATCGAGAACAGCGCCGTTGAAATTGGCTTCGCTGAGGTCGCAATCCCTGAAATCCGCGCTCGATGCCGAAATCTGCCGCAAATCGGCCTGTCGCAGGCTGCATTCGGCAAACAGGCAATCACCGAGTTTGGCCTGCCTGAAGCTTGCCATATCGAGTAGCGTTGCGATGAACCGCACCCGCGAAACGGCGACGCGCCCGCCCCCCGTCTTGGCAAACCGCGCATCCTCGAAATCGGCTCCCGCCGCCTTGCAGCTTTTGAAGGTCGTGTCGAACAGGCCCGCAAGTCCGAAGCGCGCCATGGCCAGGTTGCAGTTTTCGAACGTCGCGCCTTCGAGGTCGGCGCGGGAGAAATCACACCCCTCTCCGGCCTCGGCATCGAAGAACGAACAACCCGAAAAGCTGGCATCGGTCAGGTTGGCACCGGCAAAGCGCACGCGCTCGAAAGTGCATCCATCGAACTTGCCCCCCGCCAGTTCGGCATCGGCGAGACTGGCCCCCTCGAAACGGCAATGGCGCGCATGAAGCGCGCCATCGGGAAGGTCGGTCCAGTCGATCGCCGAAAGATCGGCATCCTCGACCGATTTTCCCGCAAGGATCAGCTCCTCGAGCTGCCCTTGCGAGATCACCACCATTTTGCCGGCGCCAGATCCAGCGCCGCGCTCTTTTCGATCACCCGACCGGCCGCGAACAGGGTTTCCTCATCGAACGGTTTGCCGATGAGCTGCAGCCCCAAGGGAAGCCCCTGCCCGTCCTTGCCCGCCGGCACGGCGATCCCCGGCAGCCCGGCCATGTTGACGGTGACGGTGAACACGTCGTTGAGATACATCTTGACCGGGTCGGAATGCAGTTCCTGATCGGCAATCCCGAACGCGGACGAAGGCGTCGCCGGCGTGAGGATCGCGTCGACACCCGCGTTGAAGGCATCTTCGAAGTCGCGCTTGATCAGCGTGCGAACTTTTTGTGCCCGCACATAATAGGCGTCGTAATATCCCGCCGAGAGCACATAGGTGCCGATCATCACCCGGCGCTTGACCTCGCGGCCGAACCCTTCGGCCCGGGTCAACTCGTACATATCGGTGATGTCCTTGCCCGAAACGCGCAATCCGTATTTCACGCCGTCGTAACGGGCAAGATTGGACGACGCCTCGGCGGGCGCGACGATGTAATAGGCTGGCAGGGCATATTTGGTGTGCGGCAACGAGATGTCCTTGACCGTCGCCCCTTCCGCCTTGAGCCATTCGAGCCCCTGCTGCCAGAGCTTTTCGATATCCCCAGGCATTCCTTCCCTGCGATATTCCTGCGGCACGCCGATGGTGAGGCCCTTGACGCCCCGTTCCACCGCCGCCGCGAAATCAGGAACAGCCATATCGACGGAGGTGGAATCCTTGGGGTCGAACCCTGCCATGGACTGCAGCATCAAAGCCGAATCCTCGACCGTACGCGCAATCGGCCCGGCCTGGTCGAGCGAGGAAGCGAATGCAACCACACCCCAGCGCGAGCAGCGGCCATAGGTTGGCTTGATGCCCACGGTGCCGGTGAAGGCCGCCGGCTGGCGGATCGATCCGCCCGTGTCGGTCGCCGTCGCACCGGCGCAGAGCCATGCCGCCACCGCGGCTGCCGAGCCACCAGACGAGCCGCCGGGCACCAGATCCTTATTGCCGGCCTCGCCGCGCCAGGGATTGACCACCGGACCGTAATAGGACGTCTCGTTGGACGATCCCATGGCGAACTCGTCCATGTTGAGCTTGCCCAGCATCACGGCGCCATCGCGCCAGAGGTTGGAGGTGACGGTCGACTCGTATTCGGGCTTGAACCCGTCGAGAATATGGCTGGCTGCCTGGGTGTGAACGCCCTTGGTCGCAAACAGATCCTTGATCCCCAGCGGGACGCCTTCGAGCGGACCCGCCTCGCCCTTGGCGATGCGATCGTCGGAACTCTTGGCCATCTCCCGCGCCTGCTCGGCGGTAACGGCGACATAGGCATTGAGCTTCTCATTGCCCGCCTCGATGGCCGTCACATAGGCATCGGCAGCTTCGAGCGCGGTGAATTGCTTGGCGGCAATGCCATCGCGCAGGGCTTTGAGGCTCAAACGGGTAAGATCGGTCACGGAATAACCCTTTCGGACGGCGCATGGGCGAGCGCCTTTTCGTAAAATGCTGAATACTGGCTGTCGGGATAATCGAGGAAGGCGCCGCAACGGGTGAAACCATTGCGCTCATAGAGCCGCCAGGCAGGTTCAAACCCCGCCACATTGCCGGTCTCGAGCTTCAACGTCCCGATCCGCTTCTCGCGCGCCAGCGTTTCGATCGCCTGAAGAAGGGCAACGCCGACACGTTGTCCCCGCACTTCGGGAAGCGTGTACATTCGCTTCACCTCGGCAAGATCGGAGTTGAAGACCTTGAGCGCACCCATTCCCACTGGCTTGCCCGCCTCGTCGCGGGCGATGAACACGGTAGTGTCTTCACCAGCCATCTGCTCCACTGTCATCTGGAACTGGAACTCGGGTGGCGAAAGGGGGTTGAGATACGCGTTGAGCGCCTTGACCAGCGCCCGCACGTCATCCTGCAGCGGCGTCTCGATGGCAATCGTTACGGCCACTGCCTACTCCACGACCTTGGGAACCATGAAGAAATTGTCTTCCGAGATCGGAGCGTTGGCCACGATCTTTTCGGCATATCCACCCTCGGTGACCTTGTCGTCCCGGCGGCGGAGCTGCATCGGGGTCACCGACGTCATCGGCTCGACGCCGTCGACATCGACCTCGCCGAGTTGCTCGACAAACCCGAGAATGGCGTTGAGCTCGCCTTCGTAGGCCGCGACCTCTTCTTCGGTAATCCTGATGCGGGCGAGACGACCAATGCGCCTTACGGTATCGGCATCGACCGACATGTGCGTCTCCTAGACAATGTTCGAAAATCCTACAGCGGCTTTTAGCAACGGCATTCCGAGAATGGCAATCGCCAATCCGCTATACTTCGACCGCCAAGCCTGGTTCGAGCACAATGAGACTGGCGCCTTCGAGCTCTGGCGCCAGCGCATCGAAAGCAGCGTCGATATCGCCATCGGTGATCGCCAGGGCGATCAAGCGCGGCCGCGCTGCGTCGAGCAGCGCAGCTCCGTGGGCTGCGCATTGAGCGCCGGAGCCCGAGAGCACCACCACCGCATTATCGGCCCAGCGGCTCCATTGCGTTGGCCGGGCCGCATCTTCAACAATCAGCAGGCCCTCATCAGCCGAATCGGCGACGAGCCCGCGAATACCGAGCCGAAAGAGATCGGGGCCTTCGTCCACCGGATCGGTATCGATGAGCCGCGTGCGCCGGCGAGGACGCCACACGGCAGGATCGAAGCCGGCAAGTTCTGGACTTTCGCCTGAAACCACGGTTTGCGCCCCAGCGATGAGTTCGGTCGGATCAATCCCGTCCGGAGCTTCCTCGGCATGAGTGACGACGATCCGTCCGCCAATGTGAATCCGAAACGTCATGGCTGCAAACCAAGTGATCTTCATTGGCGCGCTTCCCTTGCCAGAACTCATCGGAATGCGAGATAAGCCCGTCAGCGCCCTTCCGGCAAGGACCAGACAATGAGCGATGAAACCGATCCCCTCGCCGGCCTTGCCGAAAACGGGAAGCTGATGGGGCTCGACCTAGGGACCAAGACGATCGGCGTCGCCATCTCCGATGCGCTGCGGATGACGGCCTCTCCTGTCGAAACGATCAAGCGCACCAAATTCACTGCCGATGCCGAACGGCTGCTGACGCTCATAGCGCACAACGCAGTCACCGGCATCGTCGTCGGCCTGCCGCTCAATATGGACGGCAGCGAAGGCCCTCGCGCCCAATCGACAAGGGCCTTTGTCCGGAACCTCAAACAGAAGACCGAACTGCCGATCGTCTTCTGGGACGAACGTCTCTCGACCATGGCGGTGACCCGTACCATGATCGAGGCCGATCTTTCCCGCGCCCGCCAGGCCGAGGTGGTCGACAAGCTGGCGGCGAGTTACATCCTGCAGGGGGTGCTGGATCGTTTGCGCCCGCGATAGCGGCTGGCGTCATACAGGGGAGATCATTGGCAGATAGAGGAATTGTAGCTGGGAGCCGAACGATGACCTACCTTGCCACTGCCTTTGCCATTTTGGCCCTTGTCACCAGCACGTTGATGGCGGGGTTTTTCTTCTCCTATTCCATCACGGTGATGTGGGGACTGGATGCCGCAAGTCCCGTGTCGGCCATCGACGCCATGCAGAACATCAACTCGGTGGTGCAGAACCCTTGGTTTTTCCCGAATTTCTTCGGTGTCCCCGTCTTCACGATAGGCGCAGCCATCCTGTTTTTCATGATCGGGCAGCCTCGTTCAGCCAGCGCGTTCGGCCTGGCCGCAATCGCTTACCTTTTGGGAGCTTTCGCAGTCACCGTAGCCGTTAACGTACCTATGAACGAAGCGCTCGGCCGGGAAACGATCCCTCAAGACATCGAAGTCGCGAGAACCATGTGGGCACAATACTCCGAGCGCTGGACGTTCTGGAATCATGTCCGGTCGATCGCGAGTCTCGCATCGGCGCTGGCATGCGGCCTCGGCATATTCCTGGCCGGTCGCGCGGCGGCTTGAAGCAATAGCGGTTGATTGTTGCCTCTGGGCCTTGCCCGGTCCTGCCCCATGGGGTAGGCACCGCTAGTCGCGAGTGGAACAGACAATGGCACGACGACAGCCGGAACTCCCCGATAGCCCCAAGGGCTCCTTCCTTCCTTTCCGTCATCGGCACCTTCTCGGAATCGCCCAACTCAATCCGGTCGAAATCATCGATCTCCTGGACCGTGCCGAGGCGATGATCCCCATTTCCCGCCAGCGCAAAACGCTGCCGACATTGGCGGGCAAGACGCAGATCAATCTGTTCTTCGAGAACTCCACCCGCACTCAGGCAAGCTTCGAGATCGCCGGCAAGCGGCTGGGTGCTACCGTCATGAACATGGCAGTGCGGACCTCCTCGGTCGCCAAGGGCGAAACGCTGATCGATACGGCCGCGACTCTCAACGCCATGCAGCCCGATGCGATCGTGGTGCGGCATGGATCGTCGGGTGCCGTCGAATTGCTCAGCCAGAAGGTCGAATGCGCGGTGCTTAACGCGGGCGATGGCGCGCACGAACATCCCACACAAGCCCTGCTCGACGCTCTCACCATTCGCCGACACAAGGGCCGGCTGAACGGACTGAAGGTTGCGATTTGCGGCGATATCGCCAATTCGCGCGTGGCGCGCTCCAATCTCATCCTTCTCGGTGCAATGCAGGCGCGAACCCGGGTCGTCGCGCCCAAATCGCTGCTGCCTCGCGGTGTCGAGCAGATGGCCTCCGAGGTTTTCACCGATATGGAAAAAGGATTGGAAGGCGCCGATGTCGTCATGATGCTGCGCCTCCAGAACGAGCGCGCCTCCGGCAAGCTCATCCCCTCGGTGCGCGAATACTACCGCTTCTATGGTCTCGACGCAGAAAAGCTCAGCCGCGCCAATTCCAATGCCCTCGTCATGCACCCTGGCCCGATGAACCGCGGTGTCGAGATCGATCCGGCCACCGCCGATGGGCCGCAGTCGGTGATAACCGAGCAGGTCGAGATGGGCGTCGCCGTCCGAATGGCGGTGCTCGATGCGTTGCTCAACAAGGAGAGTGGCGATGAATAAGCCCCTTCTTATCGAAAACGCCCGTATTGTCGATCCAGCGACCAATGCCGATTTCCACGGCTCCGTTCTGATCCAGGACGGCAATATTGCCGATATCGCGGAAGGTGAGCCTCTCGGAGCGCCCGAAAAGGTCGATCGCATCGATGCCAAGGGAATGGTTCTCGCGCCTGGGCTCATCGACATCCGCGTCTTTACCGGAGAGCCGGGACACGAGCATCGGGAGACGCTCAAGAGCGCTGGACAGGCCGCTGCGGCGGGCGGCGTCACCTCTATCGTCGTGATGCCCGATACCCAGCCGGTGATCGATGATGGCGCCCTGGTCGAATTCATCGCCCGACACGCCCAAGCCATGAGCGGGGTAAACGTCCTACCCTCGGCGGCCATCACGAAAGGGACCCAGGGCAAGGACCTCACGGAATTCGGTCTGCTCAGGGAAGCCGGCGCGGTGTGTTTTACCGACGGCCGCAATTCGCTTCAGAGCGCATCGGTCATGCGTTCGGCAATGGTCTATGCGACCAATTTCGATGTTCCGATCGTTCACCTGCCCGGCGAGGCGAGCCTGATCGCGGACGGCGTCATGAATGCAGGGCCGCTCGCGACCTTCCGAGGGCTCAAGGGCATTCCGGCCGAAGCCGAGACCATTCCCCTCGACCGCGACCTGCAATTGGCGCTGGCGACCGGTGCGCGCTACCATGCAGCGGCGATCTCAACCGCACGCAGCGCCGAACTGGCGGCGTTCTACAAGAAGCAGAGCGGGTCCATATCCGTCGGTATTTCGATCAACAATCTCTGCCTCAACGAGAACGACATCGGTTCCTACCGCACATTCTTCAAGCTCAACCCACCGCTGCGGACCGAGGACGACCGGCTGGCACTTGTGGAAGCGCTGAAGACCGGCGTGATCGATGTGATCGTTTCCGACCACGACCCCCAGGATTCCGAAGGCAAACGTCAGCCTTTCGCCGATGCCGCGACGGGCGCTATCGGGCTCGAAACCCTGCTTGCAGCCGCCCTGCGCCTCGTCCATTCCGGCGATGTGGACCTGATGACGGTGCTGCGCGCCGTGACAATTCGGCCGGCCGAAATCCTGGGATTGAACGCGGGCCGCATTGCCAAAGGCGCGAAAGCCGACCTGTGCCTGTTCGATCCGGACTATCCCTGGATCGTCGAGGAAGCTAGGATCCGCTCGCGTTCGACGAACACGACATTCGAGAACGCGCGCATGACCGGCAAGGTCATGGCGACGCTTGTTGGGGGCAATATCGTTTACAGAGAGGAAGCGTTCGCATGATCGAATATGCGCTGGCCCTGGTGGTGGGATACCTGCTGGGCTCGATCCCGTTCGGTGTCATCGCGACGCGGCTTGCCGGATTGGGCGACGTGCGCTCAATCGGTTCGGGCAATATCGGCGCAACGAATGTGCTGCGCACCGGGCGGCGGGACCTTGCCGCGCTCACCCTGATCTGCGACGCGGGCAAGGGCGCGGCGGCTGTTGCCATCGCCGGCTGGCTTTGGGGCTATGAGGCGGCGCTCTACGCTGGTGTTGCTGCCTTCCTGGGCCATATCTTCCCCATCTGGCTTGGCTTCAAGGGCGGCAAAGGCGTGGCAACCTATATCGGTATCCTGCTGGCGCTCCACTGGGTCATTGGGCTGATTTTCTGCGCCGTGTGGCTGCTGATCGCCTTTGCGCAACGCTATTCATCGCTCGCCGCGCTGACCGCCGCCGCGACTGCTCCCATGTTCGCCTTTGCGTTTTCCGGCGTCCAGTTGACCTGGGCTACCTTTGCCCTTTCGATCATGCTGTTCATCACGCACCGCGAGAATATCAGGCGGCTGCTGACCGGAACCGAGAGCAAAATCGGCGAGAAGAAAACGCCTGGACAAGCCTAAGGATCGCCCGCAGATGACGCGCTCCATCCTTTCTCCCGCCCAGCGCGTCTCGTGGCTTCGATTGATCCGCGCCGACAATGTCGGTCCTGCGACCTTCCGCACCCTCATAAACCGCTTCGGTTCCGCCGATGCGGCGCTCGATGCCCTGCCCCACCTCGCCCAGCGCGGGGGCGGTCGACACATCAGAATCCCCACCCTTGCCGAAGCTGAAGACGAAATCGCCCGAACCGAAGCAATAGGCGCGCGGCTGATCTCCACCAACGATCCCGACTATCCACCGCATCTGCGCCATATCCCCGGACCGCCGCCTGTTCTGACGGTCATGGGCGGCAATGCGCTGACCAACAAACGTACGGTCGGCATTGTCGGCGCGCGAAACGCGTCTGCCGCAGGACGCCGGATGGCCCAGCTTCTTGCCACCGATCTCGGCCGGCAGGGATATGCGATCATTTCCGGCCTGGCTCGCGGAATCGATGCGGCTGCCCATCAAGCCTCGCTCGAGACCGGAACAGTCGCCGTCATGGCGGGCGGTTTGGATCACATCTACCCCAGCGAAAACCTCGGGCTTGCGCAAGCAATCGTCGATGCCGGGGGTACGTTGCTGACCGAAATGCCGCTGGGCTGGGAACCACGGGCCCGCGATTTTCCTCGCCGCAATCGGCTGGTCGCGGGCATTTCCCTCGGCGTGGTCATCGTCGAAGCGGCAAAGCGCTCGGGATCGCTGATCACGGCGCGGCTGGCGCTGGAACAGAACCGCGAGGTTTTCGCCGTTCCCGGCTCCCCGCTCGATCCGCGCGCGGAAGGCGGCAATCATCTGATCCAGCAGGGAGCGAGGCTGGTGACCGGCGCCCACGATATTGTCGCCGAACTCACTCACGCCGATCCCGCACGCCTGCCGCTGTTCGAAGCCGAGGACTTCGATGCCGCCCCTGCATCGATCATCGCCGATCCCTCCGAGGATGATCGCAGCCGCCTGCTGACCGCCCTCAGTCATGCCCCCACCGCCGCCGATATGCTCATCGAGGCCACCGGCATATCGGCGCCCGTCATGCAGATTTTGCTGCTCGAACTCGAACTTGCCGGCCGGATCGAACGTTCGCCAGGACAGCTTTTTGCATTGCGCGGCTGACCGCTCGAGTGCTTTCGGCAGACGTCTCGGGATCGGCGCAATTGACAGAGCCGAACGGTTTCACCATTTTGCGCGGACCTTGAGGGCGGGCGTTCGCCGCCCTATCTCCCCCGTTCAAGGCCAATCTCTTTTAGTCGCGGAGCCTATCAAGGCATGAAAGTCGTCATCGTCGAAAGCCCGGCCAAGGCAAAGACCATCAACAAATATCTGGGCAAGGACTTCGAGGTTCTCGCCAGCTTTGGCCATGTGCGCGACCTCCCCGCCAAGGATGGGTCGGTGCGTCCCGACGAAGATTTCGCCATGAGTTGGGAAGTCGATTCCCAGTCCAAGAAGCGCCTGACCGACATCACGCGTGCGCTGAAAGGCGCAGACGAACTGATTCTGGCGACCGACCCCGATCGCGAGGGTGAGGCCATATCCTGGCACCTGCTTGATGCGCTCAAGGAGCGAAAGGCGATCAAGAAGGATCTGCCGGTCAAGCGGGTGGTGTTCAATGCCATCACCAAGGACGCCGTGACCGAGGCAATGAAAAAGCCCCGCGATATCGACGCGCCTTTGGTCGATGCCTATCTGGCGCGCCGGGCGCTCGACTATCTCGTCGGTTTTACTCTTTCCCCGATCCTGTGGCGCAAGCTGCCCGGCTCCCGTTCGGCTGGCCGCGTGCAATCCGTGGCCTTGCGGCTGGTGACTGAACGCGAGGAGGAGATCGAACGCTTCAAGCCGCAGGAATATTGGAGTGTCACGCCGACGCTCAACCAGTCAGGCAAAAGCTTTGCGACGCGGCTCTATTCGGTCGACGGCGACAAGACCGACAAGCTCGCCATCAAGACCGGCGAAGATGCCGAGGGCCTGAAGGCGGCTATCGAGAAGGGCAATTTCAAGGTCGCGAGCGTCGACAAAAAGCCGACCAAGCGCAATCCTTATGCTCCGTTCACGACCTCGACGTTGCAGCAGGACGCTTCATCGCGGCTTTCGCTTTCGCCCTCGCGGACGATGCAAATCGCCCAGCGCTTATATGAGGATGGACTTATCACCTATATGCGTACCGACGCCGTGCAGATGGCGCCGGAAGCGATCGAGGCTGCGCGCCGGGTGATCGGCAAGGAATTCGGACCCGAATACGTGCCCGAAAAGCCGCGCCTCTACCAGACCAAGGCCAAGAACGCTCAGGAAGCGCACGAGGCGATCCGCCCGACCGATCTGGGCAAGCATCCCGATACGCTGCGTAACCTCGACCCTGATCAGTTCAAGGTTTACCAGTTGATCTGGCGCCGGGCCTTGGCCAGTCAGATGCGCTCGGCCGAGATCGAACGGACGACAGCCGATATCGACGTGCTCGCCGCCGGCAGGGCCATCACGCTGCGCGCGACAGGCTCCGTGGTCACCTTCCCCGGTTTTCTGGGCGTCTATGGCGTCGAAAAGACCGACGAGGATGATGAAGACAGTCTCGAGCTTCCAGCACTCAAGGTTGGCGACACTCCCAACCTTGAGAAGGTGGACATCGAGCAGCACTTCACCCAGCCTCCGGCGCGCTATACCGAAGCGAGCCTCATCAAGAAGATGGAAGAGCTGGGGATCGGGCGCCCCTCGACCTATGCCGCGACCTTGGCCACGCTCAAGGACCGCGACTATATCCGGCTCGACAAGCGCGCCATCGTGCCCGAAGACCGCGGGCGGCTGGTGACGGCGTTCCTCCAGAGCTTTTTCACCAAATACGTCGAATACGGCTTCACGGCCGGGCTCGAGGAAGAGCTGGACGAGATTTCAGCCGGCGAGATCGACTACAAGGAGGTGCTGCGCCGCTTCTGGAAGGATTTTTCGCACCAGACTGAAGAGATCAAGGATCTTCGGGTCTCGGAAGTTCTCGATGCGCTCAATGACCTCCTGGGCCACCATATCTTTCCGCCCAAGCCGGATGGGTCCGATCCGCGCCTGTGCCCAACCTGTGGCACGGGGCAGCTTTCGCTCAAGCTTGGACGCTACGGCGCCTTTATCGGCTGTTCGAACTACCCCGAGTGCCGCCACACCCAACAGCTTTCCGAAAGCGCGACCGGTCAGGCGTCCGAAGCTGCCGTGGGCGATGGCGTTCTGGGAGCCGATCCGGAAACCGGCGCGGAAATCTATCTCAAGACCGGGCGTTTTGGTCCCTATGTCCAGCTTGGCGAAGACAGCAAGGATGCAAAGCGCGCCAGCCTGCCGCGTGGCTGGAACGCTGCCGACATGGACCTCGAAAAGGCGATCAAGCTGCTTTCGCTTCCCCGCGAAGTCGGACTGCATCCCGAAACCGGCACGCCGATCACGGCCGGAATCGGACGCTATGGTCCATTCGTCCTGCATGACGGCACCTATGCCAACCTGCCCGATGTCGAGGAAGTCTTCTCGGTTGGGCTCAACCGTGCCGTATCGCTGATCGCCGAAAAGAAGGCCGGTGGCGGGCGCGGCGGACGTGGCGCAGCCGCGGCGCCCATCAAGAGCTTCGAGCATGACGATGGGGCCATAACAGTCCGCTCGGGGCGCTATGGTCCTTATGTAAATCAGGGCAAAGTCAACGCGACCCTGCCTCGCGATTTGGCGCCCGAAGCGGTGACGCTTGAAAAGGCTCTGGAACTGATCGCCGCCAAGGCTGGTTCCAAGGGTAAGACCACCAAGGCGAAAGCCAAGCCCAAGGCTGCGGCCAAGACCAAAGCGGCAAAGCCTAAAGCGGCAGCCAAGAAGAAGGCAGAGGCCTAAAAGGAAACACATGGCCAAACGCACAGCAACCCAGCCCCAAGCCCCTGCCCCGCGCAAGGGTCGGCGTTCGGCCAATTTCACCCCCGGCGAGCTGCCGACCCGTGAAGCCATTCTG
The DNA here is from genome assembly GCF_031202305.1 of Pelagibacterium sp. 26DY04. NCBI lineage: Bacteria > Pseudomonadati > Pseudomonadota > Alphaproteobacteria > Hyphomicrobiales > Devosiaceae > Pelagibacterium > Pelagibacterium sp. 26DY04. The sequence goes on from NZ_CP101731.1 coordinate 2,131,577, forward strand.
GAAGCGATAGCGGATTTTCCCGAGATCAATTCCAAACGCGAGATCGCTCGGCACTTCAACATCAAGGGTGATGATCGCATCGCCCTCAAGGTGCTGCTGCGCGACATGGAAAAAGAAGGGCTTCTGGCGCGCAAGCGCAAGGAAATCCGGCCCGTAGGCGAACTGCCGGCAGTGACGGTGCTCGATATTCCCGCCGATGCCGACCCAGATAATCTGCACGCCTTCCCAGCGAAATGGGACGATGAAGAAGGGGAAAAGCCGCGCGTCACAGTCACCGTTGGCAAGGACGCTCGGGTAGCTCCCGCGCCAGGCGACCGCATTCTGGCGCGCATCCATCGCGAAGGGGGAGTGGTTCCGGTCTACTCAGCGCGGCCGATGAAGGTGCTGGACAAGCCACGCAAGGCCGATCTGGGCATTGTCCGCATGGACGACGACGGTGCGCGGCTCGTGCCGATCGAGCGCAAGGCAAGGGAGATGCGCATCCCCGCCGGCGATCTGGGGGGCGCCAAGGACGGCGATCTTGTCGAGATCGAAGTCACCGTCTCGGGCAGGTTGATGATTCCGCGCGCCAAGGTCGTCAACGTCGTCGGCAATCCACAATCGGAAGGCGCGGTTAGCCTGATTGCGCTGCATTCGCTCGACATCCCCTACCGCTTCCCCGCTTCAGTGCTAAAGGCCGCCCAACAAGCTGAAGAAGCCACGCTCAAGGGGCGCGAGGATTGGCGCGATATTCCGCTGATCACCATCGACCCGGCAGACGCCAAAGACCATGACGATGCGGTTCATGCCGAGCCGGACACCGATCCCAACAATCCAGGCGGCTTTATCATTCACGTCGGGATCGCCGACGTTTCCTATTACGTCCGGGCCGGTTCGGACATGGATCGCGAGGCGTTCCTGCGGGGCAATTCGGTCTATTTTCCCGACCGCGTCGTTCCGATGCTGCCCGAACGGATTTCCAACGATCTGTGCTCGCTGCGCGAAGGCGAGAACCGGGCGTCCATGGCGCTTCGGATCGTCATCGACGCCGAAGGCAACAAGAAACGCCACTCGTTCCATCGCGTCATGATGCGCTCGGCGGCCAAGCTCAGCTACAGCCAGGCGCAAGCGGCGATCGACGGAAATCCCGACGACGCCACAGGCCCGCTGCTGGAGCCGATTCTGAAGCCGTTGTGGGCTGCTTATGCAGCTCTCGCCAAGGCCCGTGATCGTCGCGGCCCGCTGGCGTTGGACCTGCCGGAACGCCGCATCCGCCTCGATGAGAATGGGATGGTCAAGGACGTCTATGTCCCCGACCGCCTCGAAGCACACAAGCTCATCGAGGAGATGATGATCCTTTCCAACGTCTGCGCCGCCGAGACGCTGGAAAAACACAAGGTTCCCCTGCTCTACCGCGTCCATGATGCTCCGAGCCGCGAGAAGATCGTCGCCCTTGGCGAGTTCCTCAAATCGCTCGACCTGCCGGTGCCGCGCAGCGAAGCGCTGCGGCCCAAGGACTTCAATCAGATCCTCTTCCGAGCGGAAAAGGCGGACAAGAGTCAACAAGTCAGCGAAATGGTACTGCGCAGCCAGGCGCAGGCCGAGTATGCTCCGGGCAATTATGGCCACTATGGCCTCAACCTCGACCGATACGCTCATTTCACTTCGCCGATCCGGCGCTACTCGGACCTGATCGTGCACCGCGCGCTGATCAAGGCACTCGATCTTGGCGAGGACGGGCTGACCGAAGCCGAGGAGCATCGCCTGGGCGCGATCGGAGAGCACATTTCGGCGACCGAACGCCGCGCGATGGCCGCCGAGCGCGAGACCTCGGACCGCCTGTTGGCTCAATATCTTGCCGCCCACATAGGCGCGCGGTTCAGGGGTACGATTTCCGGCCTGGTCGGTGCGGGGCTCTTTGTCCGTCTCGATGAAACCGGCGCCGACGGCTTCGTGCCCGTCTCTTCTCTCGGACAGGACTATTTCCGCTTCTTCGAAGACCAGCAGGCCCTGATCGGCGAGCGCACGGGGGAACGCTTCAGAATAGGCGACAAAGTCGATGTGCGACTGCTTGAAGCAGCGCCGATGGCTGGCGCATTGCGGTTTGAAGTCCTATCTCAGGGCGAACGGGTGAAACCACCCGGCCCTACCCGCGGACGCAGGACCGGCAAGGGCAAGCCTGCACCGCGCGGCCGTCGCGCAAGGAAATAGTTATGCCTGTCACCGACCTGACATTGAGACCCACGCGGCCGCTCTGGCCCGCCATGCTCAATGGCATGAAGTGCCGCTGTCCCAATTGCGGCAAAGGCAAGCTGTTTTCGCGCTATCTCAAGGTTGTGGACCAGTGCGACGTGTGCGGCACCGAGCTGTTCCATCATCGGGCCGATGACGCTCCGCCCTATCTGGTAATCACGATTGTCGGCCACCTCGCGGTCGGCGCGGTGTTGCACATGGAGATGAGTTCCACGCCGCTCCATCCGCTGACATATCTCTGGATCATGATTCCGATGATCCTTATCTCATCGGTACTCCTGCTTCCTGTAATCAAGGGAGCGATCGTCGGCTTGCAATGGGCCCGTTATATGCACGGCTTCGATCCCGCCGGCACGCATGATGAAATCGAGAGTGACGGGCACGCCTGACGTGCTTGACTTTTGGCGCGAAATGCATAGTTTGCGCCCAACTCATTTCCGAGCCGTGCGCAAAACCGTCGCGCGGCCTGTTTGTTTCAAAGGCTACCGCGATGGCAAAGTCCAACACGATCAAGATCAAGCTGGTTTCGACCGCCGACACCGGCTTCTACTACGTCACCAAGAAGAACACCCGTACCGCGACCGAGAAGCTTTCGTTCCGCAAGTACGATCCGGTGGCGCGCAAGCACGTCGAATTCAAGGAAGCCAAGATCAAGTAATCTGCTTGATCGAAGCACCGAAAAAGAAACCCCGCCACTGAGCGGGGTTTTTCTTTGCGCAGCATAACCGTTCCGCGCTGAATGTGGCTGACCCGGTCCGGTTTGTCGAAGAGGCCACTCTTGTCCGGTACCGGGTCAGCCGCCCTACGGCACAGGAGTTGCGGCGGACCTGAAAGCCGTAGGGTTCTGGCATGAAACGGATATGCGTTTGGGCGTCCGTTTCCTTGGCCCGAACCTACTCCTGCAGCCCAAAAACGCCAAGTGTTCCGGGGACTTCGAGCTCCGGTTTCGCCATTAATAATGAAGGGTTAACCTTACCGCGTCTGCGGTTTACGCGGCGTCGGCAACCACACGATTGCGACCGGCGCGCTTGGCGCTATAAAGCGCCATGTCGGCACGCTTGGTTACCGATTCCGGCGTGTCGTTTTCCTGCTCGTTGAGCGCCAGCCCGACGCTGACAGTGATGCTGAGCGGGCGCTCCAGCCCGACCTGGAATCCATGGTCGGCTATGGCACTCCGCACGCGCTCGGCAACGCTTTGCGCTTGCCGCATGTCGGTATCGGGCATCACCACGACGAATTCCTCGCCGCCGAAGCGGCACGCCAGATCGACACCACGGATATTGCGCTGGAGGCGCGAGGCAAACTCCTTGAGCACCGCATCACCGACGTCATGCCCATAGGTATCGTTGACGGGCTTGAAATAGTCGATATCGAGCAGCATCAGCGCCGTATCGCGATCCTGCTCTTCGGCCTTGGCCAGCACCATCGCCAGATGCCGCTCGAAATAACGGCGGTTGTATAGACCTGTCAGCTCGTCGATGACGGCCATGGCCATTGTCGAATTGAGGCTCTCACGCAATTCGACAGTGTAGCGCTGCCGCCGAATCTGAGTCTTGACCCGCGCCGAAAGCTCATGACGCTCGATAGGGCGCATGATGAAGTCATTCACCCCAAGGTCGAGTGCCTTGATGATCTGCGGCCGATCCTGCTCCTCGGCGGCGAGAATGATGGGAATGGAACGCGTCTGATCGACCGTGCGGATCTGCGAACAGATGCGCAACGGGTCGAACCCCTGCAGAGACATCGAGACGATGGCCAGCTCGCAATCTCCGCCCGAAATCTGGAACACGGCCTCGGCCGGTTCGGTGAGAATGGTGACCTCGTGGGTTTCGCGAAGGTAGGATTCAAGCCTCTCAGCCCGCCTCCGGTCGGTATCGACAAGCAGAATCCGCCCCTGCTCCACCCGTACGCCATATTCGGAGCCGCTGGCATCTTCGAGCGCAATCTGATGGCTGGTGCGGGCCCGGGCGCGCAACTCATCGCTCAAGCTTTTCAATCGTACCAGGCTTTTGACACGCGCGAGAAGCTGCACATCGTCTACAGGCTTGGTCAGAAAATCGTCGGCGCCCGCTTCGAGCCCCCGCACCCTATCGGAGGGCTGATCGAGCGCTGTGATCATCACCACGGGAATATGCGCCGTTTGCGGATCCTGCTTGAGAATCTGGCAACAGGTGAAGCCGTCCATCTCAGGCATCATCACATCGAGCAGAACGATATCGATGTTTTCGTTGCGGCAGATTTCAATCGCCTGCTGCCCCGAAGACGCGGTCGCGACGTCAAAATATTCGGCAAGCAGACGGGCCTCGAGCAACTTCACATTCGTGGGAATGTCATCGACAATGAGCACTCGTGCAGTCACGGCGCGCTTCCTCCCGGCCATAAATGAAGAGTGATTGCTACTGGGCCTTGCCAATGTAGCTTTCAATCGTTTCCAAAAAGTGTGGCACCGAGATCGGCTTTGAAATGTAGCCCTCGCATCCGCCCTGCCGAATGCGCTCCTCATCGCCCTTCATCGCGAAGGCAGTAACGGCGATCACGGGAATGGAAGCAAGGTCCTCGTCTTCCTTGAGCCATTTGGTGACCACCAGCCCGGACACTTCCGGAAGCTGGATATCCATGAGGATCAGATCGGGGCGATGCTCGCGTGCCAGATCCAGCGCTTCCATGCCGTTGCGCGTTTGAATGGTGCGATAGCCGCGCGATTCAAGCAGGTCGTGGAAGAGCTTCATGTTCAGCTCGTTGTCTTCCACGATCATGACGGTCTTGGTCATGTCCCCTCGCCCGGCATCCGCGATCGGACGCTTTGAGTTGTCATTGCGTTGCGGTAACAGCAATATGTTACGAAACCAGAAATAAGCTGAGTCTGGCGCTTGGGCGATAGAGTCGACACCGCTGAATTGCTTGCCGTTGGCGATGCCTGCATTTCCTGGCTGGCCGCCGATGTCGGCGAACTTGAACGCTTTATGGCGCTAGCCGGCTATTCGCCGCAACGCTTGCGTGACTCCGTGGGAAGCAGGGCTCTCGCGGAAGGACTCGTGGATTATTTCGGACGGCACGAATCGCTGCTGCTTGCCATGTGCGCCAATTCGGGTCTGGATGTCTCGCGCGTCATGCGGCTTTGGCACGGCCTCAACCCGCAGAGTTGAACGATGGCCATTGGCGGACATTTGTGCCGCGACTGCTTTGCCGCCGGGGAGGCTCCGGTAGCCCCGGCGCGCTGCGCGAAGTGCGGTTCGCCGCGCATTATCCATCACCCGGAACTGTTCGAGCTCTCGATCGCCCATATCGACTGCGATGCATTCTATGCATCGGTCGAAAAGCGGGACGATCCGAGCCTGCTCGATAAGCCCCTGATCGTGGGCGGCGGCAAGCGCGGTGTCGTCTCGACCTGCTGCTATATCGCTCGCATGAGCGGCGTGCGTTCCGCCATGCCGATGTTTCAGGCCAAACGCTTGTGCCCACAAGCGGTGGTCATCAAGCCCGATATGGCCAAATATGTAGGGGTGAGCCGGGAAATCCGGGCGCTGATGGATTCGCTCACGCCGCTGGTCCAGCCACTATCGATAGACGAAGCCTTTCTCGATCTGTCGGGAACCGAGAAGGTGCACAAGGCCCCTCCGGCCGTGTCCCTGGCCCGCCTCGCCAAGCGGATCGAGGAGGAGATCGGGGTAACCATCTCGATCGGGCTCTCCCACAACAAGTTCCTCGCCAAGATAGCTTCGGAAATCGACAAGCCGCGCGGATTTGCGATGATCGGGAAAGCCGAGACCGTTTCCTATCTCGCCGAAAAGCCGATTTCGGTGATCTTCGGGGTCGGCAAGGTGATGGCCGAAACACTGCGCAAGGATGGCTTGACGACTATCGGTCAGCTCCAGCAGCGCGCTCCCGAAGATCTCATGCGGCGCTATGGCGAGATGGGTGCCCGGCTGGCAAAGCTGGCGCGTGGTGAAGACTACCGCCGGGTCTCTGTTGACCGCGAAACCAAATCCGTCAGCACCGAAACGACGTTCTTTGCCGACCTTTCCGACTTCGAATCTCTATCGACCGCCCTGCTCTCGCTGTCCGAACGGCTATCGGAGCGGCTCAAGAAGCAAGGGTTGGTCGGCGATACAGTAACGGTCAAACTCAAAACCGCCGGCTTTAAATCCCGTACGCGGGCCCAGCACCTCATGCTGCCGACCCAACTCGCCACGACACTCTACGAAACCGGCGTAAAATTGCTGGCTCGCGAAGTGGATGGCACTGCCTTTCGCTTGCTCGGGATCGGTGTTACCGGTCTCGAACCGGCTGACGGCAGCGATCCGGTGGACCTGATCGAACCTGGCATTGCGCGCAGAGCGGCGGCCGAGCGCGCCATGGACAAGGTGCGTGGCCGGTTCGGTCGTGAAGCCTTGGTTCGCGGCAAGCTTTACCGTCAGCCCAAGACGAGAGAAATCCAACCGGAGAGCGACGATGACGATCGACCAGAAACTCAATGATCTCGGCTACACCCTGCCAACTCCTGCTGCCCCGGCTGCCAGCTATGTTCCGGTGCGCCAATCAGGAAAGCTGCTCTATGTTTCGGGGCAGGTTTCAGCGGATGCCGATGGGGTGGTCAAAGGCCGGCTCGGTGAGAACATGGATGTCGCGGCCGGCCAGAAGGCAGCCGCTCTGTGTGCGGTTTCCATTCTCGCCCAGGTCAATCAGGTGACGGCTCTTTCCAACATCAAGGCGATCCAGAAGCTCACGGTTCTCGTGGCCTCCACGCCCGAGTTTTACGAACAACATCTCGTTGCGAACGGGGCATCCGATCTGTTCATAAAACTGTTGGATGACAAGGGTAAGCACGCCCGCGCCGCGTTCGGCGTGGCTTCCCTCCCTCTCGGCGCCGCCGTTGAAATCGACGCCATTATCGAGATCGAATAATCCATGGCCAATCCCCCGTTCGACCGTCCCATCGCCCATCGTGGATTGCATGACAAGGGACGGGGGATCATCGAAAATTCGCACTCGGCCTTTGCCGCTGCAATCGAACGCGGCTTCGGGATCGAGTGCGACCTACAGCTTTCGGCGGATGGCGAGGCGATCGTTTTCCATGACAACAATCTGGAGCGGCTTGTCGGCAGGACCGGACTGGTCCGCTCCCGGCTGAGCGACGAACTCATCGTCACTCCGCTCACCGGCTCGAGCACCGCCGACTGCCCGCAAACCTTTGAACAGATGCTGGCACAAATCGCCGGAGCGGTACCGCTGGTCGTCGAAGTGAAGCACCAGGCCAATGCTATAGACACCGATGCGCTCGCCAGCCGGGCTGCCGAATGCGTGCGGGGTTACCAGGGACCTCTGGTGGTCAAATCATTCGACCCACACATGTTGATCGCGCTGCGCAATGCCGGCTACTCCGGGCTGCTAGGCATCATAACCTATGGCTATGACAAACCCGAATGGTATGGCGACATGCCAGCGAGAACCCGGTTCGCGCTCCGGCATCTGCTGCATTACCCGCGCTCGCGCTTCAACTTCATCTCTTGCGAGCGATCGGCATTGGGCCTGCCCGCCGTTCGCCTTTTCAAGGCGCTGGGCTTTCGCGTGATGAGCTGGACGATACGGTCGCGGGGCGAGGCGGCAGAGGCCCGGCAGCACGCGGACCAGATCGTCTTCGAAGGCTTTGATCCAGATGCTCGCTAAGCGCTTCCCTGCCGAGTTTGCCATCGACGCGCTCTAACCATTGATACGGACGACACAGATGTTGCATACTTCGGGCGTGCCTGCGCCGACTATGGCGGACAAATCTCGGTGACCAGCCGAGACCGCGACCTTACAACTCCTGCCGGCGAGGACTATTTCTACCAGACCTGTTGAATTGTCCGGCCGCACCTTGGCAGACCAATCTGAAATCACCATCGCCATTCACCCCAGCACGGCCAGCGTTCCAGCGAGCACATGGAACACGCTTGCGTCGGGCGGTTCCGGCAATCCCGACAATCCGTTTCTGGATCACGCCTTCTTCCTGGCGCTCGAAGAGGCCGGTTGCGCGACTGCTCGGACCGGCTGGCAGCCGCAGCATATCCTCATCTCGCGCGACGATGAGCCGACCGGCCTGATGCCGCTGTTTCTCAAATCGCATTCGATGGGTGAATATGTCTTCGACCATGCCTGGGCGGACGCCATCGAGCGAGCTGGCGGACGGTATTATCCCAAGCTGCAGTCATCGGTGCCGTTTACGCCCGCCAGTGCCCCCAAGCTTCTGACCCTCGACGGCAGCACCGACACGCAAACATTGCTGCTGCAAGCGGCCCAAGCACTGGCGGAGCGCCTGGATGCCTCATCTGTCCACGCTACCTTTGTGACCGCAGAGGAAGAAGCAATCGCGGCAGGTGCAAACTGGCTGGTGCGCCACGACACTCAGTTCCATTGGCGAAACGACGGCTTTTCGAGCTTTGAGGACTTTCTTGAAACGCTGCAATCGCGCAAGCGGAAAGCTATTCGGCGCGAGCGGCGCGATGCGCTGGCCGAAGGGATCGTTTGCGAATGGGTCACCGGCGGCGATCTGACGGAAGCTCATTGGGACGCGTTTTACGCGTTCTATATGGATACCGGCTCGCGCAAATGGGGCCGGCCCTACCTCAATCGGGAGTTCTTCTCTCGTATCTCCGCAGCGATGGCCGATAGGATCGTGCTGATGCTGGCGCGCGACGATAGCGGCTACATCGCCGGCGCTCTCAATTTTCTGGGCAAAGACACGCTCTACGGCCGCAACTGGGGTGCAGTCCGCGACGTCCCGTTCCTCCATTTCGAGCTCTGCTATTATCAAGCTATTGATTTCGCGATCGCCCATGGCCTAAGGCGCGTTGAAGCGGGAGCGCAGGGCCAGCACAAACTGGCACGCGGCTATGCCCCTGTGACCACCCGATCCATCCACCATCTGGTCCACCCCGGTTTGCGGCGCGCTGTTGCCGACTATCTCGAAGACGAACGCAGGATGGTGGTGATGCAGAACGAAGAACTTGCCGAGTATACGCCCTTCCGTAAGGGCTAGCGCCCTTGTCCCTCCGCTCCATTAGGCTATAGGTCACAAGGACAGCGAGAGGAGCATGTGATGGCCGAATACGATCCAGACAATATTTTTGGCAAAGTCATCAAGGGCGAAATCCCCAGCCACAAGGTTTTCGAGGACGACGATACGCTGGCCTTCATGGACATCATGCCGATGTCGCGCGGACACGTCCTGGTCATCCCCAAGACAGGATCACGAAACCTGCTCGACGCCGACCCCCAAGTGCTCGCCAATCTTATCCAGAAGACCCAGCGCGTAGCACGCGCTGCCATGGCAGCAATGGAGGCCGACGGCGTGCGTATCATGCAGTTCAATGAAGCCGCCGCCGGGCAGACTGTTTTCCACCTGCATTTTCACATCCTGCCCATGTATGAAGGCGTGGCGCTGAAATCGCACACCGGTGAAATGGCCGACGCCGACGAGCTTGCCGCACATGCCGAGAAAATCCGCGCCGAACTGTGAGCCGCGTGGATAAACCTGTGAACAAATGCGGGGACAATTGCGGGGAAAACTCGGCCCATGTTCCCGCTACTGGCTCAAAGAAAAGGCGGTTCCCAAAACGGCGACCGCCTTTTTGCATAGCGTGAATTATTGAGCTTCAACCTGTGCGAAAAGGGCATCGATACGGCCCTGAGCACCCTCGGGAACTTCAGCCTGCTGTGCTTCCTCCAGATTGACGGGGTCGCCGACCACGATCATGGCGACCATTCCCATCATGTAGTGCGGGTCGCAACGGATACCGTAGACACCTGGAACATCAAACGTGATGGTCACTTCCTCGCTCAGCTCGCTGGTGAACGGTTCCGCACCCTCGGGGATCATGCCCTCGATGGTCGCAGCATTGTGATACGGATCGGTCGGAACGAAGGTAACAGTGTCACCGGGTTCGATCTCCAGAAACGCCGGCTCGAAAACCATGATCTCGCCGTCACTTCCCTGATCGAGCATTTCGATCTGATGATCGGCCGCCACGGCCACCGACGCAGACGAAACCGCAAGAGCGGTGGCCAGGGCAAAAGTCTTGAGCGTACGCATAAGCGTCTCCTGTGATTTAACATGAGTATAATTCTCATGTTTAAACGCCACGGTCAATCCGAGGACGTTAAGACAAAACCGGCGCCCGAGGGCGCCGGTTCCATCGAATTATCGGCTGATCGTTCAGGAGTTCTGTTCCGCGTCCTTCGGCTTGGGCTTGCGTGAAGGCTTCTTGCCACCCTTGGGCCCGGTGATTGCCTTCGGCCGTGCCGGACGGGGCGGCATCGAGACGAGTTCAAGGCGCGCCTCGCTCCCCTCGCCCACCACAGTGACCTTAACCGAACCGCCCTTCTGAAGTAGACCGAACAGCACTTCCTCGGCCAGCGGCTTCTTGACGTATTCCTGGATCACGCGACCAAGAGGACGCGCGCCCATCTTTTCGTCATAGCCACGGGTCGCCAGCCAGTCGGACGCCTCGGGCGTCAGCTCGATAGTGATGCCACGCTCGGCGAGCTGGCCCTCGAGCTGCAGGATGAACTTTTCGACCACGCGATTGACCGTCGTAGGCGGCAACGGCGCGAACGAGATGATCGCATCGAGCCGATTGCGGAATTCGGGCGTGAACATGCGATTGATCGCATCTTCGTCGTCGCCCTCCTGCCGCACACGGCCAAAGCCGATGGGCGTGCGGGCCAATTCGGCCGCCCCCACGTTCGACGTCATGATCAGGATGACGTTGCGGAAGTCGACCTGCTTGCCGGCATGGTCGGTGAGCTTGCCGTGATCCATCACCTGCAACAGGATGTTGAACAAATCCGGGTGGGCTTTTTCGATCTCATCGAGCAGCAGCACGGAATGGGGATGCTGATCGATACCATCGGTCATCAGACCGCCCTGGTCGAAGCCGACATAGCCCGGAGGAGCACCGATCAGGCGCGAAACCGTGTGGCGTTCCATGTATTCGGACATGTCGAAACGCAGCAGCTCGACGCCGAGCGTATCGGCAAGCTGTTTGGCAACCTCGGTCTTGCCCACACCGGTCGGGCCTGTGAAGAGATAGGAACCGATCGGCTTTTCAGGCTCGCGCAAACCCGCACGCGCCAGCTTGATGGCCGAGGAAAGGGCGTCGATCGCCTTGTCCTGGCCGAACACGACGCGCTTGAGGTTAGCTTCGAGATTACCCAGAAGCTCGGTATCGGATTTGGAAACCGATTTCGGCGGAATACGAGCGATCGTGGCAACGGTCGCCTCGATGTCCTCGACATTGATCAGCTTCTTGCGCTTGTCCTCGGTCACCAGCATCTGGCGAGCCCCGGTCTCATCGACAACGTCGATGGCCTTGTCGGGCAGTTTGCGATCGTTGATGTAACGCGCCGACAGCTCGACAGCAGCCTTGAGGGCATCGTCGGTGTATTTGAGCTTATGATAATCCTCGAAATACGGGCGTAGACCCTTCATGATCTCGATCGCATCGGGAATGGTCGGCTCGTTGACATCGATCTTCTGAAAGCGACGGACGAGCGCCCGATCCTTTTCGAAGAACTGGCGGTATTCCTTATAGGTGGTCGAACCGATGCAACGGATCGCCCCCGAAGCCAAAGCGGGCTTCAAAAGGTTCGATGCGTCAAGCGCGCCGCCGGAGGTGGCTCCCGCGCCGATCACGGTATGGATCTCGTCGATAAAGAGGATGACGTTATCCTTCTTTTCGAGCTCTTTCATGATCGCCTTCAGGCGTTCCTCGAAATCGCCGCGATAGCGGGTACCGGCGAGAAGCGAGCCCATATCGAGCGCATAGATGACTGCGGTTTCAAGAACCTCGGGCACATCACCCTCGATGATGCGGCGCGCCAAGCCTTCGGCGATGGCGGTCTTGCCGACGCCAGGATCACCTACATAGAGCGGGTTATTCTTGGAACGCCGGCAAAGAACCTGAATGGTCCGCTCCAGCTCGGTCGCACGGCCGATCAGCGGATCGATCTTACCGGCCCGGGCCTTTTCATTGAGGTTGATGCAGAAATCGGCGAGGGCCGAGCTCTGCTGCGGGCCGCTGCTGCCGCCGCGTTCCTGATCGTTCTCAAAGCCCGAACCGCCCTCGTCCGCTCCACGCACGGGCCGGTCAGCCCCGCGGCCTGACTTGGCGATGCCGTGCGAGATAAAGTTGACGGCGTCGAGCCGGGTCATGTCCTGCTGTTCAAGGAAGTAAGCCGCATGGCTCTCGCGCTCGGCGAAAATCGCAACGAGCACGTTGGCCCCGGTCACTTCCTCACGGCCTGATGATTGTACATGGATCACGGCGCGCTGGATGACGCGCTGAAAGGCGGCCGTGGGACGAGCGTCCTGACCGTTGGGCACGACGAGGCTGTCGAGTTCCTCGTCGATGAATTCCTCGAGATCGGTGCGTAAGGCTTCGATGTCGACATCGCAGCCGGTCAGTACCGAAATCGTGTCGCGATCCTCGGTCAGGGCGAGCAACAGGTGCTCGAGGGTCGCAAACTCATGGCTGCGCTCCCGAGCCAAATTCATGGCCTGATGCAACGCCTTTTCGAGACCGCGAGAGAATGAAGGCATGTTGGTCCTATCCTATTGCTTTTCCATCACGCATTGCAGCGGATGCTGGTTGCGGCGCGCGGCGTCCATGACACGGGTGACTTTGGTCTCGGCCACCTCGTACGGAAACACCCCGCATTCCCCCACGCCTTGATTGTGGACGTGCAGCATGATGCGCGTCGCTTCCTCACGGGATTTGTTGAAGACTTCCTCGAGAATGAGGATGACGAACTCCATAGGCGTGTAGTCGTCATTGAGCAGCAGCACGCGATAGAGGCTGGGCTTTTTGGTTTTCGGCCGGGTCTTGGTTACGACGCCGGTCTGGCCGTCACCATCTTCGTCGTGATCACGTCCATCTCCCGGGCCGGCCACGAGAGCCGGTCGCACAACGGTCTGCGCGAACGGAGCGGCGCCGCGCGGCAGGTGATTTCCGATGGAGTGAGCGAGGGTTTGCACAGGTCTTCGTCCCAAATCGTCAAAGGCAAGACGGCTCCATTATGTAGGCAAAATCTTGGTCATGTTAAGGGGCGAAAAGGCGATCAATCAGGTGTGAACCATGACGCACGAAATTTGCGACAAGTTTTAAGCACTTTACCGATTTGTAACCGCGCCGCCCTATCGTGGCTCTTCAGTTGGGGACTGTGCGGGATGCCTCGGGGGATGGCGCGCGCACCCTAAAGATGAGTAACGGTGCGGCGTTTTTCGTGCCGGTCCAGTAAAGAGTTGGAGTATCGGGTGCCGACCCTTCTGCGTATCGCTTCCGCACGCGTCTTGTTTGCGCGCTTCGTTCTTGCATTTTTCGTTGCCGCGACAACCGCTGCGGCCATGACCGCTTCTGCTTCCGCACAAAACGTACCACGCGCCTATGCCGGGATCGCGGTGGACGCCAAGACCGGCCAGGTCCTTTATCAGGACAGCGCCAACGAGCTTCGCTATCCCGCTTCGCTCACCAAGGTCATGACGCTCTATATCCTGTTCCAGGAACTGGAAGCCGGACGGCTTCGCCTGGACAGCAAACTCTCGGTTTCGGCCCACGCCGCGGCTGCCGTGCCCACCAAGCTCTATGTCCGCAGCGGCTCGACCATCAAGGTCGAGGATGCGATCAAGGCTCTGGTGACGCTCTCGGCAAATGACGTCGCCCGCGTTATCGGTGAAAATATCTCCGGCACCGAAAGCAAGTTCGCCGAGCGCATGACGCAGACGGCGCGGGCCCTCGGCATGAGCCGCACAACATACAAGAACGCCTCCGGCCTTCCCGATAGCGGCCAGGTGACGACGGCAGCGGATCAGGCTACCCTGGCACGCGCCATTTATCTGCACTTCCCCCACTATTACGATTATTTTCAGACCCGCAGCTTCACCTACGGGTCCAAGACCTATGGCAACCATAACGCCCTGCTGGGCCAGAACGGGGTGGACGGCATCAAGACCGGGTACATCAACGCCTCCGGCTACAACCTGATGACCGCGGCCCGCGCCAACAATCGCCATATCGTGGTCATCGGACTTGGCTTTAACACCGGCGCCTCGCGTAATGCCCGTGTGGCCGAACTGGTCCGCGAATATCTTCCGGACGCCCGCCAAGGCGACTATTGGCGCGAGGCCATGATCCCCCGCCCGACGCTGCTGGGCAACGGCATTGCAGTCGCTTCGGCGGGTGCCGCGGTGCCGCTCAACCGCCTGCCGCCCGCCCGGCCCGTGAGCCTTCTGCCGGTGATTACCGAAGAACAGGCCATGCAGGTCGCAGCACTCTCTTCGCCCGAACCCAACGAGCCCGAAACGATCCCCTTCCAGGTGGTGTCGGCTGAAGATATCCCTTCGCGTCCAGGTGACAGTGCCTTGGATCAGGCAACCTATGTTGCCACTGGCGTGATGCCGTCCGAACAGCCAGTGTACCCGGCCAATGACCCGATTGGCGCCTGGATCGCCGAAACCATGAAGCTGGGGCCCACCTCCTCTGACGTAACCGCACAGCCCGGCGCGTTGGTCCCCCCTGCTCCCATCGCCCGCCCCGAAGGCTTGGCGGTCGATCCCATGAGCACCAACGCCTCGGCCACGGTGCCGGCCGGTGGCTGGGTGGTCCAGGTCGGCGCGGCGGATAGCGAAGACGGCGCGAACCAGATGATTTCCGAGGCGACACGGACCTATGACCAGTTGGCCAATCTGCGCAGCTATGTGGAAACCTTCGAGCGTAACGGGGTTACCTATTATCGCGCCCGGTTCGCAGGCTTTGCCGACCGCACACAAGCCCGCACGACGTGCGACGCCCTGGCCGCCGCATCCATCAACTGCCTGACCGTGCAGGGATAAGCCCCGGTCGTCTCGACAATTGGCGCAAGTGTATGGAGTAGCCCAATGAGCGAATGGCCCCGTCTCTCGGACCTCGGCCGGTTCGAACCGCGCTCACCTCTCGCCTCGCAAGATGATGCGGTGCGCAGCGAAGCCTTGCGCTCACTCATCCGCGGTCTGGAGCCCCATAAGCCCGTCCGGCGCAGGATGTCCGACATGCTCTCGGTGGTGCTGGCACTTTCTGCCCGCACCCGCCGAATGGTGCTGCCGCGCGTCTCGATCGACGTCGACGTTTTCGGTCCTAACGGAAAACGCGCCCTGCGCATGTACCTGCCCCAGGACGAATAGTCCCCGCAACCGGCCGCAACCGAACTCGGAACGGACAGGCCTCCTTCGCGTTGCTGATCCAGCAATCAGCATGGAGGATCGGCATGTCGCTCGCGGGCAAAATCGCACTGGTTACCGGTGGTGGCTCGGGACTTGGCAAGGCCAGCGCCCTTAAACTTGCCGCCGAGGGTGTCGACATTGCCCTTCTCAGCCGCAGCAAGGAAGAAGTCGATAGCGTGGCAGCCCAGATCGCCGGTATCGGGCGCAAGGTGCTGCCACTTTATGCGGATATCTCCGACACAGCGGACATGCAGTCCGCCTTTGATCAAATTAAACAAACGTTTGGCCGCCTCGATATCGTGTTCGCCAATGCGGGGATCAACGGCACCTGGGCGCCGATCGACGAACTCCCTATCGAAGATTGGGACACCACCATAGCGGTCAATCTCCGCGGCACTTTCCTGACGCTTCGTCACTCGGTTCCTTTGATGAAGGAACGCGGCGGCTCGATCATCATCACCTCCTCGATCAACGGCACACGTACATTCACGACCGCAGGCGCCTCAGCCTATTCCACGACCAAGGCCGGCCAGGTGGCATTGGCGCAGATGACCGCGCTCGAGTTGGCCAAATACCGCATCAGGGTCAACGCCATTTGCCCAGGCGCCATCGAGAGTCAGATCGATGAGAATACCAATCGGCAAAATGTGGAAAAGGCGGAAGTTCCTGCGGAATATCCCAAGGGTGACGTGCCATTGACCGGCGGCAAGCCGGGAAAGGCCGAAGACGTGGCCGATCTCGTATGCTTTCTGGCTTCTGACGCCTCACGCCACATCACGGGCACGCCGATCTGGATCGACGGCGCACAATCGCTGCTGGTCTGACCGCTCTTCAGAACACCTCTGCAAGGCGGCTCGGCTTGCGCGAAACGGCTTCCGGACGCAAGCCGAGATTAAGTGTGTCAACGAGCAGCCGGTATTCCTGACGCGCCGCGATATGGCTCATAGACGAGCCTGCAAGAACTCCGGACTCGAGAGGATCGAACACCGTCATCCCGATCGGAAAGAGCGAGCGGAAAATCACGCGCTCGGCAATGCCCTCGGCAACCCGACACCCCACACGGTCCGCAATGTTGTCGAGGCCGGTCCGGACTATCCGAGTATTGCGGGAGTTCAACATCGAGATCCGATTGCGCACGAGCACCCAATCGATGGCACGACCGTCGATCGCGAGCCGCTCGCGCCGGGCGCGTTGCACGAGGCGCGTGTAGTGGCTCAACTCCAGTACTGACCCAGTATCAGGCTCGACGCGGGCAATGACATCGAGATCGACAAGACTGTCGTTGAACGGCGTAACGAGAGTATCGGCCAAGGTGTGGGCGATCCGGGCCAGGTGCGTATCGAAGCCGGGCGTATCGATGATAAGATAGTCGACCTCTCCTTCCACCTCAGCCACCGACTGCCGGAACATCTCGAAATCCAGGCGCGCGTTCTCCTCTGCGGAATCGCTGCGCGTTTGCGGCAAATGGAAATGGATTGGGTGGGGCACATTGAGCCCATGCGCCTTTGCCCATTCGCTGCGATTGCGCACATACGCGGTAAAGGTGCGCTGCCGACTGTCGGTATCGACCGTGGCAACACGAAAGCCTTCATAAAGAAGATGTACGGCCAAATGGAATGCCGTCGTCGACTTCCCCGACCCGCCCTTCTCGTTCCCGAGAACAACCACGTGAGCGTTGGTTCGCTGCATTCTCGTTATCTCCGCGCCCAATGGCGGCGCACAGAGTGTGTGCTTCGCCGCGCCCGCACAAGTCTGTATTTGCCCGTTTCCGACGAGCATAGCGCGCATTTGATCTAGATTTTATAAATGAATTGGCCGGCACCCATTGGGCACCGGCCAACGATTCGCAGGGGCTTCCGCGTCAAATCCAATACGGCGGAACCCCGTAGTAGGTGTAAACGTCCATGGCCCGCTGGCGGTCGTTCCACGCGAAGTCATCTTCGGCATCGTAGCGGGGAGCGTCGTCGAGTTGGGCCTTGGAAATGTCGGTGCGATAGCCGCCGACGCTTTCGTCATAGGTGAGCTTGGCCCAAGGGACGGGGTAGTGATCGTCGCCAATCCCGAGGAAGCCGCCGAAGCTCATCACGGCGTAGGCAACCTTGCCGCTCAGCTTGTCGATCATCACCCGCTCGATGGTGCCGATCTTTTCGTTGTCCATGCTGTAGACGGCAGTTCCTTCAACCTTGTCGCTGCCGATGAGGTTGCCGCTCTCGCGGCGGTCGAGGTCTCTGGCGCGCAGGCCGTTGTCTGTTCTCGGATCCATGACTAGTCTCCGTTGCTGGTTGGCATGCAGAGTCAACGGATGAGAGTCCCGACCGTTCCCGAGACCAACTAAGCAATCCGGCCGATCTGGCTTTAAATCAGCCCGAGCTGCGCCAACTCCTCCGCCATGCCTTCCGGCGGCGTTTCTTCGCCTGGGCGCCCGAGGTCGGGCGGTGCATCCTTGGGCAGAAGATAGCGCCAGCCCTGGAAAGGACGGCGCGGATAGGGCGTGGTGCGGATCAGTTCAGGCTCGAGAAGGATATTGCAGCAGGTCCGCCCTTCCGCATCGGTGGCTGCTTCGAGCCCGGCGATGACCTGCCTGCAGCGGATGACGCCGCTAATCACCCAGTAAAGCGACCCCTGCCCGATGATCTCATCGGCTTTTTTGGGCATCATTCGTGTGCGGTGCACATTGAGACCATCGGGGCGGCCCAGCCCTTGAGCGCGACGCTGAGCGCGCCATTCGGCGAGTTCCTCGATGGAAGAAACACCAACGCACAACTTGATGATATGCATGTCGATCCGGGGAAATGAAAATGGGGCGACCGTCTCCGGGCACCCCACCATTCTATTTGACTCCGTTCCCTGCCGAAAGGCCGTATCAGGCGCCAGCGATAACGGAGACAATGAAACCGAGCGAGATCAGGCCAATACACGTCCAGCCTGCGGCTCGCCAGCATACGGCCTTGGATTGGCTACGCATGCAAGCTCCTTGTACTATTGCACTCGTGACGACGGGCGACATGGCCCGCGCATCCGTAACGCTTAATTAACTACGGCGAACACTCTTCACAAGCCATGTTTGCGCCACATTGGCGCAAATCTCACTTGCGTCCGACGCATGGCAGCGAATCACCTCAAAAAAGCCCGAACCACCAACCCGCCAAGGTAAGGAAAGCAAAAAAGCCGATAACGTCCGTCAGCGTCATCACGAAAGTCGAGGACGCCACCGCCGGGTCGACCTTGAGCTTTTCCAGCGCCAGAGGGATCAAAATGCCGCAACTGCCGGCCACGATCATATTGACCACCATGGCCATACCGATCACCAACCCGAGCGAAGGATTGGAAAAGCGGAACGCGGTAACCAGTCCCAGGAGAACGGCAAAGATCGCGCCATTGGTGAGGCCGACCAGCAATTCGCGCCGAATAAGGCGCCTGGTGCTGTTCTTGTCCAGTTCCTTTTGCGAAATGGCGCGCACGGTCACTGTCATGGTTTGCGTGCCAGCAACGCCCCCCATCGACGCGACAATCGGCATCAATACGGCCAGCGCCACCATCTGCTGAATGGTGCTGTCGAACAGCCCGATGACCAGGGACGCCATTGTCGCCGTGACAAGGTTGACCAACAGCCAGGTTGCACGGCTGCGCACAACGCCAGGAACGGTCCGCGAAATGTCTTCGTCACCCACACCGCCCAGACGGTGGATGTCTTCCGCCGCTTCCTCGTTGATGACGTCGACGATGTCGTCGATGGTCAGAACGCCCACGAGCCGCTTGCTTTCATCGACCACGGCCACTTCAACCTGGTCGTAACGCTCGAAGATGCGTGCCGCCTCCTCCTGGTCGAGCGTGGCATCGATCTGGCGCACCTGGGTATTCATGATCTCTTCGATCCGCGTGGCACGCTGAGTGCGCAATATGCGGTCGAGGCGAATGGTTCCGAGCAGATTGAAACCGGGGTCGACGACATAGATCTGGTAAAAATCGTCCGGCAGATCGCTGTCGTTGCGCAGATAGTCGATCGTCTGCCCTACCGTCCAGAACGGCGGGATGGCGATGAACTCCGACTGCATCCGCCGGCCGGCGGATTCCTCTGGAAAGTCCAGGCTGCGCTTGAGCGAGATGCGTTCGAAAATCGGCATCTGCTCGAGGATCTCGTTTCGATCCTCTTCTTCCAGATCCTCAAGGATATAGACCGCATCATCGCTATCAAGATCGGCCATGCCGCGCGCAATGTCCGCGTTCGGTAGCTCCTCCATAAGCTCGATACGAACGGAGTCGTCGACCTCGGTCAGCGCGGAATAGTCGAAGGCATCTCCGAGCAGCATGACCAGCCGGACGCGATCGTCGGCCGGAAGAGCCTCGATCACATCGCCGGTTTCGGACTCGTGAAGTGGCTCCATGCGAGCCTTGAGCGCGGCCGCATCGCCGGCCTCGATTTCGGCGCGCAGATCGCCGAACCAATCCTGGCGCAGGCGGCCGTCCTCATCATAGATGCCATTGGAATTGGGTTCGGTTTCCGGACCAGCCGATGCAGGATCTTCCATTGCAATTCTCCTTCTCGGTTGGCGCGACCGCGCGATTCTTGGCTCAACTTGGCGTAGCGCACCGCCTTGACCTTGTCATCACGGATCGCGCCATCTTCCCGATACTCTTGCGCAATTCGGCTTCCCACCGCTGCGTTGTCATGGCGCCGCTACAACAATGTGACGTTTCGGTTTGTTTCTCGCTACACTCCCTTGCAAGGTCATGCAGGGAGGCTATCTAACGGACGTAATGACCCAGCCTCCTTCCCTCGCCCCCGACTACTTCGATGCCGATGTCGTCGACGTCGCGCGCCGATTGATCGGAGCCAGGTTTTTGGTCGACGGAGTGGGCGGAACGATCGTCGAGACGGAAGCTTATGCCCCCGACGAGCCTGCCTCGCACAGCTTCCGCGGCCCCACGCCACGAAACGGCTCAATGTTCGGGGAACCGGGCACTGTCTATGTCTATCGCAGCTACGGGATTCATTGGTGCGTGAATTTCGTCTGCCGCCCCGGCAACGCCGTTCTTATTCGCGCCCTCGCTCCAACGGCGGGTATCGACCTCATGGCGGCTCGCCGGGGCCTCGACGATCCTTACAAGCTGTGCGCCGGCCCCGGACGCCTCACGCAAGCACTTGGAATCGACCGTAGCCACGACGGCCTCAGCTTATATAAGTCGCCGTTCATGCTCGAACCGGCAAAGGTTCAGGGCTCAGTGGTTGTCGGGCCTCGTATCGGCATTACCAAGGCTGTGGATTTGCCATGGCGGTTCGGCGTGCCCCGAAGCAAGCATCTCAGCCGGCCGTTCAAAAACAACGGCCCCTCACCGAAATGAGGGGCCGCTTGAAAAGCGAATGATAGGCCGCGCAAGGGCTCAGGCCTGGATCACCACCACACGAGTACCGCTCGGCACGCGCTCGTAGAGATCGATTATGTCGTGGTTGAGCATGCGGATGCAGCCGGAAGACATTGCCAGCCCGATCGACTGCGGCTGGTTGGTGCCGTGGATACGGAACATGGTGTCGTTGCCATTGCGATAGAGATAGAGCGCGCGGGCGCCCAGCGGGTTGTTGAGCCCGCCCGGCATACCGTTACGGTAGGGGCCATTGGTCTCGGGATCGCGCCGCAGCATATTGGCAGTCGGCGTCCAACTTGGCCATTCGGCCTTGCGTCCGACATAGGCATTGCCCCGCAAAGCCAATCCTTCACGCCCGACACCGATGCCATAGCGCATGGCCTTGTCGCCGTCTTGAACCAGATAGAGGAACCGGTTCGGCGTATCGACCACGATGGTTCCCGCTGCATGATTGCTCTCATAGTCAACCTGCTGGCGCCGAAGCTCCGGCTTGATCAGTCGGGCATTGAGTCCCGGCAGCGGAAATCGCTCGTCAGCGACCGGGCCATAGGCACTGACCATGGAAACGGAGGAAGTGGAACGCGTGGAGGAGGAACACGCGGCAAGAAGAAGCGGAAGGCCGATAAGGAACCCGCGTCGCGTCAGACTCATCGAAATCTACCCAAGCAAAGGAATCAACAACGTGAGCAAACATTAACCACAAGAGTTAAAACTTCTCTCACCATAATTCGGCCGCTACCGGCAAAAGGCGGCCTACAACGACACGATAACGAGAAATTGCTGCGAACGCGCAACACCTGGATGCGGCACCCAGAAGAGAACCGAAAGCGGGCTGCTGCGTTATCTTGAGCGGTTGGTTTGACCTTCAACAGCCGCTGAGCCGCCTGCGCATGCCCCCAAGTAGCGCAGGCGGCTTACTTGTTACTGGACCGGGGCGCAACGGTGAAATACGAGACATGCGACAGATGCGCACTGCGACGCGGCGGTAGAGGCAGGCAGGGGAATAAGCGCCTATCTATCGGACATTCCGAAAGGAGATGAACGGCATGACGACAGATATTCCCGCCTGGAAGACCGGCCTTTTCGGCAAGTGCCCACACTGTGGTGAAGGTCACCTTTTCTCCGGCTTCCTCAAGCTGCGGGATCACTGTGACGTTTGCGGCCTCGACTACAAATTCGCCGACCCGGCCGATGGTCCGGCCTTCTTCGTGATGATGTTCGGCTGCGTACCCGTCGTGATTTTCGGCCTATGGCTGGAAGTCGCTTTCAGAGCTCCGATGTGGGTGCACTTGGTCACCACACTGCCCCTGCTGTTCCTGACCTGCATTCCGCCACTACGCCCCATCAAGGGATGGCTGGTCGCTCAACAATACAAGAGCAAGGCGGAAGAGATCCGGTCCGATCAACGCCTCAGCTAGGGCGCTCGACCATAAGCACACACATGAAGCCACTCGCTCCGAGTGGCTTTTTCAATGCAGCGCCGCTACGACGACACGTCAGTTGGTACCGTGCCAATATGCAATTTTAAGGGGATCGGCCTAGCGGGCCAGAGATGGTGCGGTCGAGAAGACTCGAACTTCCACGGGAGTTACCCCACAGCGACCTCAACGCTGCGCGTCTACCAATTCCGCCACGACCGCACTGTCTGGGGAATGCTTGCGCCCTCGGGCGAAGCGAGGCTGCATGTAGCAAATGGTTCCCCGTCCCTCAAGAGCTATTTCAGCAATTGGGGATAAAGTTTCAGGGTCTTCGGAAATCAGGCCGGCTTGATCACCTTTTCGGTGACCACCACATTGAGCTGACCATCATCGACCTGGACCTCGCCCTTGGCGATCAAGGTGTTGTTGGCGTAAATACGCATGGGGTCGTTCTCGAAGGCGTCGAGTTCGATCACCGCGCCGCGCCCCATCCGCAGCAGATGATGGATCGGCATGATGGCCGCGCCCAGTTCGACGGAGACATCGATCTCGATGGTTTCAACGGTATTCATGAAGGGTCCGGCTTGCGAAATATGCTTACCGCGGGAATCAGAACCCGCCAGCACGACGGAGTGAAGCATCCCATCGACATGGTTAGCGAAGCGTTAAACGAGATTCCCTTGCAGACCTGCACCAGCGCCCCCAAGCTCAAGCGAGCCGACGGCCAGCCGGCGGGATGGATGATATCGGACGCCCTCGTTTCCTACCCTGCGGCCCTTGAAACGATGAAGGAACGGGCAAGGGCCATAGCCGAAGGATCGGCAGGCGAAGCGGTCTGGCTGCTCGAGCATCCGCCGCTTTATACGGCCGGCACCTCGGCCCGCAGCGAGGATCTGCTGGCGCCCGACCGGTTTCCCGTGTTCGAGGCCGGACGCGGCGGGCAGTTCACCTATCATGGGCCCGGTCAACGCGTGGCCTATGTGATGCTGGACCTCAGGGAGCGCGGGCGTGACATACGCTGCTTGGTCTCAGGGCTCGAAAATTGGGTCATCGATACCTTGGCCGCGTTCAACATCAAGGGCGAGAAGCGCGAAGGCAGGATCGGTGTGTGGGTGAAGCGGCCGGAAAAAGGGCCGTTTGCCGAAGACAAGATCGCCGCTATCGGCGTTCGGGTTTCGCGCTGGGTGAGCTTTCACGGCATCTCGTTGAATGTCAGCCCCGATCTCGATCACTACTCAGGCATCGTGCCTTGCGGCATCAGCCAGCACGGAGTGACGAGCTTTGAGGATCTGGGCCATCTGGTGAGCATGGGCGAAGTCGATTCGGTGTTGAAAGCAACGTTCGAGCGCCACTTCGGTCCGGTGAGGCTTGCTTCGGCGCCGTGAGCGCGACAAGGTGCTTTCTGATTTCTGGTGCAAGAGGATAACCGAATGCAGTTCGACGACCTGCGTAAGCTCGCCACGGGCAATGTCTTGTTCAATCTTCGGCGCATCCTCGCGCCAAGGCTCGTGACCATCCTCTATCTTCTCGGCCTGGCCGGCATCCTGGTCTGGGCAGTCCGCCATTTCTTTTCCAGCTTCCGCTTCGGCTTCGGCAACGGTCTTTGGGGCTTGCTTGAGATTGCGGTGTTCGGTCTCCTGGCCGTCGTCGTGTTGCGCATCGTCTGCGAGGGGGTAATCGTGTTCTTCCGCGCCCAGGCCGTCGAAGCCGATGAACCGGCGCCGGCACGCTCCAATGCCTCCCTGATCGATGAGGTGCGTGAGGCACTGGAGGAACTGGCCGAGCAGGAGGACGACCATTTCGAGCCGGAAGCACCCTCGCCAGTAGCTCCCTCGCGGCCGGCCCCGCCTCAACCTGCACCGACGCCGGTAGCCGAAGAGCCGGCTGTCATGCCCGATGCCGATGCTCCCCAGCCGACGGAAAAGCCGGCCGAATCCTCAACGAGGACAGAGCAGCAGACTTGAAATCCGGGCGCCCTGCCCTGACATCATGGCTGGCTTGAAGCGCGCAAAGATTGACCTTTGCGCGCTTTACGTTATGAAACGCGAAAATTCACGCGAGTTTCAGATGCGCTGGCGCCGGCCTTGGACAGGATCCGGCGCCTTTGGCAATCTCGCCATTGCAAGGATTTGACGGACGCCCATGAGCGCGCCAATGCAGAACGCCCCCAAGATCGGTCTCGTGAGCCTGGGCTGCCCCAAGGCTCTGGTGGATTCCGAACGCATTCTCACCACCCTGCGTGCTCAGGGCTACAGCTTCTCGCCCTCCTATGAGGGTGCTGACGTCGTGATCGTCAACACCTGTGGTTTCCTCGACAGCGCCAAGGCGGAAAGTCTCGACGCCATCGGGGAAGCCATCAACGAGAATGGCAGGGTGATCGTCACTGGCTGTCTCGGCGGCGAGGAAGAGTTGATCCGCAAGACCCACCCCGGAGTCTTGGCCGTTTCGGGCGCGCATCAATATGAGGCGGTCGTCGAGGCCGTGCACAACGCTGTGCCCCCAGTGCCGAATGCCTTTGTAGACCTCGTGCCCGAGCAGGGCCTGCGCCTGACGCCACGGCACTATGCCTATCTCAAGATTTCCGAAGGCTGCAACAATCGTTGCACCTTCTGCATCATCCCCTCGATCCGGGGCGATCTCGTTTCCCGCCCCATCGCCTCCGTGCTCTATGAAGCCGAGCGGCTGGTGAAGGCCGGCGTCAAGGAGATCATGGTCATCTCCCAGGATACCAGCGCCTATGGCGTCGATTTAAAGTATGCGACCTCCCCCTATCGCGGACGGCAGGTGGAAGCGCGTTTCCAGACGTTGGCCGAGGAGCTCGGTCAACTGGGTGCCTGGGTGCGCATGCACTACGTCTACCCCTATCCGCATGTGGATCACGTGATCCCGCTGATGCGCGACGGCGTGATTCTCCCCTACCTCGATATCCCCTTCCAGCACGCCAGCCCGCAGGTGCTCAAATCCATGCGGCGTCCGGCCAATCAGGAAAAAACCGCTGATCGCATCCGCAAATGGCGCGAAGTGTGCCCGGACCTTGCGATCCGTTCGACCTTCATCGTTGGCTTCCCCGGCGAGACGGCAGAGGATTTCGAGATGCTGCTCGATTGGGTCCGGGAGACCAAGATCGACCGGGCCGGTGCCTTCCCATACGAGCCGGTGACGGGGGCGAAGGCCAATGATCTGGGGCTCGATGAAATCCCCGACGAGGTCAAGCAGGAGCGCTATGGACGGCTGATGGAAGCCTTGCAAGAGGTTTCCGCCGAGCGGTTGGCCGGCAAGGTGGGCCGTACCATCGACGTGCTGGTGGACGACGTTGAGCCCGAGGAACAGCGGGTTATCGCCCGCTCGCAATGGGACGCGCCAGAGATCGACGGCAATGTGATTGTCGAGAACGCCACGGGCATCAAGCCCGGAGACATGATCTCGGTGACGGTCACCGATTCCGACGAATATGACCTCTATGCAGTGCCGGCCGGGACGGTTCAGTGACGCATATTTGCTATGACGTCCCGATGGATGGCGGCGTCTTAAAGCTGGGCCGCGATCCGCTCGTCATGGGCATTCTCAACGTCACTCCCGACAGCTTTTCGGACGGCGGGGATTTCTCTGCCGTCGACGCTGCTGTGGCTCATGTTGACGCGCTATTGGCCGAAGGCGCCGATATTCTCGATATCGGCGGCGAAAGTACGCGGCCGGGCTCGGAGGAAGTTCCCGTTCAGGAAGAGCTCGACCGCGTGATGCCGGTGCTCGACGGCCTGGCGCAGCGTGGTATCGACAAGCCGATTTCCATCGATACTTACAAGGCTCTCGTAGCAGATCAGGCCATCCAGGCCGGCGCCAAAATCATCAACGACGTCTGGGGGTTACAGCGCGATCCCGAGATCGCCGATGTGGCTGCGCATCATGGTGCCCCGGTGATCGCCATGCATTGGGATCCAGAGAGAGACCGCTCCCTCGATCTCATCGACGAGATGAAGCGTTGGCTGGAACGCTCAATAGAGGTTGCGCTCAAGGCCGGCATCGCCAGGGAGAAGATCATTCTCGATCCCGGCTTCGGCTTCGCAAAGTCGTTTGAGGAAAACTACAGTCTCCTCAACCGCTTGGACGAGTTACACTCCCTCGGCTTTCCCCTGCTGGTCGGGACATCCCGCAAGCGGATGATCGGCAACCTGCTCGATTTGCCGCCCAAGGAGCGCGTCGCGGGCACGGTGGCAACATCGGTGCTTGGATACCTCAGGGGCGGCCATATCTTCCGCGTTCATGATGTGCGTCCCAATCGTGATGCCTTGCGCGTTTCATCGGCGACACTTTATGGTCCGCCAGCCACAGGGGGATAAGTTCATGGCCCAATTTGCCGATCGAGACCGCATCATATTGGCCGATCTCGCCTTTTACGGCTATCACGGGGTGATGCTGGAGGAAAACAAGCTCGGCCAGCGCTTCCGTATCGACCTGGAGCTGGGTCTGGATATGTCCGAGGCCGCGCGAACCGATGAGGTGGCATCGACGATCTCCTATGCCGACGTCTATGATCTCGTCAAAGAAGCCTTCGAGGAAAAACGGTTCAAGCTGATCGAAGCGCTTGGTCACCATATAATCGTGAGGCTTTTCAAGCGGTTCGAGCGGTTGGACTGGATTCGCATCAAGGTGCGCAAGCCCGAAGCGCCCCTGCCCATAGTGGCGGGCGAAGCGGCGATCGAGATGGTCAGGACCCGGGAACAGCTCTGATGGCCCGGGCCGTCCTTGCGCTGGGCGCCAACATGGGCGATCCGGCGCGGCAACTCGAACAGGCGATTGCAAAGATCGCGGCGCATCCGCAGATTTCGCTTCTGAAACAAAGCGCTGGCATCGTCACTGCGCCTTGGGGCAAGACCGATCAGGCGGAGTTCCACAACGCCGCCGTGCTGATCGATACGAGCCTGGAACCCCTGGAATTGCTCGATTTCTGCCTTGCAACGGAAGCCGAAATCGGCCGGGTGCGCCTGGAAAAATGGGGGCCTCGGGTGATCGATATCGACGTGATCACCTATGACGAGATGGTGCTCGAAACCGAGAGGCTCACCCTGCCCCATCCCTATGCCCATGAGCGGGATTTCGTGTTGACTCCGGTGCAAGAGATCGCACCGGACGTGGCCGACTGGCTGGTGAATCGAGCTGCCAGAAAATCAAGCTAAGAGCTTGATAACATTAGCGGCAGCGTCAAATTCCGTGCGGCGTTGCTTGCGGCGTTCCGAAGCCTCGAAGTCTTCTCCCCAAAGGGAAATCTGGTAATCCTCGTCGATATGCGCCGCCGTCCAGGCCGTATCGCGATCGATAAGGTCTTCGCGCATGGCGATGGCCAACAGGCCCGAACCGGTCAGACCGGTGAGGGATACCATCGCGGTTGCCGGAATATGGTGCAGAGCAGCCAGCGAAGCCTTGAGCTTTGCCAGCATTTCAGGCGGCTGTTCCTGGTGAATGATCCCGACAGTAGGTTGAAAACTTACGGAAAAATGCCGCGCGAGTTTGACGAGAATGTCGTCCCAGACCTGTTCCTGACGCTGGACCAGTTCGCGCGGATAATCGGCGCGATAGAGCAGAAGGTCGTTGGAGGCGTACTTTATCACCTCCTCTACGAGAGCCGGTTGGGCCTCTTCACCACCCTCGACGGCAGAGTTTATGAGCTTGACGTGCGGCATGGTGTCGGGGTCGATGAACTCGCCCTGAGCCGCCCATTCGTGCCGCATATATGAGGCGAGATCAGCGTTTGTGGTTGTGATCGACCGGCCTGTCGGAGTTTTGGTAACACGGTTGTTCAAAGTCACCGTGTAGACGCCATTTTCCTCCTTCACCTCCACGGAATCGTAGAAGCGTTTCGGCAATTCGACGAGCCGATCGCGCTGCTGGCGACCGGCACCGGCATCCTGATGCCTGAGGGCATCTTCAAGAAATTCGCGCATCAGCTCAGAACCTTTTCAATTGCATCGTCGAGATCGGCGTAATCATCGATGATGATATGGGCGCCAGCCTCCTCGAGCGCAACGCGGGCGTGGTAGCCCCAACTAACGCCAATGGTCTTGGCGCCGGCGGAACGGCCGAGTTCCATGTCGAACGTGGTATCCCCGATCATGGCGGTGGCGGACGGATCGATGCCGGTTTCCGCGCAGGCGCGCAGGATCATGCCGGGATGGGGCTTGGAGGGATTGTGGTCCGGCGTCTGCAGCGTCACGAAATGGTCGGTGAGCGCATGGAGCGCGAGAATCCGGTGGACGCCGTGAAGGCCCTTGCCCGTCGCGATGCCCAGGATCGAAGCTTCGTGCGCGCGGAGGCGGACCAGGGCATCGAAAGCGCCGGTGTAAAGCGGCTCGTGGCGGTCGCCGGTGGCGAGCATGGCGCGATAGTGACCGCGATAGGTATCGGCCATCAGGAGCGCTGTTTCGGCATCGCAGCCGGCCAGATTCGCCATGGCAACTTCCAACGACAACCCAATGATGGAATGGGACATTTCGCGTGTCGGCTCGGGCAACCCGTGGTCACGGAAAGTCGTGGCCATATGTTCGGCGATGATCGCTCCCGAGTCGATCAGGGTGCCGTCCATATCGAACATGATGAGGCGAGGCGGGGTCATCAGGCATCGTCCTCCGGATCGGCATTCTGGGCGTCGTACTGATTGGCATCGAAGCCCAGCACATCGAAGGTTTTCTTCATATGCGGCGGCAGCGGAGCGCTGATGTCGAGGCGCTTGCCGTTGCGCAGCGGAATGGCGAGGCGGCGGGCGTGAAGGTGAAGGCCCTCACCCACCTCTTCAGGCCGCTCCCAGTTCCAGTTATCGAGCGTGTTGTAGCGCGGGTCATCGAGGATCGGCGTGCCCAGCTCCATCATATGAACGCGAAGCTGGTGCGTGCGGCCGGTGACGGGCTTGAGCGTCACCCAGGCGAACTGATTGGCTGCCGTGTCCGTGACCGAATAGTAGGAGACCGAGTGCTGTGCGCCTTCGACGCCATTGTCGACGACGACCATCTGCTCGCCGTCCTGAGTCGCCTGACGCGTGAGAAAGCATGAGATGCGGCCCTGCCGTGGATTGGGCACGCCGATGGTCACGGCCCAATAGATCTTGCGCGCCGAGCGCGAGCGAAACACGGTGCCGAAATGACTGGCGGCGGCACGAGTCTTGGCGACGAGCAGGCAGCCCGACGTGTCCCGATCAAGGCGATGGACGAGACGCGGGGCCTCGCCCTTTTTGTTGGGCAGGGATTTGAGCATGCCGTCGATATGGCGCTTGGTGCCCGAACCGCCCTGGACGGCAAGCCCGTGCGGCTTGTTGAAGACGTAGACCTCGTCATCCTCATAAAGGATCAGGTCGCGCAGGAAAGCGGCGTCCTTTTCATTGATGCGGGGCTTGTCGCCCGAAGGCTCGGGCGCATCGCCCAGGGGCGGAACGCGCACCGTCTGGCCAGCGGAAAGGCGGGTATTGGTCTGCACCCGGCCGCTATCGACGCGGATCTGGCCGGAGCGCAACAGCTTCTGCAGGCGCCCGAAGCTCAGATGCGCGAAATGGATGGAAAACCAGCGGTCCAGCCGCATTCCATCCTCGTCCCGCGCCACTTCCCGCAATTGCACGCCGCTCATCAAATTACCTCTGTTCGTTCGCGGGTCTTCTAGCGGGAAATTGGGGCTGCGTCACGTTTTGGTGCATCGGGAAACGCTGCTGCTGGATTCGGGGAACAAGTCCCGGAATGACAGCCGTGGCGTTGGCTGTCCGATGGGCTAACGACTAACCGTCCCGCTTGCTCGCCCGGAGCTTGGCGAAATAGTCCAACCGCTTCTGGATCTCGCGTTCGAAGCCGCGTTCGACCGGTTGATAGAAGTCCTGCCGTCCGATCTTTTCGGGGAAATATTCCTGGCCGGAGAAGCCCTCCGGGGTATCGTGGTCGTAGATGTAGCCTTCGCCATAGCCCTGCCCCTTCATCAGCTTTGTGGGGGCGTTGAGAATGGTCATGGGGGGCATGGGGGAGCCGGTCTGCTTGGCGAGAGACATCGCAGCCTTGAAGGCCGTATAGACGGCATTCGATTTCGGCGCCGTAGCGAGATAGACGACGACCTGCGCCAGCGCCAGCTCACCCTCAGGCGAACCCAGCATATGGTAGGCGTCGCGCGCCGCGACCGCGATGGGCAGCGCCTGGGGGTCGGCCATGCCGATATCCTCGACCGCCATACGGATCAGCCGCCGGGCCAGGAACATCGGGTCCTCGCCGCCATCGAGCATGCGGGCGAAATAGTAGAGCGCGGCGTCGGGGTCCGACCCGCGCACCGTCTTGTGCAGGGCGGAGATGAGGTTGTAGTGGCCCTCCTGCGCCTTGTCGTAAATCGGAGCGCGGCGCTGGACCAGGCGCGTCAGCCCGTCGCGGTCAAGCAGATCCTCAGGCCCTGTGGCCGCATCGATCTCCTCGATCAGGCCAAGCAAGGCGCGGCCATCACCATCGGCCAGCGAGATCAGGGTTTCGCGAGCATCCGCGTCGAGCGGCAGGGCACGCCCTATTTCCTGCTCGGCACGCCTGGCGAGGGCATCGAGATCGTCGCGCGAAAGGCTCTGGAAGGTCAGCACCTGCGCGCGGGAAAGGAGCGCGGCGTTCAGCTCGAAGCTGGGGTTCTCGGTGGTGGCCCCGACGAGGACGACGGTGCCATCCTCCATGACCGGCAGGAAGCTGTCCTGCTGAGCACGATTGAAGCGATGGATCTCATCGACGAACAACAGCGTGCGCTGGCCGGCACGGCGCGCGGTGCGGGCCGTCTCGAAGACCTTCTTGAGATCGGCGACCCCGGAAAAGATCGCAGAAATCTGTTCGAACCGGTAATCGACGGCGTCGGCCAGAAGGCGAGCAACGGTGGTCTTGCCAGTGCCCGGTGGGCCCCAGAGGATAAGCGAGCCCAGCCGCCCCGAAGCGAGCATGCGGCGCAGCGTGCCATCCGGGCCGATGATATGCCCCTGCCCGATCACCTCGTCGAGCGTTTTCGGCCGCAGCCGGTCGGCCAAGGGACGATCGGTGGAGGGCTCTTCGGCGGGGCGGGACGACGGCAAGTCGTCGGGGAAAAGGTCGCTCATTTCGTTCTCTCGGCGTGGGCTTTACCGCCCACACCATTGTTTATGACAAATGCTGCTGGATTCCGGAAACAAGTTCCGGAATGACACGTCGAGGTTAAGTCGATGCTGCGCCCAACAACACCCTAAGCCAGTTTCTCATCCGCTGACCACCGAACGAACGACGTTGCCGCCGCGTTGCAGGATGATCTGCCAGGCACGGGGCCGTTGGCTGGCGAGGGATTCGAAGGTTTCAATATCACGAATCTCCATGCCGTTGAGGGCCAGGATCACATCGCCCTCCTGCAGGCCCATGCGATCGGCGGGGCTGCCCTGTTCCACTTCGATTACGGCTATCCCCTGGATGGAAAACCCCAGGCCCAGCTCCTGCGCCAGCGCCGGATTGAGTTCGGCTGCCACGGTGCCCGCGAAGCGCGTGTTGCCGGAGATGGTGACCTGGCGATCGGAAACCGGCGGCGGGGCGTTGAGCGGCAGCGAGGCCACCATTTCCGCCCCATCGCGCCAAAGCGTGACCTGGGCTGTGGAACCGACCGCTTTGGTTGCGATCCGGTAATTGAGCGCCTCCGGATCCTGGACCTGGACGCCATCGATCATTGTGACCACATCGCCCGAGGCAAGACCGGCAAGCTCGGCGGGGCTATCGGGGGCGACTTCGGTGATAAGGGCGCCCCGTGGCGTATCGAGGCCCAGACTGGCGGCAAGATCGCCGTCGAGCGCCTGCATCTGCGCGCCCAACCAGGGCCGCGTGATCTCTCCACCCGCTTCACCCGCCGCGGCAATCACGCGCGCCATGTTGGAGGGAATGGCAAAGCCGATGCCCTGAGAACCGCCCGAGCGGGTGAAGATGGCGGTATTGATGCCCACCAGATTGCCGTTCATATCGACCAGGGCGCCACCGGAATTGCCAGGATTGATGGCGGCATCGGTCTGGATGAAGAACTGGTAGTCGGTGATGCCCATGCCGGTGCGGGCCAGGGCCGAGACAATCCCGCTCGAAACGGACTGACCGACCCCGAAGGGGTTGCCGATGGCGAGGACGAGATCGCCCACTTCGAGCTGATCGGAATCGGCGAACTGCACGGTTGGGAAAGTTCGATCGGCGTCCTCGATCCGCAGCACCGCAAGATCGGTGGCGGCATCGGCAAGGATGAGCTCGACCGGATATTCGCGGCCGTCATTGGCCACCACCCGGATATCAGTAGCGCCTTCAACGACGTGATTGTTGGTGAGGATCATGCCTTCAGCACTGACGATCACGCCCGAGCCCAGCGATTGCGAGGTTTGCGGGCGTGTCTCGAACAATGGGGAGCGGCCGAAGAAGCGATCGAAGAACGGATCGCGGAACGTGATCCGCTGCTCTTCGACGCGGGTGGCGTAGACGTTGACGACGGCGGGGGCGACCTGGCTCACGATGGGAGCGTAGGAAAGCTGAATTTGCTCCTGGGTTTGGGGCACTTGCCGTTCGACCTGGGCCGAGGCTGCAAAAGGGGTTGCGGCGATCAGGACGGCAAGGGCAATCTGGCGAAACATGCTGGAACTCCAACGGGTTGGAATGCACGATAGAAGGTATTGCGCGAAGGCGCGGATTCAAGTGACAAAGCCGTAAGGTTGATGGCGGAAACTTGGTGTTGAATGTGGTGTTGAGCACTGTGTGCAAAGAATCGTCACACGCCGCCGCTATAGCCGAAAGCCTGCATTGCCGAGGGGGGCAATGCAGGCTTTAAAAATCGCAAGTCCGGACGCAAAACCGGTTTCCACTTTTGCTGGACTTGCTTTATACAGCGCCGCTTTCAACCCCCGTAAAAGGTATCAAGGTCAATGGACCACGCGCCGTCTCGCCGCTACGCGAACACTGCCGAACTGATTGCCACCGAGGAGCCGGATTTCCCCAGCTTCCTTTTTTCCGAAAGACTTCTGGTCAAGGCCATCGATACCTTCAAGCAGGGCTTCGACGGGCTTTTGACCTATGCGGTGAAGTCCAACCCCTCCCCGCATATCCTCGAGATCATGCATCGGGAAGGGCTCAAGGCCTATGACGTGGCCTCCAACACCGAAATGGCGCTGATCGAGAAATACGCGCCCGGTGCGGGGATGCACTACAACAACCCGATCAAATCCCGCCGCGAGATCCAGCGCGCCTATGAGGAGTTCGGGGTGCGCTCGTTCACCATCGACCACGTCGCCCAGCTCGACCAGCTTGCGGCGGTGATCCCGCCCAGCGAGGACGTGGAGGTGACGATTCGCTTCAAGGCGGGCAAGGCGCTCAAATCTTATGATTTCGGCACCAAGTTCGGCGTCATGGAAGAAGGTGCGATCTCGATGGCCACACTGGCCAAGGCCATGGGCTATTCGACCTCGCTGTGCTTCCATGTCGGCAGCCAGTGCGAGGAAGCCTATGCGTACGAACGTCATATCGCGGCGGCTGGGCGCATCGCGCAGGCGTCGGGGATCGAGCTCAAGCGACTCAATATCGGCGGCGGCTTCCCCGCGCAGTACATCACCAATTCGGCTCCGCCGCTCGATGTCTATTTCGAGACGATCCGCAACGCGGTGACCGATACTTTCGGCTCGAACAAGCCCGAATTGATCGCCGAACCCGGGCGCGGCCTGTCGACCGGCTGCACGTCTCTGCTGCTGCGGGTCAAGCACGTTCGCGGCGAGCAGTCGGTTTACGTCAATGACGGCGTCTATGGCTCGCTGATGGAAGCCATGATCCTCGAATTCATGCCGCCGATCCGCGTGTGGCGGGGCGACAAGGTGCTGACCGGCGAAAGCTGGGACTTCAAGATCTTCGGCCCCACCTGCGACAGCTACGACGTGATGCCCCAGACGTTCATCCTCCCGGCGGCCATTGCAGAGGACGATTACATCGAATTCGGCCTGATGGGCGCCTATACCCAGGCTTCGCTCACCCCGTTCAACGGGTTCGACCGGCGCGACCTTTACTGGGTCGACGATATCCTGGTCTAGCCGATTGGCATGAACTAAACCGACGCGCGGCTCGAAACCTCGGGCCGCGCGTTTTCGTTTGGAGACCATCTTGCAGATTGCACGTCGCCGCACGATGTTCTAATGTACCAACATCAGAGCAACGGAGCACGCCGGTGACCATCACGACGCTTTCCAGCCGGGAATTCCAGCAGAATGCCAATCGCGCCCAAAAGGCAAGCCGCGAGGGGCCGGTGTTCATCACCAATCGCGGCCAGCCGACGCAAGTGCTGCTCAGCTATGAAGATTACCAGCGGATAACCGGCCAGCGGCGGACGCTTGTCGAAGCGCTTGCCATGCCCGGCCTCTCCGACATCGAGGTGGATTTCGAGGGGCCGCATGAGGCACCCCGCCCGGCTGACCTGAGCTGATGTATCTGCTCGACACCAATGTGCTCTCCGAACTGCGCAAGCTTGGCGACGGCAAAGCCGACGGCAACGTGATGGCCTGGTTCGCCAAGCGGGATGCGGGCTTGTTTTATGTTTCGGTCGTCTGCGTCATGGAAATCGAGCTGGGCATCCTCCTTCTCGAACGGCGCGACCCCGCGCAGGGCAAGCGTCTGCGCCAGTGGATGGACAACTACGTATTGCCTGAATTCGCCGAGCGGACACTGCCGGTAGATACGGCCGTCGCATTGCGTTGCGCCGGCCTGCACGTTCCCGATCCCCGTTCCAATCGCGACGCGTTCATCGCGGCAAGCGCGCTGGTCCACGGCATGAGCGTAGTGACCCGAAACGTTCGGGACTTCGAGGCAACCGGGGTCCGTGTCGTCAATCCCTGGCTGCCGGAAAACGCGGAATGAAAAAAGGCCCGGCAGTGCCGGGCCTTTTGTATCCTGAAACGGAAGTGCGGATTACGCTGCTTCGTTTTCCTCGTCGCGGGTGAAGTCCGCGGTGGGGCCGGAATCCTGGCCCTTGGCATCGACATCGCGATCCACGAATTCGATGACGCCGACCGGGGCGTTGTCGCCGTGGCGGAAGCCGGCCTTCAGCACGCGGGTGTAACCACCGTTGCGATCCTGGTAGCGCGGGCCGAGAACGTCGAACAGCTTCTTGACCATGGCTTCATCGCCGATCTGGGCGATGGCCTGGCGGCGGGCGTGCAGATCACCGCGCTTGCCGAGCGTGATGAGCTTTTCGACGATCGGACGCAGTTCCTTGGCCTTGGGCAAGGTGGTCACGATCTGCTCGTGCTTGATGAGGGCCGCGGACATGTTCTTGAACATCGCCTTGCGATGCGAAGAGGTCCGGTTCAGTTTGCGGCCGGCTTTACCGTGGCGCATGGTACTCTCCTAAAGTTCTTCTGGTCGCAGCGGAAGATCAGTAGTGATCTTCGTAACGCTTAGCGAGGTCTTCGATGTTTTCAGGCGGCCAGTTGTTGACGTCCATTCCAAGATGGAGCCCCATCTGGGCCAGCACTTCCTTGATCTCGTTGAGCGACTTGCGCCCGAAGTTCGGCGTGCGAAGCATCTCCGCTTCCGTCTTCTGGATGAGATCGCCGATATAGACGATATTGTCGTTCTTGAGGCAGTTCGCCGACCGAACCGACAGCTCGAGCTCGTCCACCTTCTTGAGCAGTGCCGGATTGAAGGCGAGCTCGGGAGCCGAATCCTCGGCCTTTTCCTTGGTGGGCTCTTCGAAGTTCACGAACACCGAGAGCTGGTCCTGAACGATGCGGGCGGCAAAGGCCAGCGCATCTTCCGGGCTGATCGCACCATTGGTCTCGATCTGCATGGTCAGCTTGTCGAAGTCGAGGTTCTGGCCCTCACGGGTCTTTTCGACCTTGTAGCTGACACGCTTGACCGGCGAGAACAGCGCATCGACGGCGATATAGCCGATCGGGGCGTCCTCGGGCTTGTTGCGGTCGGCCGGGACATAGCCCTTGCCGGTATTGACCGTGAACTCGATGTTGATTTCGGCACCATCGTCGAGGTGGCAGATCACGAGTTCGGGGTTGAGCACCTCGATATCGCCGGTGGTCTTGATGTCGCCAGCGGTGACGGCACCCGGACCCTGCTTGGACAGCGTGAGGCGCTTGGGCCCCTCGTCTTCCATCTTGACGGCGATTTCCTTGATGTTGAGGACGAGATCGGTCACGTCCTCGCGCACGCCGGGAATCGACGAGAATTCATGCAAAACGCCATCGATCTGGATGGCGGTGATTGCAGCGCCCTGCAGCGACGAGAGCAGAACCCGGCGCAGCGTGTTGCCCAGGGTCAAGCCATAACCGCGTTCGAGCGGCTCGGCGACCACGGAGGCGACGCGCGCGGAATCGCTGCCCGGAACGACGTCGAGCTTGGTCGGCTTAATCAGTTCCTGCCAGTTTTTCTGGATCATCACGTCCAACTTCCTTCTTAAAATCGCGGCCCTGCCCCGGCCGCCATGCCGCAAACCGTAAACGAACCCCGGCTGGCCCTGCCGAGGTTCGTTTCACTTTTAGACGCGACGGCGCTTGCGCGGCCGGCACCCATTGTGAGGAATGGATGTAACGTCCCGGATGGAAGTGACGGTAAAACCGGCGGCCTGCAGGGCACGCAGAGCGGACTCACGACCCGAACCCGGACCGCGAACCTCGACCTCAAGAGTCTTCATGCCGTGTTCCTGCGCCTTCTTGGCAGCGTCTTCGGCAGCCATCTGAGCTGCATACGGGGTCGACTTACGCGAGCCCTTGAAACCCATCATGCCGGCGGAGGACCAGGAGATCGCGTTGCCCTGAACGTCGGTGATGGTGACCATCGTGTTGTTGAACGAGGCGTTCACATGCGCAACGCCGGCACTGATGTTCTTGCGCTCGCGGCGGCGAACGCGCGTGGTATCTGCTTTAGCCATTTACTTCCTCTAATCGATCTCGAGCGCCGCCGTGCTTCCAGCGGCTACACCTCGAAAGCCTGGAACGGAACGCAAAAGGCGGGACGAAACGCCCTGCCCTTCGACGCCGCACCCGGCCTTCTTATTTCTTCTTGCCCGCGATGGGCTTTGCCGGACCCTTGCGGGTGCGGGCATTGGTATGGGTACGCTGACCGCGCACCGGCAGACCACGACGGTGACGCAGGCCGCGATAGTTGCCCAGGTCCATCAAACGCTTGATGTTCATGGCAACGTTACGGCGAAGGTCACCCTCGACCTGATAGTCACGGTCGATGGTTTCGCGGATCTGGATAACTTCCGCGTCGGTCAACTCATTCACGCGGCGCTCGGCCGGAATGCTGACTTTCTCGCAGATTTCAGAGGCCATCTTCGGCCCAATCCCGTGAATATACTGCAACGCGATAACCACGCGCTTGTTCGTCGGGATATTGACGCCAGCAATACGAGCCACGCCGGATCTCCTAAAATTGGTGTGTGAGGGCTTGACGCCCTACGTCGTTCAACAACAAGGGACCGGCATCCGACCCCCTTCTCTTTGCGGAAGGAACCGAATCCAGCCCTCGAAATTTCTGAGACTGGGCGCGGTTCTAAGGACTCGCGGCGCATAAGTCAACAGCACCGCGCGACCACATTTAAGATTTGTCAATAGCTGCCTTGATTGCAGCAGTGACCTCTTCGATCGCGGCCATGCCGTCGACCGATTTGAGCAGACCACGCTCGCCATAGAAATTGACGAGCGGTGCGGTCTGCTGGGTGTAGACATCGAGGCGCTTTCGCAGCACGTCCTCGTTGTCGTCGGCGCGAGCCCCACCCGATTCCTTGGCGCGGTTGATGATGCGCTCGACCAGGACGTCGGGATCGGCCTTGATCTCGATGACCGCATCAAGATGCAGGCCCTTGCGGTCCAGCATATGGGTCAGCGCCTCGGCCTGCGCAATGGTGCGCGGGAAACCGTCGAGAATAAAACCCTTGGCACAATCGGGCTGGTCCATCCGCTCGGAAATGATGCCCGAGACGATATCATCGGAAACCAGATCGCCGCGATCGACGATTGCCTTTGCTTCCAGACCCAGCGGGGTCTTGGCCGCGATCGCGGCACGCAGCATGTCACCGGTGGAAAGCTGCGGAATGTCGTAGGCCTTGACCAGGATCTGGGCCTGGGTGCCCTTCCCTGCGCCCGGAGGCCCCAAAAGTACCAGTCTCATCTTTTCCGTCCCCCTAGACGCGATTTCTTGACCATGCCCTCATATTGCTGCGCGATCAGATGGCTCTGGATCTGGCTCACCGTATCGAGCGTCACCGTCACCATGATGAGCAGCGAGGTGCCGCCCAGGAAAGCCGAGATGTTGAGCTGGCTCAGGAATATCTCGGGAATAAGGGCCACGACGGTGAGATAGATGGCGCCGACGACCGTAATACGCGTCAAAACGTAGTCGATGTGCTGCGCGGTGCGCTCGCCCGGACGGATGCCCGGAATGAAGCCGCCCGAACGCTTCAGATTGTCCGCCGTCTCGGTCGGGTTGAACACGATCGAGGTATAGAAGAACGCAAAGAAGATGATCATCGCTGCGAACAGGATGAGATAGAGCGGCTGCCCACGGCCGAGCAGCGCGGAAATATACTGGAGCCATTGCGGTGCATCGCCCTGTGCCGAGAAGGTCGCGATGGTCGCGGGCAACAGCAGCAGCGAAGAGGCAAAGATCACCGGAATGACGCCGGAGGTGTTGAGCTTCAGTGGCAGGTGCGAGGTATCGCCCTGATACATCTTGTTGCCGACCTGGCGCTTCGGATACTGGATCAGAAGCCGGCGCTGGGCGCGCTCGAAGAAGACGATGAGCGCAATGACGGCGATGGCGCCCACCAGGATGCCGACGACGGCAAGCGTGGGCAGCGCGCCTGTACGGCTCAATTCGAGCGTCTGAGCGATAACGCCGGGAAGCGTAGCGACGATACCGGCAAAGATGATCAGCGAAATGCCGTTGCCGATGCCGCGCGCGGTGATCTGCTCGCCCAGCCACATCAGGAACATGGTGCCGCCCACAAGCGTGATGACGGTCGAAATGCGGAAGAACCAGCCCGGATCGGACACCACGCCCTCGCTGGCCTCCAGCCCGACGGCGATGCCGTAGGCCTGCACGGCGCAGAACACGACGGTGAGATACCGCGTGTACTGGTTCATCTTGCGCCGGCCGCTCTCCCCTTCCTTCTTGAGCGCCTCAAGGCGCGGGGAAGCCGTCGACATCACCTGAATGACGATCGACGCGGTGATGTAGGGAATGAGGTTCAGCGCGAAGATCGCCAGGCGCTCCACGGCGCCGCCGGCGAACATGTTGAACAGCCCGAAGATGCCGCCCTGTGCCTGCTGGAAGGTCGCGGCGAAGGCATCGGGATCGATGCCCGGAATCGGAATGTAGGTGCCAAGTCGATAAACGAGCAGTGCGCCAAGAGTGAAGAAAATCCGCTTCTGGAGATCCTTGGCCTTGGAAAAGGTCGAGAAGCTCAAATTGCGGGCCAGTTGCTCGGCTGCAGACGCCATGACGGCTCCCTCTGAGAAACGCTTATAGAGCAAAGGAACGGGCACAAGGGCCCGGGGACGTTCACAGCTACGCCTCGGACGCCACCATGAAGTAATGCTCTGATATAGTCAGAGCGCGCCCTCATGCAATCCCCGGAATCGGGAAGACTGCGAGGGCGCGCTCCAAAGTCGCGGAAAATTATTCGGCGTCGGCAGGCTTGCCGATCACCTCGACCTTGCCACCGGCCGCTTCGATGGCGGCAACGGCACCAGCCGAGGCGTGGTTGACCTTGAAGGTAACCTTCTGGGCCTTGAACTCGCCGCCATTGATCAGGCGAACACCGTCACGGACGCGGCGAATGACGCCGGCCTTGACGAGCGCTTCGGCATCCACGACGCCCTTGGCATCGAGCTTGCCGCTATCGATATAGGCCTGGATGCGGTCGAGGCGCACCGCGTTCCACTTCTTGGCGAACGCGTTGTTGAAGCCGCGCTTGGGCATCCGCATGTGGAGCGGCATCTGCCCGCCTTCGAAGCCGTTGATGGCAACGCCGGAACGGGACTTCTGGCCCTTGACGCCACGGCCGCCGGTCTTGCCCAGGCCCGAACCAATACCGCGGCCCACACGGACCTTGGCTTTGGTGGCGCCGGCATTGTCAGCGATCTGATTGAGTTTCATTGTTCCAAAATCCTCTTACTGCTCGCCCACTACGCGGACGAGGTGAGCGACCTTGGAGATCATGCCGCGCACAGACGGGGTATCTTCCAGCTCGCTCCGGCGATGCATCTTGTTGAGCCCGAGGCCAACGAGGGTCGCGCGCTGATCTTCCTTGCGGCGGATCGGCGATCCGATCTGCTCGACGATGATGGTCTTCTTAGCCATTGATCTTCTCCTCGAGCCCCAATCAGGCTTCGACGGCGGCTTCGCCGCGGCGGGCCTGCAGCTCGGAAACCTTCAGCCCACGACGAGCCGCGACCGAGCGCGGGCTATCGACGTTCTTGAGCGCATCGAAGGTGGCGCGAACCATGTTGTAGGGGTTCGCCGAGCCCTGGCTCTTGGCAACGATGTCGTTGATGCCCAGGGTTTCGAACACGGCGCGCATCGGACCGCCGGCGATGATGCCGGTACCGGCCGGGGCGGCACGC
This sequence comes from Pelagibacterium sp. 26DY04, assembly GCF_031202305.1. Classification (NCBI taxonomy): domain Bacteria; kingdom Pseudomonadati; phylum Pseudomonadota; class Alphaproteobacteria; order Hyphomicrobiales; family Devosiaceae; genus Pelagibacterium; species Pelagibacterium sp. 26DY04. The sequence continues at coordinate 2,172,420 of NZ_CP101731.1, forward strand.
AGGATGACCTTGCCGGCGCCGTGGCGGCCGGCGACGTCATGGTGCAGCGTACGGGCTTCGCGCAGCGGCACGCGGATCATCTGGCGCTTGGCCTGTTCGGTCGCCTTGCGGATGGCTTCCGGCACTTCGCGCGCCTTGCCATGACCGAAGCCGACGCGGCCCTTCTGGTCGCCGACGACCACGAGGGCGGCGAAACCGAAGCGACGGCCGCCCTTAACAACCTTGGCAACGCGGTTGATATGAACCAGGCGATCGACGAATTCGCTATCGCGTTCTTGAGTGTCTCTCATCGTCCTACCAGTCTTTTTTCTCTTTTATCTTGTAAGGAGCGTTCGCTTAGAAGCTCAGCCCGCCCTCGCGGGCTGCATCGGCCAGGGCCTTGACCCGACCATGGAAAATATACGCGCCGCGATCGAAAACGACTTCGGTCACACCGGCCTTGGTGGCGCGCTCGGCAATCGCCTTGCCCACTTCGGCAGCGGCAGCCTGATTGGCGCCGTTGGTGATCTTGAGATCCTTTTCGAGCGAGGAAGCGGACGCCAGGGTCACGCCATTCGCATCGTCGATGACCTGCGCATAGATGTTCTTGTCCGAACGGAAAACCGACAGACGCGGCCGGCCATTGGCGTGGGCCTTGATGGACCGGCGAACACGGGCCTTGCGGCGATCGATACCAGAAAGCTTAGCCATTTTACTTCTTCTTGCCTTCCTTGCGGTAGATGTGCTCGTCCGCATAGCGCACGCCCTTGCCCTTATAGGGCTCCGGCGGCCGGAACTCACGGATGTTGGCCGCAACCTGGCCAACCTGCTGCTTGTCGATACCCGTCACGACGATCTCGGTCTGGGTCGGGGCAGCGAGCGTGATCCCATCGGGGGCCTTGAAGATGACTTCGTGGGAGAAACCCAGCGAAAGCTTCAGGTCCGACCCCTGCATCTGGGCACGATAACCAACGCCGGTGATGGCGAGCTTGCGCTCAAAGCCGGTGGACACACCAGCGACGATGTTCTGAACCAGCGTACGCGACATGCCCCAGGCCGAACGGGCCTCGCGGCTGTCATCAACGGGGGTGACGACAACGCCGTCATCGGTCATCTCGGGCTTGACCAGATCCACGAGCACCACCGAGAGCTCACCCTTGGAGCCCTTCGCGGTTACCTTCTGGCCATCGACAGTGACCGTCACGCCGCTGACCGGGGCGACCGGCTTTTTGCCAATACGCGACATTTTTCTTTGCCTTCTCTTCGTTGGTGGGGTCTCCTCTGCTTTGCGTCTTAGAAGACGCGGCAGAGGACCTCACCGCCAACATTTTCAGCACGAGCCTGGTGGTCGGCCATCACACCCTTGGGGGTGGAAAGGATCGAGACACCAAGACCATTGCTAACGACAGGAATGTTCTTGACGGATGCATAAACCCGGCGGCCGGGCTTGGACACCCGCTGCAGTTCCTGGATAACCGGCTGGTTTTCCGAATACTTCAGCTCGATGGCGAACTCGGGCAGACCATCTTCATTGGTCTGTTCCGAATAGCCACGGATATAGCCTTCGGCCTTGAGCACGTCCAGCACATGAGCGCGCAGGGTCGAAGCCGGAGTGCGGACAACATCGCGACGGCGCAGCTGCGCGTTGCGGATGCGGGTCAGCATATCGCCAAGCGGATCGCTAAGAGTCATTTTTCTTCTTCCTTACCAGCTCGACTTGACCAGGCCCGGGATCTTGCCCATCGAGCCAAGCTCACGCAGAGCCACACGGCTCAGCTTGAGCTTGCGATAGTAACCGCGCGGACGGCCCGACACCTCACAACGGTTGCGCACGCGAACCGGGGAAGCATTGCGGGGCAGTTCGGCAAGCTTGAGCTGAGCTGCGAACCGCTCTTCAAAGCTCAGCGCCTCGTCCTTGGCCTTTGCCTTGAGCGCAGCGCGCTTTTCCGCATACTGCTTGGCAAGCTTGGCGCGGCGCTTGTTCTTCTCGATGGAGCTAACTTTAGCCATCTAAGTCTCTCTTTCGTCTCTCTTCCCGTTATCCGCTTACTGGCGGAACGGGAAATTGAAAGCCTTGAGAAGCGCACGCGCTTCGTCGTCGGTCTTTGCCGTGGTGCAGACGATCACGTCCATGCCCCAGACCTGATCGATCTGGTCATAGTTGATCTCGGGGAACACGATGTGCTCCTTGATGCCCATGGCGTAGTTGCCGCGGCCATCGAAGCTCTTGGGGTTGAGCCCACGGAAGTCACGGACGCGCGGCAGGGCAACGTTCACGAGGCGATCGATGAACTCGTACATCTGGGCACGGCGCAGCGTGACCTTGACGCCGAGCGGCATCCCTTCGCGAACCTTGAAGCCGGCGATCGACTTGCGGGCATAGGTGATGACGGGCTTCTGGCCGGCGATCTTCTCGAGATCGGCCATGGCAGCCTTCACCTTCTTGGAATCGCCAACCGCTTCGCCGACACCCATGTTGAGAACGACCTTCTCAAGCTTGGGAACCTGCATGGGGTTGGCATAGTTGAAGGTCTCGGTGAGACCGGCGCGCACCACATCGTCATAATGGGAGCGCAGGCGCGGAACGTAAGTCTCAGCCATCGATCACTTCTCCGGAACGCTTTGCGACGCGCTTCTTCACGCCGTCTTCGATCTTGAAGCCAACGCGGGTCGGCTTGTTTTCCTTGGCGTCGACCAGCGCGATGTTGCTCAGATGAATCGGAGCTTCGCGCGTGATGATGCCGGCATCCTGGCTCTGGGTCTGCTTCTGATGCTTGCGCACCAGGTTGATGCCAGAAACGACCGCGCGGGTCTCGGACGGGATGACCTGGAGAACGTTTCCGGTCTTGCCCTTGTCCTTGCCAGTCAGAACGATGACCTTGTCACCCTTTTTGATCTTGGCAGCCATTACAGCACCTCCGGCGCGAGCGAAATAATCTTCATGTGATTTTTCGCGCGCAGCTCACGAGGAACCGGGCCAAAGATACGGGTGCCGATCGGTTCCTTGTTGTTGTTGATGATGACCGCCGCATTGCGGTCGAAACGGATCACGGTGCCATCGGGGCGGCGGATATCCGAAGCGGTGCGAACCACTACGGCCTTCATCACCTGGCCCTTCTTGACGCGGCCGCGCGGGATCGCGTCCTTGACCGACACCACGATGATGTCGCCAACAGACGCATACTTGCGATGCGAACCGCCCAGCACCTTGATGCACATAACACGACGAGCGCCCGAATTATCGGCGACGTCGAGGTTCGTCTGCATCTGAATCATGACTGGCTGCCTTCTTATTCTTTATGGTTTCCGCCACCGTCACCCGGCACGGCACCTGACCTCTTTTGCGTTAAGCCGACGTTACGACGGTCCAACGCTTGTTCTTGGAGATCGGGGCACACTCTTCGATCTGCACCACGTCACCGACCTTGGCCGTGTTGGCCTCGTCATGAGCATGGTACTTCTTGGAACGGCGCACCGTCTTTTTCAGGATCGGGTGAGTGAAACGGCGTTCCACGGTCACAACGATCGTCTTATCGTTCGCATCGGAGACCACTGTCCCCTGCAGGATACGCTTGGGCATTTCGTGTCTCCTTACTTCCCTGCCGCTGCCTTCTCGGCCAGGACGGTCTTGACGCGCGCGATGTCGCGGCGGACCTTCTTGACCTGAGACGTGTTTTCCAGCTGCTGGGTGGCGCGCTGGAAGCGCAGGTTGAACTGCTCTTTCTTCAAGTTGACGAGCTCGTCCTTGAGTTCGTCCACCGTCTTTGCCCTAACGTCGCTCGGCTTTGCCATCGCTCAACGTTCCTTAATCTGCAATGCGGCTGACGAACCGCGTCTTGATCGGCAACTTCATGGCCGCAAGACGCAGAGCTTCACGCGCAACTTCTTCACTTACGCCGTCGATTTCGAACATGATCCGGCCGGGCTTGACGCGGGCTGCCCAATATTCGGGAGCACCCTTACCTTTACCCATACGGACTTCAGTCGGCTTGGACGACACGGGCACATCCGGGAACACCCGGATCCACACACGACCTGCGCGCTTCATGTAGCGAGTCATCGCGCGACGTGCGGCCTCGATCTGGCGGGCGGTTATACGCTCAGGTTCCTGAGCCTTCAAGCCATATTCGCCAAAATTGAGATCGAAGCCGCCCTTGGCGACACCGTGGATCCGGCCCTTGTGGGCCTTGCGGAACTTAGTTCGTTTCGGTTGCAGCATTTTTCAAGTCTTTCTTAGCTTGCAGCCGGACCGCGGCGGCCCTGCCCGCCGGCGTCACCGCCTTCGGTCGCACGGCGCTCGTGAGCCATCGGATCGTGTTCCATGATCTCGCCTTTGAAGATCCAGACCTTGATCCCGATGATCCCGTAGGTCGTTTCGGCTTCGGCAACGCCATAGTCGACGTCGGCACGCAGCGTATGAAGCGGAACGCGGCCTTCGCGATACCATTCGGTACGCGCGATGTCGGCACCGCCAAGGCGACCACCAACGTTGACGCGGATGCCCTGGGCCCCCATGCGCATCGCCGTCTGCACGGCGCGCTTCATGGCGCGGCGGAACGCCACACGGCGTTCGAGCTGCTGGGCAATGCCCTGGGCGACGAGCGTCGCATCGGTCTCGGGCTTGCGCACTTCAACGATGTTGATGTGCACTTCCGAGTTGGTGAACTTCTTGACCTTGTTGCGGATCTTCTCGATGTCCGCGCCCTTCTTGCCGATCACGATGCCCGGACGAGCCGAGTGGATCGAGATGCGGCACTTACGGTGCGGGCGCTCGATGACGATCTTGGAAACAGCGGCCTGCTTGAGCTCTTCCTCGAGCATCTCGCGGATCTTGAGATCTTCCTGCAGGAGCGAACCATATTCGCCCTTGTTGGCGTACCAACGGGAGTCCCAGGTGCGGTTGATGCCGAGGCGAAGCCCGATCGGATTAACTTTCTGGCCCATCAGACGGCCTCCTCGACTTCACGGACGACGATGGTCAGGTGCGAGAACGGCTTCTCGATGCGCGCGCCGCGACCGCGGGCACGAGCATGGAACCGCTTCATCACCAGAGCCTTGCCGACAAAGGCTTCCGACACGACAAGCGCATCGGTGTCCAGACCGTGGTTGTTTTCGGCGTTCGCGATGGCGCTTTCGAGGGTCTTCTTGACCGAGAGCGAAATGCGCTTGCGCGAGAACTCGAGCTCGGCCAGAGCGCGATCGACCTTCTTGCCGCGGATCTGCGCGGCAACCAGGTTCAGCTTCTGGGGGCTCGTACGCACCATGCGAAGGACGGCTTTCGCCTCGTTGTCCTTGAGCGTGCGTTCACGCTTTTCCTTGCCCATCGTTACTTCCTCTTCGCCTTCTTGTCGGCCGCGTGACCGTAATAGGTGCGCGTGGGCGAAAACTCACCGAACTTGTGGCCGATCATTTCCTCGGTCACCGAGACCGGGATATGCTTCTGGCCGTTATAGACGCCGAAGGTGAGGCCAACGAACTGCGGCAGGATCGTCGAGCGGCGGCTCCAGATCTTGATCACTTCGTTGCGGCCCGATTCCCGGACCTTGTCTGCCTTCTTCAGCAGATACCCGTCGACAAACGGGCCTTTCCAGACGGAACGTGCCATGGCTTACCTGCCCTTCTTGAGGTGCCGCGAGCGGACGATGAACTTGTCCGTCGCCTTGTTGGTGCGGGTGCGCTTGCCCTTGGTGGGCTTGCCCCACGGAGTGACCGGATGACGGCCACCCGAGGTACGGCCTTCACCACCACCATGCGGGTGGTCGATCGGGTTCATCGCGACACCGCGAACGTTCGGACGCTTGCCCAGCCAGCGGCTGCGGCCGGCCTTGCCGATCGAGGTGTTCGAGTGATCCGGGTTGGACACCGAACCGACGGTCGCCAGGCACGAGCCATGGACCAGGCGCTGTTCGCCCGAGTTGAGGCGAAGGATCGCCCAACCGGCGTCACGGCCGACATACTGAGCGTAAGCACCGGCGGAACGGGCCATCTGGCCGCCCTTGCGGGGCTTGAGCTCGATGTTGTGCACGATCGTGCCGACCGGCATGCGCTCGAGCGGCATGGCGTTGCCCGGCTTCACGTCGACGGCATTCATCGACGAGACCACCTTGTCGCCGGCAGCCAGACGCTGCGGGGCAAGGATATAGGCCTGCTCGCCATCCTCGTAGTTGACCAGAGCGATGAATGCGGTCCGGTTGGGATCGTATTCGAGGCGCTCAACGGTGCCCACGACGTCGAACTTGGTGCGCTTGAAATCGACGAGACGATAAGCGCGCTTGTGTCCGCCGCCACGCGCAAAGGCAGTGACGCGGCCACGGTTGTTGCGGCCACCCGACTTGGTGAGACCTTCGGTCAGCTTCTTGACCGGAGAACCCTTCCAGAGCTCGGACCGGTCGATGCCGACAAGCTGGCGGCGGCCCGGCGAGGTGGGATTGTACTGTTTCAAAGCCATTTGAACTCTTCCTTCTCGCCTTCTTACAGACCGGTCGAGATATCGATGGTCTGACCGTCAACGAGGGTGACGACGGCCTTCTTGACGTCCTTGCGGGTGCCAAGCATGTTGCGGAACCGCTTGACCTTGCCCTTGCGGACGATGGTGTTGACGGCCTTCACTTTGACGTCGAACAGCGCCTCAACGGCGGCCTTGATCTCAGGCTTTGTCGCGTCGATGGCCACGTCGAAGACGACCTGACCGTTTTCCGAAGCCATGGTCGACTTTTCAGTCACGACCGGGTTGCGGATGATGTCGTAGTGCTTGAGCGCGCTCATTGGAACCGGCCCTCCAGCGCTGCGAGAGCGTCCTTGGTCAGGACCAGCTTTTCGCGACGCAGAATGTCGTAGACGTTGATGCCCTGAGCCGGAAGCACGTCGATCTGGGGAATGTTGCGCGCTGCAAGCGCGAAATTCTGGTCCAGTTCGGCACCGCCGATGATCAGCGCATTGGAAAAGCCCAGCTTGCCGAAGACGACGCGAAGCGCGGCAGTCTTGGGCGCATCGGCGACGGCCTGGTCGAGGATCACGAGATCGCCGGCCTTGGCCTTGGCCGAAAGGGCATGCTTGAGAGCCAGCGCGCGAACCTTCTTGGGCAGCTCGATGGCGTGGCTGCGCGGGGTCGGGCCGAAAGCGCGACCACCACCACGGAAGATATTGGAGCGACGCGAGCCGTGACGCGCACCGCCGCCGCCCTTCTGGCGACCGAACTTCTTGCCGGTCATGGCGACATCGGCGCGGTTCTTGACCGCGTGCGTGCCGGCCATGCGCTTCAAAAGCTGGTAGCGCACCATGCGCTGGATCAGATCGGCGCGCGGTTCGAGCCCGAACACTGCGTCGTCGAGCGTGACCTTGCCGGCCGACTTACCCTCGAGGGTTGTGACCTGGAGTTCCATTATACACTTTCCCCATTAGCAGCGGCCTTGAAGGAGCCAGGCAGCGCTACGCCTTCAGGGCGCGGCTTCTTGACGGCATCACGGATCTGGATCCAGCCGCCCTTGGCGCCCGGAACCGAACCCTGAACCATGATCAGCCCGCGCTCGACATCGGTCTTGACGACCTTGACGTTCTGGGTCGTGACGCGCTCGGCACCCATGTGCCCAGCCATCTTCTTGCCCTTGAACACCTTGCCGGGGTCCTGGTTCTGACCGGTCGAACCGTGCGAACGGTGCGAGATCGACACACCGTGCGAAGCGCGCAGACCACCGAAGTTGTGGCGCTTCATCGCACCGGCAAAACCCTTACCGATCGAGGTGCCCGTAACGTCAACAAGCTGGCCTTCCACGAAGTGATCGGCCTGCAGTTCGGCGCCAACGTCGATCAGGTTGTCTTCGCTCACGCGGAACTCGACGACCTTACGCTTGGGCTCGACCTTGGCAGCGGCGTACTGACCGCGCTCGGCCTTGCTCACATTCTTGACCTTGACGGAACCGGCGCCGAGCTGAAGCGCGACGTAGCCGTCCTTTTCCTGCGTCCGCTGGCCCACCACCTGGCAACCCTGCAGGGCCAGGACGGTAACGGGAACATGAGCGCCGTCATCGGTGAAGATGCGGGTCATTCCCAGCTTCTGTGCGATCAATCCAGAACGCATCGGTTGTTACCTTTTCTTTTGGGCGTTTTTCCGGGTCATTGTTTCCCAAGAGGACCCACCAAAACGAAAAACGCTAGAAACTCACTTTACTTAGAGCTTGATTTCGACGTCGACGCCGGCGGCGAGATCGAGCTTCATCAGTGCATCCACCGTCTGGGGGGTCGGATCCACGATGTCGAGAAGACGCTTGTGAGTCCGGATTTCGAACTGCTCGCGGCTCTTCTTGTCGATGTGGGGCGACCGGTTGACGGTGTATTTGTCAATTCGCGTCGGCAGCGGAATGGGACCGCGAACCTGCGCGCCCGTGCGCTTGGCCGTGTTGACGATCTCGCGGGTCGAATTGTCGAGCACGCGATGGTCGAACGCCTTGAGCCGGATGCGAATATTCTGACCGTTCATTGTGTTCTATCCCGAAAAAAGGACTGCGGTGCGCGCCAGGAATGGGCGCACCGCATTCTCTATTGCTTGCCCGTTAAGCGACGATTTTGGAGACGACGCCCGACCCGACGGTACGGCCGCCTTCGCGGATGGCGAAGCGCAGCTTTTCGTCCATGGCGATCGGAACGATCAGCTCGACATTGATCTTCACGTTGTCGCCCGGCATCACCATCTCGACACCGTCATTGAGCGTCACCACACCGGTCACGTCAGTGGTCCGGAAGTAGAACTGCGGACGGTAGTTGGTGAAGAACGGGGTGTGACGGCCGCCCTCTTCCTTGGTCAGAATGTAGACCTCGGCTTCGAACTTGGTGTGCGGGGTCACCGAACCGGGCTTGCACAGCACCTGGCCGCGCTCAACCTGGTTGCGGTCGATACCGCGGATCAGCGCGCCGATGTTGTCGCCAGCTTCACCCGAATCGAGCAGCTTGCGGAACATCTCGACGCCGGTCACCGTCGTCTTCTGGGTCGGCTTGATGCCGACGATCTCGACTTCCTCGCCAACCTTGATCACGCCACGCTCGACACGGCCGGTCACAACAGTGCCGCGGCCCGAGATCGAGAACACGTCTTCAACCGGCATCAGGAAGGGCTGATCCTTCGGACGCTCGGGAGTCGGGATGTAGGCGTCGACGGTTTCCATCAGCGCCAGAACCGCATCGCGGCCGATCTCGGGGCGCTTGTCTTCAAGAGCCATCAGCGCGCTCCCCTTGGTGATCGGAATGTCGTCACCGGGGAATTCGTACGAGGAGAGCAGCTCGCGCACTTCGAGCTCGACCAGCTCGAGCAGTTCCTCGTCGTCGACCTGGTCGACCTTGTTGAGGAACACCACAAGCGCCGGCACACCGACCTGGCGGGCCAGAAGGATGTGCTCGCGGGTCTGCGGCATCGGGCCGTCAGCGGCCGAAACCACCAAGATCGCGCCGTCCATCTGCGCCGCGCCGGTGATCATGTTCTTCACATAGTCGGCGTGGCCGGGGCAGTCCACGTGAGCATAGTGCCGGTTCGCGGTCTCGTACTCGACGTGCGAGGTCGAGATCGTGATGCCGCGCGCCTTCTCTTCGGGCGCCTTGTCGATGTTGTCATACGAGGTGAACGTCGCACCACCCGACTCGGCCAGAACCTTGGTGATCGCTGCCGTCAAAGACGTCTTGCCATGGTCAACGTGACCAATCGTGCCAATGTTCACGTGCGGCTTACTGCGGCTGAATTTTTCCTTGCCCATCACATATCTCCATACTCAGCAGGTTGGGGCTGCTGAAAAAATTGGTTTCCTATCAGGCGTACTTGGCCTGGACTTCGTCGGCGACCGCCTGGGGCACCTGCTCGTAGTGATCGAACACCATCGTGTACTGTGCACGTCCCTGGCTCATCGAGCGCAGCGAGTTCACATAGCCAAACATGTTGGCCAGCGGCACGAAGGCGTTGACGACCTGTGCGATACCCCGGCTTTCCGTGCCCTGAATCTGGCCACGGCGGGAGTTCAGGTCACCGATGACGTCGCCCATATATTCTTCGGGGGTAACGACTTCGACCTTCATGATCGGTTCGAGCAGCTTCGCACCGGCCTTCGGCAGACCTTCACGCAGAGCGGCACGAGCCGCGATTTCGAACGCCAGCACCGAGGAGTCGACGTCGTGGTAAGCACCATCGACGAGGGTTGCCTTGAGGTCGACGATCGGGAAGCCAGCCAGGATACCGGCGCCCATGACGGACTCCAGACCCTTCTGCACGCCAGGGATATATTCCTTGGGAACCGAACCACCGACGATCTTGCTTTCAAAGGTGAAACCGGCACCAGGCTCGTTGGGCTCGATGATGAGCTTGACGCGAGCGAACTGGCCCGAACCACCCGACTGCTTCTTGTGGGTGTAGTCGATTTCGGCCTGGCGAGTGATCGTTTCACGATACGCCACCTGCGGCTGACCGATATTGGCCTCGACCTTGAACTCGCGCTTCATGCGATCGACGATGATGTCGAGGTGAAGTTCACCCATGCCCGAGATGATGGTCTGGCCCGATTCCTCGTCCGACTTGACGCGGAAGGAGGGATCTTCGGCAGCAAGACGCTGCAGCGCCAGACCCATCTTTTCCTGGTCGGCCTTGGACTTGGGCTCGACGGCAATGTCGATCACCGGATCGGGGAAGATCATACGCTCAAGGATGACCTGGCTGTTGGGCACGCAGAGCGTGTCGCCGGTGGTGGTGTCCTTGAGGCCGACGATGGCAACGATGTCGCCAGCGAAGGCTTCTGTGATCTGCTCACGCGAGTTCGAGTGCATCTGGAACATACGTCCAACGCGCTCGCGCTTGCCCTTGACGGTGTTTTCGAGCTGCGCACCGGCTTCGAGGTGACCCGAATAGATGCGGCAGAAGGTCAGCGAACCCATGTGCGGGTCGTTGGCGATCTTGAACGCCAGCATCGAGAGCGGCTCGTTGTCATCAGCGTGACGCTCGATCGGCTCTTCGGTCTTGGCGTCGATACCCTGAATGGCCGGCACGTCGTTGGGCGCAGGCAGGAAATCCACCACAGCATCAAGAAGCGGCTGAACGCCCTTGTTCTTGAACGCCGAACCGCACAGCACACCGAAGAACTCGGTGTTGATAACGCCCTTGCGGATCAGCTTGCGGATCGTGTCGTTATCCGGCATCTCGCCTTCGAGATAGGCCTCCATCGCCGCCTCGTCCATTTCGACGGCAGCTTCGACGAGCTTCTCGCGGTATTCTTCGGCGCGATCCTGCAGGTCGGCCGGAATATCGACGATATCCCAGGACGCACCCAGCTGCTCACCGTTCCAGACCAGAGCCTTCATCTCGATGAGATCGACGACGCCGGCGAACTCGTTCTCGGCACCGATGGGGAGCTGAAGAACAACGGCCTTGGCGCCCAGACGCTCGCCGACCATTTCCACCGAGCGGTAGAAGTCGGCGCCGATCTTGTCCATCTTGTTGACGAAGATCAGACGCGGAACGTGGTACTTGTCGGCCTGGCGCCAGACGGTTTCGGTCTGCGGCTCGACACCGGCGTTGGCATCAAGCAGAGCGACGGCACCGTCGAGCACGCGCAGCGAACGCTCGACCTCGATGGTGAAGTCGACGTGGCCCGGAGTATCGATGATGTTGAAGCGACGCTTCTTGCCGTCACGGCCCTGCCAGAACGTGGTCGTGGCAGCGGACGTGATGGTGATGCCGCGTTCCTGCTCCTGCTCCATCCAGTCCATGGTGGCAGCGCCGTCATGGACTTCACCGATCTTGTGCGACTTGCCGGTGTAGAACAGGATGCGTTCGGTCGTGGTGGTCTTGCCGGCATCGATGTGCGCCATGATGCCGAAATTGCGGTAGTCTTCGATCTTGTATTCGCGAGCCATGATCGTCTTCCTTACCAGCGGTAGTGCGAGAACGCGCGGTTGGCGTCAGCCATACGGTGCGTGTCTTCGCGCTTCTTGACCGCCTGACCACGGCCATTCATGGCATCCATCAGTTCGCCCGAAAGACGGCCAACCATGGTCTGCTCGCCACGCTTGCGCGCAGCATCGATCAACCAGCGGATGGCGAGAGCCTGCTGGCGGTCGGCACGGACTTCGACCGGAACCTGGTAAGTCGCGCCACCAACACGGCGGGAACGAACTTCAACGGCCGGACGGATGTTGTCGAGAGCGCCATGGAACACCTGGATGGGGTCCTGCTTGGTCCGCTCCTCGATAACTTCGAATGCGCCATAGACAATGCTCTCGGCGGCAGACTTCTTGCCGTCCTTCATGAGCGAATTCATGAACTTGGAGACAACCAGATCACCGAACTTGGGATCGGGGTTGATCTCACGCTTTTCTGCACGATGCCGACGGGACATAGCTCACAGATCTCCTTATTTCGGCCGCTTCGCGCCGTACTTCGAACGACGCTGCTTGCGATCCTTCACCGACTGGGTGTCCAGCACGCCGCGCAGCACGTGATAACGCACGCCCGGAAGGTCGCGCACACGGCCGCCGCGGATCAGCACAACAGAGTGCTCCTGCAGGTTGTGACCCTCGCCGGGGATGTAGGTAATAACTTCACGCTGATTGACCAGGCGCACCTTGGCCACACGACGCAGAGCCGAGTTCGGCTTCTTGGGGGTCGTCGTATAGACACGCGTGCAAACACCGCGCTTCTGCGGGTTGGCCTCCATCGCCGGAACCTTGTTCCGCTTCGGCTTGGCCTGCCGGGGCTTGCGGATCAGCTGATTAATGGTCGGCATATCGCTCGAACCCTCTTTTCATCCGTACAAACAAAATCCTTGTCGACATAACAAGCGAGCGGCGCCTGCCCGGACTTCCGTACGGAACCGGCGGCGCCAAGAATGCAGAGGATCACCTCCGAACCGGAAGCAATCATGCGCCCAAGACTTGTTGCGTCTAACTACCCGACAGTGTGTTTGATCGGCTTGAATGCGTCGCATTGGGCGCTTCGCATTCGGTGCCGGATCACGACCGACCGCTTAGGTAGGGCGGGTATTACTGGGTTGATTCAGAATCGTCAAGGCTTTCCGGGAAAAAAGCCGCAGAGCCCTGCTGATCACCTGCCCTGCACTTCGTGCATGGCGGGATATGGGGGGCCGAACCGCGCAATCAAGAGGTTGATTGAAGGTAAACAAAAAGAAAAGGGCCCGAAGGCCCCTTCCCCAACGTTTTGCTTTGCCGCTACTCAGCAGCGAGGAAATCGGCGACGTCGAGAAGGATGATCTCGTTGTCGTCGGCACGGCCCGCTTCGCGGCCCACCGAACCGGGATAGTTGTTGTCGTTGGCGACAACGATGGTGGTCTCATCGACGCGGTCGACATCCTCGATGGTGACGAACGGGAAGTTGAAGACACCCTCGATCGTGCCGCGCGGAGCGACGCCATCGGGATCCTCGATGTTCATGAGGTCGATATAGGCGATCTTTTCCAGAACGCCGCTTTCGTCGGTGCGTTCGAGATCGACAAGATAGATGCGCTTGAACTGAGCGGGATTTTCAACACTCTCGTCGCGGGGGTCGCCCTCGCGGCCGTCGCGCTCGATAATCAGGGCGCGGGTGCCCTCGATGATGTTGAAATCACCAATCGCATGGGTGGGGTCTTCGAGCGGATAATAGCGGATCACTTCGCTCCACTCGCCCTCTTCGGTGTCGAATTCGAACATGCGCAGCACGGATGCGCCGTCGATGGTTTCCTGCGCGCCCTCTTCCGGCATCCAGATCGGCTTTTCCAATAGCGGGTAGAGCGTGGTGCCGTCTTCGCCCAGCGCCATGCCCTCATAACCGCCGGAACCAAAGGTGCGCAGGTTCTCGGGTTGGCCGGCACCGGGATTGACCGAACCGACAAAGAAATTGTCGGGGCTGCGCAGCAATTCACCGCCCGGCTCGGTGGCGAAAACCTGCTGAACCACGCCGTCCTCGTCGACCTCGATCAGCCAGGGGCCGAACTCGTCGCCGATCCAATAATGATCGCCGACCGGCTGAATGGATTCAGGATCGAAATCGGCACCGGTGAGATAGCGGGTGTCGGTATGTTCGTTGGTGATCGGGAACGGAACGACCCGGTCGGGATCGGAAAGGAAGATCGTTTCTTCAACAGCGACCTGCCCCGTTTCCCAATCGGGTACCAGGATGTTGAACATCAGCATGGCATCGGACGAATTGTATTTCGAACCGAACCCGTTGTCGGTGAGCACCAGGAAGCGATCGTCGCCCAGCGAGCGGATGCCCGAAAAGCCCTGCAGCGGCTGGCCGGGGAACGGACGGCCGAGACCGGAATTGGCGTCGATCACGCTGTACGGCGCTTCGCTGCGCTCACCGCCGGCAAAGCGGCCGGAAATGTTGAGGCTGACGGGTGCATCGGCCGGGGCTGGAAGAAAGGTCTGGGCCGGGACCCGGGCATGCTCGAGCAGCACGGCGGAAAATTCCTGCGCATCCTGCGCATGGGCGGCTGCGCCGAGAGCAAAAAGGGAAACGAACGATAACAAGGACTGTCGGACCACGGGGGTGCCTCCTGACAACGGATCAAAAACCGCGAGGATTTAAGTCCCGCCCTGTGACAGGCCGTTTACCGTTGCTTGACGGATCGATGGCGGTTTTGCGACATCGCCGCGCGCAATAAAAATGGGGGCCGGAGCCCCCATTTTCCTATTGTTACGATGCTTGCGACCTTATTCGGCCGGAGCTTCCGGCATGGCCTCGGGCGCCGGGATGGCAACCGTTTCGGCCTGGCGGCGACGCTCTTCGAGAATGAGGTCGTCGCGCTTGGTCGCGATCTGGCGCACATTGGAGATGCGAGCACCCGTACCGGCCGGAATGAGACGGCCGACGATGACGTTCTCCTTGAGGCCTTCGAGCAGGTCGGCCTTGCCCGAGACGGCGGCCTCGGTGAGGACGCGGGTCGTCTCCTGGAAGGACGCGGCCGAGACGAAGGAACGAGTCTGCAGCGACGCCTTGGTGATGCCGAGCAGGACCGGAACGGCCTCCGCGGGCTTCTTGCCATCGGCAACGAGCTGTTCGTTGAGCTCGTCGAAGTCGATGCGGTCGATCTGCTCTTCCTTGAGCAGGCCGGACTCGCCGGGCTCGGTGATCTCGACCTTTTGCAGCATCTGGCGAACGATCACCTCGATGTGCTTGTCGTTGATCAACACGCCCTGCAGGCGATAGACCTCCTGGATCTCGTTGACGAGATACTTGGCCAGCTCCTCGACGCCCTTGATGGCAAGGATGTCATGCGGTGCCGGGTTGCCGTCCAGGATATACTCGCCCCGCTCGATCGGATCGCCTTCCTGCAGGTGGAACGGCTTGCCCTTCGGGATGAGGTACTCGACCGGCTCCAGGCTCTCATCGTTCGGCTCGATGATGATGCGACGCTTGTTCTTGTAGTCGCGACCGAAGCGGATCGTGCCATCGATTTCGGCAATGATCGCGTGATCCTTCGGACGGCGAGCCTCGAACAGTTCGGCCACACGCGGCAGACCGCCGGTGATGTCCTTGGTCTTGGCGCTTTCGAGCGGAATACGGGCAAGGACGTCGCCGGGGGCAACGCGGGTGCCCGGCTCGACGGCGATGACCGCATCCACGCTCATCAGGTACCGAGCATCGGTGCCACGATCGGTCTTGAAGGGCTGCCCCTTCGAACCGACGGCGATGGCGGGCTTAAGCCCGTCGCCGCGCTGGCTGGAACGCCAGTCGATGACCAGACGCTTGGTGAAGCCGGTGGTCTCGTCGGTCTGCTCGGAGACCGAAGCCCCATCGACCAGATCCTCGAAGATCACCTCGCCCTCGACCTCGGTCAGGACCGGACGGGTGTACGGATCCCACTCGGCCAGACGCTGGCCGCGCTTGACCTGATCGCCCTCGTTGACCCGCAGACGCGAACCATAACCGAGCTTGTGAACGGCGCGTTCCTTGCTATCGGTATCAACGATGACGATGGAGACGTTGCGACCCATGACGACGATGTGGCCGTCCGAGTTGGTCGCAATGTTCTTGTTGCGGAACGCGATCTTACCCTCGGCACCGGCCTCGAGATAAGAGTTGTCCACCACCTGGGCCGTACCACCGATGTGGAACGTGCGCATGGTGAGCTGGGTGCCCGGTTCACCGATCGACTGAGCCGCGATGACGCCGACCGCTTCGCCCATGTTGACGGGGGTACCGCGGGCAAGATCACGGCCATAGCAGGTCGCGCAGGTGCCCTGGCGAACCTCGCAGGTCAGCGGCGAGCGGATGCGCACCGACTGGACCTTGGCAGCCTCGATCTTTTCGACATCCGCTTCGTCCATCAGCGTACCCTTGGCGACAAGAACGTCGTCGGTACCGGGGACGTAGATGTCGTCGGCCGAAACGCGGCCCAGAATACGCTGGCCAAGCGAGGCGACCACCTGACCGGAGTCGACGATCGCTTCCATGGTCAGGCCGCGCTCGGTACCGCAATCGTCAGCGGTGATGATCGCGTCCTGCGCCACGTCCACGAGACGGCGGGTCAGGTAACCCGAGTTCGCGGTCTTGAGCGCGGTGTCGGCCAGACCCTTACGGGCGCCGTGGGTCGAGTTGAAGTACTCGAGAACGGTCAGGCCTTCCTTGAAGTTCGAGATCACCGGGGTCTCGATGATTTCGCCCGACGGCTTGGCCATGAGGCCGCGCATGCCGGCGAGCTGCTTCATCTGGGCGACCGAACCACGGGCGCCGGAGTGGCTCATCATATAGACCGAGTTGATCTGACGCGAGCGGCCGTTGTCGTCCTTCTCGTGAGCAGAGATGCGCTTCATCATCTCCTCGGCGACCTTGTCACCGCACTTGGCCCAGGCGTCGACGACTTTGTTGTACTTCTCACCATGGGTGATGAGGCCGTCATTGTATTGCTGCTCGAACTCCTCGACCTGACGACGGGTATCGCCCACGATCTTGGCCTTCGAATCCGGGATCACCATGTCGTCCTTGCCGAACGAGATGCCGGCGCGGCAGGCCTGCTTGAAGCCCAGATCCATGATGCGGTCACAGAAGATCACGGTCTCCTTCTGGCCACAGGCACGGTAAACCGTGTCGATGACCTTGGAGATGTTCTTCTTGGTCATGAGCTGGTTGACCACCTCGAACGGCACGCCCTTGGGCAGGATCTGCCCCAGCATCATGCGGCCCGGCGTGGTTTCGACGATCGCGGAAACCACATTGCCTTCGGCATCGAGCGTCTTGACGCGGCCCTTGATCTTGGTGTGCAGCGTGACCGACTTGTTCTCAAGCGCATGCTCGAGCTCGGACATGGACGAGAACGCCATGCCTTCGCCGGGCTCGCCCTCGGCCATGATCGAGACGTAGTAGAGACCAAGCACGATGTCCTGGCTCGGCACGATGATCGGCTGACCATTGGCCGGGTGCAGGATGTTGTTGGTCGACATCATCAGCACACGGGCTTCGAGCTGGGCTTCCAGGCTCAGCGGCACGTGAACGGCCATCTGGTCGCCGTCGAAGTCGGCGTTGAACGCGGCGCAGACCAGCGGGTGAAGCTGGATGGCCTTGCCCTCGATCAGGATCGGCTCGAACGCCTGGATGCCAAGGCGGTGAAGCGTGGGCGCACGGTTCAGGAGAACCGGGTGCTCGCGGATCACTTCGTCGAGGATATCCCAGACTTCGGGCTTTTCCTTTTCAACCAGCTTCTTTGCCTGCTTGACGGTCGAGGACAGGCCCTTCGCGTCGAGACGCGAATAGATGAAGGGCTTGAACAGCTCGAGCGCCATCTTCTTGGGCAGGCCGCACTGGTGGAGCTTGAGTTCCGGACCCACGGTGATGACCGAACGGCCGGAATAGTCGACGCGCTTGCCGAGCAGGTTCTGGCGGAACCGGCCCTGCTTGCCCTTGAGCATATCTGACAGCGACTTGAGCGGACGCTTGTTGGCACCGGTGATGGTGCGGCCACGGCGGCCATTGTCGAACAGGGCGTCGACGGCCTCCTGGAGCATACGCTTTTCGTTGCGGATGATGATGTCGGGCGCGCGCAGCTCGATGAGGCGCTTGAGACGATTGTTACGATTGATCACACGACGGTAGAGGTCGTTGAGATCGGACGTAGCGAACCGGCCGCCATCGAGCGGAACGAGCGGACGCAGTTCCGGTGGGATCACCGGAATGACGGTCATGATCATCCATTCGGGCTTGTTGCCCGAAACGATGAACTGCTCGACGATCTTCAAACGCTTGGCGAGCTTCTTGGGCTTGAGCTCGGTGGTCGACTCGGCGATCTCGACGCGCAGGTCGGCGGCGAGCTTGTCGAGGTCGAGCGCGGCCAGCATCTCACGCACCGCTTCTGCGCCGATCATGGCAGTGAAGGCGTCCGGACCGTAATTGTCCTGAGCGTCGAGATACTCTTCTTCAGTGATGAGCTGGTGCTGGGTGAACGGGGTCAGGCCCGGCTCGATCACCACATAGTTCTCGAAGTACAGAATGCGTTCCACATCCTTCAGCGTCATGTCGAGAAGCTGGGAGATGCGGGAGGGCAGCGACTTCAGGAACCAGATGTGAGCGACCGGAGCGGCGAGCTCGATATGGCCCATGCGCTCGCGGCGAACGCGGCTGAGGGTGACTTCCACACCGCACTTTTCGCAGATGACGCCCTTGAACTTCATGCGCTTGTACTTGCCGCACAAGCACTCATAGTCCTTGGTCGGGCCGAAGATACGCGCGCAGAACAAGCCGTCACGCTCGGGCTTGAACGTGCGGTAGTTGATGGTCTCAGGCTTTTTGATTTCGCCGTAAGACCACGACAGGATCTTTTCCGGGCTCGCGATGTTGATCTTGATCTGATCGAAAGTCGGCGCAGCCGCCTGCGAGTTGAACGGATCCATGACGTGCTGATGATGATTCATCTTTGTCTCCTTGATGCCCCGACAGCGCTGCTGGAGCGAGCGCACTGCGAGGCAAAAGCAATCGGTTCAGGCCGGAAGCGCCCTATATAGGTACGCTCCGGCCAGTTGGAAGCGGCGGATTATTCCGCCGCGTCCGCAGGAGGTGCGAGTTCGGGATCGCCACCCGGCTCGTCATTGTCCGCTTCCATGTCGGTCAATTCGACGTTGAGACCCAGCGAACGGATTTCCTTGACGAGAACGTTGAAGCTCTCGGGGATGCCCGCTTCGAAGGTGTCGTCGCCACGCACAATGGCCTCATAGACCTTGGTACGGCCGGCAACGTCGTCCGACTTGACGGTGAGCATTTCCTGCAAGGTGTAAGCGGCACCGTAAGCTTCGAGCGCCCACACCTCCATCTCACCGAAACGCTGACCACCGAACTGGGCCTTACCACCGAGCGGCTGCTGGGTGACTAGGCTGTAGGGGCCGATCGAACGGGCGTGGATCTTGTCGTCCACAAGGTGGTTGAGCTTGAGCATATAGATGTAGCCCACGGTCACCTTACGGTCGAAGGCATCGCCAGTACGCCCATCATAGAGCGTGGACTGACCCGAGCCATCGAGTCCGGCCTGTTCCAGCATCTGGACGATATCGGCTTCCTTGGCACCGTCGAACACCGGCGTTGCGATGGAAACACCCTTGGAGATCTGCTGGCCGAGACGAACGACGCTGTCGTCGTCCAGATCGCCCACGAATTCGTCGCCGTCATAAAGAGCGGAGATTTCCTTCTTGAGCGGCGTCACGTCCTTGGACTGCCGATAGGCATCCATCATGGCGTCGATCTTGCGGCCCATGCCACGAGCAGCCCAGCCCAGATGGGTTTCCAGGATCTGGCCCACGTTCATGCGCGAAGGCACGCCGAGCGGGTTGAGCACGATATCCACATGGGTACCATCTTCGAGGAACGGCATGTCCTCGACCGGCATGATGCGCGACACCACACCCTTGTTCCCGTGACGGCCGGCCATCTTGTCGCCCGACTGGATCTTGCGCTTGGTCGCAACGAAGACCTTGACCATCTTCATCACGCCCGGCGGAAGTTCGTCACCGCGCTGGAGCTTGTCGACCTTGTCGATGAAACGCTGCTCGAGCAGACGACGAGATTCGTCATACTGCGCCTGCAGGGCTTCGATCTCGCTCATCAGCTTGTCGTCTTCGACGGCGAACTGCCACCACTTGGAGCGGGCATGAGCGTCAAAGATCGAGTCGTTGAGCTTGGTGCCCGCGACATAGCCCTTGGGACCCGAGGTCGCGGCCTTGCCGAACAGCATTTCCTTCAAACGCGCATAGACGTTGCGGTCGAGGATCGACTGCTCGTCGTCGCGGTCCTTGGCCAAGCGCTCGATTTCCTCACGCTCGATGGCCATGGCACGCTCGTCCTTGTCGATGCCGTGCCGGTTGAAGACGCGGACTTCCACGACGATGCCGGCATCGCCCGGCGGCATGCGGAGCGAGGTATCGCGAACGTCGGACGCCTTTTCACCGAAGATGGCACGCAGGAGCTTTTCTTCCGGCGTCATCGGGCTTTCGCCCTTGGGCGTGATCTTGCCGACCAGGATATCACCAGCCTGGACCTCGGCGCCGATGTGGACAATGCCCGCTTCGTCTAGATTCTTGAGCGCTTCTTCCGAAACGTTCGGGATATCGCGGGTGATTTCTTCCGGACCGAGCTTGGTGTCGCGGGCCATGACTTCATATTCCTCGATGTGGATCGAGGTGAAGACGTCATCCTGAACGATCTTTTCAGAGAGCAGGATCGAGTCTTCGAAGTTGTAGCCGTTCCAGGGCATGAACGCGACGAGCACGTTGCGGCCCAGGGCCAGATCGCCCAGTTCGGTCGAAGGACCATCGGCGATGATGTCGCCAGCCTGGACATGATCGCCGACAACCACCAGCGGACGCTGGTTGATGCAGGTCGACTGGTTAGAGCGCTGGAACTTCATCAGGTTGTAGATGTCGACGCCGGACTTGGACGCATCGGTTTCTTCGGTCGCGCGGATAACGATACGGGTCGCATCCACCTGATCGACGATACCGCTGCGGCGGGCAGCAATGGCGGCGCCGGAGTCACGCGCCACGACCGACTCCATGCCGGTACCCACGAACGGGGCTTCGGCACGCAGAAGCGGCACGGCCTGACGCTGCATGTTCGAGCCCATGAGAGCGCGGTTGGCGTCGTCGTTTTCCAGGAACGGAATGAGCGAAGCGGCAACCGAAACGACCTGCTTGGGCGAAACGTCCATCAGATCGACCATCTCGCGCGGGGTGAGCGAAGGCTCGCCGGCGTGACGGGCCACGACCATCTCGTTGGCGAACTTGCCGTCAGCGTCGACATTGGCGTTGGCCTGGGCAACGTGGTGCTTGGCCTCTTCCATCGCCGAGAGATAGACGACCTCGTCGGTCACCTTGCCATCCACGACCTTGCGGTACGGGGTTTCGATGAACCCGTACTTGTTGACGCGGGCGAAGGTGGCCAGAGAGTTGATCAGGCCGATGTTCGGGCCTTCCGGCGTTTCGATCGGGCAGATGCGGCCATAGTGCGTGACGTGAACGTCGCGGACTTCAAAGCCTGCACGCTCGCGGGTAAGACCACCCGGCCCGAGCGCCGAAAGACGACGCTTGTGGGTGATTTCCGAGAGCGGGTTGATCTGGTCCATGAACTGCGAAAGCTGGGACGAGCCGAAGAACTCGCGCACAGCGGCAGCAGCCGGCTTGGCGTTGATCAAATCCTGCGGCATGACCGTATCGATCTCGACCGAGCTCATGCGCTCCTTGATGGCGCGTTCCATGCGCAGCAGGCCGAGGCGATAGTGGTTTTCCATCAGCTCGCCCACCGAACGCACGCGGCGGTTGCCGAGATTGTCGATATCGTCGATTTCGCCCTTGCCGTCGCGCAGTTCGACGAGCGTACGCACGACCGCAACGATATCTTCCTTGCGCAGAACGCGCACGGTGTCTTCGGCTTCGAGGTCGAGACGCATGTTCATCTTGACGCGACCGACCGAGGAGAGGTCGTAGCGCTCGGAATCGAAGAACAGCGAATTGAACATCGCTTCGGCAGTTTCCACGGTGGGCGGCTCGCCCGGACGCATGACGCGGTAGATATCGAACAGAGCGTCCTCGCGGGTCTCGTTCTTGTCCACGGCCAACGTGTTGCGGATATAGGCGCCGACATTGACGTGGTCTATGTCGAGGATCGGCAACTCGTCGAAGCCCTTGTCGACCAGCGCCGCAAGCAGCTTTTCGTCGATTTCGTCACCGGCTTCGGCAAAGATCTCACCATTGGAGAGATCGACCATGTCCCTGGCCAGGTACATGCCGTAAAGGTCTTCATCGGTGGCGAGCAGGTGCGTGACACCGGCTTCCACGAGCTTCTTTGCGGCGCGCTGGGTCAGGCGCGTACCGCCTTCATGCACGACGTCGCCGGTCTTGGCGTCGATCAGATCGAAAACGGGCTTGGTGCCCTTCATCTTGTCGGCGTCGAACGGCTTGTTCCAGCCCTTATCACCCTTGGTGTAGGTCTGGATGTCGTAATAGGTCTCGAGGATTTCCTCGGCATCGAGACCGAGGGCCTTGAGCAGCGAGGTCACCGGGATCTTGCGGCGGCGGTCGATGCGCGCATAGACGATGTCCTTGGCGTCGAATTCGATATCGAGCCAGGAACCGCGATAGGGAATGATGCGCGCGGCAAACAGCAGCTTGCCCGAGGAGTGGGTCTTGCCCTTGTCGTGATCGAAGAACACGCCGGGCGAGCGGTGCATCTGGGAGACGATGACGCGCTCGGTGCCGTTGACGATGAAGGTGCCGTTCGAGGTCATGAAGGGCATGTCGCCCATATAGACGTCCTGCTCCTTGATGTCCTTGACGGACCGGGCGCCGGTGTCTTCATCGACCTCGAAAACGATCAGCCGCAGCGTCACCTTGAGCGGCGCGGCAAAAGTCATGTCGCGCTGGCGGCATTCCTCGACGTCGTATTTGGGCTGTTCGAATTCGTAACGCACGAATTCGAGCGAGGCGGTGTTGGAGAAGTCGGTGATGGGGAAGACCGACCGGAAAACCGACTGCAGGCCTTCATCGCCGCGGCCGCCTTGGGGCTCATCGACCATCAGGAACTGATCGTACGAGGCCTTCTGGACCTCGATCAGGTTCGGCATCTCCGTGACTTCACGAATGGACCCAAAGGACTTGCGCACCTTGCGGCGCCCGTTGAACGTGGTAGCCATGTACCCGTTTCCTCTCGTTTGAAGCGTCTCGGAGGCAACTGTTCAAAGAATCGACAATCAGCCGTCGGTTCTTTGAACAGGTGCCCTTTCTGACATTATGTTGTTGTCTGGCGGATCGCATACCGGCCGATAGTGGCCTGCCGGGATCACCGCCTGTTCCGCAACTTCCGCCCTGCCCTTCTAAGCAGGGTGGCGTCCGCTTCCATCACACTCCGGAAGCGGGAACGGGATGGCCCGTGGGCCATCCCGAAAAACGTCTCGAAAGACGAACTTACTTGAGTTCGACCTTGGCGCCGGCGGCCTCGAGCTTTGCCTTGATGTCTTCGGCTTCCGCCTTGTTGACACCTTCCTTGACAGCCTTGGGAGCGCCTTCGACGAGGTCCTTGGCTTCCTTGAGGCCGAGGCCGGTGATGCCACGGACTTCCTTGATGACGTTGATCTTCTGGTCACCAGCCGACGTCAGGACAACGTCGAACTCGTCCTTTTCTTCAGCCGGAGCGGCACCGGCGGCAGCGCCACCAGCAGCAGCAACGGCAACAGGAGCGGCGGCGGAAACGCCCCACTTCTCTTCGAGCATCTTGGAGAGCTCGGAAGCTTCCAGGACGGTCAGTGCAGACAAATCGTCTACGAGCTTTGCAAGATCAGCCATTTGATCAGCCTTTTCTTTGGGTACTTGGTTTCAGTTTGAACCGTGGATGGTCGCGCCGCCTTATGCAGCGCCCTTTTCCGAATAAGCGGAGATAACGCGAGCGACGGATGCGCTCGGTTCCTTGACCAGACGTGCGATCTGGGCCGCAGGCTGCGTGAGCAGACCGGCGAGCTTTGCGCGCAGTTCGTCCAGCGAAGGCAGATCGGCCAGAGCCTTGACGCCTTCGGCGTCGAGCTCGGTCGAACCCATGGCGCCGCCGAGGATCACGAACTTGGAGTTCGAATCGGCGAACTTCTTGGCAACACGAGGTGCCGTGATGGGATCTTCCGAATAGGCAAGGACCGTCGGGCCAGTCAGAAGACCCGAGAAATCCGCGATTTCGGTTTCCTTAAGAGCGAGCTTGGCAAGGCGGTTCTTTGCGACCTTAACCTGTCCACCGGCCTGCTTCATCTGCACACGCAGCTTTTCGAAGTCAGACACCGACAGACCGGCATAGTGAGCGACGACAACCGCGCCCGAGCCGGCAAACGCCTGCTGGAGCGAGGAGACGACCTCAGCTTTTTCCGCTCTATCCACTGCTACTCTCCACGAGTTAGGCCCGATCCCTCATGGATCGAACCCGTTGCAATAAGCCACCCATCGGGCAGCGGTGCAGTGCCTGTAAACCAATCGAGGGGCACGCCCCAGGGACCGGTTCGGTTCAAACCAAAACGAGCCGCATTGCGGAAATCTCGTCCGGGTCATCACCCCATCTATTGGTGGCTGCCGGGAGCCCCCGGCGCTTAGGATGGCAAGCCGCCATCACCACGCAGTCTCGGACAGGACTTTACCGGAAAGGGATTTCGCCCTTCCCGGCATCCCGGGCGGCCGGAACCGCCCGAAACTGGTTTCTCGATCAGCCTTAGAGGACCGACGAGGGATCGACATGGACGCCGGCGCCCATGGTCGAGGAAACCGCGACGCGCTTGACGTAGGTGCCCTTGGCGCCCGAGGGCTTGGCCTTGGTCACGGCGTCAGCAAGCGCCTTGATGTTTTCGACGAGCTGGGCTTCGGTGAACGAGGCCTTGCCCACGCCGGCATGAATGATGCCGGCCTTTTCGACGCGGAACTCCACGGCACCGCCCTTGGCAGCCTTGACGGCGCCGGCGACGTCGGGGGTCACGGTGCCGACCTTGGGGTTCGGCATGAGGTTGCGCGGGCCCAGAATCTTACCGAGGCGACCGACCAGCGGCATCATGTCCGGAGTGGCGATGCAGCGATCGAAATCGATCTTGCCAGCCTGAATGTCGGCAGCCAGATCGTCGGCGCCCACGATATCGGCACCAGCGGCCTTGGCTTCTTCAGCCTTGGCATCCTTGGCGAACACGGCGACGCGGACGGTCTTGCCCGTGCCGTTGGGAAGGTTGACGACGCCGCGGACCATCTGGTCGGCGTGACGCGGATCAACGCCCAGGTTCAAGGCGACTTCGACGGTTTCGTCGAACTTGGCCGTAGCGCGTTCCTTGACCATCTTGATGGCCTCATCGACGCCATAAAGCTTCTTGCGGTCAATGCCTTCGCGAATGGACTTCGTGCGCTTTGCGAGCTTGCTCATAACCCTTAACCCTCGACCTGCAGGCCCATGGAACGGGCGGAACCAGCAACCATGCTCATCGCGGCTTCGACGGTATCCGCGTTGAGGTCCTTCATCTTCTTTTCGGCAATCTCGCGCACCTGGGCTTCAGTGAGCTTGCCGGCGCTGTCGTGACCCGGCTTCTTGGAACCGGACTTGAGATTGATCGCCTTCTTGATGAAGTAGGTGACCGGGGGCAGCTTCATTTCGAAGGTGAAGCTCTTGTCGGCGAAAGCGGTGATCACGACCGGAATCGGAGCACCCTTTTCCATTTCCTGCGTAGCGGCGTTGAAGGCCTTGCAGAATTCCATGATGTTGAGACCGCGCTGGCCAAGGGCCGGGCCGATCGGGGGCGACGGGGTCGCAGAGCCGGCAGGCACCTGCAACTTGATGTAGCCTGTAATCTTCTTTGCCATCTGTCGTTCCTTTCAATACGCCGCCAAAGCGGCCATTTGGTGACGGTGTGGTTCGAGGTTTGCCCGACGGATGGCAACCGCCGCCCTCTCCCACACAGTGTAGCCTCCTTAGGGAGACTGACGGCCTAGACCTTCTCTACCTGACCGTATTCCAGCTCGACCGGCGTAGGCCGACCGAAAATCGAAACTTCGACCTTGAGGCGCGAACGCTCTTCGTCCACTTCCTCGACCACGCCCGAAAAGCTCGCGAACGGGCCATCAGACACACGCACATTCTCGCCAACCTCGAAGCTGACGGACGGCTTGGGACGATCGACACCCTCCTGCACCTGCTGCAGGATGCTCATTGCCTCGCGCTCCGAGATCGGCTGCGGCTTATTATCCGCGCCCAGGAACCCGGTGACCTTCGGCGTGTTCTTGATCAGATGGAACGTCTCGTCAGTGAGCTCCATCTTGACCAGCACATAGCCGGGAAAAAACTTACGCTCGGCGTCTACCTTGCGGCCACGACGCACCTCGGTGACCTTTTCGGTCGGCACCAGCACATCGTCGAACAAATGATCAAGGCCGTTGGAGACAACCTTCTGCTTAATGTCCTCGGCAACCTTGCGCTCGAAGTTCGAATACGCCTGAACGATGTACCAACGCTTGGCCATACTGCTGTTACGCTCCTGATCCGCCGCTTCGCCTTAGCGAATGGACAGAATTAACCCGACAAAGAACTGGATGATCTGATCGGCGGCCAGAAAGAAAAGGCTCGCGAAGATCACCATGGCCAGCACCATCACGGTGGAGATCAGCGTCTCGTTCCGGGTCGGCCAAACGACCTTGGCGACTTCCGAACGCACCTGCTGAAAGAACGTAAAAGGATTAGTCCGGGCCATATACCGCTCGATACCTGGTGTTAAATCTGGGGCTTTTAGTCCATAAGCAATTGCCGCGCGAGTAGGAGTCGCACGGCCAAGAGTGGCCTATCTAGACGTTGCAGCGTGCGAACGCAAGTCCTCGCACCATCTTTTTTGGCCCGGCCATGAGGCTGTCAAACAAACCTGCCGCGGCGTTGTATAACCTCGATCTTATACCCATCGGGGTCAGTGGCGAAAAAGAAGCGCGCGAAGGGCTGCCCCCTTATAAGGAAAGTCCTTGAGATCGCCGACATCGAGCCCCTCTTTCCTGAAGCGGGCATGCTCGGCTTCCAGATCCTCGACCGTCACCGCCAGATGACCATAGCCATCGCCCAACTGATAGGGCTCGGTGCGATCGAAGTTGACGGTGAGCTCTACCTCGAATTCGGATTCCGTCGGATGGCGAAGATAGATAAGCGCAAAGCCCTCGAATTCCAGCCGGTCGCGCACCTCGAGCCCGAAGGCGCGGCGATAGAAATCAACCGAACGCTCCTCATCGAGGACACGGATCATCGAATGGACGGGCTTGGCCATGAAGGCTCCACGACTAAAAGGGGAAACAGGCTCTTCATTTAGGAAGATCCGGGACCGATCGCAACCCTTCTCGCCGACACATACCATTGACTTTGTTTTCGGGCAGCTTACCTTTAGCCCCATGACAAAGCTTGCGGACCTTTCCTTCGACAGCCTCCGCCGCGGCCATCTCATGATGGGATCGCGACCCTAAGGTCATGCTTTGCGTCGCATGACCTTAGGGTCATGCCTCCGAGCAAGTCGGACCAACAGACGCTTCCCCTATTTTGATTCTCACGACCGCTTGAGCGGTCGATAACTCATGGAGTGAACAATGAGCTTGTTTGCACCTCACGGGCAATTGCCCGCCATCCTGGTTAACCAGGACGATTTCGAACTTCTCAGCCGCCTCGCCTCTGCCGGGCACGGAGAAACCGCCGAAGATTTGATGAGCGAACTCGAACGCGCGACCATCGCCGATCCGATCCCCGCCAACATCGTGCGCATGGGATCGACGGTGAGCTACGCCATCAGTGACGAAGGCACACGTACCGTGCGCCTGGTTCTTCCTGCCGAAGCGGATATCGCTTCGGGCGCCATTTCGGTACTCACCCCTATCGGGACAGCGCTTCTGGGCCTGAGCCCCGGCCAATCGATCGGCTGGACAGCCCGGGATGGACAGGAGCGTCAACTCCAGGTGATCGCCGTCTTCAACGACCCCGGGCTAGCGCTTGCGAGCGCGAATGCGGATGAGGACGATCCCGGTCCATTCGCAGCCTAAAGTTATTAGGAGGAGCCGGCCCTACCGCGCTCCTCCTTTGTTTTCGGGTAAAAAACGTAAAATACTATAATTACTTAGCCGACCAGTTTTTGCCGGGGGCGGCGTTGACCCTATTTGGCGCATGAATTGTACTCCTTGGCGGGGGACCGTTGAACTCACGATGGAGATACAGAATGCGCAGCATATTTCTGAGCTCATTCCTGAGCATCACCCTGATGACCGCCGGAGCGGCGGGAGCACCGGCGCAGGACACCCAAGCACCTCCGCCCTTCGTACTATCCATTCCCGGTTTCGAGGACGGAGGAGAAATTCCCGTTGATTTCTCCCAAGCCGCCGATGGGGTCGCTGAGGGAGAAGGCACCTCCCCTGAGATCTCTTGGGAGAACCCGCCCGAGGGCACTGAGAGCTTTGTGCTCTATATGCACGACATCGACGTTGTCCGCGACATGACGCTGGAAGATCAGCTTCACTGGCTGGTCTGGAACATTCCGGCCGATACCACAATGCTCCCGGAAGGCGTCGAGCGTGGCGAGCAATTGGAGGACGGCAGCTATCAGACCAGCGCCACCGGCCCGGTCTATCGCGGCCCTGGCGCTCCGGCGGCGGGGCCCCTGCACCACTACGTGTTCGAACTCTATGCTCTCGACACCAGCCTGGATGTCGAGCCGGTCGAAGATCCATTCGAGAACCGCAGGGCGGTTCTGGAAGCCATGGACGGGCACATCCTCGGCAAGGCGACCTATGTCGGCCTGTTCAAGCGCCCAGAGTAGAGCGGCGGCTTAGGCGATTCAAACTGGAAGGAAAATGGCAGGGGCGGAGGGACTCGAACCCCCGGCCCTCGGTTTTGGAGACCGATGCTCTACCAACTGAGCTACACCCCTGCAGCGCCACCAAGGGCGCGGTATGAACCTGTGGAACAGGTCGATGGCGTGTCTAATGGCAAAGCTGGTCAGTGGCAAGTCCCATCGATGACGAAAAGGACAAAAAGAAAAGGGCGGCCGAGGCCGCCCTTCCCGTTCAAACCGTTTGCCGCCGATTAAGCGACGATTTTGGAGACGACGCCCGACCCGACGGTACGGCCGCCTTCGCGGATGGCGAAGCGCAGCTTTTCGTCCATGGCGATCGGAACGATCAGCTCGACATTGATCTTCACGTTGTCGCCCGGCATCACCATCTCGACACCGTCATTGAGCGTCACCACACCGGTCACGTCAGTGGTCCGGAAGTAGAACTGCGGACGGTAGTTGGTGAAGAACGGGGTGTGACGGCCGCCCTCTTCCTTGGTCAGAATGTAGACCTCGGCTTCGAACTTGGTGTGCGGGGTCACCGAACCGGGCTTGCACAGCACCTGGCCGCGCTCAACCTGGTTGCGGTCGATACCGCGGATCAGCGCGCCGATGTTGTCGCCAGCTTCACCCGAATCGAGCAGCTTGCGGAACATCTCGACGCCGGTCACCGTCGTCTTCTGGGTCGGCTTGATGCCGACGATCTCGACTTCCTCGCCAACCTTGATCACGCCACGCTCGACACGGCCGGTCACAACAGTGCCGCGGCCCGAGATCGAGAACACGTCTTCAACCGGCATCAGGAAGGGCTGATCCTTCGGACGCTCGGGAGTCGGGATGTAGGCGTCGACGGTTTCCATCAGCGCCAGAACCGCATCGCGGCCGATCTCGGGGCGCTTGTCTTCAAGAGCCATCAGCGCG
The DNA here is from genome assembly GCF_031202305.1 of Pelagibacterium sp. 26DY04. NCBI lineage: Bacteria > Pseudomonadati > Pseudomonadota > Alphaproteobacteria > Hyphomicrobiales > Devosiaceae > Pelagibacterium > Pelagibacterium sp. 26DY04. Next base: position 2,202,116 of record NZ_CP101731.1, read on the forward strand.
CTCCCCTTGGTGATCGGAATGTCGTCACCGGGGAATTCGTACGAGGAGAGCAGCTCGCGCACTTCGAGCTCGACCAGCTCGAGCAGTTCCTCGTCGTCGACCTGGTCGACCTTGTTGAGGAACACCACAAGCGCCGGCACACCGACCTGGCGGGCCAGAAGGATGTGCTCGCGGGTCTGCGGCATCGGGCCGTCAGCGGCCGAAACCACCAAGATCGCGCCGTCCATCTGCGCCGCGCCGGTGATCATGTTCTTCACATAGTCGGCGTGGCCGGGGCAGTCCACGTGAGCATAGTGCCGGTTCGCGGTCTCGTACTCGACGTGCGAGGTCGAGATCGTGATGCCGCGCGCCTTCTCTTCGGGCGCCTTGTCGATGTTGTCATACGAGGTGAACGTCGCACCACCCGACTCGGCCAGAACCTTGGTGATCGCTGCCGTCAAAGACGTCTTGCCATGGTCAACGTGACCAATCGTGCCAATGTTCACGTGCGGCTTACTGCGGCTGAATTTTTCCTTGCCCATTGCTCACAACCATACATTCAAGAGTTAGAACTGCCGGGGCGTTTACCCGGTTGGGCGCGGGGAGACAAGTGGTTTTTAAAGGAACTACCGCCTTGCCTACAATGAATGCAATGAATGCATCAACTCAGCAGGCGAGCGTTCCGCTCGCCGCTTCGGACCTCTTCAGGGCATGCCATGACAACGCGAATGTCATCGTAGTCGCGATCCGATCCGCTGATGCGATCTTCCCAGCCGTAGTACATGTATTGGCCATTGCTACAGCCGGCGGTTGCCCGTTGCGGATTTCTGTTGGTTTGCCGCGGCGGAATAAGGGTGCCCGGGCGGTCGTCTTCCGTTACGCACTCTTCTCGCCTCTCACAGACTATGGTTTCAAGAATATTGCGTGAGCCAAGTCCAGTATGCTGATCGGCAACCCCGCGCTCGGAAATCGTATCAGTATAGTAGTTATTGCGCGTTCCACCGCTGTCCCATCGAGCAGAGGTAATTTTCTTTTCCCGAACGTCTTGGAGCGCGTTGTACACGTTTTCCAACCGCAAACTCAGATGAGAACCTGCTGGACACTGGGGCATGAGATAGGTGTATTTGCGTTCGCCAATGCTACCGCTCTTAATCTGCCGCCAAATCCCCTGTTCCTGAGAATCCAGGTATTCGACGCCGAGTGATGTTCGCATCTCATATGACGAACGGAGAAGCGCATCCTGGATGGGATTATCATCTTCGAGCGGATTGCCGGCATCGGGAATAAATTCCGACCCACCATTGTCGGCTATGGGCACCATCTGAGTGCGTCTGGGCTGTGTAGGGTCATTAAGTGGCCGGTCGGGCCAGAAGCAGTAGAGCCACAGCCTATTGAAATCCCAGGCTTCGAATTCGAGCGCGGCAAATTCGGGTGGACTATAGCGTAGCTCGGGCTCAGAAACGCGCGCGACCGCAGTTGCGGTGACGTGCTGAGTTTCTCCCACACCGGGAATCAACTTCACGAATGCAAGCGGAACGTCAGCCTCAGCAACGACTTCAAAGTCGACTCCACTCAGCCACTGCCCTCTGACCTCGATTTGGCGCGCCCAGTCGCCCTTGTAGCTGCGTCCTACCTCAGCCAGCATGGCCGTGCGAACGTCCGACCAGTTCACCTCATCATGCAGGGCACTCAGCGCAGCCGAATCTGCTTCTGCCTGCAGGAAATCCTTCACGTGCTGCAGCCGCACATAATCCACGGCCCAGCCGGCCATCGCGATGAAGGGAATCGCCATCACGGCGAAAATCACTGCGACGACGCCGTCCTCGCGCCGAAGCAAATCGAAAAAGCTGCGTCCCATGCCCGTGTCGCCCCTTGGCAAACCGGCGGCAAGCCGGCCACTCGCGAGCTAGACATTAGCCGAATGGATTTTCAGTAAACTTACGCAGTTGCCGCAAAACGATGCGGAAAGGTTTACCTGTCGTTAATAGAAGGACTTGGCGCGCTCGATCTCGTCACGCGATCCGATGATGATGCCGATGCGCTGGTGAAGGCTGGTCGGAACGACATCCAGGATACGCTCGGTTCCGGTCGTGGACGCGCCGCCCGCCGCCTCGATGATCATGCTCATCGGGTTAGCCTCATAGAGCAGCCGCAAACGACCGCCCTTGGCCTTGGTGTCCTCGTCTTCCGGATAGAGAAACACGCCGCCCCGGCACAGGATGCGGTGGAGATCGGCGACCATGGCGGCGCACCAGCGCATGTTGTAACTCTTGCCGAACGGTCCTGATTTGCCGGCGATGCAGGCGTCGATGAAGCCACGGGTCGCCGGATACCAGCGCGACTGTCGCGACGCGTTGATGGCAAACTCGGCGCTCTCGGCAGGAATTTCGACCTTCTCGTTGACGAGAACGAAGCTGGCGCTGGCTTCATCGAGGCTAAAGATCGAGACGGAACGGCCGGTTGTCAGCACCAGAAGCGTTGCGGGCCCGTAGAGCACGTAGCCGGCGGCGACCTGCCCGCTGCCGGGCTGCAAGACATCATCGGTTCCGACGTTTTCGCTTTTGCCCAAGTCAAGAACCGAAAAGATCGACCCCACCGCGCCATTGATTTCGAGGTTGGAGGACCCGTCGAGTGGGTCGAAGACCAGGGCGTGACGTGCATTCCGGGCATTTTCGACGAGCTCGATTTCGTCAAGTTCTTCCGAGACCATTGCCGCCAGAACACCGGTGGCCCTGCCGCGGCGCAGGAAGATATCGTTGGCAACCACGTCGAGCTTTTTCTGGACCTCGCCCTGGACGTTCACGGTCTGGGCCGCGCCTGTATCCCCGGCAACCGAAGCCATCCGTAAAGCGACTGCGATTTCGATGGCGCAATCGGCGGCCATCCCAAAGATCACGGCGATTGGGGCATCGAGCTTGCTGTCAGCGATCCAGGTTTCGAGAGTCTTGCGCGCCACGATCCATCTCCAGGTCTGTTCTAGACCTGCTTATGTGCGTGTGCGGCAAGCGTCCAGACCAACGAAAGTCCTAAACCTGGAATTCCAGGTCAACGGTCCGATCGATGCAGCCTGTTCTCGATGAGATTGTCCACGACGCCCGGATCGGCGAGAGTCGAGGTGTCGCCCAGCGATGAAAAGTCATCTTCTGCGATCTTGCGCAGGATGCGGCGCATGATCTTGCCCGAGCGGGTCTTGGGCAGCCCCGGAGCGAATTGGATGAGGTCGGGCAAAGCGATCGGGCCGATTTCCTTGCGGACCCAGTTCCTCAGTTCGCTGCCGAGCTCGGAATTTTCCTCTTCCCCCGCCATGAGGGTGACATAGCAATATATCCCCTGCCCCTTGATTTCGTGCGGATAGCCCACGACCGCCGCTTCGGAGACCTTTGGATGAGCGACGAGCGCGCTTTCGATCTCGGCGGTCCCCAGGCGATGGCCGGAGACGTTGAGGACATCGTCCACGCGACCCGTGATCCAGTAATACCCATCTTCGTCGCGACGGACGCCATCGCCGGTAAAGTAGAGGCCCTTGTAGGTCGAGAAATATGTCTCGACGAACCGGTCATGATCACCCCAGATGGTGCGCGCCTGCCCCGGCCAGCTATCGGCGATGGCAAGAACGCCCTCGGCCTTGATCTCTGCGATTTCCTCGCCCTCGGCGGTGAGCACCACGGGCTTGACCCCGAAAAACGGCAATGTCGCGGAGCCGGGCTTTGTGGGCACGACGCCCGGCAGTGGCGTAATCATCGCCCCGCCAGTTTCGGTTTGCCACCAGGTATCGACAATCTCGCAGCGCTCCTTGCCGATGTTCTTGTTGTACCATTGCCAGGCTTCGGGATTGATCGGCTCGCCCACTGTTCCGATCAGACGCAGGGATGAGAGATCGGCTTTTTCGACATACTCCAACCCGGCGCCCATCAGCGCTCGGATAGCAGTGGGTGCGGTATAGAAGATGGCCACCTTGTGCCGGTCGACCACCTGCCAGAAGCGGGAACAATCGGGCCAGTTGGGCACGCCTTCGAACAACAGTGAGGTGACGCCGTTGGCAAGCGGGCCATAAACCGCATAGGTGTGGCCGGTGACCCAGCCCACGTCTGCCGTGCACCAATAGACCTCGCCGGGGCGGGGATCAAAGATCATCTCATGGGTCAGTGATGCCCAGACCAGGTAGCCGCCGGTGGTGTGGAGCACGCCCTTGGGCTTACCCGTCGAACCGGAAGTATAGAGGATGAACAGCGGGTCTTCTGCGTTCATAGGCTCAGGTTCGCAGAACGGCGCGACGCCCGCGGCAGCTTCGTGCCACCAGATGTCTCGCGATCCCTTGATCGCGACGACGTTGCCGGTGTTTTCCACCACGACCACCTTTTCGACGCGCGGGCAATCCTGGAGCGCGGTGTCGACATTGGCCTTGAGCGGCACGGTCTTGCCGGCCCGGCGACCTTCATCCGCAGTGATGACGACGCGACTGTCGCAATCATTGATCCGGCCGGCCAAGGCGTCCGGCGAGAACCCGCCGAACACCACCGAATGCACCGCCCCAATGCGCGCGCAAGCGAGCATGGCATAGGCCGCGGCAGGAATCATCGGCAGGTAGATGGTGACGCGGTCTCCCTTCTCAACGCCAAGAGATCTGAGAACGTTGGCGAAGCGGCACACCTCGTCATGAAGCTTCTGGAACGTTATGCGCCGGGCGGGATCATTTGGATCATCCGGCTCGAATATAAGCGCAACCTTATCGGCATTGGTCGCCAGATGTCTGTCGATGCAATTGGCCGACACGTTGAGGATGCCGTCCTCGAACCATTTGATCGAGACATCGGGATAGGCGTAGCTGGTGTTCTTGACCTTGGAATACGGCTTGATCCAGTCGAGGCGCTGTCCCTCCTCCCGCCAGAAGGCTTCGGGATCGGTGAGCGAGGCTGTATATTTGTCGTTGAACTGCTGAGGTGTGAGGCGCGTATGGCGCGTGACCGGGGCTTGGCTGTTCATGGCAACATCCTAGATCGCTAGGTATTCGTGGCGCAGTTCGGCATTGTCGAGCACTTCGCGTGCAGTTCCGGAGAATGCGACCTCGCCGGTGTCGAGGATCACCGCGCGATCGGCAAGCTTGAGGGCTGCGACAGCATTCTGCTCGACGATGATCGTGGTGATACCCAGCTCCTTGATCTCGTGCAGAATGGTCTCGATCTCCTGGACGATGACCGGAGCAAGCCCCTCATAGGGCTCGTCGAGCAGAAGCAGCTTGAGATCGCGCGCCAGGGCGCGGGCGATGGCCAGCATTTGCTGCTCACCCCCCGACAGCGTCGTTCCCTCCTGACGGCGACGCTCGGCAAGACGCGGAAAATGCCCGTAGATGCGGTCGAGATCCCAGCCCATGCCGGGCGAAACCTGCGCCAGCGTGAGGTTTTCCTCGACCGTCAATCCCTGGATGATGCGCCGGTCCTCGGGAACGAGCTGAATGCCCGCCCTTGCGGCCTCGAACGCCTTGAGCTTGTGGATCGGTTGGCCGTCGAGCCAGATTTCTCCTCGATGCAGCATCGGACTGTCGAGCCGGGCGATGGTGCGCAGGGTGGAACTCTTGCCGGCACCGTTGCGGCCAAGCAGGGCGAGTATTTCGCCATGGGCGATGTCGAAGCTCACGCCCTGAACGATGTAGCTCTCGCCATAGTATGAGTGGATATCATCGACCGAGAAAAACGGCGCGGCCGCTTGCGGTCGAGAGGCGGCATCACGCTGGATGGTGGATACGGCGTTCATCAGTGCGCTCCTCCCAGATAGGCTTCCTGCACGCGGGTATCGCCGCGAACCTCCGAGGGCAGCCCTTCGGCGATGATGCGGCCGCCGGCCAAAACGGAGATCTTGTCGGCCAGAGAGAACACCACATGCATGTCGTGCTCGATGATGACCTTGGTCATCCCCCGGCTCTTGATCTTCTTTAGGAGTTCGATGGTGGTGTTGGTGTCGTGACGGCTCATCCCCGCTGTCGGCTCGTCAAGCAACAGGAGGCGCGGCTTTTGGATAAGGCACATGGCGAGTTCGAGCCGCCGCTTGTCACCCCGCGAAAGCGAACCCGCGTTGACGTTGCGCCTGTCGATCAGGCCCACGTCCTCGAGCATGGCTTCGGCTTCCTCGCGCAGCGCCGTTTCTCGTTCAAGCGGAGTGGCGAGATTGATCTTGAAAGCACCGTCCCGCCGGGCAAACGCCGGTGTCATGACGTTCTGGAGCACGGGCAGATCGGCGAAGATTTCTGGCGTCTGAAAGACGCGGCTTACGCCGAGCTGATTGATCTCGTGCGGCTTCTTGCCTGTCAGCACCACCCCATCGAACACCACAGCGCCGCTGGTGGGCGGGATGCGCCCGATCACCACATTGAGCAGCGTCGATTTGCCAGCGCCGTTGGGCCCTATAATCGCGTGGGTCTTTCCCTCCTCCACCTGCAGGTCGATATCGGAAAGAGCATGCAAACCGCCGAAGTTCTTATGGACATCGGCAACGTGCAGAACGACGTTATCCCTGGTTTCCATGACAGGTCTCCTATTCGGCTGCCGAGGTGCTGAGGGCGGAGCGCGTGGCTTCGCTTCGCCGGTTGGCGAACATCGCCCGGATACGGCGCACGCCTTCCATGATGCCGCCTGGCAGGAACACGACCACGAGGACGAAGACGAGCCCTTGCGTCAGGTGCCACCCCTCGCCCACGAACTTGGACGCAATCGCAACCCAGACGTCTTCGACACCATCCGGCAGCCACGAGAACACATAGTGCAGCAGGCGCTCGTTGAAGGCCGAGAAGATGTTTTCCATGTATTTGATGATCCAGGCACCGATCACCGGACCGATCAACGTGCCCACCCCGCCTAGAATGGTCATCAGCACCACCTCGCCCGAGGCGGTCCACTGCATGCGCTCGGCGCCGGCCAAAGGATCGGTGACCGCAAGCAGACCTCCGGCGAGGCCGGCATACATGCCGGAGATGACGAAGGCGGCCAGCGTATAAGGGCGGGTGTTGAATCCAGTATAGGCCATGCGGGTCTGATTGGATTTGACGGCCCGCAGCATCATGCCGAATGGAGAAGTGAAGATCTTCTGGGCGACAAAGAAGGCGATCAGCAGGATGACGGCGCAGAGATAGAAACCCTGGATGCCGCCAAGGGCATTGCCAAAGAGGCTTGGCGAGGGAATGCGCCCCGAGACACCGAGGGCAAACAGATTGTCCAGAACGCGAGGATCCGAGCTCGCAAGCTGGAGCGCTGTTTCACCATTGGTGATGGGCGTGAGGACCGAATAGGCGAGATTGTAGCTCATCTGCGCGAAAGCCAGCGTCAGGATCGAGAAATAGATGCCCGAGCGCCGCAGCGAGACATAGCCTATGACCAGCGCGAAGACAGCCGCCATGACGATGGCAAAGATCAGGGCTGGAATGACGTCCATGGACAATAGCTTGAACGACCATACCGCGGTGTAGGACCCCACCCCGAGGAACGCCGCGTGGCCGAAGCTGAGATAGCCGGTCAGCCCGAAGAGAATATTGAAGCCCACGGCAAAGATCGCAAAGATCGTGAACTGCTGCATCAGGCCGGGATATGCGGCGCCGAGCGGCTGCAGCCAGATCGGCATGGTGAGAACCACCAGCGAAAAGACCGCGAAGGTGACGTATTCGTTTTTTGGAAGCCGAAAGAAGTTCATAGCTCAGGCCTCCATCATGCCGCGCCGGCCCATGAGGCCTCGGGGGCGGACCAGAAGGATTACGACTGCAACCGCATAGATGATGATCTGATCGATACCGGGAATGATCGCCTTGATCTCGGTCATCGACGCGAAGGATTGCAGGATGCCGAGAAGGAAGCCCGCGGCGACGGCACCCGGCAACGAACCCATTCCGCCTACGACCACGACCACGAAGGACAGCACCAGAAAGTCCATGCCCAGATGGTAGTTGGGCGGCAGGAGCGGCGTGTACATCACACCAGCCAGCCCTGCGACGACCGCTGCGATCCCGAACATGATGGTGAAGCGCCTGTCTATATTGACGCCGAGCAGTCCGACTGTTTCGCGGTCGGCCATGCCGGCGCGCACCACCATGCCGAAGGTGGTGAACCGCAGGAAGGCGAAGACGGCCCCGATGACTGCGAGCGAAAAGCCGAGATAGACCAGACGCCAGAGCGGGTAGGTCACAGCGCCGGCCTGCAGGCCGAACAGCGCGCCGACATCGGCAGCGCCGCGAAAATCCGAAGGGATCGGCTGCGGCCATGGATTGGGACCAAAGAAGGTTTTGACCAGTTCCTGCAAAACGATGGCGAGGCCGAAGGTCACCAATATCTGCTCGGCGTGGGGACGCTTATAGAAATGCTTGATGAGCCCGCGCTCCATCGCGACCCCTATGACCAGCATCACAGGGATGGCGAGAAGGATCGACAGCGGCACTGAATAGTCGACCAGAACAGCACCCCAATCGCCAAACCAGGTTTCGGCCAGGGGCGTACGCACTTCAAGCGGCGTACCCCAAGGAGAAAGCTGGGTTTCATCGACCGTCACGCTTTCCATGGTGATCAGCGCCCGAAAGGCCACGGCGCAGAAGGCGCCGAGCATAAAGAGCGCGCCATGGGCGAAATTGACCACCCCAAGCGTTCCGAAAACCAAGGTGAGGCCCAAGGCGATCAGTGCATACGCGCCGCCCTTGTCCAGCCCATTGAGCAATTGCGCAAGAATCGCATCCATCAAGGTGGCTCCAGATGTACCTGTTGGCCCGGCCACATTCGCGGCCGGGCACTTTGCTTGTCCGGCTAGACCGGCCTCACGCGCACATGTTGGGTTCGTAGGGCCCCAACTCGCCGCCGAAGATCGACGGGTCGTAGGTCACCGAGTCGCGCGAAGCGGTGTTGACCACTTCGAGAAGGTCGAACTCGTTGGCCGGGGTCTCCTTGCCCTGCACGACCAGCACGTCCTTGAAGCACTGGTGATCGGCGCCACGGTAGAGCGTGGGGCCATTGCCCATGCCGTCGAACTCGAAATCCTCGAGCGCCCGGATGACTTCCGGGGGATAGAAGGTCCCTGCCCGCTCTACGGCGTCGGCATAAAGCAGCGTCTGGACATACGATGTGTGGGCCGCCTGGCTGGGCGGCGAACCCCACTTTGCGCCGAAAGAGGCGGTGAAGGCTTTCGATGCCTCGTCCCCCAGGCTCCAGTACCAGTTCGAGGTGCCATAGACGCCCTGGATCGCGGTGCCGGCACCGGCCGCCATGAGATCGGAGACGAGCGGCAGGACGAGCTCGAAGTTCTGTCCGTTCGCCTGCCGGTCACGCAGGCCGAACTGGGTGGCCTGGGTGATCGAGTTGACGCCATCGAACCCGTAGTGATTGAGGATGAGGACGTCGGCGCCCGAATTGAGGACCGGCGTGATATACTGGCTGAAATCCCCTGCCCCCACAGGCGTACGTACGGTTTCGACGGTTTCCCATCCGAGCGCCTCGGTGGCCGCGATCATCGATTCTTCCTGCGTCCAGCCCCAGGTGTAGTCGGCGGTGAGGTGATAGGCGCGGCGCTCATTGCCATAGGCTGCGCCGAGTTGCGGGCCCAGGCCGACCCCGGATTGATAGGCGTTGAAGAAATGGCGGAAGCCGTAGCGCCGCTTGTCCTTGCCGGTGGTGTCGTTCGAGTGCGTGAGGGCGGACATGAAAATGATGCCCATATCCTGGCAGAGGCTCTGCACCGCCACCGCGACGCCCGAGGACGAACCGCCGGTGATCATGATGGCGCCATCGCGTTCGATCATGCGGCGGGCTGACTCACGGGCCGGATCCGACTGGGTTTGGGTATCACCGGTGACATATTCGACCCGCTTGCCCAAAATGCCGTTGCCGGTCAGCGTCTTGGATGAAAAATGCGGGATAAGCCCGCCATCGCCCTCGCCGTTCAGATGCTCGACGGCCAGCTCATAAGCCTTGAGCTCATCTGCGCCTTCGTCGGCATATGCGCCGGTCTGCGGTACATTGAAGCCCAATGTGACCGTATCGCCCGTCGGAGCGTTGCAGAATTCCTGCGCCCATGCCCACTTCGACAGGATCAGGGGCGAGACCCCTGTAGCCAGAATGCCGGCCATGCCAGTCTTGACGACACGGCGGCGGCTGATTCCGCGTTTCGTTTCGCTCATCGATCTCCTCCTTTGATGCGGAGAAGGCATACCTCCATACGCCTCTCCGCCGACTCGAAGTATCGACGCGCGTTTACATCACCGCAACATGCTATTGTAAATCAACGAAAATCCTGTCAATCATTGACGATATTCCGCCGTATTCTCGTCAACGAATTGACAACGGAACCTCATGCGGGCACCTATCGGTCTCAGGATCAGTACCCGACGCAAAGCACTCCGCATGTCGCAAGCGGCGCTGGCGCGTAGCGTGGGCATCTCGCCGAGCTATCTCAATCTCATCGAAGCCAATAAGCGCCAGGTGGGCGGCACGCTGCTCCAGCGCATCGCCGCCGAACTCGAAATCACCATAGGCGAATTGACTGGAGAGGCCGAACATCGGCTCATACACGAATTGACCGAAGCGTTTGCCGATCCGGTCCTGGCCGATGTCGGGCTTAGTGCCGACCAGGCCCGCAGTCTTGTCGCGACCCAGCCGCAAATCGCCCAAATGATCGCCAGGCTTCACCGGGCCTACGCGGCTGCCGCCGTGAGTGCGGATGCCTACGCCAATCGCCTGCGCGCCGATCCGCTGCTCAGTCAACTTCTGCACCAGGTTCTCTCGCGCATTACCGCGGTGCGATCTTCGGCCGAGATTCTCGACGAGATCAAGGATCTCAGTTCCGAGGAGCGCGAGCGGTTTGTCGGATCGATTTCGCGCGAAGCGCGTGGGCTGACCGCAGTGGCGCAAAACCTGATCGGCCAATTCGATCATGCCAGTATCGCCAGCCGATCGGCCTCTGTCCGGCGCGAGCTGGACGACATGATCTTTGCCGCCCGCAATTACTTCCCGCTCCTGGAGGATCGCGCTGCCGAGATCGCGGCGGATTTGGGAGAACGGGCGGGCGAGGCCGCGATCATCGGCCATTTGCGCGAACGCCATGGCATTGCCGTCGAGCGAACCGCAAATCCGCCGTCAGGCCAGCCATTTGCCTACGATGCGGAACGCCGGACGATTTGGTTTCGCAACACCGTGCCGCAATCGACCAGACAGTTCCAGATGGTCAGACTGGTCGCGGACCTGACGAGCGGCGGCGTCCTGGACACCGTCGCCGGCGCGCCCGAGCTCTCCTCGGAAACCGCGCGCAAGTTGGCGCGGGCCTATCTTTCCTCCTACGCAGCCGGGGCGGTGCTTTTTCCCTATGAGCGCTTCAGGTCCGATGCAGAAGCCCTGCGCTATGATGTGGAAGCACTGAGCGAACGTTACAATGCCAGCTTCGAACAGGTTGCCCACCGGCTCGTGACCCTCAGGCGAGAGGACGCCGAGGGTGTCCCCTTTGGTTTCCTGCGCTCGGATCCGGCTGGGCGGCTGACCAAACACTTCCCCCTACCCGGCCTGCTGCTTCCCCAGACGGGGCACGCCTGCCCGCTCTGGGCCATCTATGCGGCGTTCCGCTCCTCGGGCCAGTTGGTTCGCCAGGTGGTGCGGTTTTCCGATGGCTCACGCTTCCTCTTTATTGCCAAGGCGGTTTCGCGCCGCTCCTCGGGCTTTGCCGATCAGGCGCTGCCCCATTCGATCCTCCTTGCAACCGATATCCTGCACGCAGACCGAACCGTTTACGCCGACGGTCTCGATTTGCGCGATTCCGGCGCCGACGTGCCCGTGGGGCCGAGCTGCCGGCTATGCACACGCGCGGATTGCCCCAGCCGGCAGGAGGCCCCGTTCGCGCCGGGCACCGAGGCCACGCTGACGGGCTCCATCGCCTGACGGGGCTTGGCGAATTGTCACAATTGCGCTTATCTGATGATGAGCCTTGCGGAGGAAGAGGCTCGGAGGGGGAGTTTTGGCTATCGATATTCTCATTGCAGAAGACGAGCCATCCATTCTCGAAGCGCTGGATTTCGTTCTGAAAAGAGCAGGATGGACCATCGGTGCCGTCATGGATGGTGAAGCGGTGATGGACGCTGTAAGGCGTCAGCGGCCTCGGGTTCTCGTTCTCGATATCATGCTGCCCAAGCGCAGCGGATTCGAGGTGCTCAAGCAGATCCGCTCCGATCAGTCGACGGCTGACTTGCCGGTTCTGGTCCTGACCGCCAAGGGGCAGCAGCAGGACCGGCGTATCGCCGAGGAACTTGGTGCCGACAGGTTCGTCACCAAGCCCTATTCCAACGCTGACGTGGTGGATGCGGTGCGAAGCCTGCTGGGCGATCCCTCCGATCTGCGCCACGCCCACTGAGCGACACCGATGCGGCGCAAGATCATAGGCGCTTCGCTCTTTTTCACCCTGTTCGGGGCGCTGGCCAATCTGCCGCCATTGATCCTGCTGTTCCGGTTCGATGCGCTGGTAGCCGGCATTCCGATCGAAAGCGTGTTTCTCTTCGGCCTTTGGCTGTGCCTTATCGGCGGAGCCGCCTGGTTTGCAGCCGTGTTGCCGCCTGACGAGCCCCCCGCGCCGCCTGGTGAGGGCCGGCCATGACGCTCACGGCCGATCTGGTGATCGCCACTGCCGTGGCCTATGTGGGGCTGCTGTTCGTCATCGCCTATTTGGGAGACCGGCATACTCGCACCACAACCGGCGGGTTTCTGCGTTCGCCCTTCGTCTATACCCTCTCGATCTCGGTTTATTGCACGAGTTGGACCTTCTATGGCGCCGTAGGCACCGCCGCGCGCAACGGGCTTGAGTATCTCACCATCTACCTTGGTCCGACGATCGTTTTCGTCGGCTGGTGGTTCATCCTGCGACGCCTCGTGCGCATCAGCCATGACCAGCGGATCACATCGATCGCCGACCTGCTCTCCTCCCGTTTCGGCAAATCGAGTACCCTGGGCGTGCTCATTACCGTCCTCGCCGTCATCGCCATTGCCCCCTATCTCGCCTTGCAACTCAAGGCGATAACCTCGTCGATCGAGGCAATCGCGGGCTCTTCGGAGTTCGGACGGGGAAGCCTGGAAGGCTGGGACGAAGTCGGCCTGGCGTTCGGCGTCGCCGCCTGCATGGCATTGTTCACCATCCTGTTCGGCACACGCAATGTCGATGCCAAGGAACAGCATCATGGGGTCGTCGCTGCCATCGCCTTTGAAGCCATCGTCAAGCTTACGGCACTCCTCGCTGTCGGATTTTTCGTCGTCTATATCGGCGGCGGCATGGAGGCGATTTTCACCAATGCCACGGCAGCCGGGCTGGACATCCACGCCAACAACACCTTCGGCGACCGCTGGACGGCGATGCTCGTGCTCGCCGGCGCCGCCGTGATCTGCCTGCCGCGCCAGTTTCAGGTGACCGTCGTCGAAAACTCGGACGAAAAACATCTGCGGTGGGCCAGTTGGGCCTTTCCGGCCTACATGCTTGCGATGAGCCTTTTTACTCTGCCCATCGCACTTTTCGGGCTAAGTTCGCTGCCGGCAGGCTCCAACCCGGATATGTTCGTGCTCACCCTGCCATTGGCGCAGGGGCAGGATGCATTGGCGCTATTCGCCTTTGTCGGTGGTTTCTCATCGGCGACCTCGATGATCATCCTCGAATCCATCGCGCTTTCGATCATGGTGTCGAACCATATCGTGGTGCCGATCATGCTGCGGCTAACGGCGGGGGACGGAATAGGCGACGGCCAGGGGGTGCGGCGCCTGATCCTCAACGCCAGACGCCTCTCGATCATGCTCATCCTGTTTCTGGGGTTCGGTTATTTCTCCCTGACCCGCGGGTCGGATGCACTGGCGCCGATCGGACTGATCTCATTTACCGGCGTGGCGCAATTCCTGCCTGCCATTCTCGCCAGCCTCTTCTGGCGCGATGCTTCAACAAGGGCCGCCATAGCCGGGATATGCATAGGTTTTGTGGTCTGGCTTTGGGCGAGCTTTATGCCCTCATTCGCGACCTCATCGAGCCTTGTGGCCGACATCATGGTGAATGGCCCTTGGGGCATCTCGTGGCTGCGTCCGCAAGGCCTTTTCGGGTTGGACGGGCTCGATCCACTTGCCCATGCGGTTTTCTGGAGCCTGTTTCTCAATACGTCAGTCCTCGTTGTCGGCTCGCTGGTCACCAGCCAATCGGCGCTCGAGCACGTCCAGGCCACGCTGTTTCTCAACGTCTTCCGCCGCGCGAGTGCGGAAACCAACCCCATCCGGGGGACCGCCACCGCCGACGACCTGTTTCTCGTCGCGCGACGGGTACTCGGTCACGAACGGGCCGTCGCGCTGTTTTCCGAAGAAGCCAAACAGGCGCGCATGCCCTGGACGACGCTGGAGCCCAGCCCGGCTTTTATTCGACGCCTGGAGCGCGAAATGGCCGGTTCGATCGGCGCCGCCTCGGCGCACGTCATGCTTTCCAAAGTGGTTTCCGGCGATGCGATTTCACTCGAAGAGGTCATGCAGATGGCCGACGAGACCCAGCAGGCCATCGAGTATTCCCAGGAGCTGGAACGCACATCGACGCAATTGCGGGCCACCGCGGAAAAGCTCGAACAGGCCAATCGGCAGCTGCGGAAGGTGGATGTTCAGAAAGACGAATTTCTGAGCCAGGTGAGTCATGAAGTCCGCACCCCCATGACCGCTATCCGGGCGTTTTCGGAAATCCTGCTGAGCGAGAAAGATCTCGATGACGAGGCGCGGCAGAAATTCGTTTCGACCATCCACAAGGAAAGCCTGCGCCTGACCTCGCTCCTCGACGAGATTCTGGATCTCTCGGCGCTGGAACGGGGCGAACGTGCTTGGGAGAACCGTCCCATCGACGCCGAGGAATCGCTCGATCAGGCACTACGGGTTTGCGATGCACTGGCGCGGCAATCCAATACCAGGTTGAAGATCGGCTCGCGCGCCTCTGCCGCCCTTGTCCGGGCCGATCCCGACCGACTGAGCCAGGTGCTCATCAATCTCATTTCCAATGCCATCAAATATAACGGGGCCATCGATCCGATGGTTGAGGTGCGTTCGCGCTTCAAGGGCAAGAACTACATGATCGAGGTCGAGGACAATGGCCTTGGCATTGCCGAAGAAGAACGCCCGCGCATCTTCGACAAATTCTATCGCGGCCGTCTGGGTGAAGCCGGCCCGTACGCCGGCGCAGGCCTTGGGCTACCTATCAGTCGCGAAATCATCTCCCGCATGGACGGCACGCTGGAGCTGGTGTCAGAGGCAGACGAAGGTGCATGTTTCCGCATAACGCTGCCGGTGATCACTCGGAGTGATATCGAAAGAGCAGCGCAATAGCCCTACCCGTGGCTCGGCGGCAGCACAGGGAGATTGTCTATCAGCCGCACGCTATCCAGCCATGCCGCCACGAGCAGCCGTGCCGGCCGTTTGGCCCGCGAAACCGGCTCGAGGGTTTCCGCATCGCGCAGTTCGAGATATTCGACCTCGGAGTATCCTGCCCGTTTAATGGCAGCCTTGGCTCGGGCGATCGCGGCATCGGCGTCTTCTCCGCGCTCGATAGCCATGCCGGCCGTGGCTAGAGCCTCCGCCAGTGCGGGAGCCTTCCGCCGCCCTTCGGCACTCAGGCGCACATTGCGCGAAGACAAGGCCAGTCCATCGGCCTCCCTGACCGTTGGGACGCCAACGACCTCCACGGGAATATCGAGATCGCGCACCAGCCTTCGGATGACGCTCAGCTGCTGATAATCCTTTTCACCAAACAGGGCGACATCGACTTGCGTCTGGAGCAGCAGCTTGGTGACGACGGTCGCCACGCCATCGAAATGGCCGGGACGGTGCGCGCCGCAAAGCCCTTCGCTCAGGCCCGCAACCGACACGGTGGTCGAGAAACCTTCCGGATACATCTCTTCGACACCGGGCGCGAACAGCAGATCCACATTTTCCGAAGCAAGCTTAGCCCGATCCGCCTCCTCATCGCGCGGATATTTGGCGAGATCGTCGGCATTGTTGAATTGCCGCGGATTGACGAACAAGGTGACGATGACACGCGTCGCCCTGCCCCGCGCCGCCCGGACCAACGAAAGATGGCCTTCATGCAGGGCACCCATGGTGGGCACGACAGCGACTTTCTCACCGGCCGCGTGCCACTGAGACACAGTGGCCCGCAAATCGGTGACGGTTCGGCAGATCGGGAGATTCATCAGGCGCCCTTGACGCTGGTGGGCGTGTCGCCGAACACATGTTCGGCAGCGGGAAAGCGCCGGGCGCAAACCTCTTCGGCATAGGCCGCCACGGCCTTGTCGGCCTCTGTGCCCAGTTCGGCATAACGCTTGACGAATTTCGGCTTGAAATCAGCGAACATGCCCAGCATGTCGTCGACCACCAGAATTTGCCCGTCGCATGCGACCGAAGCACCGATGCCTATGGTGGGAATGTCGATATCGGCGGTGATGCGACGTGCCAGAATATCGGGCACCTTCTCGATCACGACGGCAAACGCCCCTGCCTCGGCCACTGCCTGGGCGTCACGCAGAACAGCTTGGCTTTCGGCCCCGCGGCCCTGCACCTTATAGCCGCCGAATGTATGAACCGATTGCGGGGTGAGCCCGATATGGGCGACAACCGGAATGGCACGCTGAGTCAGGAAGCGGATCGTGGGCGCCATCTGCGCTCCGCCTTCAAGCTTTACGGCGCCACAGCCCGTCTCCCGCATCAGGGTGGCGGCGTTGCGAAAGGCCTGTTCGGGGCTTTCCTCATAAGTGCCGAACGGCATGTCGACCACCATCAGCGCCGATTTCAGCCCACGCCGCACCGCCTTGCCGTGCATGATCATCATGTCGAGCGTAACGCCGAGCGTGTCGGGCAAGCCATGAAGCACCATGCCGACGCTGTCGCCCACGAGCACCAGATCGCAATGCCGGTCGACCAGTTGGGCGATCGGCGTCGTATAGGCAGTGAGGCAAACGATCGGCGCGCCGCCCTTGCGTGCCATCAGCGCCGGAGGCGTAACAGGGGGCGCAGGTGCCTTGCCATAGGTCATCAGTCCTCTCCCGCATGCTGCCGATACAAATATCGGCGGTCATATTCGATATGTGGCCGCTCCTTAGCCGATCTCAAGGCAGGCTCAAACCCCGACCTTGGGCGGGGGCATCGCGGCCGGCTACGCAAACGTCGAAAGCGGCTTGTCGTGGTCGTGATATTTGCACTCGCCATGATCGGCGAGGATTTCGATAACGCGGCAATCCTCGACCTTGCCGTGCACGCAGCCTTCCACCATCCGCTCAAGCTCGGATTTGAGCGCCATGAGGCTGCGAATACGGCGATCCACCTCGACCAGATGCTCGCGCGCCAAAGCGTCGGCCTCTGCACAGGATTGCTTGGGATGATCCTGCAGCGCCAGGAGCCTGCGGATCGCATCGACGTCAAAGCCGAGTTCGCGCGCATGGCGAATGAAGGTCAGCCGGTCGACATCGGTGCGGTCATAAAGCCGTCGATTGCCCTCGCTCCGATCCGGCGTGGGCAACAAGCCGATCTGCTCGTAATACCGCACCGTGGGAACTTTGACACCGCTGGCACGCGCTGCCTGGCCGATTGGCACTCCAGCCTGCATTTTTCCTCTTGCTCCTCTAGTCGCTAGAGAAAGTAGATAGGTGGTCATCGCAGTCGGAGCAAGAGATGACACAAGATCTGACCACCACCCGCCTCCTTGTCCGGGGCATGGATTGCGCCAGTTGCGCCTCCAAGATCGAGGCGGCTGCGCGAAAGACCAGCGGCATTGTCGACGCCGCCGTATCGGTGACAGGTGGCACCGTAACCCTCAAGCATGTGGCGGCCGCCGATCTCGTCCAGTTCCAACGGCGCGCCGAGGGAATGGGTTATCGCGTGACGCCCGATACGATGTCGCCCTCGCAAAAGCCGACCTCCCATAACGACCTGCCCGACAGTCAACCCTGGTGGCAAACCGGCAAGGCCAAGCTGACGCTTGCCTGCGTCATCGCGCTTGCCTTCGCCTTTGCGGCGGAACAATTTATCCCGGCCCTTCATCCATGGGTGTTCATTGCAGCAGTGCTCGTCGGCCTTATTCCCATTGCCGACCGTGCTTTCGCCGCGGCGCGTTTGGGGCTGCCTTTTTCCATCGAAACCCTCATGACCGTTGCTGCAGTCGGGGCTATCGTCATCGGCGCCAGCGCCGAGGCCGCTGTCGTCGTCGTCCTGTTTCTCGTCGGAGAACTTCTGGAAGGCCTTGCCGCTGGACGGGCCCGAGCATCGATCCGCGCTCTTGCCGATCTGGTGCCGCGCACAGCATTGCGCGAGCACAACGGGCATACCCGCGAAATCCCAGCAGATGAGTTGGCAATCGGCGATATCGTCATCGTTCGGCCCGGAGATCGCATTCCGGCTGACGGCGAAATCGTCTCCGGTGAAAGCGCCGTCGACGAGGCGCCGGTCACTGGCGAATCCGTACCAAAAGCAAAGGCGGTCGGAGACAATGTCTTTGCAGGCACCATCAATCACGACGCGGTGCTGCGGTTATCGGTGACGGCGACCGCTGCCGACAATACCATCGCCCGCGTGATCCATCTGGTCGAGGAAGCCCAGGAGGCCAAGGCGCCGACCGAACGGTTTATCGACAGCTTTTCGAAGTTCTATACGCCCGCCATCATGCTGGTTGCATTGCTGGTGGCCCTCGTCCCGCCCCTGGCTTTTGGAGCCTCGTGGGAGGAGTGGATCTATAAAGCGCTGGCGCTGCTGCTGATCGGATGCCCATGCGCGCTGGTGATATCGACTCCGGCGGCCATCGCTGCGGCCCTATCGGCGGGCGCGCGCAACGGACTGCTGGTCAAGGGCGGTGGCGTGCTGGAGACGCTGGGCAAAGTCGACCGCGTCGGTTTCGACAAGACCGGCACCCTGACCCAGGGCAAGCCGGTAGTGACCGACATCGTGGCGGTGAACGGCGACGAAGAGGGTGTCCTGCGCTCGGCAGCGGCATTGGAAGCGGGCTCGAGCCATCCGCTGGCGTTAGCAATCATCGAACGGGCCAAAGCCGTAAATCTTGTCGGCTTGCCGGCCACCGACACCAAAACGATAGGCGGCAAGGGCGTTAGCGGCAAAATCGGGAACAGGACCGTATTCTTGGGCTCCCCGCGCGCGGCCGAAGAACAAGCGGATCTTCCAGATTCGCTACAGTCCCGCATTTCCGCCCTCAACGAAGAAGGCAAAACCGTCTCCGTGCTCGTGGTCGAAGGAACGGCCGCCGGACTCATCGCCATGCGCGACGCACCGCGCGAAACCGCTGCCGCCGGCGTTGCGGCATTGAAAGCGCTCGGCGTCACGCCTGCCATGCTCACCGGCGACAATCGGCGGACCGCAGAAGCCGTGGCGGCCGATCTCGGCATCGCCGCGCATGCTGAACTTCTACCGGCCGACAAGCAGGCGATCGTCAAGACGTGGCAAAGCCAAGGCCATATCGTTGCGAAGGTGGGCGATGGTATCAATGACGCTCCGGCCCTGGCCGCTGCCGATGTGGGCATCGCCATGGGAGAAGGCACCGACATTGCGCTGGAAACGGCCGACGCCGCCATCCTCAACAGCCGCGTCGAAGGTGTGGCCGGAATGATCGGGCTTTCGCGTTCTGCCATAGCCAATATCAAGCAGAACATAACGATCGCGCTTGGTCTCAAGGCCGTCTTCCTGGTGACGACCCTGCTCGGGATCACCGGCCTATGGCCAGCGATTCTGGCCGATACCGGCGCGACCGTTCTGGTGACGGCCAATGCCATGCGGCTGCTTGC
Organism: Pelagibacterium sp. 26DY04; assembly: GCF_031202305.1. NCBI lineage: Bacteria > Pseudomonadati > Pseudomonadota > Alphaproteobacteria > Hyphomicrobiales > Devosiaceae > Pelagibacterium > Pelagibacterium sp. 26DY04. The sequence continues at coordinate 2,221,875 of NZ_CP101731.1, forward strand.
ATGGCGGATGGACGATTAATCCTTGCCGATCGACTCCACGGAAGAAAGCAAACGGGTGGCGAGCAGAAGCGCGCTGCCCGTCGCCATGATCATCTGTGGCAGCACCAGCCATTCCAGCGTCCACGCTGCGCCCGAACGCTCCTGTTCATGAACCAGCGACTGCGCGATCGTTCCGCTGGATCCGGCCGTATAGCGGGCCAGAGCGACGAGCACTTCAGCGGTCACAGGATTGGATTTGTGCGGCATGGCGGACGACCCACCGCCTCCCGAGAGCTTGATTTCTCCATTGGCGCTTTGGGCGAGCAGCGCGATATCCTGCCCGATCTTGCCCAGACTTCCGCAAACGAGGCTCATCCAGGCGGCGAATTCAACTATCGAGTCCCGCTGATTGTGCCAGGATTTGTCAGTCGTTCCCAGTCCAAGCCTATCAGCGAGGGTGACGACCACGCGCGGCCCCTCTTCTCCAAGCTTTTCGAGCGTACCCACCGCTCCGCCATACTGCAGAACGAGGAGACGCGATTTGATCTCTTCGAGCCGCGCCCGATGGCGGGCAAGCGGCACCTTCCAATCGGCAATTCGATCGGCAACCGATATTTCCAAAGCATCCTGCATACGGGTGCGGCCCATGAGCCCCCGCTTGCCAAAGCGTCCGCTAAGGGCTTCGAGCGCTCCTTCAATGGCTGCGATGCGGGCTGAAAGAATTGCGCAGATCGATTTGAGCCGCAGGACCAGGCTCGTGTCCATGACGTCCTGACTTGTGGCGCCGAAATGCAGAGCTTGGGCGGCTTCTTCATCCAGCGCCGCGCGCATCTGCTTAACGAGTTCGGGAACGACCACGCCATCGCGCCCCAGACCAGCGCGCAAGCGGTCCATATCGACCTCGAGATCGGTCGCCAAATGACCTATGGCTTCGGCGGCCTCGGCGGAAATGAGCCCGCATTCCGCCTGGGCCGAAGCCAGCGCCGCCTCGAACTGTACCATGGCTGCAACGTCAGCTTCTGCCGAAAGAAAGCCGGCCAGTTCGGGATCACCGAACAGGCCGGAGAGAATGGGATGGTCGAAGGGGGAAAGACTCATCAGGCGTCCAGGAAGACGGTTTCGTTTTCTCCCTGAAGGTAGATGTCGAAAGTGACAGTGTCACCGTCCCGCCTACCGATCATCGTATTTTCACGCCCGATCATCCGCGCCTTGGCAAGCACTGGGTCTTTGCCATTGGCTTCATGTTCGTCTGAAAAGTACATCCGCGTCATCAGCCCGATATTGATGCCGCGCGCCACGATCCAGAACGTGATATGGGGCGCCATGAACCCACCGCCTGGCGCCGGTACCGGCCCGGGCTTGATGGTCTCGAAGGAAAACTCGCCATTGCCGCCCGCCGCCTGTCGGCCCCATCCGACGAAATTGGGATCGACGCCTGTCCGATGCTCGGCGGGACTGTTATAGATGCCATTGGCATCGGCCTGCCAGATTTCGACCACGCAATCGAAAACCGGATTACCGCCCCCATCGATCACCCGCCCCTTGACGGTGATCCGCTCTCCTTTGACGTCGGAGACGACGCTTTTTCCCAGATCCTCCGCGATCACACCGTTGATGTCGTAGAGATTCGGGGTCATCCCGATATGGACGTAGGGTCCGGCGGTCTGTGACGGTGTTTCCTTGAGATAGTCGAACGGCCTGACCATCAATTCCCCTCCGGGCGGTTTTCAAAGAAGGTCGAACGGCGGCCACGCAGCACGATATCGAAACGGTAGGCGCGCAGGTCCATGGGGATGGTATTGTTCATGTCCAGCCGTGCGACCAACCGTTCGATCGCGGCCTTGTCGGGAACGGTGTTGACGATCGGGCAAAGCGGGATCAGCGGATCCCCCTCGAAATACATCTGGCTGATGAGACGCTGGGCAAACCCGCTGCCGAACAGCGAAAAGTGGATATGAGCCGGGCGCCAGTCATTGATCCCGTTGGGCCAGGGGTACGGCCCCGGTTTGATGGTCCGGAACCAATAATAGCCGTCTTCGTCGGTGAGCGTCCGTCCAAAGCCGCCAAAATTGGGGTCCAGCGGCGCGCGATAGCCCTCGCGCTTGTGACGATAACGACCGCCAGCATTGGCCTGCCAGAATTCGACGAGCGCGTTCGGCACCGGCTTGGCGTTCTGATCCAGCACGTGGCCGTGAACCACGATCCGCTGCCCGATCGCTTCCTCGCCGGGCTTGGCATAGTTGACGATGAGATCGTTATCGAGTTCGCCCAGCATGTTGTGCCCAAAGGCCGGGCCGGTCTTTTCCGAGAGCGTCGAAGAAAAGCTGATCAGCGCCTGTTTGGGCGCGCGGAGGGTGCTCGATTTGTAGCCGGGCGTAAACGCAGGCGGATGCTGGCTGAAATCGCGCTCCATGAAGGCGGCAGCTTCCGCCCGACTGTTGGACAGTCGTTCAGTCATTGTCATCACCCTTCCCGATCCTGTCCAGCGCCTGCCGCGCCAGCTTCATGGCATGATTGGCGTGCGGAACGCCGGCATAGATCGCCACATGCAGCAGGATTTCGCGGATATCCTCTTCGGTCGCGCCGGTTCGCGCCGTCGCCTCGATATGCATGACCATTTCCTCGTAGTGCCCGAGGGCGGCGAGCAACGCAATGGTCACGATTGACCGCTGCCGCTTGTCCCAATTGGGCCGTGACCAGACATGCCCCCATGCCGCCTCGGTGATAAGTTCCTGAAACGGCCGCTCGAAATCGGTCATCGTGGCCTGTTTTTTGTCCACGTAAGCCTCACCCAGCACGCTCTTGCGCGTGGCGAGCCCCTGCGCATGCCGCGCCGACGGCCCTTCATGATGCGACATCGCGCATTCTCCCCTGTTCGACCCGTCCGACCAGCGCGGCAATCGCCGCCGCCACCTGCGCGGGTGCTTCGATGCAGGGCAAGTGCCCCGCACCTTCAATGATTTCAAATTGGCTCGCCTGGATCTGTCGGGCGAAATCGGCGACCAGATCCGGCGGCGTCGCGCCATCCTCGGCGCCCACGAGAACCGACACGGGAACAGCGATACTTGCGGTATCGGCCCGGCGGTCGAAGCCCGCGATTGCCGCACAAGTCGCCAAGTAGCCGGCAACCGGCTGCCGCTCGAACATCGCCCTCGCGATTTGATATTCTGGCTTGCCGGAATTGCGGAAACCGGCGCTGAACCAGCGCTCCATGATGCCATCGGTCACCGATTCTATCCCATTGCGGGCGATCGCATCGATACGATTGTTCCAGAAATCCGCATCGCCGATGCGCGCAGCAGTATCGCACAGCACCAAACCGGCCACGAGCTCGGGCCGGTCGAAATAGACCTGTTGAGCAATCTGCCCGCCGATCGAAAGACCGCAAATAACAGCTTCGGTAATACCCAACGCAGCCAAAAGGCTCACAAGATCGTCGGCATGATCTGCGATCCTGTAGGGCGTGCTTCCGATGCTCGAAAGCCCGTGACCGCGCTTGTCGTAGAGCAGAATACCAAGATCGCCGTCGAGAGCGGCGACGACGTCATCCCAGATCCTGAAATCGGTGCCGAGCGAATTGATGAAAACCACCGTCTGCGCGCCCGCAGCAGCCCGGCGCAGGCGATAGTGCACGACGATGTCGCCAAGCTGGACGCAATCCATCGGAAATCCTCCACGCAGCGAATGTGGAGCAGGTGAATGGTTTTGTAAAATGAAACTCAAGCGCTTATAGATAACCTATAGCTCATAGGTTGATCTTGATCGAAACCCGCATCCGCTTCCGTCACCTGCACACCTTTATCGAGGTGGCGCGCCATAATTCCGTCGGCCGCGCCGCGCGAGTGATGGGCGTGACCCAGCCGGCGGTCACCAAGACCATCCGCGAACTTGAAGACATTCTGGGCAAGGAGCTCCTCGAAAAGGAGGGGCGCGGCGTGCGCATCACCCGTTATGGCGAGGTTTTTCTGCGCCACGCCGGCGCTTCGGTCGCCGCTGTCCAGAACGGGATCGACAGTTTAAGCCGGGTCAATGCCGGCCCACCCGTTCGTATCGGCGCCCTCCCCACCGTATCGGCGCGCATCATGCCGCTGGCCATGCAGCGGTTCCTTTCCGAACGCACCGACAGCCCGGTCAGGATCGTCACGGGCGAGAACCAGGTCCTGCTCGAGCAATTGCGCACCGGAACGCTCGATTTGGTCATCGGCAGGCTCGCTGCACCTGAACAGATGAGCGGCCTGAGGTTCGAATATCTCTATTCGGAGCAGGTCCGCTTCATCGTCCGCAACGGCCACCCGCTGCTCACCGATATCCATTTCGATTTCGGTCGGCTTCGAGATTATACCATCCTCATGCCACCGGTGGGCTCGGTGATCCGGCCATATGTGGACCGCTATCTCCTCGCGCACGGCATGGCCGAACTGCCCCACGCGATCGAAACCGTTTCCGATTCCTTCGGCCACGCCTTTGTCGAGGAAACGAACGCCGTCTGGGTGATTTCCGAGGGCGTCGTCACCCGCGATGTAGCCGCCGGGCGCCTGCAGCCTCTGCCGGTCGATACCAGCGAAACCCGCGGCGCAGTGGGACTTACCACGCGCGAGGACGCGCCGGCCAATGCTTCGCTCGATATTCTGGTCCGCATCGTGCGCGATGTTACCCGATCGCGTGCAGACTGATGGAATCGCGCAATGCCTGCGGCCCCTGCCCCACGCGTTGGGAAAAGAAGCGGCTGAAATAGGCGGGATCAGGATATCCCAACACGATGCCGATCTCCTTGATGCTCAGACCGGAAAACTGAAGGTAGCGTCGAGCTTCGAGCAGCACCCGCCGCTCGATCACCGCAAGCGCCGATAGTCCCAGCACCTGCCGACAAATGCGGTTGAGATGGGTTGGCGTGATCCCCAGTTTGCCGGAATAAAACCCGACCCGGCGCGTATCCCGGAAATGCTGATCCACCAGCGACAGGAACTGGTGCGCATGTCGCTCGGCGGCATCACGGTGATCGCCCGCCTGCTGCGCCGCCGCCAGATCGAGCCGGTGCGCGGCCACAAGCAGCAATGAGAGCCGCGCGCGGAGTGCCGCCACCTGCCCTGGCGCACCGCGATCGGCCTCGGCCACCAAACGCTTCACCGCCTGCTCGAGCTCCGGCGCGTCGACGATCGCTTCGATCGGCTTGAGAATACGGGGACGCAACAGGCTATCGGCGGCCGGACCGATTTCGCCCAGGGCGGTTTTGACATCCTGGGCAAAGAAGGTGAGCACGAACCCGTCGACATCGGTGGAAAAGACAAAGCTGTGGACGGTGAGCGGCGGCACGATGATCAGTGCCGGCGGGGCAACCTCGAAGGTTTCACCGTCGAGCATCACCGTGGCATGCCCGCTTCTCAAATAGAGAATCTGGTGCAGCAGATCGTGCCGATGCGCCGAGATGCGGAAGCCGTGCAGGCGCGAGCGCGAGGTGATCGTTTCCCAATGCAGCCAGCTCTCGCCGCTGCTTTCGTTCTCGCCATAAAGGGCGTAGGTCGGTATGGCGTTCATGTTGCTATAGTCCAACTCTTTGTTGCGCCTGTCCATTGGCAAGTTTGGGCGTGATGCCCATCCTCCCAGCAAAATTTGGCGGCCACACCGCCATTACCGGGAGGATCGTCATGCGCACTCAGGTTGCGATCATCGGGGCTGGCCCTGCCGGCCTCACGCTCGGCCGGCTACTCGAAAGAGCCGGTATCGATGCGATAATCATCGAACAGCGCAGTGCCGATTACGTACTCGGCCGCATTCGCGCCGGCGTCCTCGAGCAAAGTTCCGTCGACCTTCTGCGTGATCTCGGAGTCAATGCCCGGATGGATGCAGAGGGCATTCCTCACGACGGCGTGGAGCTTTCGTTCGACGGCGACATGCTGCGCATCAATTTCCACGAACTCGTGGGCCGTCGCGTCATGGTCTATGGGCAGACTGAAGTAACTCGCGATCTGATGGAAGCGCGCGCAGCGTCGGGAGCCCGATCGATCTATGAGGCGAGCGACGTCGCCATTCACGATTTCGATGGCAAGCGTCCTCGTGTCAGCTTCAAGAAAGACGGCCAGAACCATGAAATCGAATGCGATTTCGTGGCCGGGTGTGACGGCTTCCACGGCGTTTCGCGGGCCAGTGTTCCGGCCGATGCGATTTCGATCTTCGAGCGTGTCTACCCTTTCGGGTGGCTCGGTATTCTGGTCGACCAACCGCCCGTCGCCGAGGAACTGATCTACGCCCACCATGCTCGCGGCTTTGCGTTGTGCTCGATGCGGTCCCATACGCGTTCGCGCTACTACATCCAGGTGGATTCGAGCGAAAAGGTCGAGAATTGGTCGGACGATCGGTTCTGGGACGAATTGCGCAACCGGATCAATCCCGAGATCGCCGAGAGGCTCCAGACCGGCGCCTCGATCGAGAAATCCATCGCCCCGCTGCGCAGCTTCGTTGCCGAGCCGGTACGCTTTGGCCGGCTGTTTCTGACCGGCGATGCCGCTCATATCGTGCCCCCGACCGGAGCCAAGGGTCTCAATATGGCCATTCACGACGTGAGCGTTCTGGCCAGCGCTCTGGAGGAGTTTTACGCCGAGCAATCCAAGGCCGGAATCGATGCTTACTCGCCAACCGTTCTGGAGAACACCTGGCGCACCGAGCGGTTCTCCTGGTGGATGACGCAATTGCTCCACACCTTTCCCGACAGCGGGGATTTCGGCCGACGTATCCAACGCGCCGATTTCGACTATCTCCGCGCGTCCCGCATCGCTCGCCAATCGCTCGCCGAAAATTACACCGGTTTTCGCGTTTAGCGGTTCGTTTCAAGGGCCTAGCAGGTCCTTCTAGCCGGTTGGGAACGAAATCGGCACAAGCGGCATTGGAACCTCGGAGGCGCATGAAGCGCCTGATTTCGGGGGCGTGCCTGCATGAACTTAAGCGATCCCTATTGTGGTCCGGCGCCGCTTCCCGCGGACCTTTGGTCCCGGTGGGTGTTCGATCCGGTTGCGGCGCTTTTGATAGCGGTCCTGTTCTGCGGCTGGCTGCTGATCGGGCGACGGGATAGGGTCGGCCATCTAGCGCTCGCCAGCGCACTTGGCCTGATCGCCATTGCATTCTTTTCTCCCCTCTGCGCCCTTACGACCGCGCTTTTTTCGGCGCGTGTGGTCCATCACGTTATCCTCATCAGTGTCATCGCGCCGCTTTTGGCCATCGCACTCCCATGGCGGGACGGACCATTGCTCCCGCTGGCTCCGCTCACCATTCTCGGCGCCCTCGTTGTCTGGATCTGGCATGCGCCGAGCGCCTATGAATGGGCGATTTACGGCACCCTTCCCTATTGGCTTATGCAGGTCACCCTGCTTGGCTCCTCCTGGTTCCTATGGCGCGAGGTGCTTTCACCATTGGCCCGCGCCGGCGGCGCGCTGATCGCACTGACTGCATTTGTGGGCCAGATGGGACTGCTTGGCGCTCTGCTCGTTTTCAGCCCATTCCCTGTCTATACGCCCCATCTGAGCACCACGGCGCCTTACGGCCTGTCCGCGCTTGCCGACCAGCAGCTTGCCGGACTGCTAATGTGGGTGCCGGCCATGCTCCCTTACCTGGCTGTCGGGCTCTGGCTGGTATTGCGGCTTGCCAACGGCCTGCCGAACACGCGCAGGTCGGGTTTGGCTCGATGATCACGGTTTTCAAGTTCGTCCACATCGCTACGATCTCGATCTGGGCCGCGGGATTGATCTGCCTGCCGTTCTTGTTCGCGCAGCGCAAGGACGTCGGGCACGAGGCGGCGCTTCATCGTCTGCACGCCATGGTGCGGTTTCTCTACGTCGTCATCCTGTCGCCAACCGCGTTTGTGGCAATCGGCAGCGGGACCGTGCTTGTCTTTCTGCGCTCGACATTCGAACCGTGGTTTGGCCTCAAGCTCTTTTTTGTGGGCATCATGGTGCTGATCCACCTCCTTTCGGGCCTGCTGGTGCTCTCCCTGTTCGACGAATCCGCACGCTATTCACGCCTGCGCTACATCGCGTTCACGGGGGGGACGCTTGCGGTGGTTTCGGCGATTCTCGCCGTGGTGCTCGCCAAGCCCGAATTCGATATGAACCGGCTCACCCCCGACTGGCTGGCGCCGGGGCAGCTTTCCGAAATCGCGGGCGGCATCCTGGGGTGGGACTTGCAATGAAGCGACGCCTGCTTGCCGCTCTCGGGCTTAGTCCGCTGGTATCCGGGTGCACTGGATCGTTGTCGGCGCTCGATCCGGCCGGACCTGCGGCGGATGCCGTTGCGACGCTCTGGTGGGTGATGTTCTGGGCATCGATCGGCCTCTTCGTGCTCGTTTCGGGCCTGCTCGCCGCCGTCTGGTGGCGGCCCGGGTTTGGGAAATCCCTTTCCCCCACGCGCTGGATCGTTCTCGGTGGCCTTGTCATGCCCGGCGTTCTGCTCACCCTCCTCGTGGGATACGCCCTGTTTACCGGCGAGCGGCTGCTGCCTGTGGCACTGGCCGATCAGCCGACCCGGGTTGCGGCACATGGCGTGCGCTGGCAATGGCAGTTCACCTATCCCGATGCGCCCGACAGCACCGCCACGCCCGTTCTGCACATCCCGGCAGGCGAACCTGTCGACGTTCTCGTGACCAGCGGCGACGTCGTTCATTCCTTCTGGGTGCCGCGTCTCGCAGGCAAGATCGATGCTATTCCGGGGCACCAGAACATCATCCGCATCCAGGCGGACCGGCCGGGCACCTACCATGGCGTGTGCGCCGAATTCTGTGGCGGCGGGCATACGGACATGCGCTTTATCGTCCAAGCGCATGCTCCCGAGGATTATCGTGCCGTTCTGAGCGGGGGCGGCCAATGACGGAATTTCCGCCGCCTTCCGAGCGCCTTTCTCCCATCCGCCTGCACAAGGCCCTGGAGCGTGCGTGGGGAACCGGTCGGGGCTGGCACCGGCTGGCCGCCGTCAATCACACGACGATGGGCAAGCGCTTCATGCTCGCCGCTTTCGTGTTCTTCGCCATCGGTGGCGTGCTGGCCATGCTGATCCGCACCCAGCTTGCCACACCCAATTCTGCGTTCGTGGGACCGGATATCTACAACCAGCTTTTTTCCATGCACGGCACGGTGATGATGTTCCTGTTCGCCATACCGATGCTGGAGGGCTTGGCGATCTACCTTCTGCCCAAGATGCTCGGAGCGCGGGACATGGCTTTCCCGCGCCTCTCGGCCTACGGGTTCTGGTGCTATATTTTCGGCGGCACGATCGTCGTTGCATCCATGCTGTTTGGCGTTGCGCCCGACAGCGGCTGGTTCATGTATACCCCGCTATCGTCCCAGCCCTATTCGCCGGGAATCAACTCCGACATCTGGCTTTTGGGGATCACTTTCGTCGAAATCTCGGCCTTGTCGGCCGCTGTCGAAATCACCGTCTCGATTCTGAAACTTCGGGCGCCGGGCATGTCGCTCGATCGCATGCCGCTTTTTGCCTGGTACATGCTGATCACGGCGCTGATGATGGTATTCGGTTTCCCGCCGCTGATCCTGGGTTCGATCCTCCTCGAACTGGAGCGCGCCTTCGGACTGCCATTCTTCGACCCCACGCGCGGCGGTGATCCGCTGCTCTGGCAGCACCTGTTCTGGCTGTTCGGGCACCCCGAAGTCTATATCATCTTCCTGCCCGCCGCCGGAGCGCTCTCGACCATCATCCCGGTTTTCGCCCAGCGGCCGATCGTGGGCTATCACATCATCATTGCCGCCATTACCGCCCTCGCCTTTCTGTCATTCGGGCTATGGGTGCACCACATGTTCACAGTGGGCATTCCGCACCTGGCGCTGGCGTTCTTTTCAGCGGCGAGCGCGCTTGTGGCCATTCCCACCGCCGTACAGATCTTTGCCTGGCTGGCCACGCTCGCCCATGGAAAACCGCGCTTCGACATTCCCATGCTTTATGTGGCGGGTTTTTTCCTCATCTTCGTGATCGGCGGGTTGACCGGGGTGATGCTGGCGATGGTGCCTTTCGACCAGCAGGCCCATGACAGCTATTTCGTGGTCGCCCACCTTCACTATGTTCTGGTTGGAGGGTTCGTCTTTCCCATGCTGGCAGCAGTCTATTTCTGGCTGCCGCACATCACCGGGCGCGAGTCGGTGCACCGCATTTCGGTGCCGGCATTTTGGCTAATTTTCGTAGGGTTTAACCTGACATTCTTTATGATGCACCTTACCGGGCTCATGGGAATGCCGCGCCGGGTCTATACCTATCCCTCGAACTTCGGCTGGGATTGGCTGAACCTGCTTTCGAGCGTCGGCGGATTTATTCTTACCATGGGGTTCGCGCTGTTTGCCGTCGACATGGTGCTGCAATTCCGCTTCGGGCGGCGCTTCAGCCGCAATGGCTGGAAGGCGCGGACGCTCGATTGGGCGATGCCCACGCGACCGGCCTCTTATGGCTTTGCCTCACTTCCGAGCGTCGATCGACGCGCCGATGACATAGATCCCGATCCGCTGGCGGCTGAACTGGCGGCGGGCAAAGGCTATCTCGGCTTCGTGCGCGACAATCGCATGGAAACCCTCGCGGTGGACATGACCACCGGTCGGCTCGAGCATCTGGTCATGCTCCCCAAACCGACCTTCCTGCCGCTGATCTCGGCGGCTCTGACCGGAATGGCCGTACTGGCCATGCTGTTCAAGGTCTATATCCTCGCCATTCTTTTTGCGGCCGCGACGGTGGGGAGCTTCCTGTTCTGGTCCGCAGCTATGGGATCAAGAACCGATAGTGGCCTGGTGCCGGTGGGACGCGGCGAATCCGCACCCCTGGATATCGAGGTCGAGCGCCCGTCACAGTGGTGGGCGATGGTCTTCGCGCTTGCGGCAAACGGCACTCTCTTCGTTTCGCTCCTCTTTGGCACACTCTATCTCTGGCTCGTCGCTCCCGGTTGGCCACCTGCCGAGATCGTTGCTCCCGATCTGTGGCTTTGGCTCACCGCTCCCGCACTCATTTCTGCAAGTATAGCGTGGCGTTTCGGGAGCGGGATAAGTCAGCGAGGCGGCAATTTCATCCCGGCGGCCATTCTCGCCCTTGTCCTGGATGCGGCGGCAATTGCCGTTGTTTTTCTAAAACTTACCGGCATTTCAGATCCCACTCAACACGCCCATCTGGCAACCAGTGCCGCCCTGCTCGGCTATGCCGCATTGCATGCGGCGGCAGGATTGGTGTTCTCGATCAACGCCTTGATGAAGAACGCTCAAGGCCATGTCTCCGCCCGGCGCGGACTGGCTTTGCGCCTGGCTTCGCTGTGGCACGACTATACGGCAGTGACCGGAGTTGCGGTGGTTGCGATGATCGCGCTGATGCCGGGGTTGATCGGTGCGCTGGCGGGGGTGAGATGAGCACGAAATCGCCCGTACCGCCATCGCGTATGTTATTGATTCCGCTCGGCTTCATCATCTGGAGCGTTGCATTTGTCACGCTTTATGCGACCAACGCGATCGGGTGTGAATTCGGGTGGCCCGAGGGGGTCCAGCGCGGGCTGCTGGTCGCAATTTCCCTAGGTTTTCTAGGGGGTTCGGCCCTAGCTGGGTGGCTGGTGTTCGCGCATTGGAGGGCCAGGGCGCGGCTTGAGCAAGCCCCTGCTCCGACCCTGTCCATATTGGGCATATACGGCTTGGGATCAGCTTTTGTGGCTATGATCGGCCTGGCTATCCCGAGTTTGACGACATCGTTGTGCATCTGACCCCAAAAATCACGCGTTGGGGTCCACCATGATACCGATGCCGTGGTCGAAAACGAGCTTGCCGCCATGCCACCCTGCAAGGCCGGTAAAGATGCCCGCGAGCAGCGAGAGCGCCAATCCGAATGGCAGGACGGCGTCAGGATCGGCGAGGCGCACGCCCCAATTGGTGCCGGCGATGGCCAATAGCGCCATGGCGGCGATGGCGTGGGTCCAACTGCCGACCCGGCCGCGGATGCCGGGGACCAGGACCAGTTCCGCAGTGCCGGCGATGCCGGCGGCAACGCCGAACCAGAAAGCAAAGCCCGCCGACCAGACGCCGGCCCGCACCCAAAAGGGATCGGCTGTCCACCAGTAGAAGATGTCAGTGCCCAGCGTGGCGAACACCAGCGCGATGGGGAAATGCACCATCATGGCGTGGACGGGATGGCCGGCGACCGCGACCGCCGATTGGGCGTCGCGCTCCATGACCTCGGCAATCACCGGACTGACTGAGGAAGTTGACTTGTCTTCGGCCACACCAGCGCCCCTCTTTGTACGTGAACGTCAATGCCGGGGGTGCGCGTGAAGTTCCCTATTGGTCCTGCGGATCGAGCGGGAGGGTCAGGACGCAGTGCAGCGATGTGGGTTCGAGCACGAAACGGGTCGATGCGCCCAACTGATAGGGAATTGCTTCTTCGATCAATTGTCGGCCGAAGCCGCGTATTCGGGCGGGATCGGGAAAACGGGGGGAGAATTTCTCACGCCACTCGATGACGAGCATGGCGTCATCGCCACCGTCGCGCCGGAACCACTCGATATCCACCCTGCCCTGGGGGTCGGCCAGCCCGCCGTGGCGGACGGTGTTGGTGCTGAGCTCATGGATGACGAGCGTCAGGGTCTGCAGGGTGCCGTCGCCGACAAGGATACGCGGGCCCGTGAGCTTTACCCGCTCCCAGTCCTCGGTGACTGCCCCCAGTTCCATCCGCACCAGCGATTCCACGGTCACCGCGTCGCCCTCGGCGCGTGAGAGCAGGCCCTGCACGCGGGAGAGCGCGCCCAGTCGACTATCGAAAGCGCGCACGAAATCGGGGAGAGAATCCACCATGGAGGCGGTTTGCGAAGCGATGGAGCGGACTACGGCCAGAAGGTTCCGGGTGCGATGCTGCAACTCTCCGACCAGGATGCCCTGTCGTTCCTGCATTACGCGCATATCGTGGATATCGGCAGCCGATCCTACCCATTCCTGCGGACCTCCGGCGCCGGCGCGGATGGGGACGGCCCGGGTCTGATGCCAGCGATACATGCCGTCGCGCTCACGACGGATCCTGTGTTCGCCGTAGTAATTTTCCCCGTCCTCTCCCGCCTCCTCCCATTTCTTGAGCGCCAGATGCCGATCGTCAGGATGGATGGCATCGAGCCAGCCATAGCCTTCCGATTGCTCGTTGGACATGCCCGTATAGGCAGCCCATTGGGGAGAAGCCCATGTCCGCTTGCCTTCCGTGGTGGAACGGAAGACCAGATGGGGGACGGTCGTTGCCAGCAGGCGAAAGCGCTCCTCGCTTTCCATGAGAGCGATTTCGTGCTGACGGCGCAGGGTCATATCCTGGCCGATTTTGAGGAAACCTTTTGGAGACCCCTCCGTGTCCTTGAGCGGCCATACGCTGCCCTCGATATAGACGCGCGAGCCCGACCGATGCTGATGCCAACGCACGTCGGGCGCATAGCCACGGCTCAAGGCGGTCTGGAGTTCCTGCCAATGAGCGCCACTCTCCCGATCTTCGGGGACGAACAGCAGCGCGCCGGACTTGCCCAATATATCCTCGGAATTCCAGCCGAAGACATTGGCGGCTCCAGGAGGCCAACTGTCGATATTGCCGTCGCGGTCGGTGGTGAAAATGGCATAATCGCGAGCGTTCTCGACGATCAGACGAAACCGCTCTTCTCCGTCAGACACGTCCGCCACCCGCATCGCCGTGCTTTCGTCGTTGCGGTCCTGGCCCATCATGTCCTCCTGGAGGTCAGGCGTTGCCGTGCATGACCTCAAAAAGCAGGCGTGCCCAACGATCCTGCACTGTTTCGGAAGACCGCACAACGCTTGGCCGTATAACCGGTTCTACCGGCTGTCTCAGGTTGGAGGGGGCTTGCGGGCGGAACGCCGCCACCTTGCGCCGCAGATGCGCCAGATCGAGCGGCTTGTGCAGCGTATCGACCGAGCGGTAGCGCGCATCGATCCGATCGTCCTGATAGGCGGTGGCAAAGACGATGGGGACGCCGCGAGCCGTCAGCACGTCGACCAGCTCGTAGACTTCTTCGCCGAACAGTTTGATGTCGAGAATGGCGCCGTCGAGGCGTCGTTTGCCGATGATGAGGTTCGCATAATGAACCGTGGGCGCCGGCCCAAGCACGTGAACGCCGTGGCTTTTGAGGTCGTTGCAGACCTCGCGCGCCAGCACATAGTCGTCCTCGACGACCAGCACGCATTTGCCGGCTATATCGGATGCAGTGTCTTCATTCGGATTCATGCAACCCCCGAACTGTCTCGTGCGGCCAGATAGCCGGCGAGAACTTCTCCAAGGACCACCGGGTCGGTGGGCTTCTCAAACCGCCTTACGTGGGAGAGCGCGGGTGGAATGGCCCAGTGGTCGTAACCCGTGGCGAAGACGAACGGAATGCTTCGCTCCGCCAGACGCTCGGCGACCGGAAAGACCGGACGGCCGCGGACGTTAATGTCGAGGACCGCCGCATCAGGCAGGAAATCCCGCCCCTTGAGCGCTTCCAAAGCGTCTTCGACGCGGGAAAACGGCCCAATGATCCGCGCGCCCAATTCCTCGAGCGCCACTTCGATATTGATCGCGATCAGATATTCGTCTTCGACAATCATGATGGCTTTCCCCGACAGTGCTGGGTTGGCCGATGCCATGTGTGCCCTCCGCTGGGTTTTGCCGTAAGCGGCATCACTCGCAAGAACCACCAGCGCGACGGTTCGTTGCACGCCGCAGGCATATTAAGCGCATCGGCGGCCCGGTCCAGTTGGAACGCGCCTCGCCCTCTCCCGTTGATTGCGGAGGGACCAACCCGGTCTATCCAGGCTGCCGTGTCTTTCCCTCGCAAACCTTAACGCAGGTTAAGGCCATCAATCCCGGAATCAATAAGAAAAGCTCATGCCAAAATCACTCTCCGCTCTTGCTTTGAACGGCACTCTTAAAACCTCGGCCAAAGGCGAGACCTCCTCGACCGACAGGATGATCACGCTGCTTCTCGACACGCTGAAGGCCGAAGGCATAGAGGGCGAGACGATCCGGCTGGCCGATCATTCGATTCTGCCCGGCGTCACGTCCGATGAAGGGGCCGGCGACGACTGGCCCGATATCCGCCGCCGCATAATGGATGCCGATATCCTCATCGCCGGCTCGCCGGTCTGGCTGGGCCAGCCGTCGAGCGTCATCAAGCGGGCCCTCGAACGCATGGACGCGTTCCTTTCCGAAACGGACGATCGGGGCCACATGCCAAGCTATGGCAAGGTGGCGATGGTTGCGACCGTGGGCAACGAAGATGGGGCGCATCACGTTTCGGCCGAGCTGTTCCAGGCGCTCAACGACGTGGGCTTCACACTTGCGCCCAATGCGGTTTCCTATTGGGTGGGAGAGGCCATGAGCTCGACCGATTTCAAGGATCTTGCCAGCGTGCCCGAGGTTGTAACGAACGCTGCGACCATGGCCGCGCGGACGGCCGCGCATCTGGCAAGGCTATTGGCCGACCAGCCTTACCCCAGTGTCAAATAGATCAAGGAGTAGACGGATTTGACCGACCTGCTCGTTGCCCGGCTTGAAAGCCATCTTCCTCTCGATCAGGCCGAACGCGCCGGCCTGCTGGCCCTGCCCGCACAACTTCGGCATGTGTCGGGGCGCGGTTCTCCCCTGGCGGGAAAACTGGCCGAACAGCATGTCCACGTTCTCGAGGACGGTTTTGCCTGCCGATATCGCGACCTTTCCGATGGCCGGCGCCAAATCCTCTCCCTGCTGGTTCCCGGCGACCTTATCGATCTGCGCCAATTCGTGCTCGGGGGGAGCCAACCGCCGCTGATCGCCCTTTCCCCGCTTTCGGTGCGAGCCATTCCCAACGGCAATTTGTTCAAGCTGCTGGAAGGCTCGCCCCGCATCACCCGCGCGCTCTGGAGCACTACATTGGTCGAGGAATCCATATCGCGCGAATGGCTGGTGAGCGTGGGCAAGCGTTCGGCCATCGAGCGGGTGGCCCATCTTCTGTGCGAAATCTATCTGCGGCTTGCCGCCGTGGGCCGCAATGACGGCGCCCGCTTTCCATTGCCTTTGACCCAGAGCGAATTGGCCGATGTGCTGGGCCTTTCGACGGTGCACGTCAACCGCACGCTACAGGAGTTGCGCAAATCCAGGCTGATCGCGTTCCAGTCCGGAACCGTCGAGATCTTCAATTTCGACGCGTTGGCCGATTTGGCGCTGTTCGCGCCCGGCTACCTGCATCTGCGCGATACGCATAAGCCCAGGCCGGCTGCCGCTTAGGCTTATCGAAACTCAACGGTTTTGCGGGCGCTGAGGGTCAGTCCTTCAATTTCGGGAGGGACTGCCTGATCTTGGCGTAGTCGGGCCAGGGATCGGTCCTGGCCCGCTCGGCGGCGGCTTCGAGCGAGAAGCTGTTGGCCGCCGTCAGCGATGGCACCTCGTCCCAGCCGACCGGAACAGCGACCGGGGCGCCCTGACGGGCACGGCTCGAAAAGGGAGCGATGGCGGTAGAGCCGCGCTCATTGCGCAGATAGTCGATGAAGAGCTTGCCCTTGCGCGCCTTTTTCGAGAGCGTCGCTGTGAACCTGTCGGGCTCGTCGGCGGCCATCTGCCTTGCAAACGCGGCGGTGAACGCC
The DNA here is from genome assembly GCF_031202305.1 of Pelagibacterium sp. 26DY04. Taxonomy (NCBI): domain Bacteria; kingdom Pseudomonadati; phylum Pseudomonadota; class Alphaproteobacteria; order Hyphomicrobiales; family Devosiaceae; genus Pelagibacterium; species Pelagibacterium sp. 26DY04. The sequence continues at coordinate 2,238,449 of NZ_CP101731.1, forward strand.
TTGACCGCGGGCCATTCGGCCCGGCGGGTAATGGGCGCTATGACGTGCAGCCCCTTGCCGCCAGTGACCATCGGAAAGGTCTTGAGCCCCAGGTCGGCCAAGCGATCCCGGATATCCATGGCGGCGGATTTGACGTCACCGAAATCGAGACCTTCATCGGGATCGATGTCGAAAACGATGCGGTCCGCCTTTTCGATCAGGTCGCGACGTGAGCCCCAGATGTGAAATTCGAGCACGCCCATCTGCACGCCGGCAAGAAGGCCCTTGAGGCTGTCGAGCGTGAAATAATCGGCCTTTGTGCCGTCCTTTTCGGTGATCGAGACGGTGTCCATGCCCTGCGTGAAGCCGCCGGTATCGTGCTTTTGGAAAAAGCAGTGCTTGGCGCGGCCAGCGGGGCAGCGCACGAGGCTGAGAGGCCGGTCGGAGATGTAGGGCAGCATGGCGTCGACGACGGCGGCATAATAGGCGGCCAGGCGCGCCTTGGTGACGCCCTGCTCGGGATAGAGCACCTTGTCCGGGCTGGAGAGCTTAATGCCGGCCTTTTCGGCGGCGGCGATGCCGTCCTCGTCGGAAAGCGTCATGGTCTTGGCTCCCTTGGCCTCGGCTCCTTTGGCCTTGGCCGGCGTTTCGAGCGCGATGCCCTTGGCCGGCTTGTCCTCGCGCAGGCCCAGAAACGACGGGTGCCGCAGCGCGCCATCCGGCGTCACCTCTGTATAGGCGATTTCCGCCAGAAGGCGCGGATCGACCCAGCGCACGCCGCGGGTCATGGGGCGCGGCACGCCGGTGAGCGGAGCCGTCTTGCGCGCCCCGGCCTCCAGCATTTTCTGCAACTGGGCCCGCATATCGTCGGAAAAGCCGGTGCCGACCCTTCCGCGATAAACGAGCTTGCCGTTCTCCTGGGTGGCCAGGAGCAGCGAGGCGAAGACGCCGCGGCGCTTTTCCGACGGGGTCCAGCCCACGATGATGAATTCCTGGCGCAGCGTGCATTTGACCTTGAGCCAGGATTTGCCACGGCCCGAGCGGTAGGACGCATCGGTCCGCTTGGCGATGATACCCTCATGGCCGGCCTTGCAGATGGCGGTGAACACCTCCTCGCCCTTGCCCGAAATTGTGGGCGAGAGCTGGACGGGATCGTACCGCGTGCGGCTGCCGAGCAAACCTTCGAGTGCTTCCTTGCGCTCGGAAAGCGGCCGGGAACGCAGCGACTTGCCGTCGAGTTCAAGCAGATCGAAGGCAAAATAGACCAGCGGGCCGCCATTGGAGAGATGGGTCTTAAGCGTTGAAAAGCTGGTCTTGCCGTTCTCGTCGAAGGCACACAGCTCGCCATCGATGAGCGCGCTCGACCTCGTTATCCCGGCGAGCGGGGCAACGAGGGAAGCGAACTTGTCGGTCCAGTCCAGCCCGTTGCGGGTGTAGAGCCGTACGCTATCGCGCGAGATCGCCGCAAGGCAGCGATAGCCGTCATATTTCATCTCAAACAGCCAGTCTTTGCCAGCCGGGACGGTATCGACAAGGGTGGCAAGCTGCGGTTCCACGAATTTGGGCAACGGCTTGTCGGTTTTTCGCGGCCGCTTCTTGGGCGCTTTGCCGGTAGCGATAGCGTCCATGGCGCGGCCGGTGGAAACGCTGGTATCGGCGTCGAGTAGCGTGCTGCCGTCCTCGGTCGCGTGCTCGTCAAGCTCCTTGATGAGCAGCCAGTTTTCGCTCTTTTCGCCCGAGCGCGGCTTCATGCGCACCAGAGCCCAACCGCCCTTCATGCGCTCGCCGTCGAGGCGGATCTTGAGCTTGCCGGATTTGAAGCCCTTCTTTGGATCCTCAATCGGCTCCCAGGTGCCGAAATCCCAAAGCATGACGGTGCCGCCGCCATATTGGCCCTTGGGAATGGTGCCCTCGAAGGTGGCGTAGTCGAGCGGGTGATCCTCGGTGCGCACGGCGAGGCGCTTGTCGGCCGGATCGGTGCTGGGGCCGCGCGTGACTGCCCAGCTTTTGAGCACGCCTTCGTATTCGAGACGGAAATCGTAGTGCAGTCGGGTCGCGTCGTGCTTTTGGACCACGAATATGTTGCCGGAAGTCGAGCGATCCCCGCCGGTGGGCTCGCTGGTCCTGGTGAAGTCGCGCTTGGCGCGATATTCCTCGAGCAGGTCGCGGGCGCGCGCCATGGTCAGCTCGCCTTTTTCCGCGGCGTGCGGGTCTTGGCGGCCGAGGAGGATTTGGCGCTCGAGGCCTTCTTCGATTTGGCGGCGGGCTTGGATTTGGCGCCGCCGCCGCTGCCCTCAAGGCTCGATTTGAGAGCATCCATCAGATCGATAACGTTGGTCTTGGCCTCACCCGATGTGGGCTCGTCGGTATCGGTGGTGATCTTCTTTTTGCCCTTGGACTTGAGCTTTTTTTCCACCAGAGCGCGCAGGGCGTTAGTGTAATTGTCCTTGAACTTTGCGGCATCGAACGGAGCGGTCTTGCGTTCGATCAACTGGGTGGCGACGTCCAGGAGGTCCTTTTCGGCCTTGGTCTTGGAGATGCCCGAGAAGAAGGGATCGGATTTGCGGATCTCATCTTCATAATGAAGAGTTTCCAGCATCAGGCCGGTTCCACAAGGTTTTATCGCGCAGATATATTCGCGCCCGCGCATGGCAATCTGGCCCAGGCCGATTTTTTGGGAGGTGCGCAGGGCGTCGCGCACGACGCGGAAAGCGTCTTCAGACAGCTCGTCCTGGGGGACGACATAGTAGGATTTATCGAAATAGATCGGGTCGATCTCGCAACCGCCCACGAACTGGACGAGTTCGAGCGTCTTGCGGGTTTCGAGCTTGACCGCGTCGATCTCCTCGTCTTCGAGCAGGACGAAATCGTTCTTTTCGTATTCGAAGCCCTTGAGGATGTCGTCCGGGTCGACCGGACCGACGCCGGGAACCACCTTTTCGTATTTGACGGGCTTGCCCGAAGGCTCGTGAATCTGGCGGAACGAGAGCCGCGCGCCGGTCTTGGAGGCCGAATAGAGTTCCACCGGAATGGCCACGAGCGACAATCTGATCTGGCCCTTCCAGACGGGGCGTGCTGAAGGCATGAAAACGTCCTTGAAACGCGATGATGACTGGTGGGACTCAATTCATTTCGCGAACACCGGGTTCCCCGCGATGCCGGCAGAGCGCGACGGCGGATTGATGCACGACAGTGCCGGAACGGAGCTTGGCGATCGGAGTTGATCTGGCAACGCAGTCGAGGAGGTCATCATGAACACTGCACGGGAAGACGCCATCCGCACGAGGGCTCACCAGATCTGGGAAAAGGAAGGTCGTCCTGAGGGACGCGATAGGGACCATTGGCAAGCGGCCGAGCAGGAAATGGCCGATGGGCGCTTGGCCGATCAGCCCGATATGGGAGACGATCTCGAGAACGACCCGGGCATCGGCTACAGCCGCGGGACCGCGACAGAGGACATCGAAGCGCTCGAGGGCGACAACACGCTCGAAGGCGATGTGATGAACGATCCCGACGCCGATGGGAGCATCAATCCGGCGCGTCGCGGGCGCACCAACAAGTAGCTCGGCCACTCCGGGACGCACCTATTGATCTATGTTAATGCGCCGGGTTTTGCGTGAGATAAGCTCCATTGGCATAAGGAGCCGCTCATGGAAACCCGTAAGACCGTCGCGCAATCGGTGCGCGAGGAAGTGGACCGGCACAAGCGGCGGCTACTCAAGCTTGAAGAGAGTACCTCGCGGATCGCCGGTACACACAACTGCCCCGATTCCAGCCTGATCCGACTTGCCCTGCTGAGCAGGAGCATGGCGTCGCGTACAGTGGTCAAGCTGTAGTTCTACCCACCTGCGAACTTTTGCAGCCAGAGGGCCGCAATGCATTCTTCCGCGTCGAGCCCTGCGCGGCGCGGGCGCTTCGCGCGGATCGCAGCCACATCGTCGGCGAGCTTTCCCTGCTCCCAGCGCTCGAAAACGGCGGGATGAATGTAGCAGGCACGGCATACGGCGCGCGTATTGCCGAGTTTGCGCGAAACGGCGTCGATCACGGCGTTGAGGGTTCGCGCGCGTGCGGTCTTGGTGTCGGGCACTTCGGTCTGCGCGAGGAGCGTCAGCGCGCGCATGGTGCCACCCCAAGTGCGGAAATCCTTGGAGCTGAAGCGCTCCCCGATGGTCGCGCGGATATAGGCATTGACGTCGTGCGAGCCCACGTCATGGAGCCGCCCCTCCTCGTCGCGATAGCGGAACAGACGCTGGCCCGGCAGATCCTCGATGGTCTTGAGTATGCGCGACATACGCCGGTCGGCGATGCCGACATCCCATGTCTTGCCCGATTTGCCATTGAAGTGGAAATGCAGTTTGGACCCGGAGACATCGAGATGGCGCGCCCTCAGGGTGGTGAGGCCGAAGCTTTTGTTGTCCTTGACATAGCTGTCATTGCCGACCCGGATCATGGTATTGTCCAACAACCAGACGATGGACGCCACGACCTTTTCACGCGGCAGGCCGCGCAGGCGCAGATCGGCATCGACCGCTTTGCGGATTCTGGGAAGGCTGGCGGCGAAATCGGCCATCAGCGCATATTTGGCCATGCCGCGATCGGCATGCCATTGATCGTGGTAGCGATACTGCTTGCGCCCCTTCTGGTCGCGCCCGGTGGCCTGGATATGACCGTCAGGATCGGGGCAGATCCACACGTCGGTCCAGGCGGGCGGGATGGCAAGCGCGTTGATGCGGGCGATGTCGCCTTCCCGGGCGACCGGGCGGCCACTGTCGCGGATATAGATGAAACCTTTTCCGCGACGACGGCGGATGATGCCGGGCTCGTCGTCATTGACATAGCGAAGGCACCCGTTCGAGAGGCCGGGATCGGCAATGGCCATTTCGCGTCAGCTGCTCGGGAACTCTCCGCCATCCACATGGATGGTCTGACCCGTCATGAACCTTCCGTCCTCGCAGGCGAGCAACAGGTAGGCCGGAGCGACCTCATTGGGCTGGCCGGGACGCTTGAGGGGCGTCGAAGAGCCGAATTCCTTGACCATCTCGGGTGGGAAACTGGCGGGGATCAGCGGCGTCCAGATCGGGCCGGGAGCAACCGCGTTTACCAAGATCTTCTTTTCGGCAAACCGGGCGGCCAGCGAGCGGGTAAGCGCAACGATGGCGCCTTTTGTCATGGCGTAATCCACCAATTGCGGATGCCCGCGATAGGCCACGATGGAGGCTGTGTTGATGATGCGGGCGCCTTCCTCGAAATGGTCGATTACCGCCTGCACCATATGGAAATAGCCATAGATGTTGGTTTCGAACACCTCTTTCATGGCATCGGCGTCGAGGTCTGCGATGTCTTCGCGGATGTGCTGCTCGGCTGCGTTGTTGATGAGGATGTCGATGCGGCCAAAGGCCGTCAAGGCTCGCTCGGCAACTGCTTTGCAAAAATCGGGATCACCGACATCGCCGGCGATCAGCAGCGCTTCGCTGCCCTCTTCCTCGACGATGGCCCGGGTCGCTTCGGCGTCCTCGTCCTCATCAAGATAAACGATCACGACCTTGGCCCCCTCACGCGCGAAAAGGACGCTGACGGCGCGACCGATACCGGAATCTCCGCCAGTGACGATCGCGACTTTCCCATCAAGCCTGCCGCTTCCTGGATAAAAAGGCGTGTATTCGGGCTGGGGATTCATTTCCCCTTCGCGACCCGGTTGCCGGTCCTGGTGCTGAGCGGGTTGGTTGGCCATTGTCGTGCTCCATCGCGAAAAAATCCTTGGCGAGCAATGCGCTGGGAGAGGGTTCGTTCCGCGTCTTGCGCTACGTCAATGGTTGTGGCCGGAACCTTGATGTGATCTGTTCGCTGGCAAGGAACAAGCTGCATAAGCGCAGCAGAGGGGATGCAGGGTGAGCGACGCGGCGGCGCCTCGAGCGATTCGACCAAAAGCCAAACGCAAGATCGATGCCGCAATGGCGGCGCTGGTCTTTGCGGTCGCGCTGAGCCTAGCGATCATCATCCTCACGACCCTGCTCGTCGTTCAAGGCTATCGGCAGCAATTCTCCAGGGCCGAGACTGCCGCCGCTTCGGCTGCTCATGTGGTCGCGGTGCATACCCAATGGCTCACCGAAGCAAGCAACCAGGTTCTCGAACGCATCCATGACCAGTTGAGAACGCAATCGCTGGTGCTGGCGCTCGAGCCGTTCGGCGACATAGACGAACAACTCAGCGGCCTGCCCGATCATGTGCGGATCACCGTCTACGGTCCCAACGGCAATGTCAGGCTTTCCAACTCCGACATGCCGCTACGTCCCAATATCGCCCAGGAGGACTATTTCGAGCAGCTGGCGAATGGCGACCAATTCATCATCACGCCAATGCTTCTGGACTCCGGGAACGATCCGCCGACCTTCATCATCGCGCGGCGCCTGGAAACGCAGGGTACATTTTCGGGCGTGGCCGCGATCACCGTGAGCAATGAACTGTTCAGCGATGTCTGGCGGTCGCTGAACCTCGAACCGGACTCGACCATTTCGCTGATCCGCGACGATGGGTGGCTGGTGGCGCGCTACCCGGTGGCGGACGAACCCCTCGACCTCTCGGACTATGTTCTTTTCACTGAACTCCTGCCCGAGACCGATGCGGGCACCTATTATGCGCCTGCCTCTCCGGTCGATGGCCAACCACGGGTCGTCAGCTATCACAAGCTCGAAGGTGCGCCACTGGTGGCTGTGGCGGCAATATCAGCCGACGCGATCGCCAGCCGGTTTTGGCAGAACACGGCGCTGGCCCTCATCCTCATCATACCCGGCCTCGTGGGGCTGGTGCTGGCGCTCTGGTGGCTGACACGCATCCTGCAGCAGGACCGGCAGACGCGGGAGCAATTGGCAGCCGCCGTAGACCAGAACCAGATGCTGTTCCGCGAAATCCACCACCGGGTGAAGAACAATCTCCAGGCCGTCTCCTCGCTGGTGCAGCTCCAGCCTGTTTCCCCGGCGGTAAAGCAGGAGATGGGGCGCCGGATCGCAGCTATGGTCGCCGTTCATGAGCACATCTACCGCACCGATCAGTTCGGCACCGCCGAAGTTTCCGCCTATGTCGAGAAACTCGTCCACGACATCGTCACGGGCTTCGACACCAAGGCGGAGGTGGTGACCGATATCGACAAGGTGCATGTGCATCGCGACCATCTGATGCCGCTCGGCCTGATCGTCAACGAAGCGCTGTGCAACGCGATCAAATACGCCTTCCCCGGGGGACGGGATGGTCGGATCGATGTCCGGCTCAAGGCCGACGGCCCTGACCGGGCAACCCTTACCATCGGCGATGACGGAGTGGGTTTTGACCCCGAAAGCCCCAGCGACGGAATGGGCCGGAGACTGGTCAAGGGCCTGGTGCAGCAGATCGAGGGCGTGATGTACTACGCCAATGACGGCAAGGGATCGACATTCGTTCTGACCTTTCCCACCGTCACGCCCGGCAGCACGGATTGAGGCGGGAACTGGCCGATGGTGGTCACCGTTGCGGAAAACACGATCAAGAGGAGAACGGCATGTCGGACGGGGCTATGAGCAATTTCGATATCGAAGGCCGTTTGGCCGCCCAGAGACAGGTGCTTGCCTGGCTACTCGAACGCTATGTCCGTTCGCCCGAGGACCTGCGGGACCTCAAGGCGCATATCGACGAATCCATTCCTCCGCGCGACCACCAGGAGGATCCGGGGGCAGTGACCACCGAAGGCCACGCCGTGGCGACAGCGGCGGGCATCGAGATCCGATCCCTGCTCGAACCGCTGGAAATGAAGTTCGGACGCGGCGCGGCCGGATCGCTTTAGGCCGAACCGGCATTTGGCGGTCTTGGCCGGGGCTGCCGCTGGATTCCGGGATTGGAGCAGGATCAGCAATCGATCCGGTGGATCGATTGCCCTGCGGAACGTCCCGGAATGACAGATGGGTTCATCGAATGTCGATTTAATCCAGCACGATCCAGACGGGCGCATGATCGCTGGCCCCCTCCTCTCCTCGAACGTCGCGGTCGACGCCGGCGGCTGCCAGCCGTGCGGACGGATCGGGGGCGAGCAGGATGTGATCGAGGCGCAGGCCGGCATTGCGGGGCCAACGGTTTCGCTTGTAGTCCCAGAAGGTATAGAGCGCCTCGTCCTCCGGATGGGTCTCTCGCAGGGCATCGACCCATCCCTGCCCCAGGAACTCGGCATAGAGAGCGCGGCTTTCGGGTTGGACCAGCGCATTGTCGTCATAGGACCGCGATGGATAGATATCGCGTGGTTCGGGCACGATGTTGAAATCCCCAGCCAGGACGACCGGCAGGCGGGTGGCCATGAGATCGGCGGCATGATCGAGCAGGCGGCGGGTCCAGGCGAGCTTATAGTCGAATTTCGGACCCGGGCGCGGATTGCCATTGGGCGCGTAAAGCGTTCCGATCAGCACCCCCTGCACTGCCGCCTCGATATAGCGGGCCTGGGTGTCTTCCGCATCGCCCGGCAACGCCGTGCGGGTGACGACCGGGGCGCTGCCGCGCGCAAGGATCGCCACGCCGTTCCAGGCGGGCTGGCCTTGCCAAACGGCCTTGTAGCCGGCGGCCTCGATCGCGGCCAGCGGGAATTCGGATTGGCGGGCCTTCAGTTCCTGCAAACAAACGACATCGGGCTGCGCCTCATCCAGCCAATACAGAAGATTGGTGAGGCGCTTATTGATGCTGTTGATGTTGAAGGTGGCGATCTTCATGCCCTGGCGGCGATATCGCGGGTCCATGCGGCCACGGTCTTCGCCATGGTTTCCAGATGCTGGGCAGCGGTGAAGCCAGAGATGGCCTTGCGCGGTTTCAGATCGTGGTCTCCATCCTCGAGCCATTCGATGCGGACCGCATCGGAGAGGGCATAGCCGGGCACCTCCTCAACTGTGCCGAATGGATCGCGTGTGCCCTGGCAGATGAGCAGCGGGCATTTGAGGTGTTCGAGATGGCGGGTGCGGAGCTGGTCGGGCTTGGCGGGTGGGTGGAAGGGATAGCCCAGGCAAACGACACCCTGGATGCGGCCGGCGCTATGGAGTTCGTCGGCCACCATGGTGGCTACGCGACCGCCCATGGATTTGCCGCCGATGAACAGCGGGCCGGACGATTCCAGCGCATCTACCGCCGCGCGATATTCTCCGAGCAGCGTTTCGGCGCGCGGCGGAGGCTTGCGCCCATCGCCGGCGCGGCGGCTTGCCATATAGGCGAATTCGAAACGGACGACGCGCAGGCCGGCGGCGACAAGCGCGTCGGTGGCGGCATTCATGGCGGCTGAATCCATGGCGGCGCCGGCGCCGTGGGCTAGAAGCAGGGTGATGGCGGCATCTTCGCCGCCGCTGAAGAGGAAATCGGTCACTGGCCGGCCGCCTTGCGTGCGTTCTGCATGTCCACATACTGAATGCCGCGCCTGGCGGTCTCGGCCCATGCGGTATGCGGATCGAGTTCGAGATAGCGCAGCCAATGGCGGCGAGCGGCATCGAGATTGCCGACATCGAATTGGAGGGCGGCAAGGTTGTAGACCGCATCGGCATAGGAGGGATCGATGGCGATGGCCCGCTCCAAGTGCCGGCGCGCGCCGGCCACATCGCCGCCTTCGCGCAGCAGCGTTGCGAGGTTGAACCACGCTTCGACAAAGGTGGGGTCGCGCTTGATTGCGATCTGGTAGAGGTGCCGGGCCTCGGCTTTATCGCCCTGGGAGGAAAGACAATTGCCGAGATTGAAGGCGGCCACGGAATCGGTGGGATCGGCGGCAAGGCAGCGGCGGTAGAGCGCGATGGCGGTCTCGATATCCGCCTCGCCCTCCGCCTCCTCGGCTGCCTCGAAGAGATCGTCGATGTCCTCGTCGGTTTCGGCAAAGGGGAGAACGGTCTGGCCGCTGAGATCGGAAACCAGATCGTTGCGCTCGGCATAGATGATCCCGGCCGGACCGGGACGGAGCGCGAAGGCTGTGAGCGAGGATTTCGGGGCGCCGGCAAGCTGGCGGACGATCGCGAACCAATCGGCGCCCGAAGCAATCAACCCGGCATATTTGCGGGCAAGGATCACATCTGTGAAAGCAAAGCGTGTGCCGTCGCCCTCAAAGGCGGCAAAGAGCGAAAGCAGGACGCAATCGTTTGCGTCAAGGCCCGATTGGGCACAGAGCGTCTCGCGATCGAGCGTGAGCGCCGGCCCCTCCTCGTCACGCACCCAGCGCAAGAATTCGCGCTCGCCCCAGACAGGCTTGCCAGCCTTGGCCTGCGTGTGGTGGCGGGCAGCGATCTCCTGAGCGGAAGACCGGTTGAGAAGTTTTTTGCCGAACACCACCAGATCGGTCTTGCGGGTGATGCCGTGGCGGAAGACCGCGCCGCGCTCGGCCAGATGCCGGCCGACGATACGGCGCGGGGCTGCGGCCAGCCCGCCGATCAGCCCGATGGTCTTGCCGCCCGGCTGCATGGGGGGCTAGGCCTGCTTGCGGGTTCGCGTGGTGCGCTTGGCCTTGGGCGCGGGTTCGGCCTCTATAGCCTTGTCCTTGGCCGTCTTTGCGGCGGGCGCGCGCTTGGACTTGCTTTCGGCCGGCGGCTTGGACTGGCCGAGGCTGGCCTTGAGGGCGTCCATGAGGTTGATGACATTGCCGCGCTCGGGCGCGGCGGCAACCACGGGTTTGTGGCCCTTTAGCTTTTCCCGGATCATCGCCATCAATGCGACCTCATAGCGATCCTCGTAGTTTCTGGGATCGAACTTGGTCTCCTTCTGCTCGATGAGGCGCTGAGCCAGATCGAGCATTTCGGCGTCTGGATCGCCTACGGGGATATTGCCGAAATATTCAGACGTGCCACGCACTTCGTTGGGATTGCGCAAGGTACACATGAACATGCCGGTTTCCCGCGCGCCGATGGTGACGACGCGCTCGCGGCTCGAGAGCACCAGGCGGGCGATGGCCACCTTGCCGGAGCGGCGCATAGCCTCGCGCAGGACAACGAAGGTTTCCTCGGCCAGCGCTCCATCGGGGGCGAGGTAGTACGGGGCATCGAGGTAGATGAGGTCGATTTCGTCCTCGTCGACGAAGGCTTCGATGTTCATCGTGTGGTTGGATTCGATCCTGACCGCTTCGAGGTCGCTGTCCTCGATGATCACGTATTGCTTGTCGTCATACTCATAGCCGCGCACGAGATCGCTGCGCTCGACAAGCCCCAGTTCGGGATCGACCGGCTTCATGTTGATCCGATTATGGGTGTCCTTGTGAAGCTGATTGAACGAAATGCGGTCCTTGGTGGTGGTGGCCGGGTACAGCCGCACCGGGCAGCTCACCAGACTCAGCCTCAAATGACCCTTCCAACTGGCGCGCGGTGCCATGGCTCAAACTCCGATACTACACACAAACCACTATAGTCGTTCAGGCAAATCCCGTGCGGCGTTATTTATATCCGCCCATGGATCGCCAGCAGTCTCAAGAAGTCTTGGAAGTGTAGAATAGTTCAAATCCGTCGGAGCGTCGATAGACTCCAGATCCGACCAGCTTATGGGGGTCGAAGCGGGCATGTGGACACGGGCGCGGAGCGAATAAGCGGCGACGGCTGTGGACGTGCGGGCGTTGCGGTGGAAGTCGATGAAGATGCGGCCCTTGCGGTTTTCGGCACCCATGGTGGTGGTGAAGGTTTTCGGCTGGGCCGCCGCGATGCGGCCGGCGATCGACTTGCTCGCCGCATGCACCGGCTTCCAGCCGAGCCTGGGTGTGATGGGAACGACGATATGGACGCCGCTGCCGCCGGAGGTCTTGACGAAGGGCATCAGCCCGACGGGCTCGAGTTCGCCACGAATGTGGATCGCGGCTTCGACCACCTCGCGCCACGCTACTCCTTCGCCCGGATCGAGATCGAAGACGATGCGGTCGGGTTTTTCGATATGGGGGGCCTTGCTGCCCCAGGCGTGGAATTCGACCACGCCGAACTGGGCGAGTGCGAGGTAAGCCCGGACGTCGGCGATCACGAGATAGGAGCGCTCCTCGCCTTCCGAGTTCTTGATCTCGGCCGTCTGGAGCGTTGGCGGCATGCCGGTGAAGGCATGGCGTTGGAAGAAGCAATCGGCCGGTTTCGGTGATGGGCAGCGCAGCATCGAGACGGGCCGGCCAAGGATATGCGGCAGCATGAAATCGCCCACCGCCGCGTAATAGACGGCGATGTCGAGCTTGGTGGGGCCCGAACGTCCGAAAAGACGGCGCGTGGGATTGGTGACCCAGATGCCGGCGAGATCGGCATCGGTCACCAGCCGCTTGCGCTCGGCCACGGGGCCTGCGGTGAGCTCGGCTTCGCGCAGACTTTTGAAGACGGTGTGGCGCAGCATGCCATCGCGCGTGATGTCGCCATAGGTGACGTTGGCGATCAGGACCGGATCGACCCAGACGATGTCGCGCGGTGCGCCGGGCAATGGCTCGGCCTCGCCCAGCGCCTGGAGGCGAGGGTAGAGCGAGGAGAGCATTTCGGCATCAAAGCCGGTGCCCACCTTGCCGCGGTAGATGAGTTCGCCATCCACCCATTCACCCATGGCCAGGGAAGCCAGCCCTCCGGTTGCCTTGGAGCGGGTGAAGCCGGCAATGACGAAGCTGCCGATTTTCGGCGCCTTGGCCTTGAGCCAACTCTCGCTGCGGCCTGAGCGGTATTTGGCCTCGGCGCGTTTGGAGACCAGCCCTTCAAGACCGAGGTCGCTCACGCGCTCGAAAAGCTCGGTTGGATCGCCCTCTACGTGATCGCTGAAATGAATGGCCTGATTGCCGGCTACCAATGGCTGCAGCGCGCGCTTGCGATCGGAAAGCGTCGCCTGTGTCAGATCCCAGCCGTCGAGATACAGCAGATCGAAGGCATAGAAGACGAGCTTGCCGCCAGGGCCGGATGAAAGCGCCTCCTGCAACCGGGAGAGACTGCTGACGCCCTTTGCGTCGAGCGCGACGATCTCGCCGTCCAGCACAGCGCTTTTGCAAGGGAGCGAAGGGAAGGCGTCGGGGAGGTCGCCATAGCGGTGCGTCCAATCCAGACCCGAGCGGGTGATGAGCTTTACCGAGCCGTTCTGCAAATAGGCGAGCGTGCGGTAGCCATCGAGCTTGATTTCATGCAGCCATTCACTGCCCAGCGGAGGCTTTGGGGTGGGCGAGGCAAGCTGAGGAGCGGTTACCGGCGGAAACGGTGCCTTGACCGCACCCTTGATGCGGCTGGGTGGGCGGGGTTTTGCCGGCGGAGGTGGTGGGACGACGAGTTCTTCGATGCGGCGGCCGGTTTTGACGCTTTCGGGCCGCTCGGCAAGGATGTCTCGCGAGGGATTGGCGGCCTGATCGCGCTCCTTGAACAGAATCCAACCTTCCTTCTCATCCTTGTTCTTGAGCCGAGCCAGCATCCAGCCTCCCGACAGCTTCTCGCCCGCCAGCCGGAACTTGAAATTGCCGGTTTTGAGGCTCTTTTCGATATCATCCATCGGGGCCCAAACACCGCGATCCCAGACGATCATCGGGCCGCCGCCATACTCGCCCTCGGGGATCACGCCCTCGAAATCGGCATATTCGAGAGGGTGATCCTCGGTGCGGACGGCGTATCGCTTGTCTTCGGGATTAAGCGAGGGCCCTTTGGGCACGGCCCAACTGAGCAGGACACCATCATGCTCCAGACGCAAATCGTAATGGTCGGCGGTCGCCGAGTGCTTGTGAATGACGAAACGGTTGCCCGCGTCTGCTGACGGAAGGCCTTCCGGCTCCGGGCTGGAGCCGAAATTGCGCTTGCTGCGGTAGGTTTCGAGCTTCTTCACAGCCCCATGATATGAAGGCGCTGGCGAAACGACAATCGGGCTTAGATAACGGCGCGCGGATCGTGCCGGGCGACGCGGGAGAGAAGATAATCCACCTCCTCGCGCGCCTTGGCAGTGAGCGCACCGGCAGGCTTGCGCTGGAGATCGGATGTGATCAGCCCACGCTTCTTGAGCACGTATTTGCGCACGGCGAGCCCCACGCCCTGCTGCTGCTCGTAGCGGATGAGCGGGAGATGGGCGTCGAACATATCGTGAGCCGCGTCGCGATTTCCGGCCGCCTGGAGCCGGACGATGTCGGCGAGCGCATCGGTGAAGGCGTAGCCGGTCATCGCGCCGTCGGCGCCGCGCTCGCATTCGAAATCGAGGAACAATCCGCCATTGCCGCAAAGGATCGAGATCTCGCGCATGCTGCCCTCTCCCTGGAACTTGCGCAGGGCGCTGATCTTTTCAAGCCCCGGCCAATCCTCATGCTTGAGCATGACGCAGGAGAGATGGGCGTTGACGATGTCGCGGATGACTGCAGGGGTCATGACGACGGTGAGGGTAAGCGGGTAATCCTGGATGACGAAGGGAATGTCCTCGCCGATCGCTTCGACGGCGGAGGCGTAGTAGCCTCTGATCTGGTCGTCGGTGCGCAGGTTGGACGGCGGGGCGATCATGACACCGGCCGCGCCCAAATCCATCGATTCACGCGCCAGGCGCCGCATGGCGGCAAAGCCGGGAGCGGAAACGCCAACGATGATCGGGAGTTTGGAACGCCCGACCACCTGCCGCACGATGCCCAGCGATTCCTCATATTCGAGCTTGGGCGCCTCCCCCATGATCCCCAGGATGGTGATGCCGGTGGCACCGGCCTCCGCATAGAAATCCGTCAGCCGATCGACCGATTTCGTGTCGACGGAAAAATCGTCGAGAAAGGGCGTGGTGGCGATGGCGTAAACGCCATTGGCAGTGTGGTTGAGCGGCATGGTCAGGACTTGGCCTTGAACTCTTGATAGCGCTTCTTGGTTTCCTCGTTCATCGGGTAGAGCCCCGGCAGCGGCACCCCGCGATCGACCTCGGTCATGATCCATGCTTCCATGGCTTCCTGTTCCGGCGCTTCGGCCAGGACTTCTTCCAGCAACGCCTGAGGGATCACGACCGCGCCATCGTCGTCAACGACAATCGTATCGCCGGGAATGACGGCGACGCCGCCGCAACCGATGGTTTCCTGCCAGCCCACGAAGGTGAGGCCCGCCACCGACGGCGGCGCGGAAACGCCGTTGCACCAGACCGGAAGATTGGTGGAATGAACGCCGGCGGCGTCGCGCATCACGCCATCGGTGATGAGCGCGGCGACGCCCTTCTTGGCCATGCGGAAGCAGAGGATGTCGCCGAAGATACCGGCATCCGAGACTCCCATGGCATCGGCGACGACCACCGCGCCCTCGGGCATGTCCTCAATGGCGGCGCGGGTGGAGATGGGCGAACCCCAGCTTGCGGGCGTGGCAAGATCCTCGCGGGCCGGCACGAAGCGCAAAGTGAAGGCCGGGCCGACAATGCGCGGCATGCCAGCGCGGATCGGCTTGGCGTTGCGGATCCACACATTGCGCAGGCCCTTTTTGAGCAGCACCGTGGTGAGGGTTGCCGTCGACACGCCCTTGAGCGTTTCGATCGCTTTGGCATCCAAAGTCATCTGATGTTCTCCTAGATGCTGGGAATCAATCCGCCATCCACGCGGATGACCGAGCCGGTGAGATAGGAAGCGCGCTGGCTGGCGAGGAAGGTGACCACGTCTCCATACTCAGCCGGATCGCCATATCGGCCCAGTGGGATCGAGCCGGTGCTTTCGGCGGAGACGTCCTCGACCGCCCTGCCCTCGCGCTTGGCCTTCTGTTCGTCGAGGAACTTGATGCGGCCGGTCGCGATGCGGCCGGGGAGCACGATATTGGAGGTGATGCCGTCGCGCCCGACTTCGCGGGCCAGAGTCTTGGACCAGCCGACGAGCGACAGGCGCAGGGCGTTCGAGATACCCAGATTGGGGATCGGAGCGACGACGCCGGACGAGGTCGAGGTGACGATGCGGCCCCATTTGCGCTCGCGCATGCCGGGAAGAACAGCATCGGTGATGGCGATCACCGAGACAACCATGGAGCGGAAATGCTTTTCCCAATCCTCGGGCGCCTGCCCCGCGGCAGGTGTCGGCGGGGGCCCGCCGGTGTTGTTGACGAGGATATCGACCGGGCCAAGATCGGCTTCGATGGCAGCAATATTGTCGCCGATCACCGAGAGATCGGCCAAATCCCAAACCCAGGCCTTTGCCTTGCCTCCCGCTCCGGCAATGGCATCGACCGTCGCCTGTGCTGCATCGGCATTGATATCGGCCACGGCAATTTTGGCGCCCTCGGCTGCAAGCGTTCGCGCGATGGCGCCGCCAAGCCCGCCGCCAGCGCCGAACACCAGGGCGGTTTTGTCTGCAATTCCTAGATCCATGAACTCCCTCCTTGCGGGCGCATCTTGCCCGAGTGGGAGCTAAAGAAAACAAGCGCAAAGCTTGATTGAGAACAAAGAAATTATTTGTTCTCGACCGGCGCCGGGATGGACTCGATGGCATCGAGAACCACATCGATGAGGCGACCGGCGGGAGAGCTTTGCGGCCAAAGCAAGCCGATGGCGCGCACCGGACGCGGCGCGGGCACAGGCAGACGGATGAGCGAGCTTGCCTCGTCCCAGGGTGTCGACCAATCGGGAATGAGGGAGACGCCGAGCCCCGAGCGGACCATTACCGCGATGGCGTCGAGGGAATCGAGTTCGAAACGCTCATTGGGCTTGATCTCGACGTCGCGCAGATACTGGTCGGGCAGCCGCCCGCCCCAATTGTTGCGGTCGTAGCGGATGAAGGGCTCCGATCGCAGGAGCGCCAGCGGGTCGGCCCTGGCGTGCTCGGGCCGGCACAGGACAACAAGGGGTTCTTTACGCAACGTCTTCCAGCGCAAGGATTTGGCGATTTCGAAAGGTGGCTCGACAAGCAGCGCCGCATCGATCTTGCCGTCGAGCAGGGCGCGGTAGAGATCGTTGGAGGTTCCGGGGAGCAGGAAGGCGTTGACGGCGGGGGCCGTCGTGCTCATCGACCGCAAAGCTTCGGGCAGAATCCCCGTCAGCGCAGTGGAAATGGCACCGAGCCGAATGTCGCCGGCAACATTGTCGAGCTGGGCAAGGCTCGACAGCGAGCGGATATCGACAAGGATTTCGCGGCCCTTTTCGAGGATGGCATGACCTGCCTGGGTGGGTTTGACGCGGCGACCGGCGCGGATCAGCAATTGCGCCCCCACCTCCTCCTCGAGCGCCTGCATGCGTTGCGCGACCGCGACCGGCGTTATGCCCAGCCGGCGCGACGCCTCGGCCAGCGAGCCCAGTTCGGCCACCAGGACGAATGTTTCAAGAAACCGTGTTTCCATGCCCCTCACCTTCGCGCGCCCCGACCAGCCGGTCGACGATCATGCTGGCGATCGGCATTGCCGAGGTGGCGGCTGGCGAGGGAGCGTTGCAGACATGGAGCATACGCTGCGATTGCAGAAAGAGGAAATCGTGAACCAGCGTTCCGTCATCGAGGATCGCCTGGGCCCGGATACCGGCACCGGGCTCGCCCAGATCGTCAAGCGTGAGGCTGGGGCAGTATTTTCGGCATTCCTCGAGATAGTGGCGGCGCAGGAGCGAATTGCGGAATTCGCTGATCCCGGATTTGAGGTTGTTGCGCGCCATGCGCCAGAAGCCTGGATGGCTGACCAGAGAGGCGACATCGGAAAGATTGGTGCTGCCCTTTTTGTAGCCTTCGCGGGAAAAGCCTAGCACGGCATTGGGCCCGACGGTGACGCGGCCATCGATGGTGCGGGTGAGATGTATGCCGAGGAACGGCAGGTCCGGGTCCGGCACCGGGTAGATCAGGTGCTTGACAATGTTCGATTTGGCGCGCGGCAGGGTGTAATATTCGCCACGGAACGGAACGATGCGGTGCCGCACATCCATGCCGGCGAGCCGGGCGATCCTATCCGATTGCAGACCGGCGCAACCAACAAGCATTTCGGCCGTGACGGTGCCGCCGTCCTGGGTGCGGATGTGGACGGATTGGCCCTCTTCGGTGATGGCCGTGACCTGGGTGCCGAGCCTGATTTCCGCTCCGCGCTCGGCCAGCTTCGCCGCCATCACCTCGCATACCTTGCGATAATCGACGATGCCGGTCGCGTGGACCAGCAAGGCGCCGAGGCCGGCGATATTGGGCTCGAGCCCGCGCAGGCGCACGGCGGAGACGGTTTCGAAGGAGATGTCATTGTCGCGCGCGCGATTTTCGAGGCCGGCCAGGCGTTCGAGTTCGAGCGGATTGGTGGCGACCAACAGCTTGCCGCAGGTTTCGAACGGGATGGAATTGTCGCGGCAGAAGGCCTTGGTGGCCTCCGCGCCGGCGCGGCAGAGACCGGCCTTGAGCGAACCAGGCTGGTAGTAGATGCCAGCGTGGATGACGCCGGAATTGTGCCCGGTCTGATGGGTGGCGACGGCCCGCTCCTTTTCCAGCACAAGGATGCGCGCGCCAGGATCGCGCTCGGTCAATTCCAAAGCCGTCGCGAGACCGACGATACCGCCACCGATGACGCAATAGGTATAGTTCATGTTCGTTCGGTTTTTCTTTTTCAGAGATCAGGATGACGATGATTCTTCGAGCAATGCGTTAGGCTTTCGCCCCATCATCCGGCGCGCGATCGGAAAGGCGATGACCAGGATGGTGAGGATAAAGAGCGCAAGCGCAATGGGTCTTTCGATGAAGACCGTAAGGTCGCCTTGCGACTGGATCATCGTGCGCCGGATGTTGCGCTCGAGCATCGGCCCGAGGATGAGGCCGAGGACGAGCGGGACCGGCGGATAGTCGAGCTTGATAAGGATCAGCCCGAAGATCGCCGCGACCAGCGCGATGGTGAGCCCCGTCATCGAATAGTCGATGGCAAAGACGCCGAAGGCGACGATGGCAAAGACGATGGGGTAGAGAATGGCGGTCGCGATGAACAGCAGCGCGGCGAGCATCGGGGTCAACAGCAGGGTGAGAAACACCAGCATCAGGTTGCCGATCCAGAAGCTGCCGAACACCGCCCAGATGAAATCGCCATTGTTGACGAATAGCAGCGGGCCAGGTTGGAGGCCGAGCATGAGGAGGCCTGCCATCATCACCGCCGTGGTCGCCGAGCCGGGGATGCCCAGAGTGAAGAGCGGGATCATGGAGGCGTAGGACGCGCTGTTGTTGGCCGATTCCGGCGCGGCGATTCCCTGGACGATGCCGGTGCCGTATTTCTCGGGAGTCTTGGACATGCGCTTGGAGCTGGCATAGGCCATCATTGTCGCCGCTGTCGCGCCGATGCCGGGAAGAACGCCGACGAAAAAGCCGGTGACCGCTCCCTGCAGGAGATCCTTCCAGGACTGGATGGCGTCCTTGATGCGGGGGAACAGGCTCGAAAACCGGAACTTGGCGAGACCGGTCGTGACGTTCTCGTTGAGGCTGGTGAACATGGCGGTGAGGCCGAAAAGCCCGACAGCGACGACGGAGAAATCGATGCCGTCGAAAAGCTCCATCGATCCGAAGGTGAAGCGGATGGGGCCGGCGATGGGATCGAGGCCGATCATGCCCACCCAGAACCCGATGGCGAGCGCGACAAAGCCCTTTATGGGGTTGCGACCGCCAAGGACGCTCACCAGCGAAAGGGCGAAAACCATCATGGCAGTCATCTCGGTGGGGCCGAAGGCCAGAGCGGCGCTGGCGATGGGCACCGAGAAGGTCACGAGACCGAGAAGACCGATCAGGCCGCCGACAAAGGAGGCGAAAACGCTCATCCCCAGAGCGCGTCCGGCCTCGCCGTTCTTGGCCATGGGATAGCCATCCATCACGGTCATGACCGATGGCGGATCGCCC
Organism: Pelagibacterium sp. 26DY04; assembly: GCF_031202305.1. NCBI lineage: Bacteria > Pseudomonadati > Pseudomonadota > Alphaproteobacteria > Hyphomicrobiales > Devosiaceae > Pelagibacterium > Pelagibacterium sp. 26DY04. The sequence goes on from NZ_CP101731.1 coordinate 2,258,136, forward strand.
GGTATGCCCAGGAGGATGGAGGTGACGGCACCGCCAAACATCGAGCCGTAATAGATGCCGGCAAGGCAGGCCAGAGCGGGCACGCCGCCGAGACTGACGGCGACCGGCAGCATGATGGCGACGCCAGCCGAAGGGCCGAGGCCGGGCAAGGCGCCGATGAGAAGACCGATGATCACCCCGAAAAGAGTTGCCAACAGAGTCGTGGGGGTGATGGCCTGTAAGATGCCGTCAAAGAGAAGTGGAAAAACGTCCATTATGACCTCCCTGCCCTAAAGACCGAACGGGCCGGTCGGCAGCGGAATGCGCAGCCACATGCCGAAGGCCACGCGCAGCAGAAGCGGGAACAGGACCGCTACGGGAACGAGGCGGACAAGAAAGCTCGGCTCTAGGCTGGGCCTGATGATGAAGGCGGCAGCCAGCATGAAGATGATCACCGACAGGGTGAGGCCGAGATATGGCGTGGCAACGATCAGCAGAGCCGTTGCCGCACAGAGCAGCGCAATCTTGACAATGTCCCGTTTTGCAAGGCCGCCCGAGAGCTGCTCGCTGCCGCGCAGGCTGCGCACCAGGTTCACGACGCTCAGGACGGCGATGGCGCTCCCGATCAGCACCGGGAAGAAACCCGCTCCAGGCGTCGTTCCGTTCATGTAGCCGTAGTCAAACCCGGACCAGACGATGTAGCAGCCGAACGCGACGAGGAAGATGGCGAAGAGCTGGTCGACACGTGTGATGGACATTGTCCCGTTCCTCCCGAAAACAAGGCAGAGGGACCGGGCGCCAAAGCGCCCGGCCGGCGGGTCGGATCAGATGATGCCGAGTTCGGTCATGATCGCCTCGTAGCGCTGATGGGTCTGCTCGATCAGGGCCGAGAATTCCTCCGAGCTAAGGAAGGCGGGCATATCGTGGTAGCGCTCGATATATTGCTCGCGCCATTCATCGCTGGTGGCCACCTGTTCGAGGATGCCCTCCCAGTAGGCGACGACGTCCTCGCTGACACCGCCGGGCATGACAAGACCGCGGAGCTGTACGTGCTCGATGTCATGGCCAAGCTCTGTGAACGTGGGAACGTCCGGGAAGGCCGCAACGCGCTCGGCGGAGCTGACGGCGAGCGGACGCAGGGCTCCGGCTTCGGTCTGTGCCATGAGTTCACTCGGGTTCATGAAGACCATATCCACATGGCCGCCCAGGATCGCGGCAAGGGCTTCGCCTTCTCCATCGAAGGGGACGGCGTCGATCTGAATGCCCAACGCATCCGACACCATGTCTGCCAGTAGGGCGGCATCGGAGACCACACCCACCGTGCTTGTGGTCAGCCGTTCGGCTCCGGCGAGATCCTCGAAGGTCTGGTAGGGGGAATCTGCTGGAACCGCGAGGATGTACGGCGAATAGGAAATAGCAGCGAGCGGAGTGAAGTCCTCATAGCTCACTGGCGAAGCGCCCAGCAGCGGCGTGGTGAAAAAACTCACGCTCACTGTGGCCAGGACATAAGGATTGCCCTCTTCCTGGGCCACCGAGCCGTAACCGACGGCGCCCGAGCCGCCCGGGCGGTTTTCGGGAAGAATCTGGACAGGCAGCAGATCCATTTCATCAATGACACTCGCGATGGTGCGGGCCAGCGTGTCGCTGCCGCCGCCCACACCGAAGGGGATGATCATCTGGATATCGCGCTCCGGATATTCCTGGGCGGCAACAGAGCCGCTCAAAGCACCGAAGGCCACGAGAGCTGCCGCGGCAAGGCGGTGGCGACTGCTAAAGATCGTCATGTTGGTTCCTCCATTTGCGGGCCGCCGAAATGGCTGGCCCTCCTCTGTGGCGCGGGATATGCCGCGCCGTATAAGCCCTCGCGGGCAAATGGAGATGCCGGCCTCCCTGCCGCCATCTCCATGAAGGGCTGTCAGGCGCTCTTTTGCGCCTCGATAGCCTCGCGCAGCAGATAACCGTGCGCGTCGCGACCCTTGAGCCGGCTGTCCTCAGGGTTTTTGACCTCTGCATCCCGAAGCGCATCGTATTTCGGCGTGAAGCCGAGGCCCGGACGGTCGGGAATGGTCATCTTGCCGTTGACCGGATCGGGCGTGCCTTCGAAGAAGTGCTTGCCGGTCATCCACATGCCGTAGTGGAATTCGACGGGGCCGCCGTTCATGACGCCGGCCAGAATGTGCATGTTGAAGATGGGCCAGCCGCCGCCATTGGCCATGGGCAGGTTGAAGGCCTGGGCCAGGTGTGCCGCCTTGAGTGCCTCGGTGTAACCGCCATTGTAGAGGACGTTGGGTTGGAGCACGTCCACGGCATGGTGGATCACCAGCTCGCGGAAGCGCCAGCGCCAGCCTTCCATCTGACCAGCCGCGATGGGCACCTGCACTCGGGAGCGCAGGTCGGCAAGCGCGCGGGCGTCGTTTTGCTGGATGGGCTCTTCGAACCATTTGAGGTTACAATCCTCGAGCGCCTTGGCAAGCATGAAGGCGTCATGCGGGTTGAACCAGCAATTGGCGTCGATCATCAGGTCCACATCGGGACCGATGGCATCGCGGGCGGCCTGGACGCGGCGCACGTCGTCCTTCCAGGTGCGGGTGGGCTCTCCCCCCACAACCATCTTGAGCATGGTGTGGCCATCGGCCAGGAACTTCTTGGCGTAGTCGGCGATCTGCTGCTCGTCGAAGAAGGGATAGCCGAAGGTGGCGTAGGTGTAGGCTTCGCGCGAATAACCGCCGAGCAGTTCGGAAATCGACTGGTTGGCGTCCTTGCCGCGCAAGTCCCAGCAGGCGATGTCGATCGCCGAGAGGGCGTTGACGATAACGCCGGTATAGGAGCGGTTGTTGAGCTGCTTCCAGACCTTGGAGTGGATCGCTTCGGTGTGGCGCACATCCATGCCCTTGATCAGCGGGAAGATGTGCTCGCGGATGCAGGGCATGGTGGCCCAGGGCAGGAACGATCCGGTGACGCCCATCCCCTTGCGCCCGTCTTCCAGTTCGATCTCGACGAAGACGAACATGCGGGTTTCGATGGATTCCCCGATGCCGGGAAGGTCGATCTCGTGCCGGTGCAGGCTCGTCGTTATATTGGCGATCTTCAAAGTGCGTCTCCTCTTCGCTATGCGGGTTCTTGTGTTTGTTCATCGAGCGAAGCGAGCCAGCGCCGCTTGCCGTGATTGACGTGCTCTTCGCCGAGCTGCCGCGCGCGTTCGGCATCGCCCTCGGCGATAGCCGTGACGATGGCGCCGTGCTCCTCATTGGTCTGGGCGGGGGCGTGCAGCGAGCGACGCAGGAAGTGCGTTTCGCGGATCAAATCGTCATAGATCCGACTCGAACAGGCATGGTCCGCCATCTGGGCGATGAGATTGTGAAATTCGAGATTGGCCTTGTAGTAGGCAACGATGGCGCGGCGGCCGATCGCCTCATCCATGGCCACGATCAACGCGGAAAGCTCGGCGATGGCCGTTTCGGTGCGGCGTTCGGCGGCCCGGGCGCACATCAGCCCCGTGAGCAGCGCCCGCACATCGTAGTTCTCTGCGATCTCGGTGTGGGACATCTCACGCACGAAAACCCCGCGAGCGGGAATCGCGGCCAGCAATCCGGCCTGCACGAGTGCCCTCGTGGCCTCTCGCACCGGAGCGCGGCTGACGCCGAGCTGTTCGGCCAGCCCATATTCATTGATCCGGCTGCCCGGTTCGAGCTGACCGGTCAAGACGAGACGTTCGATCTCGCGATAGACCTGCGAGGCCAGGCTTTCGGCACGTTGAACGCGCTGGACCGATGGCGTCACCATGCGGACCGTCGTTTCAGTCGCCGATATACTGTCGACAATTTTCCAATGCATGATGAAAGGTCCATATTTGCCATTGGCTAACCGGCGCGGCTCATTTCATCGCCAAATAGCCAGCGCGCTCCGGATTCCTCGGCAATCTCCTTGAGCCTGCGATGGAGCCCCGGCCCGATCGGTATCCCCTCGACGCTACGCCGGGCTCTGATCGCACGCTCGGGATCGCCGGCAACCAGCACGGGCCGTTCGGGATCGACCGCCGGTGTCGCCCGCAGATCGTCGCTGAACTGGCTGACGGACGCCTTGAACTCGTCCAGCGGCCGGAACAGCTCGGGATCGAGCGCCAGGAAGAAGTGGCCCACATCGAGCCCATAGGGTTGCCTCGAATGCATGGGATCGGTGATAAGCGTCGAGCCCGACAGGCAGGATGAAAGGATATTGACCATCGCGGCCAGCCCGTACCCCTTGTAGCCCGCGCTTTCGGCGCTGCCGCCCAAGGGGGAAAGGAAACCGCCATTCATCACCTGGGAAGGGTCGAGCGTGGGGCGTCCGGAGGGATCGAAACCCCAGCCGGGAGGCATTTGCTGGCCCTCGACGATCTTGTTGCGCACCTTGCCCGAAGCCACGGTGGTCGTCGCCATATCGAGAATGAAATGCCGCCCGTCGGCGCTGGGCGCTGCAAAAGACCAGGGATCGGTGCCCAGGCGGGCCTGCGAACCGCCGGTGGGCGGCACCCTCACCCCGAACACAGTGGTTGCCGCCATGGCGATCAAGCCACGATCGGCAGCGCGGGTGGTGAAAAAGCCCAGCGCGCCGAAATGGCCCGAATTGCGAACCGAGACGATACCGACGCCCCCGGACGCGGCCTTTTCGATGGCAATATCCATCGCCTGCGTCGCCGTCGCATGTCCCAAGCCGCCATCGCCATCGAGCAGAGCGCTGATCGACGTTTCCTTGACGACCTTGGGAGAGGGATTGAAATTGATCGGCCGCGATTTGCGCCGCTCGTCATATTCCACCAGCATCGCGATGCCGTGGCTTTCGATGCCGTGCAGGTCGGCCCATGAGAGCACCCGGGCCGACGCCCGTGCGCGCTCGGCCGGCATGCCCCAGGCGTCGAAAATCGCGGCTGCCTGATCTTCGTGCGTCTGATAGTCGTGAACGATCACCCGTAGGCCTCCCCGCCGTTGCTCGGCTTTTGTGGCGGGAACGGTGCCTCAGCCGAAAGCTAAGGAAAAGGATGGCCCGGATTTGTTCAAAACTAAGCTGGAGTTAACTCTTCAGCTTTCGCTCGGATCACGGAGGATGAGGTTTTCCTTGAGGGGAACGATCTGCCTCTCGATCATCCGATGCACGTAAGGCGGCTCAGCGCCCCGATGCAGAGCGCGCAGGCTGACGGCGTTTTCGGCATCGGCCTTGGTGCGGCGCTGGTGGTGGCGGACGTAGTCGATCCAGGTGGGCACATGGTAGGATTCCACCCAGATTCTCGGTTTTTCAAGGTCGCGCAACAGGCCCCATTGCCGGGCACCGTCGCGGATGCGAATGCGGCGCCGATCGGCCATGAGCGAGAGGAATTTCCCGATGTCCGCCTCGTCGATCTTATAATCGATCATCACCATGATCGGGCCGCTCCGGGGCTGCAACTGGAGCTTGAGAAGCGGCTCGTTGAAGGAATTGAGTGGCGAAAGGTCACGGGATTCGAACTTGGGCAAAGGCAGGCGGAGGCCAATCAGTGCACAAGCGGCCAACGCGGCGCCCGCCAGCACGAGAGCCCAGGAAAGACTGGACGCATCGGCGATCTTGCCCCAGCACCAGCTCCCCGCCGCCATGCCGCCGAACGTCGCCGTCTGATAGAGCGCCAGCGCTCGCCCGACCACCCAACGCGGGGTCGAAAGCTGGATCGAGACGTTGAACAGCGACAGGGTGAGGACCCAGCTCGCGCCCGCCGGCAGCAGGGCCATATGGCTGAGAAGAATGTCGTGACTGAGGCCAAGAACGACGCAGCTTAGAGCAAAGCCGACGCAGGCGAAGCGAACGATGGTTTCGTTGGAAAAGCGTGCCCTGACACGAGCGTTGATGAAGGCTCCGCCAATCGCACCCAGGCCGAAACTGCCCAGAAGCGTGCCGTAGATCATCGGGCCGCCGTCCACATAGGTGGCGGCGAGCGAGGGCAGCAGGGCCAGGATGGCGATGGCGGCAAAGCCGAACAATGCGCTGCGCGCCAGCACCACCGTGAGATTGGGAGAGAGCGAAACATAGCGCAGGCCGGCCCAGATGGCACTGCCCAGCCGCTCGCGCGGCAACGGGTTCGCCGGCGCGGGGCGGCGCCAGCGCACCAGGGCCCAGATCAGCGGCAGGTACGATACCGCATTGGCCGCGAAAGCCGCCGCCGCGCCGGCTATTGCGACGATCAACCCACCCACGGCGGGACCGACGCTGCGCATCATGTTGAAGCCCAGCGAATTAAGGGTCACCGCGCCGGGCAAGTCGTGACGCGGAACGATATCGCCCACCGAAGCCTGCCAGGAGGGATTGAATAGAGCGGTTCCGACGCCCAGGAGAAAGGTAAAGGTCAGCAGCAGCCAGGGGTTGAGTAAGCCAAAGAAGGCCAGAACGGCCAGCGCGAGCGAGACGAGCGCCATGCCAGTCTGCGCAACGATCATGATGATCCGCCGGTCGAAATTGTCGGCCAGCGCCCCGGCGATGAGGGAAAAGAGCATCACCGGAAGCGTAACCGATGCCTGGACGAGCGCGACCATGTCATAGGAATCGGTAAGCTCGGTCATGAGCCAACCCGCCCCGACCGACTGCACCAATCCCCCCAGATTGGAAGCGAGGGTGGCGATCCACAAAATCCGGAACGTCTCGTGACGGAAAGGCGCGAGAACCGAATTGGGCCCAATTCCCGACCTGGTCTTTTCAACGTCCGGCGCCGACACCTTTACCTCCACTGGCCCTATTGCGCATGCCCGCATCGCGTTGGACGGGCGCCAACGCGTCTCACGATCGATCGTTTGCGGGGTGCTCCCAGCCTCACATTAGGGGATCGCGCATCTTTGTGCGCAAGGCAAGGCATATCGCTGGCGGAAAAATTTCGTCACAGCTTGCGTTATTTGCATCCTAGTATACTATCTTCCGCTAATTCATTGAGGAGGAGCAAAATGCCGAAACTGACCCCTACCCTGGCGATTTCAATCGTCGTGGCGCTGGTGCCGGCCGTTGGAGCGGTTGCCCAGCAGCAGGAACTCGAGATTCCACGAAACGTGCAATCCGTAGTGACGGAAATCTGGGAGCCGGTGCCCGAAAAGGTTGATGCGCAGGAGGGCGAACTGCCGTCCGATGCGATCGTTCTGTTCGACGGCACAAATCTCGATGCCTGGGAATCAGTCGATGGCGGGCCGGCGGAATGGACGATTGCAGACGATATGCTGTCCGTGGCGCGCGGCACCGGCGACATCCGGACCACGGAATCGTTTTGCGACATCCAGCTCCATATCGAGTGGCGCGTGTCCGAAGATATCGAGGGCTATGACGGGCAGGATCGCGGCAATAGCGGCATCAAGATTCAGGACCGCTACGAGGTTCAGATTCTCGACAGCATCGACAATCCCACCTATGCGAACGGACAGGCGGCCTCGATCTACAAACAGCATCCGCCGCTGGTGAACGCCTCACGCGCGCCCGGCGAGTGGCAGACCTACGATATCGTCTTCGAAGCGCCGATCTTTGCCGAGGATGGCGCGCTGCGGCGGCCCGCTTATGTGACCGTGCTGCACAATGGTGTGGTGGTCCAGAACCATGCGCAGATCCAGGGCACGACGGCCTGGGTGGGCTATCCCCGCTACGAAGCGCATGACTGCCAGCCGATCCGGCTTCAGGACCACAATGCCGATGTCGACTTCCGCAATATCTGGGTTCGCCCGCTCTAATGCATGAGGCGGCGGCGTTTGCCGCCGCCCCCCTTTTTATTCGCGCCGCAGGTCCTGTTCGGCCATCTGCTGCGCTTCGAGCGCGAGACGGGTCACCGTGGCGGCGTGGGAGAAGGTCAGCGAGCGCTCGGTGCGCTCAAGAACATCGGCGGCGAGGTCGCGGAAATAGGTCAAAGGGACATCCGAGCAGTCGATATAGGTCGAGCGGCTGTTGTTGACCATGAACAGATGATCGGTGCCCGGCCGGCCCTCGATATCCACATATTTCCTGAGCTCGATATAGCCTTGCGTCCCCAGCACAAGCAGGCGGCCATCACCCCAATTGGGGAGGGCTTCGGGCGTGTACCAGTCGAGACGGGCATAGCCGCGCGCCTTGTCGCTACGCAGCAGCATCTCGCCGAAATCCTGAAAGTTCGGGTCAGCGGGGTTGGCGAAATTGCCCACGCTGGCCGAGACGATTTCGGCGTCCGATGAGCCGGTGAAGGTGAGAAACTGATCGATCTGGTGGGTGCCGATATCGCCCAGGATGCCGCCATAAAGGGAGCGGTCGAAAAACCATTCGGGCCGTGTATGGCGGTTGAGCCTGTGGGGACCGACGGCAAGGGTCTGGACCACCTTGCCGATCTCCCCACCCCGCACCAGTTCGAGCGCCTTGATGGAAGACGGCACTTCGAAACGTTCGGAGAAATTGACGGACCAGATCCGTCCGGTCCGTTCCACGACAGCCTTGATGCGATCGAGTTCGGCAAACGAAATGCAGCCGGGCTTATCGAGCATCACGTCCTTGCCATGCTCCATCGCCTCTATGGCGAGGTCGGCGCGCTGGTGAGGCGGCGCGGCGATCAGAACGAGGTTGATGTCGCCATCGTCCAGAAGTTCGCGCCGATCGGCAACGCGGGGAAGGTCTGGGAACCGTTTGACAAAGCCGCTCAATGTTTTGGGCTCGCCTTCGGTCCACCAGCCCTTGCAGCGCGCTCCGGCCTCCAGCATGCCCGAGAGCATGCCATAGATATGCCGGTGATCGATGCCGATTACCCCGATGACGACTTCTGAATTATTCATTGCCTGCAACTTCATCCAAGGTCACTGCGCGACGCTCGCGTGAGGAAAGGGTCAGTGCGTCGATCAGTCGATGGACGTTGAGCGCTTCGGCACCGGTCACCATGGGAGAGCGGCCGTCGCGGATCGCCTCAAAGAAATCGCGTTGCGCCGAGGCGTGCCAATCATGCGGGAACGCCATGGGATCGGCGCCGCCACCAGTGCCGGACGGCTCGCCGAAGCTGTCCTCCCTCCCATCGTGGTAGGAGACCGTCAACGTGCCCGAGCCGAGATGGACAGCGGCTTTCTCAAAGCCCAGCTCGATGGTTTCGGCGCCGCCAGGATAGGCTGCCGTGGTGGCAACGATGGAACCGAGTGCGCCCGACTTGAAGCGCACACCGGCGCCGACGAAATCCTCCGCTTCCATGTCGTGCAGGCTGGAGGTGCCCATCAGCGCCATGACCTCATCGATGGGACCGGTATAGACCTGCAGCAGATCGAGGGTGTGGATGGCCTGGTTGATCAGCACGCCGCCGCCATCGCGTGCGTAAGTCCCCCTGCCCGGCTCGTCATAGTAGGATTGCGGCCGCCACCAGGGGACGTTGACCTGGGCGATGCCAAGCGGCCCCAGCGTTCCCGATTCTATGAGAGCCTTGAGCCTCAAGGAAGCTTCCCGGAACCGGTGCTGGAAGATCACGCCCATGGTCACGCCGGCGCGCTGTGCGATTTCGACGAGTTCACGCCCGGCGGCGCTATTTCTTTCAAGGGGTTTTTCGAGCAGGATGTGCTTGCCCGCCCCTGCCGCCGCGGCGACGATCTCGCGGCGGGCATTGGGTGGGGTGAGAACGATAACGGCATCCACATCGCCCCGCGCTAAAAGCTCTTCGAGAGATGGAGCGGCGGGAACGCTCCATTTTTCGCAGAAGGTCTTGAGCCGCTCTGCGTCGCGATCATAAACGCCCCGCACCTCGGCGATGTCGCGCAGATCTTCCAGGGCGCGGGCATGAATGCCCGCCACCATGCCTACACCTACGATAGCAATTCCTAGCATTCATCCTCTCCCATCCTGCGCCTGTTAGTGCACGACCCGGCTTGCCTTACAACACTATGTGCAATATGTATCCTAGTATCCTACATCGATGAACGAGACAAGACCGCGGCAGGGATCGTGGCAACACCAGGAGGGGATCGAGTGAGAAAAAGGCTGATGCGGCAGACCTGGCGCTGGTTCGGACCTGCGGACAAAGTCACCTTGCGCGATGCCCGCCAGGCCGGGGCCGAGGGGATCGTGACCGCGCTCTACCATATCCCGCCGGGCCAGGTATGGACGCCCGAGGAGATCGAAAGGCGCAAGCTCGAAACGCGCCAGACTGCTGACGGCAACGACACCGGCCTCTATTGGGACGTCATCGAAAGTCTGCCGGTCTCCGAGGCCATCAAGACCCAATCGGGAGACTGGCGCACGCATATCGCCGACTGGAATACCAGCCTGGAGAACATTGCCGCCGCCGGTCTGGAAATCGTCTGCTACAATTTCATGCCAATCCTTGATTGGACACGCACCAACCACCGCCAGGTGCTACCCAATGGCGGCACGGCGATGGCCTTCGATCTCGTGGAATTCGCAGCTTTCGACATCGCGCTTCTCGAACGCGCCGGGGCGGCCGATGATTATCCGGCCGAGATCGTGGAGATGGCGAACCGACGGGCAACCGAAATGTCCGACATCGAAAAGGACGAGCTTTGCGACGCGATAATCGCCGGGCTCGCCGGTTCGGTGGAAAGCTGGACGCTGGAGACGCTGCGCAATCAGCTCGCGCTTTACCGCAACATCGATTCCGACCGTTTACGGCGCCACCTTGTCGATTTCCTCGAACAGGTGGTCCCAACTGCGGAACGACTGGGCCTGAGGCTCTGCTGCCACCCCGACGATCCTCCTTTCTCGCTGTTGGGATTGCCCAAGGTGGCATCGACCGAGGACGATTATCGCCGGCTGGTCGAAGCCGTCGACAGCCCCGCCAACGGCATCACCTTCTGCACAGGGTCGCTCGGTTCACGCGACGACGCTGACCTGCCGGGCTTTGTCGATCGCCTGGGCTCCAAGATCGCCTTCGCGCATTTGCGCAATGTCACCAACTACCACAAGGGTGTTCCCACGAGCTTTCTCGAGGACGAACATCTCAGTGGCGACCTCGATATGGTAGCCATCGTTGCCGCCCTGTTGCGCGAGCAGGAAAGGCGCCGCGCCGAGGGGCGCGCCGACTGGCAGATTCCCATGCGCCCCGATCACGGCCACGATATCCTCGACGACGCAGCGCGCGGCGCCCGGGCGGGGTACCCGGCAGTTGGCCGCCTCAAGGGGCTCGCCGAGTTGCGTGGGGTGATGCACGCTTTTGCCCGGCAGGACTGACCACGCACGGCGCCGCCGCGCCAGTAAGGATCTCATGTTTCGCCTCGACCAAGCCAGTCTTGCCAACCTGGCACCGGACATCCAAAAGCCCGTTTACGACAGGGCCGGCATTCGTCCCGGCATCGTCCATATCGGCATTGGTGCGTTCCATCGCGGGCATATGGCCGTCTATATCGACGATGTTCTCGAAAGAGATCCCAACTGGGCGATTATCGGGGCGAGCATCCGCCGGCCCGACACCAGGGATGCGCTGGCGCCTCAGGACCATCTCTATTCGGTGAGCGCCAAGAGCGGCGAAGGCATTTCGACGCGCGTGATCGGCTCGATCGTCGACATCATCGACGCATCGGCCAGCACGCGCGCGCTGATCGCCAGAATGGCCGAGCCCCGTATCCGCATCGTTTCGCTAACGGTGACCGAGAAGGGCTATTGCCACGATCCGGCCAATGGTCATCTTTCGACCCAGCATCCCGACATCGTCAACGACGCGATCCATCCAGACACGCCTCGCAGCGTTCCGGCGATCATCGTCGCGGCCGCCGCGCTGCGCCGCGCGGGAGGACATGGCGGGCTGACGGTGCTGAGCTGCGACAACCTGCAAGGCAACGGCAAGATCGCCAAGACGACCGTTCTCGAATTCGCCCGGCTGCGCGACGCTTCGCTGGCCGAGTGGATCGAAGCCAATTTCAGCTTCCCGTCCACAATGGTCGACAGGATCGTGCCCGCCATTTCCGATGGAGACAAACAGGACGTCGAGCAGCGCCTGGGCCTTGCGGATGCTTGGCCGGTCGTGACCGAGCCTTTCAGTCAGTGGGTGATCGAAGACCATTTCGCCGCCGGACGCCCCGATCTGACAGCGGTGAGCGCGCAACTCGTGCCCGATGTGGAACCGTTCGAACTCATGAAGCTGCGGATGCTCAACGGCTCCCATTCGACGATGGCCTATCTCGGGCAGCTCGCCGGACATCGATTCGTGTCCGACGCGGTTGCGGACGAAACGCTCAAGGCGTTGGTGAGCACCCTGATGACCCATGAGGTGATCCCGACACTCGATGTGCAGGGTATCGACCTGTTTGCCTATCGCGATGCCCTGCTGCGCCGTTTCGCCAACCCTGCCCTGCGCCACCAGTTGGCGCAAATCGCCGTCGATGGCAGCCAGAAGCTGCCGCAGCGCACGGTTACGCCGATACGCGAACGGCTGGCTCACGGCAAATCGATCGAACTGCTGTGCCTGACGCTGGCCGGCTGGATCGCCTATCTGGCGCGGCTCGTCCGCCAGGAGGGGACCGAGCCAGCCGATGCCATGGCGGCCAGATTGGCCGATGTCGTCAAGGGCGAAGGCAGCGCCAGTGAACTCGTCCGAAAAGCTCTGTCGATCACCGAGATCTTTGGCGACGATATGGTCAACATCGAGCCAGTCGTGCAAACGGTGGAGCGCCACCTCGCCTGCCTGCAGGACGAGGGTGTCGGCGCGGCCATTCACAAGGCGCTGGCCAGGATCGACGCCTGATACATTTCGAGCAAGGGGAGGCTCCATTGTCAACGCTACTCCATCCCGACCGGCTGTTTTCGGCCAACGCCACCGAGCGCGACATCGCGCGAGCGCTTTACGAGAGCATCAGCGACCTGCCGCTCATCAGCCCGCACGGCCATACCGACCCGCGTTGGTTTGCCGAAAACGAAAACTTCGCCAATGCGTCTGAGCTGCTGGTCGTGCCCGACCATTACGTCTTCAGGATGCTACTCAGCCAAGGGCTGCGGCTCGAGGTCCTGGGCATCGCCCCGCATGAGGGTACGGTCGAATCCGATCCTCGCGCCATCTGGCGGCGGTTCGCCGAAAACTACCATCTCTTTGCCGGCACCCCTACCCGGCTCTGGCTCGACCATACATTCGAGACGCTGTTCGAACTTCACGAGCCGTTGTCGCGCGAGACTGCCGACACCTATTTCGATGCCATCAACGCACTGCTGGCGCGGGAGGATTACCGTCCCCGTGCGCTTTTTGATCGCTTCGGTATCGAGGTCATCGCAACGACCGAAAGCGCCCTCGACGATCTACGCTGGCACGACCAGATCAAGGACAGCGGATGGTCCGGCCGCGTGGTCACGACTTATCGGCCCGATGCGGTGATCGACCCTGACTTCGAAGGATTTGGCGTCAACCTCGATACCTTCGGCGAGATCACCGATTGCGACACGGGAACCTGGGCCGGCTATCTCGACGCCCATCGAAAGCGCCGTGCGTATTTCAAGCAACGCGGCGCCACCGCGACCGATCATGGCCATCCAACGGCCGAGACTGCAAACCTTTCCGCCGGACAGGCACAAGCGCTGTTCGACAAGGTCCGCGCCGGAAAGGGAGGACCGGACGACCATGGGCTGTTCCGCGCCCAAATGCTAACCGAAATGGCCAAGATGAGCCTCGAGGATGGATTGGTCATGCAAATCCATCCCGGCTCTTTCCGAAACCATTCCGAGGCGACCTTTACCCGGTTCGGCCGCGACAAGGGCTTCGATATCCCGACACGAACCGACTATGTCGAAGCGCTGCGGCCGCTGCTGTCGGTGGCGGGAATGGATCCCGACTTCCGCCTGATCATCTTCACTCTCGATGAATCAGCCTATTCGCGCGAACTGGCACCACTGGCCGGCGTTTACCCGGCGCTTCGACTGGGTCCCGCCTGGTGGTTCCACGACAGTCCCGAAGGCATGCGGCGGTATCGCGAACTCACCACGGAAACAGCGGGCTTCTACAACAGTGTCGGGTTCAACGACGATACCCGCGCCTTCCCTTCAATTCCGGCGCGGCACGACGTTGCCCGGAGGGTGGACAGCGCGTTTCTTGCACGGTTGGTGGCCGACCATCGCATTCGCGAAGACGAGGCGTTCCACCTTATCCACGAACTTTCCTACGGCTTGGCCAAGAAGGCCTATCGGCTCTGAGGGAAAATCCATCGCCGCAACAAAAAAGAGGGGCCGAAGCCCCTCTTTTCTTTTGGCTTACTGGTCCTTGCCGGGCCAGGACATCAAGATCGTAACCCCTTCGATGCGGCCTGCGAGTGTTTCGTCCTCGCTTAGCGCGAGAAACTCTTCAGGGGCTTCCTCCAGCGTCAGCGTCGGAACGCCATCGACTTCCGTCATTGCCGATTCTTCGCGCTGGGGAGCATTTGCGGCGCGCTGCTGGGCAAGAAGCTCGGCCTGTTCGGCGTCTGCCTCGTTGACCTCGGCGTTGAAGTCGGGGAACGCGCGCTCGCCAAGATCGCCCACAGTCCACGAACCCGCCTGACTGCGGGGCAGCGCGGGGGCCAATCCGGGATCGGCGACACCAGCAAGCACCACCTCGAGCCCCAGAAGGGCGGCTTCGCGCTGCCATGCCGGACGATCGGGCGCGGCAATGGTCGCGAGCATATCCGACACATCCTGAGCCGAGCCAATCCGGGTGAGACCGGATACGACAGTGGTGATCGCGTTGCGGATACCCTCACTGCCCTGCTCGGCTTCGAAAAGCGCATTGAGCAGTTCGGTCACCTGTGCGTCCGGCACGCCGCTCAGCGCGGCATCGAGGGCGATATAGTCTTCCCCGTACATATCGATGATGCGCATGATGGCATCGAGCCGGTTGGCATCGTCGAGTTCACCAGCAGAAGCGGCGAGCTGGTACTTAACCTGCCAATCATTGTTCGTATTCCCGATGAGACCCAGGAAAGCGTCGATGACGTCCCGGTTCCCTTCGCCGAGGAAGGGCTCGGCAATCCGCAATGCCGCAGTCTTGATGTCGCGATCCTCATCGTCCAGAGCGGAAATGACGAGGTCCGGTTCGACCGCATCGAGGCCGTCCAGCGTCCAGAAGGCGTGCAGCCGGGCGACCGGATCAGCATCGGAATTAAACAGCTCAATCAGTGCGGGCACGGCATCGGTCTGCTGCTGCACGACCATAAGCCGCTGGGCATGATCGCGATACCAGCCATTTTCGTGTTCGAGCAGCGCCACCAGTTCCTCGGGCGTGGACTGGGTGAGATCGATGGGCTCGGATGGCGTGCCGTTTTCGTGGCTGACCCGATAGATGCGGCCGTTGATGCCATGCGTATCGCCTAGATTGTGCTCGTCCACCCAGTCCTTGAGATAGTTGCTCATGAACACGGCATCCTGAATGATGCCGTGATAGAGATCGAGCACGTAAAGGGCACCATCGGGACCGACCTGGGTGAACACCGGACGGAAGCGCTCCTCGGTGGACGTGAGGAAGTCGCCCTGCTCATATGCTTTTTGAAGGTAGATGCCCGACCCGCTGTCTTGCAGGGTGCTCATGGTGACAAGTTGAGCCGCCGGCTCCGGAACGAAGATGTTGCCATAATCGCTGCCATTCAACGCGGTGCCACGATAAACCGCTGCGCCGCCGGCCGATGTCAGTTCGATCATCGCGCCGTTTTCGTCCAGCGTACCCTCGACATAGCCGCGGTTGATGCCCGGTGTGGGGCGGATGGGCCATACGCGGTTGGCGGCGCGGGTCGGGCCGCCGATCCATTCGTGATTGCCGCGATTGCGGGTGAAGACCGAACTGCGGCCGTAATAATAGTCCGGAACGTAGCTCATCGAGGGCGCCGCGGAATTGCCCTGGCGCAAGATGCGGCCCTGATCGTCTGCAGTGACGCCCCATTGCGAGATGGAGATGCCGCGATCGACCTCGAACCCCTCCCCGTTCCACTGATACACCTCATCGAGATAGGCGTTGTAGATGCGGTTATCGATGTTCCAGAACATGCCGTTGGGGTTGTGCTCGATCGAGCCGCCGAGGGCACCGTAATTGCCTTCGGTGATCGGCGTCTTGCTGTCGGCGACGTCGTCACCATCGGTATCCTCGAGCAGCCAGATATTGGGCGATTCACCCAGAATGACCTTGCCGGGTTCGAGGATCAGCAAAGAGCGCGGCAGCACGAGTTCATCGGCAAAGACCTTGCGCTCATCCGTGACACCATCGCCGTCGGTGTCCTCGAGAATGACCACCGAGCTGCTAGGGGTTGCAGCCGTCAGATCCTCGAGGTTGAGCATGAAAGTCGTTTCGACGACCCAAAGGCGGCCCTGATAGTCCCACTGCATCACGATGCCATCGCCCAGCAGCGGCTCGGAGGCGACGAGATCGATGGAATAGCCGGGAGGCAGGGTGAAGGTCTCAAGCGACTCTTCGGGCTCCATATAGCCGAAATTCTCCGGCATGGGCTGGAACTCGGGCGGCCAGACCTGCTCGGACTGCGCAAGCGCCGTCCCGGTCATCAGGGCACATGTCAGCGCCGAAAGCGCCAGCATGTTCCTGTGGTTTCGTTTCCTATTGGTCATGGGTTTGCTCCTCCTCAAGATCGCGACCGAAGTCGCCAATCGATGCCAATAAAGATGGATGTCGTTACTGACCGAAGCGCATGGATTCGAGCTCGGCCGGGTCGGTTGGAAGCGCGGTGTTGCCGGCCTCCATGCCGTTGTTCTGGGCAATGAAGGCGATGATCGTGGAAACCTGCGCGTCCGAAAGCGTGCCGGGCGCATCGGCCGGCATCATGTCCTTGATGTAGGCGTGAAACTCGGAAACGGGCCGGTCGAGCCAGGAGAAATTCGGGCCGGAGAGTGCCGGCGCCGAAAAGCCTTCGAGCTGGGCACCGTGGCAGGACGCGCAGGAACGCTGGTAGTTGGCACCGCCGCCGATCGCTTGCGGGGCGGTGAAGGTGATCGCGTCAAGGCCGCTCGCATCCTGGGCAAGGGCGGCGCCGGCGGGGAACGCCAGCAGCGTGGCGATGAGGGCAGCGCTGCCTCCCAGTTTCAGAAACATCGACATTCGTTACTCCTTTGGTCAACGACCTGCCCGAGATTGGCAGGTCACGAATTTCCTGTGGCCCGCCTCTTGCCCGTCATCGTGTCCACAAGCCGGCGGCCGGCTCTGCCAACGGCGGGAATGCTCAGCAGGATTGTGCCGACGACGATGAGGCACAGCACTGCGCTGATGGGGCGGGTGAAGAAGGGCGTCCAGTCGCCATTGGTGAGGCCGAGACCGCGCCGAAGGTTGAGATCGAGGAGATCTCCGAGCACGATACCCAGCACCAGGGGCGCCATGGGATATTTCATTTCCCGCAAGAGGAATCCCAAGACGCCGAAAGCAAGCATGACGTAGACATCGAACATGCGCTGGGTGACGGCGAAGGAGCCGACGACGCACAGCACCGCGATCACACCCATGAGGCGTTCTTGCGGGATGCTCACGATGCGGATGAACAGCCGGGTCAAAGACAGGCCGAACAGCAGGTTCGCAAATGTTGCAAGCAGCAGCATGGCGATGACCTGGTAAACAAACGCGGCGTTCTCGATCATCAGCATGGGGCCGGGGCGAACCCCGTGGATGAACATGGCCGCGATGAGCACGGCAGCCGCAGCCGATCCGGGCAACGCAAGGGTGAGCGTGGGGATCATCGCACCCGAAACAACTGCATTGTTGCCGGTTTCGGCGGCGATCAGTCCTTCATGGCTGCCCTGCCCGAATTCCTGGGGCTTTTTGGAAAAGCGCTTGGCCGCAGCATAGGACGACCATGCACCCACGTCTTCGCCAACACCGGGGATGATCCCTACGAACGTTCCGATAACGCCCGAGCGAAGAATGGTCCGCCAGTACTGGAAAAGCTCACCAAATCGCGGCACGACGCGGTCGGTCACCGAGGTGGGCCGCATTTCGGCATGACGTTTGATCTGGCCGAGAATTTCGGCCAGACCGAACGCACCGACCATTGCCGGGATGATATCGATGCCCGCCGAGAGTTCCGACACACCGAACGTGAACCGCTGGTGGGCGTGCAGGCTCTCCATGCCGACCATGGCGACCAGAAGCCCCAGAATGCCGGCGATATAGCCCTTGAGCGGCGTATCGGAACCGCTCAGTTGGCCCGAGATGATGACGCCGAAAAGCGCGAGCCAGAAGAATTCATAGGTGCCGAAATTGAGAGCAACCTCGGTCAGGAGCGGCGCGAGCAGAGCGAGAAAGAATATGCCCACCAGCGTGCCCAGTGTCGACGCTGTCGTCGCCAGCCCCATAGCAAAGCCCGCCCTGCCCTGCAGAGCCAGCGGGTAACCGTCGAGGGACGACGCCGCGCTTGCCGGCGTGCCGGGAATATTGAGCAGGATGGCCGTACGGCTGCCGCCGAAGATCGAGCCGAGATAGACGCACATCAGCGTCAGGATCGCTTGGGCGGGCTCCATGTTGTAGGTGAGCGTTACCAGGAGCGCCACGCCCATGGTCGCCGTCAGGCCCGGCAGGATACCGATCGCCAATCCAAGCAGCGTTGCCCATACGACATTGAAGATACCTTCGAACGTCAGAAAATAGGCGATGCCCTGCCCGAGCAGGATAAGTCCATCTAACATTTTCGACCTATGGCAGGCGAACGAGGAACAGTTCGGCGAACAGGTAGTAGATGCCCGCTCCAGCAACGATCGCCGTCACGGAAGCCCAGATCAGGGTTTTGGGCAGGTTGACCTGTTCGGACGTGAGGACGGCTTCCATCGTCACGATGAATACGAAGAGAAAGAGCATGGAGGCGGCCCAGAACGGTAACCAGCCGACCAGCCCCAGTGCAAAAATGAGCACCATGGCCAAAGCCGCAACAGCCCGCGCCGCTTCGAGCGTTCGGAACACGGCAAAAAAATCCGCCCAGCTTCCATCGCCCTGGCTCTTCCAGGCCTTTACGCCCAAGAGGCCTCCCAGCAACACCAGGATGGCACTGAGGGCCATCGGAACCAGCCCGGGAATGGTCGCGGGATGGATGCGCCTCGCCTCAAGCCGGGGCATCGTATAGGCGTAGTAAAAGACCGCCAGCCCGAGAATAACCAGAACGACCGCCGTCAGAAGGTCGGCCCGGGCGCGTGTGCTCTGCTGGCCCGCTTGGTTTTCCATGTCTCGAATCCTTGGAAAGTCCGGCCGGAAGTACCGCACCCCCGGCCGATATGCTTATTCCACAGGTGTCTCGGTGCCCGCTTCGCAGTCGACGCCGATCGTGGACGGATCGTTGACCGCATCGCCGCGCTCAAGCGCAGCACAAGCCTGGGCGACGACGGTGGGCGACACCATTTCGCGCGCTTCCTCGCCGTAAGCCGGAGTGAAAAGGGCACCAGCCGTCTGCGCGTAGCTCTGCAGCTCCTCGGAGGCCGCCACATGTTCGGCCCAGATAGTATCGAGGGTCGAAACCACCTCTTCGGGCACGCCCTTGGGAGCCAGAACACCGAAATAGTTGTAGGCGATGTCGATGTCGAGGAGCCATTCGGTCACCGGCGGAATGGTATCGACGCCATCCATCGTCAACGGTTCATCGGAAAGCACGGCCAGTGGCCGCAGCCGTCCGCCACGGATCAGCTCCGCCTGTTCGCCGGCCAACTGGGTGGTGACCATAGACTCGCCCGAAGCCGTTGCCACGGTAGCCGGTCCACCGCCGTCATAAGCGACCAGATTGTAGTCGAAATCGCCAGCTTCAGCCAAAGTCGACAACGCCGTGCCGCCTGCAGAACTCACGCCTGCCGTCGCGACCGTGATGTTGGCACCATCCTCCTGGAACGCGGCGAGAAGTTCACCGAAATCGGCGTAGGGACTATCGGCGGGAACGGAAATAACCGAGACGTTGGCGACGCTGAGATAGAGATGCCAATCATCGATGGTCGTGCCCTCGATGAGGCCGGTCACCGCATAGGTCGCGGCATCGGCGATGCCGGTCGCCAGAAGCGTGTAGCCATCGGGCTGAGCCGAAAGGACGCCCTGGGTGCCAACAGCACCGGACCCGCCCGGCTGGTTGACCACCACCACATCGGTGCCGAGCTGTTCGGCGAGAATGGGCGCGGTGACGCGGGTGACCTGGTCGGTTGCACCGCCAGCACCCCAGGGCACGATGATGTTGATGGGCCGATCAGGGCTCCACTCCTGAGCCGAAATCGAAGTCGCCGTCAGCGCCACGGCCGAAACGGCAATCGTGACAGCCAATCCACGAAAAAGTCGCATGCTGTTCCTCCCATAGGTTAAGCGCAAAGCCTTGACGTCCAGCGCTAGGATACTAGCATACACCCAATTGAAGGCACTTCAACCCCCGCTGGGAACTTTTGCCATTTTGTGGGGGCCGGTGCAGCAGATGCACGTCAGGTGCGCCGTTTGTGGCATTCTAGAATGGTTGAATACCGCCCTTCGATCACATACAACTTAAGTATAGTTTGCCTTTCATGGCGTGATTCTCTTGTGAGGCAGCTATTTCGACGAGGATGCTGATGGCTCAAATGCTGCAGGATACAAAAACGGTAGGCGAATTGTATGCCGATGCCATGAGCGACGTGCGGATCGACTATGGACGGCCGATGGCGCCTCAAATTTACGAGGCGATGCGCAAGGTCATCGTGCAGAACCGTCTGACGCCCGGCACCCCGATCTATGAAGCGAAATTCTCCGAAGTCATCGGCGTGAGCCGCACTCCGCTCCGGGCGGCAATGCAGCAGCTTGCGAAAGAAGGTCTCGTTGAAACCCGGCCGCAGGTGGGCTCCATCGTGGCGCCGATCGACCGCAAGAAAATCTTGTCGGCAGTGTTTTGTCGCAGCGCCCTGGAAACGGCTGTTGTGCGGCGCCTGGCCGATCTCAAGACAGTCGACACTCGGCCATTTATGCGCGTCCTTGATCAGCAGGAAGACTACAGCGCGCGCGACGACTATATCGGCTTTTTCGACCTGGACGAAAAATTCCACTTGCTGCTTGCCGAAGCCGCCGGTGTTCCGGAGGCCTGGCAGCTCGTCCTGTCCAGCAAGACTCATGTGGACCGCGCGCGCCTGAGCCTGCAAAGCTCTATTCCCGGCCGCGCCGCCGTTGCTTATCAGGAGCATGTCGGGATCGTGGAAGCCATCGAAAAGGGCGATCCCGAACTGGCGGCAAAACGCATGGACGCACACGTGCGCTCTGCGCTCGACATCATCTGAGGTAGCAGTCTTCCTAAATGACGATAGCCGCCTTTTGGGCGGCTATCGAAACATGGTGGCTAGACCCGATTACGATGGGTCAGTCGGGCTGGAGAGATATGCATAGCCCTCACAGGTAGAAGTGATCCCATCGGGCTCGGGGCGGTCGTTTTCGATGAAATAGTAATCGACGCCTGCCGTCTCGCTCAGAGCGAAGATTTCCCCGAAATCGATGAAGCCCTGCCCCACCGTTGCGAAGGTCGGTTCGTCCTCGCCTTCAACCATTTGGGCATCCTTGACGTGGAACAAGGGGAAGCGGCCCGGATTGGCTTCAATGAGGCCCACAGGGTCCGCATCGCCCACGACGGCCCAGTAGAGATCGAGTTCGAAGGCAACGTTTTCCGGATCGGTTTCGGCGAGCAGGATGTCGTAGCCGGACTGGCCATCACCGAGATCTTCGAATTCGGCGTCATGGTTGTGGTAAGCGACGGTGATCCCTGCCTCCTTGAGCGTTGCTCCGGCCTCATCGAGCAAGGCAGCGAGATCGGAATAATAAGCGACGGGATCTTCCGCATCCTCGTGCCCGCCACTGATGCGGACATAAGTGGCGCCTACAGCCTCGGCAGCCTCGATGACCACATCGATCCGGTCGCTCAGATCGTCGCCACCAACGCCGAGCGAGGGAACGCTGAAGCCGAACTCCTCGGCGAATTCCTGGATCTGAGGCACTTCAACGCCCTGAAAGCTCGGAACTTCACCTTCAAGATCAGGGCCGGAGAACTCGATGTTCTCGATCCCGCATTCGGTGACTGCTTGCAGCGTGCCACGGGCATCCTCTCCGAGCTGGTCGCGGATCGTAAATCCAACAACACCGATTTTGTCGACCGGAATACCCAGATGCGACTGTCCAGCCGCTGCGTCGGCCGATTGTGCCATCGCCGGAGTAGCGGTGAGCGCCATCGACAATGCCGCCGAAGCCACTCCGGCCAAGGCGAGCGCGTCAAATGCGCGACGTGAAAGTTTCATGGTCTCCTCCTCAGGTTTGGACCTCTAGGATACTAGAGTACAAATCGGGCATCTGGCAAGCGCAAAGGCACGTTCCCTCACTGACGCTCGGTGCGAATCTAAAAGAGAGCAGACACCAAGCCGCGTTCGACATAGATGCGGAACCAGGGTGTATAGCGCTCGGGATGAGTGGCTACGTCCTGCTCGATCTCGCCACGACCGGCCGTGCGCAGGCCCGCTACTTCCGATGGATTCATATCGCTAAAGCTGAAACGAGGCGGAATTTCCCCGCGATAACAGTCGACCACTTCATTCTCGAACAACGGCCCTATCGGCGCATCGTACTCCGTGCGGCCGACAAAACGGGCCGGAAAATCGACGCCCAACTCGCGGCCGAGCGTGCGTGTTACGCAATCGGCCGAGCTTTCCTGCCAGCGCGGATGCGAGCAGGCCGAATTGGTCCAAAGCAGCGGCGCGTGATATTTAAGGCTCGAGCGCTGCTGCAACAGCAGGCGATCGCCCTGGAACAGGAAAACCGAGATCGCCAGATGTTTGACGCCAGTGCGATGAGCTTTAAGTTTTTCGATCGGGTAGAGCGTACCCTCATCGTCGACCCCGGTGATCAACTCCCCCAACGCATCGTCAAACTGGCTCGCGGCGGGCATGGTCTCGTGGTTACTCTATTATGAGCCCGGCCGTGCCGGCTTTCACGTTTTCAACGACAGGATCGCGTCCGCCACGGAGGATGGAATTGCCTTCGTGAAGCTGGGTCTGGTCGACCCTGAGCCCATCAATCCAGTCGGCCTCGCTCATCTGGCCGGACTGGCCGTAGGCGGTCAGCGCGTTGGCGTATGTGGCTTTCCTGATCGCCTCCTCCGAAACGCCGCTCTGGCGCGCCAATTCAGCGGTCTTGGGAACGGCCAGCGGGTCGGAGATTCCCCAATCTGTCGCCGAATCCAGAATGACCCGATCGCCGCCATAGCGCTTGAGCAATTCGACCATGCGCACATTGCCCATCTTGGTAGATGGATAGATCGAAAACGCCGCCCAGAACCCGCGGTCGAGAACGTCTTCCACCGTCTCTTCGTTATTGTGGTCGACGACAACCTTGTTCGGATCGACACCATGCTCCCGGCACACGTCCATTGAGCGCAAGGTGCCCTTTTTCTTGTCGCGATGCGGGGTGTGGATCATTACCGGCAGGTCGAGTTCCTTGGCCAATTCGAGTTGGGCGCGGAAGTATTTGTCCTCAAGCGGGGTCTGCTCGTCATAGCCGATCTCACCGATCGCCACCACACCCTCCTTGAGCGCAAACTGTGGCAGGATCTCCATCACACCTTCGGCGAGTTCCTCATTGTTGGCTTCCTTGGAATTGAGCCCGATGGTGCAATAGTGGCGGATGCCGAATTGGGAGGCCCGAAAGCGTTCGAAGCCGACGATGTGGGAAAGGTAGTCCACATAGGTCCCCACATAGGTTCTCGGTTGGCCGATCCAGAAAGAGGGCTCGATCAGCGCCACGACGCCAGCCGCCGCCATCGCCTGATAGTCGTCGGTGGTGCGGGAAATCATGTGGGCGTGAGCATCGATGAACATGGAATTCTCCTAAAGGGCAGCCGCATCAAGCCGGAATGGATGACCAACTCAGCGCTCTGGACGCAATGGCGGCATGTTCGGTGGCAAGGCCGGCGAGCATAGAGCGGGAGGCCGGATCAGGACTCTCGGCGAGAAACAGGGCGGCAACACTGCGTTCGATGGGGTCGGGACTGACCAAGAGCGGATTGATCTCGCCTAGCACCTCTCCTCGCGCGAATGGCGCGATGCACCGCCAGACATGAAGATCGACCCCACGGCGGGCGGCCCGTCGCTCATGGACGTAATCGACCAGCGTGGCAGCCAGATCGTCATTTCTGCGCTTATCGAGTCCGACGATCGGCGGCAGGCTCGAATCGATGAACAGCGCCTTGAGCACCATGTGATTCCAGCGATGCTCGGAAAAGGTCTCCGCTGGCACCGGGCTATCGTGCGCGATCGCCTCGAAAATCTCCCGGATCGAGGTGCGCAGCCCCTCCCCGATCTGCCAATCGAGGTCGTCGCTGATGGGAAACAACGGCAGCGCCCGATAAAAGCCGATCAACGTGGCAAGATCGGCAGCCTGGCAGAGGCGCCTGAACGTCGTCCCAAACGAGACGGCATCATCGGCCAGCGGCAGCAGGGTCGAAGTGCGCGCAACATCGGCAATGGTCCAGAACCGTGGCACCCAGCCCGGCCGCAACCGCTGCGCCTCGCCAAGCTCGGCACCGGTGAGCGCGAGGTCCGCTTTGCCCGCTTTGCGGCCTACCAACGCCACCGCGCGCTCGACCTGAGCCGAGTTCATCAGCGGCACGTCAGCAGCTGTTTTTTCGATCCAGCCGGTGGTCTCCGCATCGAGCCGGGTTTGCAGCCAATGGGCCAGCAGCGGTCCGAACGTTTCCTTGAGCAAATTGGCCACGTCGATTGATCCTCCTGCATGGAGTATACTAGTATTACAGAAACAGGCGCAAGGGAGGAAGGCTTTGAAACAGACACTGGTTTTGCTTGTCGTGGGGCT
Organism: Pelagibacterium sp. 26DY04; assembly: GCF_031202305.1. NCBI lineage: Bacteria > Pseudomonadati > Pseudomonadota > Alphaproteobacteria > Hyphomicrobiales > Devosiaceae > Pelagibacterium > Pelagibacterium sp. 26DY04. The sequence continues at coordinate 2,282,812 of NZ_CP101731.1, forward strand.
GACCCCATCGCTTCTCGGAAAGCATACGCCCAGCCTTGCGAAGCTGGCTGAACGCGGGGGGCAACGGCCTCTCGCTACGGTGGTGCCTGCAGTCACCTGCTCGGTTCAGGCAACGCTGATGACCGGCGAGTTGCCCTCCGTCCACGGTGCTGTGGCCAATGGCTGGTATTTCCGCGAGGTGAGTGAAGTTTCGCTCTGGAAGCAGTCCGAACGCCTGCTTGCCGGCGAAATGATATGGGATGCGGGCAAGAAGCTGAACCCCGATTTCACCTGCGCCAAGATGTTCTGGTGGTACAATATGCATTCAAGCGCCGACTGGACCGCGACACCGCGGCCAATGTATCCGGCGGATGGGCGCAAAATCCCTGACCACTACACCAAGCCGGGCTCGCTACGCGACGAATTGAACGCCCGCCTGGGCACCTTCCCCCTCTTCAATTACTGGGGGCCCACTGCAAGCCTGCGTTCGACCGAATGGATCGTCGGCGCCACCGAACATGTGACCGAAACGCGCCAGCCCACGCTCACCCTGGTCTATATCCCCCATCTCGATTACGACATTCAACGCTTCGGTCCAGACCTGTCGCACCCTCGCATGCAGCAGGCCCTGCGCGACGTCGATGCCGCCATTGCCCCGCTGATCGAGAGTGCCGAGCGCGAAGGGCGCGAAGTAATCGTCGTCTCCGAATACGGGATCACTCCGGTCACCGAAGCGGTGCACATCAACCGCGCCCTGCGTGAAGCCGGTCTTATCGCCTGGCGTGACGAGATGGGTCGGGAAGTTATCGACCACGGTGAATCCCGCGCCTTTGCCGTGCCCGACCACCAGATCGCTCACATCTATGTTCGCGATCCCGCGGACGTGGCTGCCGTCGCAAATCTCATAGCCAATCTCGACGGCGTCGAGACCGTCGTTGGCAAGAAGGGCAAGCGGGAGATGGGTCTCGACCATCCGCGCTCAGGTGAACTCGTCGCCATTGCGCGCGCCGATCGCTGGTTCAGCTATTATTATTGGCTCGACGACGCCAAGGCGCCGGACTATGCGGCAACCGTCGATATTCACCGCAAGCCCGGCTATGATCCGGTGGAACTGTTCGTCGATCCCGACCTGAAGATGCCTAAGCTGCAGATCGGCTGGAAGATCGGCAAACGCAAGCTCGGCTTTCGCGGGCTGCTCGATGTCACCTCGGTGAACCGCACCAACTTGGTCAGGGGCTCGCATGGTCGTATCACTGATCGTGCCGAAGATGGGCCTCTCGTGATTTCCACCCGCCCTGACCTGCTGCCCGAGGGCGCGGTGGCGGCCACCGGGTTCAAGCAGCTCGTTCTCGATCACATCTTCAAATAATAGCGTGCATGACGGCACCTAGACATTTCAGCTCTTCTTTGAAGCGCCTCAATTGCTCTAAGTCTTTGTTCGGTCGCGTGTCCGAACCGCAAAACCGTTTCCACTTTTGCTGGACACGCTCTAGCCGTTACGTGCCCCGCACCCACCGTTGCAGCCACAGCGTCAGCGGGAACCCCACACATGCCAGGAGCGCAAGATCCACCCTGCCCATCTGGGCGATCAGCAGGCCATCAAGCAGAGGGATGGTGGCAATCAGCAGCGGAATGGCGCGCCCAAAGCTGGGATTTGTGCCCTTGATAAAGCGGAGAGCGAAGACATCGGCAATGAGCAGTGCGAGGGCGAAGGGCATCACCAGCACATCACCGATCCCCACCATCATGCCATAGACCGGTGCTGCGGCGATGCAGGCGAGCGGCCACCAACGACCGACAAAGCCACCGCTCTCGCTTTTGGCCACGTAGGTCAGCCCCATCACATGGGCCATCAGCAGCGCCGCGCCAATCCACAGCGTCGGCCCCGGCACGGCGACCACAGCGAGCGCAGCGGCGAGGTAGACGAGCAGCCGACATAGCCCCATCAGAATGGGGCCGAAGGCGTTCTCCTTGTGGCTACGATTGTAGGTCACGATAGTCAGCGCCAACGCTAGGCCGGCGATGCTCACGGGCCATCCGGTTCCGGCGACCCAGCCAGCCAGCACGAAAAACACAACGCTCGCGCCCAACAGTCCAAAGCCCCAGGCGAAGACTTCAGCCTGGCTCGCCAGCCCGGCCGGTATCGGTCGGTAAGGCTGATTGATCGTGTCATAGCTGGCGTCGAAAGCATCGTTGAGGAACATGCCTGCGATATAGGCCAACACCGAGGCCACGACGACCAGCGCAAGCGTATCGGTCTCGATCCCTGCACCGGTCAGGGCCGATCCCGCCATGGCGTTGGTCGCCACGGTTGGCAGATTGGACACTCGCCCCAACCGGAGCGCCGTACCCAGCGTCATCATTTTAGCTGCCCCAGCACCCAGTTGAGTTCGCGCGCGATCGCCGTATCCATCGGCTCGCCGCGATAGCGCTCGGGCAGCACGTCCCAGGTGTAGGTTTCCACCTCGAGATGGTCCGAAATCGGCCGCTGCCGATGGAGGGCGAGAATTTCGCGCAGGAAGGCCTGGGTCGTGCCGAAAGCGCCCATGTCCTCAAGAAACACCGGCACATGAAAATGCACCCGCCACTCGCTGCCTGCCGCGCTCTCGATCTCTTCGAGCGCCGGCAGAAGGTCCGGCCACTTGCGCAGGCCCTCCCCGCCGCGCCCCACCACCTGGTGTAGATAGGTCGGCTCGTTGAACGGCGCGAGAAGTTCGGCGGTCTCCTGCCCGACAAAAGCAAACCGCAACGCCGAGCTGAGCTGCAGCTTGTAGATCGGGATGCCTGCCTCGCGCAGAGCCGCGATGCTGCCCTGTGGGTCCTCGAACTCTATGGCGGCGTGGCACACATCATAACAAAGCCCCACATGCGCCCGAAGCGCGGCCGATGCCTCGTCCATTGCGAGTGAGGCTCGCTGGGCAAGCGAACGGGCGGCCGCCTCGGAATAGAGGTGATCGCGGAAGAAGGCGATCGCCTCCTCGATGGTTTCCAACATGCAGCACGGCTCGGGTTCCAGTGCCAGCGTTACGTGCTTGCCGGTGCGCCGCTTCACATCGAGAAGATGGGCGACGTGCTGCACGATATTTTCGGTAATTGTCTCCACCCTCCCCTCTGCCCAAGGGGCGAAGGTGCCGGGCACCGTACTGATGCTGCCGTCCATCCCTTCGGGCAACACTTGCGCAAGAATTTCGGCGAGCTTGTTGGAATAATCCAGCCGGGCCGGATCGGCCCAGTCGGGGCTATAAACATTCTCCTTGACCCTCACGCTATGGAAATCGCCATAGGGAAAGCCATTGATGGTGAAAACATAGGTGTTGGTCTCGGTGAGGTAGCGCTTGAACGCTTCGAGCGCCGCGCTTTCCGAAAGCTCCGCGGCGGCAGCCGCGGAAAGGCGCAGGCCGATCCCGAACGGTTTGGAACCTGCAGTTGCCGCATGGATGGTGGGGACGTTGCGGCGCAGGGCGTCGAACGTCTCCTGCCAGCTCTCACCCTTGTGGATGTTGGTGCAATAGGTCAATTGCCCCAGACGGGATCCGTCGACCTTCATTTCGCACCTGCCCGGCTCTTGAGCTCGTCGACAGCTCGCAACATCAGCGGGGCGTCGATCTCATGCACTTCGACCCCGGTGCCGATCCCTTCGAGCAAGGTTACGGTCAGCTCACCGCCAAGATGCTCCTGGAAATCGCGCAGGCCCTGTATCAGGAGGCTGCCGTTCTCCGCTTCTGCCTCCAGCATTGGGTGCCAAAGCGAAAAGCCCAGGCCCAGCAGCACGGCGCGGATGCGCGCGTTGGCGCCCGCGTCCAGAAGGCCCGCAAGCACCGAATATTGTGCGTCGAGCGCGATACCGATAGCCACCGCCTCTCCGTGCCGCAAGGAAAAATCGGTCAACAATTCCAGCCGGTGAGCGGCCCAATGCCCAAAATCGAGCGGGCGCGCGGTTCCCCGCTCGAACGGATCGCCGCCCTTGCCGATCTGGTGCATGTGCAGTTCGGCACACCGGCGGATCATGTAGCTCATCGCGTCCGCATCGAAACGCGCAAGGTTGGCGGTGGACGCTTCGAGCCAGCTAAAGAACGCCCCGTCCCGGATCAAGGCCACCTTGACGGCTTCGGCTATCCCCGGACGCTTTTCGCGCGGCGGCAGGCTTTCAATGAAATCATAGTCATTGATTACAGCGAAAGGCGGCGCGAAGGTGCCGAAAAAGTTCTTGGACTCGAAAAGGTTGACGCCGTTTTTGACACCAACGCCGGAATCGTTCTGTGACAGGACCGTGGTGGGAATACGGATATGACGGATGCCGCGATGCGCCGTCGCTGCCGCGAGGCCAACCGCGTCGAGCAGCGCGCCGCCGCCGATGGCGACCACATAGGAATGGCGGTCGATATGATGTTCGACCATCAACTTCTGCATGTCGATGACGGCGTCGAGGCCGCGTTTGACGGTTTCACCGCCACTGACCGTAATCGGCTGGGCAACAAGCTCCAGCGTATGGGCATGCCGTTCGGCAAAGGTCATGATCTCACCGGACAGGGAGGGGCGAGCGCTACTAACGCCGTTATCCACGAAAACCAGGATGCGATGGCGGCGCCGCGGCTCGAACTGACTCACGATGTCAACGAGCACCCTATTGTCGAGATCGAACACCCCGCGACAGAAGATCACCGGAAATTGGTATTCGACCGAAAAACTCTGCTGCCGAACGGCCACTTGGGGGGATCGTGGCTCTTGTGCAGGTCGAAGGGCCGACTGCACTGGTGCATCAAAGGGTTGTGTCAGTGCCATTAGCTGCTGGTCCTGCCTGATTGAAGTTTTGCGGCCGCAATTTCAGCCGCTTTCCCGGTTGGTTCGGCTGCAAGGTAGGCCAAGGCGAACGCTCCAATGGCAGCGGTGACGGCGCATGACATGCCCAGACCGGACCATGCGCCGTCCCATCCGAGCAAATGAACCCCGAGGCTGATGGACGTAGCTCCAGCGCTCACCGCCATCGATATCTTCACCACGACACGCAGGTGATCATTCTGATCCGCCTGCACGGTACTCTCGAGATCTTCGCGCCACATACTCTCCTCCCGCGTTCTAGTATCCTAGCATTTTGGAGAATGTCAATTTCTCGTAGGCATGATCCCATGGGGCCTCTGCAAAATCGCGAAGGTAAATACGCAAGGCCGGAAGTCAGCACTGAATGATGCTGTGATTGGCCCGGGCGCCCGATGCGCTCCGAGCGAACGCCCCCGCTTACAGAATGCGACACATATCGCCGTTACAAAGAACGATTTAAGTCCGCGAGTTCGGTTAACAGCAGAAAATGGAGCGGGTGAAGGGAATCGAACCCTCGTCGTAAGCTTGGACAATAAACAGTATGATACGTTTTCCACAACCTACGTGTAACACAATATTCCGCATTTTGTATCACAAAAGCTATTCGTCAAATTGGGATGAGGACCATTGTAGGGTGCGTTCCAGATGACGTTGCCCCCATCTTTTATCCAGCGTGACGTAGACTCCGGGGGTTGTTTTGGCCCTGCTGAGCCTGGTGGAAGACGGGGGCTGGCGTGGAGCTGGCCATTGAGCGCAGCGCCAGGTCCCGTCGTGGGGTAAAGGTGGTTGCGTATTCGGTTGGGGTGAGCCAGCCGAGCCGCGAGTGTGTGAGCTACTCCCCAATCGTTGGACAGCTTTTGGCGTAAATTAAGCTACTCGTTGCACCTGCTGGTCGGGTTGGTTTTGGTCAATGCGCTGCCAATAGATCACGGCAGGCGGTTTTCCGCCAAGGGCGGAATGAGGGCGTCGGTTATTATAGAAGTCCACCCATTCGCGGACGCCGGCGCGGGCCTGTGACCCGGTCTCCCAGGCGTGCAGGTAGACGCATTCGTATTTGAGGGTTCTCCAGAGCCGCTCGACAAAGATGTTGTCGAGGAACCGGCCCTTGCCATCCATGGAGATGCGCACCCCCATTCGTCGCAACCGATCGGTCCAGGCAAAGGACGTGAACTGGCTCCCCTGATCGGTGTTCATGATCTCGGGCGGACCGAACTTGTGGACCGCCTCGTTCAACGCCTCGATGCAGAAGTCTGCCTCCAGCGTGTTCGAGATGCGCCATGCCAAGACCTTGCGGGTGTGCCAGTCCATGATGGCCACCAGGTAGAGAAAGCCCCGGCGCATCGGTAAATACGTGATATCCGCAGCCCAGGCCTGGTTCGGGCGCTCCACCCTCAACCCCTTCAGAAGATAGGGCCAGATCTTGTGCCCCTTGGCTGGTCTCGAGGTATTGGGCTTCTGATAAATCGGCATCAGGCCCATGAGCCGCATCAGCCGACGCACGCGCTTCTCGTTTATCACGTGACCTTCATTGCGCAGGTGCCAGGTCATCTGCCGGACTCCGAAGAAGGGCGTCTCCAGGAATTGCCCATCGATCCTGCGCATCAGGGCAAGGTTGATCTCGGTCTCGCCTTTCGGCGTGTAGTAGAACGAAGAGCGCGCGATCGACAGCAGCGTGCACTGTTTGCCAATTGAGAGCACGGGGTGATCAGGTTCTATCATCCCTCGCCTCACTTCCCGCCCCAAGGCTTGAGCTTTCTGGACAAAAAATCGTTGGCGACGGCCAGCTCTCCGATCTTGGCATGCAGATCCTTGACCTGTTCATCGTCAATCTCAGGCCTTTTGCGCCCGCCGCGCTCGAACACACCCGATGCCCCTTCGAGCAACGCCCGTTTCCATTGGTGGATCATCGTGGGGTGAATTCCGAACCGGCTCGCCAATTCCGATACCGTCTCTTCGCCCTTCAATGCTTCCAGGGCGACCTTCGCCTTGAACTCGGGCGAATGCTGCTTGCGTTTCGACATCTCTGATCTCCATCGTCGAAGACCAGCAGACAACAATTCCTAGCTTACGTCAGCGTCCCATTTTCGGGGAGTAGCTCAGGGCGATAACCTACCAGTAAGAGATATTTATTAACGTCACTCGAACTGGAGCAACGAATCAAAAGCTAGATTACGCGTTGTGGGCTCGAATATAGCTCATGAATGCGGAAGCCGAGCCACTCCAACCGCTTTTCAGAGTGGAACTCCGAGGGACAAAGGCTCGACTGATGAGCAGAAAGACCAGAACGCTGTGGCTGGCAAAGCACCTCAAAACATCAAATTGCCTTTCGAGCAAAGTGTCGGCTACCAAGCTCGCCTTACTCATCGGCTTATACAGCGGCTCCTCCACCAGAAGATTGCGCCGTATGGGGTAACACCCGGCATGTGGTATTTTCTACGCGCCTTGTGGCACAAGGACGGGCAAACTCAGCGAGAATTGTCCCTTTTGGTCGGCACTATGGAGCCGACGACATTGAGCGCAATCAGAACGATGGAAGCTTCTGGATTAGTTCAGAGAAAGCGAAACGACGAGGACCGACGAAAAATAAATGTCTTTTTGACCGGTCGCGGACGCGAGTTGGAAAATATCCTTATGCCACTTGCGAAGGAGGTCGTAGATGCATCTGTTGAAGGTTTCTCCATCAATGAACGTGGTCTCTTGCTTCAATATTTGAAATCAATTCAAAATAATATTTTGAAGCACCTCGACGAAGACGTCCATCTGGGTTAACATCCCACTCTTGGCCTCCACCGCTCCCGAAGCTTACGGCGGACTGATTGTCCTCACAAATTCCTCGATCGACATGACCTCACGCGGGGGTATATCCTCGATTTCAGGCCCAGGATCGACGTCGTAGCTGAGCGTATCGCCATCCCAGAACCACCAATAGGCCACGTTCTCCCGCTTGCCCTCATGTTTGTCGAGTATCGACATCTTGAACTTGGGGAAAGCCTTCAGCGCGTCCGGTACGGGAGCGTTGCCCATCAGGCGCGCAGAAACGGATCCCATGTCGACGGCTGCGGCCAAGGGGATCATGGCGATAAAGCGCGTATCGAGCCTGGCAAGGGTGGCCGCATCCGCGCCCTGTTCGTATGGTCCGGCAAGAGCCCGCACCACCTCGGGGTAGGAGGGATGATTGTGGGTAACCTGGACATAGGCATGTCCACGCGGTGTTTCGACTTCGACTATGTCGCCTGGCACAAATTTCGTCATGGTTCAGAGACTGAAGCTTTCTAGGGTCGCAGGGTGAAAGAGCTCGTTCACATCGACCTTTCGGGGAGAGAGCCCCTGCTCATAGTGATAGCCGAGAAACGTCTCGAGGACCTTTCTGTTCTGATCGACGCCGTAGGACCATATATCGTTGCCCATCAGGTTGCGAGCGCGACGAAGATTGTCTTCGACGAACGGCATGGTGACCTTCGTTGCAGAAGTATCCGCCAGCGCAGCATCCGACATCGCCTTCGAGCGGGTGAAAGCCTTCAGCAGTGCTCCCGGCAGCCACGGATGCTCGTCTGCCAGACGGCGCCGCACACCCAGAACGTGCATGATGGGGAAGATGGCGGTGCGCCTGAAATAGTCCTCGGCCGCGCCGATCGAGTCGGTGAACAGGCGCCCCACATGCGGGTGTTCCTCGTCGTAGCACAGAGGCGCGCGCGGCCCTATGAACCCGTCTATCTCGCCAGCGGCAAGCATGGCGTTCAGCGTGGCGCCCTGAGGGGCTTCCTCGACCTTCACGTTCGGCGGCAGGTCGACCTTGATCTTTTCGGGACGCCCCGCCGTATTCATGCCGCCGCGGACCCAGACGATGTCCTCGGCGCCGAGGCCGTACTCGTCCTTGAGAATTCCACGCACCCAGACATTGGCCGATAGCTGGTATTCCGCGATTCCGATACGGCGTCCGCGAAGGTCCGCCGGCGTGGAAATGCCCTTGTCGGTGCGGATGTATATGGACGTGTGGCGGAACGCACGCGAGAGGAATATGGGAACCGCAACATAATGGGGCTCTCCGCGTGCGACCGAGATCGAATAGGAAGAGAGCGAAAGCTCGCTGATGTCGAACGCCTGGTGCCGGAATGCCCTGAAGAACATCTCCTCGGGCGAAAGCAGCATGCAGACCGGATCGACCCCGTCGATCTTCACCCGGCCGTCATAGATCGGCCGGGTCCGGTCGTAATCACCCATGGCAAGCGATAGATTGAGATTGCTCATTTATTCTCCCCTCATTGTTATACGGGCACCTGCTCGACGAGGTCGACGAAAGTCCCTGTCTCTGCGGAACGGATGATGGCGTGGCAAGCTTCAAGGCTCGCCAGACCCCATCTGGCGGACTGTACGGCCGGATGTCCGTGCCGGACGGTCTGGACCAGCGCATCGATGACTTCGGTGCGCGCTGTCTCGAACGTCGGCGCGGGCACGAATTTCTGTTCAAAGTCGCCATAAACGTGCAATCCAGAGGGAACCAGGCGAATGTCCCCGCGATCGCACAGCACAACGATCGGTCCGAAATGTTCATACTGGTCCGCCGGCTTGGGTGCGTCGCCGGCACCGTATGTACGGGTCGTCTTGAGCGCAGCTTCCTGCTGCGCATCGAGCACCGTCGCCAGCGTCCTGCGCGCCGCGCCATAGCCCTGGGGCGATTTCCGTTGCCCGAGCTCTCCGATCCCGTCCATCCAGATGTCGCTGTCGAAATGCGCGTAACCCGAATATGTGAAGGTCGCGAAGCACCCGTTTTGAAAGCTCATCAAAGCGCTGTATGCGCCTTCGGTGGGACGATCGGGGTCCCAGGCGCCGGTCATCGCCGCCAGCCGGGTCCCCACGCCTCCGGCGAGGAACCTCACGACATCGATCTGATGTACGCCTTGGCTGAAAATGACGCCCCCGCCTTCGCTTGTGCGCAATTCTTCCGGCCGCCGCGGCCGATAGAGGAAATCGGTGTAGTTAAAAGCTTGAATCATGCGAATCCGGCCAAGTTCGCCGCTGCGGATCAGTTCCCCCGCCTGTTGCACGGGACGATCAAAGCTGTGGCTGGGGCCGACGATCACGTCGACGCCCGCTTTCTCGGCCGCCTCGACGATGCGCCGTCCGTCCGCCATCTCCACGGCCAACGGCTTGTCTAGCAGGATATGTTTGCCGGCCGCGGCGACCGCTACCGCATGGTCAGCATGCATCTGGTGCGGTGTGGCGATGTACACCACTTCCACCTCGGGATCGGCGCAGAGCCCCTCCACATTCTCGTAGACGCGGCCACCGAATTCCGCCTGAAAAGCACGCCGCGAGGCTTCTCGCGGCGCACAGGCGGCCACGAGGCGGATACGGGGATCCGAGCGAAAGGCAGGCAGCATGAGCATGAACGCCCGCCCCAGCCCTAGCACGCCCAGTCGGATGGGGTTCGAAATTGCTGGGGAATCAGAGGTCAACGACAAGATTCCCGCTGTTTGCCCGGGACACGCAGATCATGATTGCTTTGTCCTTCTCCTCATCCATGAGCACCATGTCGCGATGGTCAACATCACCGGCAAGAAGGCGGGTCTTGCATGAGCCGCAGGTTCCGCTTTCGCAGGAGCTGACGGTCCGCACACCGGCGTCGCGTACGGCCTCGAGTATGGAACGATCGGCAGGAACGTGCACCGTCTTGCCCGACTTGGCCAATTCCACATCGAAAGCCACGTCGTCGGGGCGGACGATGTCGACGGGTTTGAAATCCTCGAAATGGACACGTCCCTCGGGCCAATGGCCCGAAATCGCCTTGATCTCCTCCATGAGCGGCTTCGGCCCGCAGCAATAGACATGTGTCGGCTGAGGTGTCTCGAAATGATCCCAGAAATCGTAGATTCGCTCGGGATCGCCCTCGTCGTGATGGACGATCATCCGGTCCCCGAAGGCTTCGCGCATTTCGGCCAGATAGGCGGCATCCTGCGGGCTGCGGCTCACATAGATTATCCGGAACGGCTTGTCCTGCTCCTTGAGACGCTTGGCCATTGCATAGATCGGCGTAACGCCGATGCCTCCGGCGATCAGGAGATAGTCGGGCGCGGGACCGAGAGAAAACTCGTTCTCGGGGGGAGCGACCCGGAGCTTGCTCCCTTCAGCAACCTCATCATGCATGGATTGGGAGCCGCCGCGCGATTCCGGCTCCCGTTTGACCGCGATCGTATAGGTGTTCGCCTCGCCGCCGACGAGGGAATAGCGGCGCATTGCCCCCGATGGGGTCTCCACCGTTATGTGCGCGCCCGGACCGTATTGGGGCAGGCTGATCCCCTCCTCCGGCTTGAGCACGAACTCCACGATACTCGGCGTCAGTTCGCGGCGCGAACTCACGGTCATCGTGATAAGATCGTCGTCGGTTATAATCACGGGAAAACCATCCAGCTTGCCTTTTTCCGTTCCTTAGCTACCTAACTAATTTCTGTCAATGCCTAGACTTCGCAACTGAGATGCACTAAACTCTTAGCTTCCTAACTTAATGAGGGATGGAGACGATGCTTACTCCCGAAGAAAACGATCTTTTGTGTCGGGTATCGAACAACGCCCCGATGGGACGCCTGATGCGCCAGCACTGGACACCGGTCTGCCTTATCGAGGAGGTCGCCGAGCCGGATGGCACCCCGTTGCTGGTCGAGGCACTCGGGGAGAGGTACGTCGCCTTTCGCGACACCAATGGCCGCGTGGGGCTTCTCGATGAGCTGTGTCCGCACCGGCGTGCCTCGCTCGTATTCGGACGCAATGAGGAGTGCGGTTTGCGCTGCCTCTATCACGGCTGGAAAATGGATGTGGACGGCAAGGTCATCGCCATGTCGTCGGAGCCGGAAGGCAGTCCCCTCCTCAACAAGGTGAGCCACCGCGCCTATCCCGTCAAGGAATGGGGCGGATTCGTCTGGGCCTGGTTCGGCGACAAGGAAGATGTTCCTGAATTCGACCCGCCCGCCTTTGCTCCTACCGTGGATACGCCTTTGGCAATCCTGAAGATTCGTGTTCCTGCGAACTGGGCGCAGATTCACGAAGGCCAGATCGACAGCGCGCATTCCTCGAGCCTGCACTCCTCCGACATGGTGCCAGCCAGGGTCGAGGGGGCCGCAGCCGACGATAAATCTTGGTACCGTCCCTCGACGGACAAGTCGCCCCGCATGCAGACGCAGACGACGAGCTATGGGTTTCATTACGCAGCGATCCGAAAGCCGATCAAGAATGCAGCCACGCATGACTACCTGCGCATCACCGAGTTCATTGCGCCATATTACTCGCTGATTCCGCCCAACAGCTCCTACAATGTCGCCAGCGTCATCGTCCCTGTCGACGACGAGACCACGCATTTCCACTTCATCGCGTGGGGTGGCACGGCATGCCCCACCACCGAGGAGTGGCGCAAGTTCAACCATGCGGAGAAGGGAGTCGATCTGGACGAGAAATGGCGCTCGCGCCGCACGCTGGAGAACAACTTCCTCCAGGATCGCGAGCTGATGAAGCAGGGCAACTTCACCGGCGTTCTGGGCATTCCCAATCAGGACATCGTCATGTGGGTTTCCATGGGGCCGATCGTCGATCGCACCAACGATATCCTCGGGGCATCCGATCTCGCCATCGTCGAGTTCCGTCGTCTGATGGTCGATGCTGCGCGGAAGGTCGCCGAAGGCGGCAAGGCCATCGGCACTGAAGAGCCCCGGCTGCCGCATTCGCGGATCATGTCGCGCGAGGGCGTGTTCCCCAAAACGACTGATTGGCGCACTCTCGTCAATCATAATGAAATGGTCGCGGCCGAATAAGCCGCCCATCCCTGCCTCAAAAAGACCTTTCGGCCCGCGCGGCCGAAAGGTCTGCTGGCATGTCGCAGCCTTGCGATTTGTAACGACATATCTGCAAGCCGGCAGCTCTCCTCCCGCCACGACAGGAACGCAACCGCCCTTCCCGCCACATTTCTCGTTTCCTCGCGCACAGCCCGATGGAAGCGGACCGCTTCCCCTCACAATCCCGGTTCATGCGGAACCCCGGGCCGAAGTTAGGCAAAAGCGAAGGCCGCAGGAGCGAAAGATGGACGAGGCCGATTCTGCCAATCCAGAACAGCTCCATGAAGGCGATCGCCCAGAGTTCCCTTGCCTCGGAATTCGGCCAACGGGTGGCTTGACACATATAACTAAGTAAGCAAACTAATTAAATTGGCGCGAGGGGGGAACGCCGATCTGATCGTCACAGACCACTTCCGGAGGAGGGAAGTTCCATGTTGAATTTCAATTAATCGACAGCGCGGCGCCGGTGGAATGTCTTCACGGGCCTGCTGCTGGCAGCGTCCAGCCTGGTGCCTCTGGCCGCCACCGCCCAGGACCTGATCGAGTTCGATCAATGGCGACCGGGAGGTCGGGGCCTACAATCGCACATGGGTTCCAGGCGAATAATGCGAGACGCCCCCTTCTCTCCTTGTCGGCTCCGGGAGCCGGCAAGGACTGTGTCGAGACCCATGAGTCTTGGCTGCGTTGGCCTTATACACCCCCCCGGGGCGCATCACGGCCGGACCGCGGCGGATTTTGAAACCATCGCGCTTGACTGCTTAGGAAACTAACCATAACGTTGATCCTGCCGGCCGCGGAGCGGAGCTATCCGGCAGCGAGATTTCTGCAAAAGCTCAGATTTCCAATGGGAGGAACAGATGCCATTATCGCGAATTACCCTGACCGGACTATCCCTCGCCTTTATCGTGGCGCCGGTGCTGCCGGCGACTGCGCAGTCGCTCAATCTCACACTCGCGGGCGCCAGCCCCGGAGGACTTTGGACGCTTCTTGGCGCGGGTCTAGATGCCGTCGTGAAGGCAAACGATCCAAACTCGACGATTACCTACCAGACTACCGGCGGCGGATTTGCCAATGCCGCAATGATCAGCGAAGGAAGGGCCGAAATCGGACTTATCCACGACGCCGAGCTTGCTATCGCGGCACAGGGTGGCGAGCCCTTCAGTGCGCCGATCGAAAATCTACGCACGATCGGCTACCTTTACGACTGGGCACCCATGCAGTTCGTCACGACGCGCAGCTTTGCCGAAGAGCATGAAGTCGATTCCGTGGACGATTTTGCTGCCGCGCAGGTTCCGGTGCGTATGACAGTAAACAGAGCCGGCAATATCACCGGCCAGATTGCGTCTGCCATCATGGCGGCGGCGGGCGCCGACGACGAAGCGATCGCCCAATGGGGCGGAGCAGTCGTTCAGGCCGGTTCGTCCGAGCAGGCCGGCCTGCTCCAGAACGGTCGTGTCGATCTCTACGCGAACGGTGTTTTCGTCGGTCACAGCTCCATCCGGGAAATCGAGAACGCACTCGACATCAAACTGCTGAGCATTCCGGCCGATGTCAGGGCGCAGATCGCCGAGGAATTCTCGATCGCCGAGTTCACGATTCCCGCCGATTCCTATGAGAACCAGCCCGAAGCCATCGAGACCCTGGCTCTGGGTGCCGTTCTGATCGCCAGCGCGGAGATGAGCGAGGAAGATGCCTACACGCTGACCAAGGCGCTGATCGACAATCTCGACTCAATACGCTCGGTCCATCCGGCAATGGCCGACCTGGACACCACGCTGCTCACTCGGGAGACCGCAGTGCCGCACCACGATGGCGCCCTGCGGGCATACCAGGAAGCGGGCCTGATCGAATAGTTTCCGTTTCCAAGAACAACCGGAGGAGTGGGTAAATGGCCTTGGCCAAACTCGTCGGAACCGGCCGCCGTCGATCTTTCGACGGCGTGCCGCGTCAAACCTTGACCGTTGCTGCCGCGATTTTTGCCGTCGGCGTTGTATATGCCAACATCTTTGCGCTGCCCGATGCGCTGCTGATCGGCATTCTGTTCGTCTGCGGCATTTATGCCCTGCTGTTTTTGACGGTCGGTCCGACCTCGACATCAACGGACCGGATCGGCATTGCCGATTGGGTCCTGAGCGGTGCGAGCGTCGCGTGCGGCATCTACTTCTTTACGATCAGGGCTGACCTGGCCAATCATATCACGCTCCTCCGGCCACTGCCCGGCGACCAGCTCTTCTTCGGCACGCTCCTGCTTGCCCTGACCATCGAGGCGGCCAGGCGGACAACCGGCATCGGGCTTACGATCGTCCTGCTCATTTTCCTTGCCTACAACCTTTGGGGACACCTGATCCCGCCCCCGCTCGGCCATGGGTTCATCGACTTCGGTTCCTTTGTCGACGTTCTGATGTACACCACCGACGGCGTATTCGGCGTACCCATCCAGGTGGCAGCCAGCTACGTCTTCTTGTTCGTGATGTTCGGTTCGGTCCTGTCTCATGCGGGAGGCGCCGAATTCATGTTCCAGCTCGCAGCGGCGCTCACGGGCCGCTCGCCCGGAGGCCCGGCCAAGATCGCCGTCATATCGTCCGGCATGTACGGAATGATCTCGGGCAGTCCGACTTCGGATGTGGCGACCACGGGATCCATCACCATTCCGATCATGAAGCGGCTCGGATACTCCCCGCGTTTCGCGGGCGCTGTCGAGGTCGCGGCCTCGACGGGTGGAGCCGCCATGCCGCCCGTCATGGGATCGGCCGCATTCATCCTGGCCGAGTATACCGGCATCGATTATCGGAACGTCGTGCTCGCGGCGCTGATTCCGGCGATCCTTTATTATATCGGCGTCTATTTGCAGGTGCATTTCCGTGCCGTTCGCCAGGGACTGCAAGGCGTCAAGGACGTCGACCCGGTGCAGGAGACCCTGAAGACGGGATGGGTGTTCGTCATACCGCTCGTGGTGATCACCGTAGCCCTGCTGATGGGCTATACGCCCACCTACGTCGCCGTTTACGGCACGGTTGCCCTGGTTGTCGCGTCCCTGCTGACCAAGCGGACCCGGATGACGCCGCGCAAGATGCTGGAGGGGCTGGGCGAGGCGACCATCCGCATGTTGCCGGTGGCCGGCGCCTGCGCCGCAGCGGGATTGATCATTGGCGGGCTGACGATGACCGGCCTTGCCCTCAAGACGTCGAGCCTTGTCCTGATGCTGTCGGGTTCGGGCCCCTTCGTCGTCCTGTTGCTCGCCGCCGGCATCGCGATTCTTCTGGGACTGGGGATGCCCACGCCCAGCGCCTATATTCTTGCGGCCGTGCTCGTCGGTCCGGCGTTCACGGTCGTCGGGCTGCCCCTGCTGGCCTCCAACATGTTCCTGCTCTACTTCGCCCTGCTCTCCGCCCTGACGCCGCCTATCGCGGTGGCAGCATACACCGCATCCGCAATCGCGGATGAAGACCCAATGAAGATTGCCGTCACGTCGGTGAAGCTGGCCGCCATCGGGTTCATTCTCCCGTTCTTCTTCGTATGGAACGAAGCCTTGCTGGCCCAGGGCAGTGCCTTGGAAATCGGTGTTGCCGCGTTGGGCGGCATCGTGGCCACGACTCTTCTGGCGCTTGCTCTGGAAGTCGAATTGAAGCCAATTGTGCGGGTGGTGATTCTGGCGGCCGCTGCGGCGGCGCTCTCTCCCTACCTTTTCCTTTCCATACCGGTGACCGTTCTCGCGATCGCGCTGGGCATATGGCGACGGACAGGGAAACTGGCCACAGATCCCGCGCACCAGGAGCGCACGATTTCACAACGCTAAGGTCCGCAGCGGAAGGATTGCGCATTGGCGAGGCCGTATTTCGGGAGACCCCGTTGCGGCCTCCGCTCCCGTTCCACCAGGGGACGCATTGGGACGAGGCGTTCCCCGGACAGTTTGGCATCATCGCCTCGCCCTCGAAGCCCAGTATGCACGGACCGCTGAATGATGGATCGGAAAAAGCTATAACGACGCCTGTTTTAGGCTTCGATTATTGACACCCAACAACCGGGGATATCAAGGCAACCCTGGCCCCGCCATCGCATGACACGGCATGCAATCTGGAAAAGAGGATGTAATTCTCTCATCCGGAACCATATATTTTTGCAAAATACTATGAAGATTCCTACATATATTTATACACGAACTCCCCCCATTCAAAAATACAGAACGAGAACTGTCATTGACAGACTATCTTTTGAAAAGTAGTCTTGATTTGTTAGGAAGCTAAACGTTTTACCCCTCCGGCGGGGCGTTTGGCTCGTTCAGGAGGAAGATAAGGTGACCTTTGACACGCTTGAGAAGAGCTATCGCAAATATCTGAAGAGCGGCACCGCGGCGTTCGCGTTGCTGGCAATGCTTGCCGCCAGTCCAGTGGCGCAAGCACAGAAAATCGAAGAGATAAGCGGCACCCTGCCCGACGGCACGGCCTGGCTGATCAGCGTGCCCACCGACTGGAACGGCGTGCTCCTGCGCGATCTCGACTATGCGGCGAATTCGCAGACGGAGCGCTTTACGGATCTGCTGAGCAGAGGTTATGCCTTCGCGGGTCTGGCGCGCCATCCCATGCGCCCGTGGCAGTATGATCCGCAGCGGGAAATACATAACCTCGAAGCCGTTCAAACGATTTTCGAGGAGCAGTACGATCCCGAGTGGGTGCTGGCGTTCGGCTGCTCAGGAGCCGGATTCGTCAGTCTCGCCGCCGCCGAGGATTTCTCCGATCGCATAGACGGTGCGGTCGTTCTGTCGGCGCATATACCGGTGTGGATCATGAACAGCTACCTCGATGGCTGGTTTGCCATGCAGACGCTCCTCGCGGACGCGTATGAGGAAGCCGGCCTGGGCTCCGCGAGCGACCTTCGCATCGTCAACATGCCGAACGGCGCCGGCTCCGACGGCAGGACGATCGGCGACATCCAGGCCTCATGGCGCAGCGCGGTGGAGACATTGGGAGAGACTCCCGAGGGACGGGCGCGCCTCGCCCTTGCCTTCGCGATCGGCCAATGGTCCCCCTGGGAGGCTGCGGATCAGCCGTTCCCCGATCCGCTCACCTCCGAAGCACTGTCCGATCAACTGGTGCCTTCGGCATTGCGGCTTACCGGCACCGTCGGCGGCCAATCGCGCGTGATGTTCGAGAATGCCGCCTCGGGCCAGCAGCTTTCAGGCAATGAGGGCATCGATTACGCAGCCTTCTACGATACGGCATCGCCGATCATGAAGGAGCTTGTCGAACATCTTTATGCCGAGGCGGGCCTCGATATCGGCGAGGACATCGAGCGCATCAATTCCGCGCCCCGCATCGCAGCGTCCGACTATGCGCTCGATTACTGGAGCCAGCCCGGAAGAACAGCGGACGGGGACCTGCAGGTGCCTACGATCCGCGTGCACAGCCTGGGCGACAACTCGATTCCCTATAGCCTGATGCAGGGCTATCAAGCGCTCGTGGAAGAGAAGGGCACGACCGATCTCTACCGTCAGTCGCTGCTCAAGTTCACCGACCATTGCGGCTTCGAGGCGTCCGAAACCACCGCTCTTGTCGAGGTCATGATGGAGCGGCTGGAAACGGGCGAGTGGCCGGACACGTCGCCGGAGGCCCTGAATGCCGTCGCTGCCGAGCTCGATCTTGGCGAAGCCCGCTTCATGGAGGAAGACGGGTGGCGCGTTGAAGAGTACAATCGTACCTGGATAGCTGGAGAATAAGCCTCCGGAGAACGATGCGGGGCATTTCCCCGCATCCATTTCCCCACGGCGCGATTTATCGATATTCGCGCCGTAGACGCCACGGGCCTCAATCGACCCGGCTGATCAGCATTCCTTTTTCCAGCGGCTTCACGCTTGTCTGCCCCGGAACGAACGCCGCGGTTTTGTGGGGGCTGCTGCCGTCGACCCCGAACCGTGCGCGCCCCAGCCCCTCAATTTCGATCTCGAGGCTGTCTCCCACGTTTATGGGCTTGAGCCCTTCATGGTTGGTGCCGGTCGTGACGAGGTCCCCGGCGTGAAGCGTGGTGAACCGGGAGAGCCATTCGATCTGCTCGGGGATTCGATTTGCCATGGTATTCGTCGAGAAATCCTGGGCGATCACGCCGTTCAGCCACGAGCGCACCCGAAGCTCGTGCGGGTCGTGAATTTCGTCAGCGGTCGTGATCCAGGGTCCGCACAGCGCAAATCCGCGCTGACCCTTGGGGATGAACTGTCCCCTGCGATGCAATCCTCGCGCCGAGATGTCGAAGAACGGAACGAATCCGAAAACCTTGCCCATTGCATCTCCGGCAGAGACATCCTGGACCTCGCTGCCGATAACGAAGGCAAGCTCCGCTTCAGCGTGGAAGACCACGACGTCGTCAATGTCCGGCAATGTGGTCCTTCCACCCGACCCAACCAGATCGTTGCTCTTGTGGAAGAACTCGTTCGGCAGGCGGTCCTTCGTGAACCCGAGAATGTCACGTAGTTCGCGAACGCCGAGAGACCTTTCGAGGGGTGATGAAGCGGCGCAAGAAGTTTCACGTCGGAAAGGGTCTGGCCGGGCGCCCTGGCGAGCAGATTCTCGATTTCCGGTTTCAGCTCCTGAAAATTCGCGATCAGGAAGTCGAGAGCGCCCTGCGGACCGCGGACGCTGCGCATGGGGACGAGATCGCTGACATCGACCACTTCCGCTTTTGCATTGAGCACACCGATCTGATCGTCGTTGAACCTGAGAATCTTCATTTCACGTTTCCATTATATGCGTCTGGATCACGCCGGCGATCGACCGGGAGCGGGATTTCCTTGAGGATGATGGACAGGCAAAAGGCCAGCACGGCAGCAACGGCCGTACAGAGAAAGATGGGATGGAGAGCACCGGTGAACGCATCCAGGACCGTATCCCGCAAGGACGGAGGAAGCTCGGAGATGAGCTGGGGCGACATTGCGCGCAAACCCGTGTTTCCCGTATCGTTCAGCAGGCCGCCGGGGAGCCGGCTCGACAGCCCGGCGGCAAAAATCGCGCCGAAGATGGAGACCCCGACGGAACCGCCGATCATGCGGAACATCTGGGAGCTCGCCGTCGCGACGCCGAGCGCCCCCGCGGGAACGGCATTCTGGATCGCGGCGACGCCGATGCTGTTGACCGGGCCGATCCAGATGCCCACCGTCAAAAGATAGAGGCCCAGGATCCACACATTCGTGTCCGGGGTGATGGTTGCGAGCAGAAGCGCGCCGACCGCCAGCAGGGGCATGGACAGGATGGGCACTATTCTGTAGCGGCCCGTCCGGCTCATGAAGATGCCGGACAGGATGGACCCGCCGACGAATCCGAACATCAGGGGCAGCAACAGCAGGCCGGAAACGGTCGGGCTGTAACCTTTGACGACCTGTAGGTAGAGCGGGATGAACGTTATCATGCCAAACATCGACATGCCGATGATGAAGCGCACGGCATTGGACACCACGAAATTGTTGATGCGAAACAGGCCGAGAGGCAGAATCGGCTGAATGGTCCGGGATTCGATGAACATGAACCCCAGAAAGCCCAAGCCGCAGACCACGCCCAGCGCAACGCTCGGCCAGGATGCCCAGGGAATGGCCGTGCCGCCAAGGCTCGCGAAGAGAACGATGCCGGTCAGCGTGATGGCGAGCAGAATGGCCCCGGGATAGTCAATTTTCTGCCGGCCGTGATTGCCGCCCTTGGGCAGCAGGAAAGTGATGCCGGTGAACGCCAGGACGCCGAACGGCAGGTTGATGAAAAGCACCCAGTGCCAGGAAAACTGCTCGGTCAGAAAACCGCCCAAAAGAGGGCCGAAGACGGTCGAAAATCCCAGGACGGCACCCACAACTCCCTGTGCCTTGCCACGATCGCGTTCGCGCAGAACATCGGCCACTACGGTCATGGCAACGACGATCAGCCCCCCGCCTCCCAGACCCTGGATGAAGCGCCCGAAGATCAGCACCCCCATGCTGCTGGCCAGACCGCCGATTCCCGCGCCGGCAAGAAAGACGAGAATACAGGCCTGAAGAACGGGCTTGCTCCCGTAAAGATCGGCCAGCTTGCCCGAAATCGGCGCGCCGACCGTGGAGGCGAGCAGATAGACCGTCATGATCCAGGTGACGCTTTCGACGGACCCCAGATCGGCGACGATAACGGGAATGGCCGTGGCAATGCTCGTCTGGCTGAGAGACGCGAGCAGCAGGACGCAGGCCGCCGAAAAAATGATCAGTCGGATCGGCTGGCGGGGACTTGCCGTCTCGGAAGGTGTGGCAGCTGACATCCGTCAGGTCCTTTCGCGTGAGGTTGGATGCGAGATGAGACCGGCTCGGCGATCAGGTGCGCGAGATCAGGAACGAGCCGACAGATCGATTGAACCGCTCCGGCTGGTCGATCCACAGGAAGTGATTGGCCTTGTCGAAGATGTGCAGTTCCGAGTCGGGCAATGAGGAGAACAGGTCGATTCCCGACTGCATGCCCTTCACCGTGTCCTTGCCCCAGATGATGAGCGGGGCGGATTTGAGCTTGTGCAGGTGTTCGCGAAGATGGACGCCATCAAGCAGATATTGCTGCCTGTTTCTCACACCGCCGTCGGCCCAGAATGCCCGCCAGGGATCTTCCCATATGGGAAGCCAGTGTTTCGCCCTGCCGATACCGTAGGCGATGAAATCGTCCGGAACACTGGCCATGTCGTGAACCATGGTGTGGAGCAGTCGGACCACGCTTTCCGCATCCGGTTTCAGGCCCTCGAGAAACATGGTGTTGGGCAGGAAAATCTCGTGATGGCGCTGCGCGACATTCGCGTGGTTCAGGCCGCCCTCGGGAAGCGTGAGACTTGCGCTGTCGACCAGCACCAGACCCTTGACCAGATCGGGGCGCGTGACGGCGATGAAGGCCGAGATCCAGGCGCCCTGCGACTGTCCCACCACGTCAGCATCCTCGAGATGAACGGCGACAACTATCGCCTCGCGCAAAGCCGGGCACGAAAAACCGCCAACCCTCACCAATAAGATCGCCGACGCTGCGAGCGGAAAACTCTGGTCGGGCTACGCCCTCCCGACGTTCCCCGCTCGCAGCAGCGCCAGTGGCCTGGTTTTGCGCCGCCCAATGGCCGGTTTTTGCTCCGCCGTTGACACCCATGCTGGTCTTTATGGCCGCGCGACGCATCAACACGATCAAAGCTGATGTGGTTCTGCTCGAAACGCGCCTAGCCGAAATAGTCGCCGCCGATCCCGAGATGGCCGACATCGACCGCCGCCTGCGCTCGGTGCCCCGCGTCGGCCCGTCCTAAGCTGGACACTTTTGGCCCATCTGCCCGAACTGGGCCGCCTCTCCCATGGCCAGATCGCCGCCCTTGTCGGGGTCGCCACCTATGATCGGCAAAGCTGCGCATTCAAGGGTCGCAGCACGATCGGGGGGCGGACGCTCCGCAGTGCGCAACGTCGCCCACATGGCCGTCCTCAGCGGCGCCAGCTTCAACCCAAGTCTCGCCGCCATGAAACACAGGCTCGCCGCACGCGGAAAGGTCATCCTGTCGCTCTGATCAACAAGCTCATGACCTGGCTCAATGCCATCATCAAAAACCAAACCCAATGGCCCCCAAACACAAACTGAACAACACAGTTGCTTATCCGACCGCGACCATCACCACGCCGACCGTTGCCAGCAGGGTCGCAAGAAGAATGCCGGGGGCCGGCATGCGCTCGGTCTTGAAGACGACGACGGCGAGGTAGGCGGCGATATAGATCTCGACCGAGTTGATCACGGCGACCTGCGTCACGCCGGTATAGGTCAGCGCGATGAATTGGGTGATCTGCCCGACGGAGATGCACAGGGCGGCGAGCAACTGCCAGGGATCGGGCCGCCGCAAGGCGTCGACCACAACCTTGCGGTAGTAAGGGCTGACGGCGCAGCCGGCGACGTAGTAGCCGAGCGCGGCGACCGAACCGACGAACGCGCCGAGATATGCGTCAGGCAGCGCCATGAGGCCGAATTTCCGGCCGATGTAGCTAGCTGCGTAGGATGCGGCGCAGATGATGCCAAACATGTAGCCGCGCGGGATGTCGGGCGGCGCGTTCGCGCCCGTCTCTTCCGCCATGCTCCTGTCGCGCCGTTCGATGACCAGCAGGGCGAAACTGACGGCCAGCAAGGCAATTCCCGCCCCCGTCAGCCCACCAATCGTCTCATCCAGGATGAGCCAGCCGAGAAGGGTCGAAAGGAAGGGCGTCAGGCGGCGAACGGTCGAGACGCGGATTACGCCGGCATTCTGGATCGCCTTGTAGAGCGTCTGCCTGCCCCAGACAGTGGCGAGAATGCCCGAGGCGAAGAACCACACCATCGCCATACCTGGTGCGTTCGCCACCGTTTCGAGCGGCAGGCCGACGACCAGCCATACCAACGCCGAAAGTAGGCCAGTGAGCAGCACCGACAATAGCACGCCACCTTCCCCGCTCGCGGCCGGATCGGCTCTCGCGATGGCGACGCTTCCCACAGCGAAGGCGCAAGCGGAAAAGAGCGCCATCAGTTCGCCGATCACGACGGGCTCTCCGACGGATGGTCGCGGCAAGCTGCCGTCATGGTTCTCGTTGTCCGTTCAGGCCGATGTGGATGTTCTTCTCCACGGTAAAGGTGGTCAGTTCGTCCAGACATTCCTCGCGGCCGATGCCCATATTCTTGACGCCGCCGAAAGCGGCGCCGAGAAAATGCTTCGCGACCTCGTTGATCCCGACGAAGCCAGCCTCTACGCGCATCGCGGTGCGGTGCACCTTGCTGATTTCGCGCGCGCCATATCGAGCAGGTAAGGCCGTATTCCAGCGCGTTGACCTGCTCGGTCATCACCGCTTCGTCGTCCCAACGTCGCACGCCGAGGTCGGGGCCGAATATTTCCTGGCGCGCGATCCGCATCGACGGCGTCACGTCGGCGAAGATTGTGGGCTCGAGGTAATAACCGCCGGCCAGGCGGTCGTCGTCGGTCGCCTGGCCGTGTCGGGATGCCCGGCTTGACTCCGCCGGCGACTTCATGATCACCGAATTGCCGGCAGCCACCGGCGCGGCGATCTTGCCTGTGCAGAACATAAAAGGATGATTGAAGGCGATGATCCGCGCGATGAGGCCGAGCGGCTGACGCATGGAGAAATTCACCGCGTGCGGTCCCATCGGGATCGACGCGCCTTTAATCTCGGTCACAAGACCGGCGAAGAATTCGAGTTGCGCTGCGACGATATTGGCGTCGGCGATCATCTCCGTCACCGGATTGCCGCAGTTTGCGACGTCGATCGTGGCAAGGTCGCGCGCATTCGCCCTAAGCAGTCGCGCGACCTCCTTGAGAATGCGTGCGCGTTCCAGGGGAGCGACGTCGCGCCAGACCGGAAATCCCGCCTTGGCCGCGGCGACCGCACGGTCGACGTCCGCATTCCTGGCCTCGGCGAGGCGGCCAGCACGATGCCGCGGCCGGGGTCGAACGTATCGATGGACGAACTGTGGAGTGGCGAATGCCAGTCGCTCCATAGAAGAAGGATCGATGCTCCGGCAGAATTTGGTCCAGAACTTCTCACGACGTCTCTTGCCGACCACCTTGCATGATGCGCTCCGCCCAGCTCCTTAACCTATCCCTAGAGTGTCAGCCTTCCGTTGTCGATAACATTGCGCATTCCCACCCGTTCCAATCGTTATGCGAAGAAATGATTAGGCTGCGAAGTATCTGCAATTCTTGAAGGAGCGTGGCGCTGCTTGCCTCGCACATCTGGTGGTTTGGCGTCTCCGAGTTAGACCGCTGAAGCAGTAGTTCGAGCAGTGGGGAATAACAGAACCGTTTCCGGCGACGCAAGTGTTCGCATATGTTCTCGCACGTTGTGTGCGAACGCGGTAGCCTAGGCCCTGTTGACATAAGTCGGCATCCATAACTTCGCAGCGGCGAGAGCCAGGAAGCCCAGGAAAGAGACGGCGGTCTTGTCGTATCTGGTTGCGATACGCCGGAACTGCTTGAGCTTGTTGAACATGCGCTCGACGCGGTTGCGGTCCTTGTATGCCCGGAAGTCGCAGGTGATGGCCTGCTTGCGGTTGGCCTTTGGCGGGATGACCGGCAGTATCCCCTTGAGTAGCAGGCTGGCGCGGACGTCGTCGCTGTCATAGCCCTTGTCAGCCAGCATGAGCCTGGGCTTGGCAACCGGCAAGGCGATCAGGTCACCGACCGCTTTGTAGTCGGAGGTCTCGCCGCCTGTGAGGATAAAGCCAAGAGGGCGTCCCTGACCGTCTGCGCGGGCGTGGATTTTGCTCGTAAAGCCGCCGCGGCTTCGACCAAAACCCTCCTTATGAGTCCCCCTTTTGCGCTCGCTGCCTGAGAGTGGCCGCGCACTGTGGTGCTGTCGATCATGTGCTGCCAGTCGTCGGTGAGCCCGAGTTCGACCAGCGTTTCCAGCAAGGCATCCCAGACGCCTTGTTCGGCCCAGCGCCGGAACCGAACATAGACCGAGTTCCACTTGCCATAGCGCTCATGCATGTCGCGCCAAGGGCAGCCGACACGCAACACATAAAGCATGCCATTCAGAAAGCGGCGGTTGTCCTGGGCGGGTCGAGACCATCGACCGCGCTCGGACGGCAACAGCGCCCCCACCAGTGCCCACTCATTATCCGTCAGATCGCCACGAGCCAAAAATGCCTCCATGAAAGGAAGCCTTGAATCAGTCACGCGGCGATTTGGGAATCCCTTTTGTCAACAGGACCTAATTGTAGTCACTCAGCGAGAGCTGTGCTGCCGTTGAGAGGCGCTCTGCAGCCGGGTTCACATTTCGGCTTTTGCCAACATGACAAATTTGCCGAACCGCATGGTGGGCCGTGTCACACCTTCGCAGGTCGCCTTCGGTATCCGTCACGTCAGACGTAATGGCGAGGGGTCGACACCGATGATCCGGAGAGCCCGTATCTGTGCATGCGCCTCGAGCAGGCCACAGTGATTGAGACCGGATCAGCGAACTGCCATCAAGGCCATGCAGAAATCGAACGCTGCAACACAAAGGGCCGGACAGATGACCGCAGCGACCAAATGCTGTAATGTTCAGTCAAACCAGAGCAAAAGGTGTGGCACCTGCAGGTGCAAAGGTGTGAGGTCAACAAAAATCAACTTTCGTCAACGTTTACCTTTGTTGACATTCGTTGACTGGTCCATCTGAAGTTACTGCTTCCCACCAAAGTTTTGGCAATTTTGTCAAATTGCCCAATGCGGGCCGGCATCTTTCTGTACCGAGACGACATCGACTAAAGTGAGATGCTCGCGCTCCATTTTGTCAATTTTGTCAATTCTGTCAGCAGGCCATGAGCGGGATGACGCAGCCGGCTACAGTCCAAGAAAGAAGAAAAACCCCGGAAATGCCTTCGGCACGAGCTTAAGTAGGGGGGTACCCGGAGGCGGGATTGTTTGCGCGGATACGAAGAGGACAGGCCCGACGAATCGCGCTGGGCCAGTGCTCTCGACCACGGATGGCGTGGAGAAAGAATGTATCATGCGTAAGACCATCAAGAAGTCGGCCAGCAAAGCGGCGGCCGATACGGAATTGAGCTCGACGATCGAGAACGATCTGCCGCAGCAGTCGACTGACGCACCGTCTCCGGTGCCGGCCGTGGCGCAGGCGCCCATCAGTCCGTTTGCGATCGCGGAAATGAACGACAATAAAGTTGAAAGTGTCGACTCGGACGGCTGGGCGGTCGAAATCGACTGGAGCTTCCTTGATCCTAGCCGCGCCGCGCCGGCTCCCGTGTTTCCGATCGAGAAACTGCCCGAGCCCTTGGCAGAGCTCGTTGCCAAGCTGGCGCTGGCGCGGCGCCTGGTCGTGGACTTCGTCGCCTTCGCCATTCTGGCGGCCTTGTCCGGAGCCATTGGCAACCGTGCTCGCGTTCAGCTTTTCGATGGCACTCTTGAGCCCTTGGCCATTTACGTTGCCTTGGTCGGAGCGCCTTCGACGGGCAAGAGTCAGGCGATCGGCATGGTCGAGACGCGCTTGCGCGCGTTGGACGGTGATCTGACAGCAAGCGTGAGCGGTGCGGCCATGGCCGCAAGCCACGCGGCTCTCGATCGCCTCAACGTAAAAATCCGTGCGAAGGTTGCGGAACGTTTGGCCGTGGAGTTCGAAGCGCCTGAAGATTACCGAGAGGGACCACGGGGTGGGAGGCTCTTGCTGACCGAAACGACCGGGCCGGGATTGATCGAGGAGTTGAGCGCCGACCGGTCCGGGCGCATGCTGGTCACTCATGAGCTCTCGGGCGCGATCGGTTATCTGTCATCGAGCCAGCCGGCCAGGTCGCGTGGACTTTTTCTGCAGGGCTTCGATGGAAATCCCGTCGTCGTGAGTACAAAGTCGGAAGGTCGGAAGCTGATCCCGGAGCTGCTGCTAAGCGTGCTGGGAGCTGTGCAGCCGGGCCGCTTGTCGTATCTCATGCGACACGGCGATGATGGCTTTGCCGCGCGCTTCTTCTGGGTCCATCCCGATGTTGTGCCCTCTGCGGCACTCGGAGATAATCCGGGTCCGATCGACGACTTGGCGGGCGTCCTCTCAGCTTTGCAGGGTATCCAGCCCGCGGCCAACGAACATGGGTATTCGGCCGCGGTGCCGCTTGCGGCCGATGCTCGGGCGCCCTTGGAGATGGCCGCCAAGAAGTGGACAACTGACCAGATGTTCAGCAGCGAGTTGTTTTCCTCGGCATTGGGGCGTGGGCGACAGTATGCGCTCCGCCTGGCGGGTATCCTGCAGATCGCGACGCATGTGATGGAAGGGAAGTCCGGCCTACCGGATGTGGTGAGTGCCGACGCCATGACGAGCGCTATCGCGATCGTCGACACCTATATCCTGCCTATGGCGGAACGCGTATTCGCCGCCAGCGATACGAAACCTTCGGACGCGGCCGCCCTGGCGCGTTTTCTCGCGCGTAGCGGAAAGCCGATGGTCAACGCTCGTGCGGATATCATGCGTGGTCGCGGCTCGCCGGTGACCCAGGCGCTGGCCGTGCGAGAGGCGATCGAAGAACTCGAACAGCGCGGAGTGTTAAGGCCGGCTCCGCAGCGCCCCGGGCGCGGTCGGCCCTCGAGCGACTGGATCGTCCACCCCGCCCTTCTGGCGATGGCGCGGAAGTAAGTTTGAGAGGGGCGGCACCGCCCCCCTCGTATACCAAAGGTGCAATTATGGCAGGACGATACGACGAACTTCTCGTTGACTGGCCGGGTGACGTTCCCTTCGAACGGGTCGTTCGGCAACGCCTGGATGCCTTTGACAGCCTCGTAGCGCAGGGTGTCACGTGGCCATCTATTGCAGCGGCGCTTGCGCGTGCGGGAATTACCAAGAAGGACGGGGCCCCACTGTCTTGGCGTCAGGTCAATGCGGTGTATCGCCGAAACAAGGTGAAGCCGACCCGCTCACAGGCCTTGCCTAGCGCTTCTCCGAAGCCGCTTCCAATGCCTGCGCGGTCTGGAAATAGCACGGTCACGCACATGTCGACTTCTGGCAGGCTGGCAGACAGGCTCAGAGAAGCACGCAAATTCAATAAAAGCCCATCGGCCGAATACGAAGAATAGAAACCCATGTCGATAAAATTGCCAAAAAGGACGCGCCATGGATGCCACAGATATTTCTGATCTCATTCAAAACACGCCCCTCGCGAGAGGCGAGGCAGAGCACTTCGCTCAATACGCGACAGCGGTCTTTGAGGGAATGGGCCAGCATCGGCGCACGATGGGTCTTTCGCAAAGCTCGGATCTGCTCGCCACCTACATCGCGTCAGCGATTGACTGGAATCTTGCGCTTGAGCCCGCGGCCAAGGCTGAGAACGCCAAACTTGGTTCGCGACCGCGCGGTCGCTTTGGTGTGATCGAGCAGTTAGAGCGAATTGGCGAAATCCTCGGCTGGGATATGGTGCCCGGCAGCAAGCAGCCAAAACTCCGCGACCGTCCAATTACGAGCGATGTCATAAACGCTCTCGCACAAAAGGGCGCACTCGGCCCGGTTCTTGTCTCACATGTCGAGCCACCGGACGGTCGACAACGCAAGGACCTGAAGTTCCGCCCTTTGGGCGGCACGAACGTTGATCTGAATGAGGGCGTGCCTGAGGAGCATGACGAAACGGTATTCGGTTTTCACGATCCTTCCCATCTGACCGATGACGGAAAATCCAATGCACGAAAGCTCAAGCGGAAATTTGCTTTTGCGAGTAAGTTTGGAGCTCCTGCCGTTCTCCGCACCGATCCGGTCACCTGGCACCTGGACGATCAGCCGCGTAAAGCAATCGAGAATGCCGAACCTTTTATGGGTGGAGTGTTTCAGAGCTTGCGATCTGTGAGAAATTTGCTGGCAGGCCAAGAAGGTGCCCGTAAGAACCTCGCGGTCACTGCACGCCGCGCTGCCCGCTTTCTCGAGATCGAGTTTGCCATGACGGATCGAAACAGAAACAATCAGTCCCATGAAACGATTGCCAGCTGGACCAAGCCCAATCCATTTGCAGAATTTGGCATTGCGCTGTTCGAGGTACTCGCACCGACCCGAAATGGCGAAAGCTTGCCCGATATCCTCATGCCCGACGACATAAAGGGCGATTTGAAGCAGGAGGCCGTAGACCTGGTTCTGGAGGGTGCTCAGCATGCGCGCCGGGTGTTCGGCATACTCCAAGGTCGGTTGCGTGCGCATGGCATTGATATTCCAGAAGCCCATCTGGTTGATCCAGACGACGCAGATGAAGATCTTCCAGGGCCATTACAGGCGCATTACCTCGATCGCGGCTCGCCCGTTATGCGAATTTCCGAAGACATTAGAGACACCACCGGTCGCCTCAACGAAGGGCGCCGCCGCACGCTGGAACAACTTTGGAGACTTCGCGACAATTCGGTGAAATTGCGTGCTCTCACCGAAATGTTCTTTGCCTATCATGAGCAGTTGCTCGACCGCGGTGGCAATTACGGCCCATTAAGAAATGAAATGCTCGAGAAGATCGCCAATCCGACGCTCGACTGGTATCGCGAACTCGGTGCTCGATTTGATGAGGGCGTTGTTTACAAGTCCGACATCAAGCGACGATCTGGAGGATTGCCGAACGGCGTGCCCGATGTTCCGAGCGAACTCGAACGATATCAAATGAAGTTGCAGCATTATCCGGCGATAATGGCTTGGGGGGCTCAGCGCCACGACGCAGTCATTGAGGCTGTTCTCACAGCGCTCGATACATCGGGAGACGCTTGGCTGCTCTGGAAGACAGTGAGCGCTATTGTGAACGAGGACGCTGGATAAAGGCGTGCTATTGGCGTTGGCCGGATCTTCGGGCCGCCCCGACGGAGCGGCCCTGAGTTGATCTAGCTGGGCTTGCGGTTCGGGCGAGACCAGACGAGGCTGGCGGTAGCGCCGGTTTCATCATCGAAGAGATTTGCGAAAATCGGGGCGGCGAAGCTCGGATCGTCGATCTTGGCTGAAAGGTAGCTTCGGCCCTCGTTGGACTTTTTCGTCCACGCTGCCCCGATCTCGACGCGGCCCGCAAAGAGGCGGTGCGAGGGGGCATCGTTGTTGGTCGAGGTGGTCTCGGGAACAATTTTTACGTTCTTGGCCTGAAGGTTCAGCGTAGCGATCTCACCGACGAACTCGGAGTTAGTCTTTTTGAAGGTACCGATGGTTGCCATTTGAAATCTCCTTGGTCTGGTTTCGGACCGCCTGATTGCGGCCTCGATGGCGATCTTGGGGACACGAACGACCGGCGACGCATCGCTTTGGCGACCGGAGTGAAACGGAGGACAGCGAGGACCGTCTTTCTTGCCTCGCGAGGAATGGCGGCATAGGCCGTCAGGGGAAGAAAGTCGGGCGGCGCAGTTGCGGCAAGACGGTCGAGGCGAAGCCGATTCGAGTCCAGATCAGGCCAGAAAGAGGACACATTCAGCCGGGTCGGCGGTAGAACAAGGATAATGTATGGGGCTCCCCCGGCTTTCAAAATCGCCACCGAGGTTTTTGGCAAGCGATTGCACGCAACCGGAATTTTGGGCTCCGACGATTTGACGGAAGTAGTCGCAAGGCCAGGACACCTAAAATGCAGGCTTGAACGGGTTGGATCAATTTGGGGACATCGGATCCATCCTATTTCGGGCATGGGGAACATCGCCGATATGGGGCGACATCAGGGTGCCAGTAGCAACAGCAGCTGGTCGTATCGGATAATTTGCGAGCCGCCGGGAAAACACCGTTTGCCTGCCATTGCCTAATTGCCTAGGCATATCTGACACTGACGGCGTTCGCGATATTTTTGGTAATTTTGTCAGTTTTGGCAGGGAGCTTCCCGCGCGGGGCGCGCCGGGTCCCCCGCAATGCCCCAGAAGACAATCTGGCGCGACACATGCAATCCCCTGATTCCGCAGCGTTCTGCCGCAAAATTTGGAACAAAAACTCCTGACCCGAACACCCCTGACGTTTAACTCGGGGGGGTGCCCGGAAGAGACATTTTTCAGCGTGCTTTTCTCGTGGGCGTCATCAACGCTCAAGGAGCAAATCATGAGCAGCAAGAATACCACCGGCAAGCCGCCGGTCTCTCCGACCCAGGGCCAGACGGCATCTGCCGTCGAAGTTCCGACCGTCGCCTATTGCTTGGGCCCGAAGGGCGGAATCGGCAAGTCAACGGTCGGTCGCCTGGCGATCGACGGCTGCTTGGCCGCCGGACGTAATGTTTCGATCGTTCAGATCGATCGCGCGCCCACACTTCCGGCTCTCTATCCGGAGCTGACGACCACGATCGCGGCGCCATCGGCGGAAGACCTTCGCGCGGACCTGCTTGCGTCCGTGCGTGTTTTCGAACCGCTGGACCATAAGATTGAGGAGATCGTTGCCAGCAACGGTGTGCTGGTGGTTGATGTCGGCGCCGGCCATAACACAAGTGCACTGCTCCATTTCGTCGCCCGCGCCCGCTTCGACCGTCATTTGGCCGACAAGGGCGTGAAAGTGGTGGCGCTGGCGGTAACGACGGCGGACAACAGCGCGATGACGCAGACTGCGGCGATGATCGATGACCTGATTCAGGTCCATCCCGCGGCCGAGATCGTACCTGTCCTTAATGCATATGGCGGCAATTTCCGCTTTACGACGACGAGCCCCGCCCACAAGACCTTCGCCGAGCGCATCCAGCCTGCCATGAAGGGCCGGCGCCATCTGCAGTTGCCGGCAGTGGCGGAAGGCGCCTGGCCGCTCTTCGAATCCGCCGGGATGACATTCATCGATGCGGTCATGGCGACCGACGAAGAACTGATGACGCGCCTCGGTTTGTCGCGCGCCATGGCTGTGGCGGTTCAGGCGGACGTCTCAGACTTCCTCGGATACGTCTGGCCGCGTCTGGGTCAGATTGTCGGCTTCGACGTGGAGAGGTCCAATGGCTAGCATCCCTGCCAAATTGATGGGGCGGATCGCCCGGAACGGAGCGCGCGGCAAGGCCGCGCGTCTCTTCCTGCGCCGGAACGTGTCAAGATTGTCGCCAGAAGAGATCGCCAAATTGCCAGCTTCGACGCTGAAGCGAATCGGTCGCGAGCTGCGCGCGGCGGCGATGGGGCAGGCGAACGAAACCGTCGGCGCTGCGTCTGGCCAGATCACGCCCCCCGCGTCATCCAGTTCGAACAGGACCAAACGCATTCCCTCGCTCATCCAATTGCTGATCGAGGCTGTGATTTGCATCGTCGCCCTGACCGTGACCGCTGTGGCCGTCGAACGTCCCGTCCGTTGGGGTCTTTATCACGTTGGCCTCTTCTCATCTGAGCAGATGGGCCTTTGCCAGCGTCTTGATCGCTGGAGCGATGGCTGCAGCTTTGAAGTTCGGACCGATGGTCTTGGCATTGATCAGGTTGCCGTGCTCGTGGACATGCCGCCGGCGGTGCTTGCCGCCGCCAACCCAACTCTTTTCCCCTACGAACCCCTGCCTAGGGGCACGCTCGTTCGTATTAGCCGTTCGGGAGGCAGTAATGAGTAACAAAGATCACGACCTCACGCCGGTGCCCGACGTTTGGCCGGGCCGTCGAGCCGCGTTTGGCGCTTCTGTCCTCATAGGCCTGATTGTCGCCGCTTTTTTATTCGGTGTCCTGCCGGTCTATGGCTGGAACTCGACAGCTGCCTCTATAATGGTCCTCGGCCATGAAGGCTTGTTGTCCATCATCGGTCTTGCCGCCATGGATGCGACTCCCAAACTTGCAGACGCCGCCAATCCTGTCGAGCGTCTGATAATGCTGCCGTTCAATGGTATGCTATGGCTCGCCTATCCGATCAGCTTTGTTCTGGCTTTGCCCGCTCGACTTGTTGAATGGGATTTGCTGGCCGATATTTCGCTCCGCTTGTCGGGCACGGCAGCGGCGAGCTTGGCGGCTGCAATCTTGGTATTCCGCCATGTGGTGAACCGGGCGCCCTATCGCCGCCGCGCGACCTGGGTCGACGGCCCGCAGGTGCGCTGGTTCAGTGATGCCGTCGCAGGCGCCTCCAATCATTTGCGCAGACTTGTCGCTGAGGCCGGTCGTGGTGTGAAATTGGCGCCGGGCCTTTTCCTGCCCCGGCGGGCGGAGCATGAATCGATGTTCATCCTGGGACTGCCGGGATCGGGCAAGAGCGTAATCGCGGAAGGGCTGATGCGGCAGGCGATCGAGCGCGGTGACCGGCTCCTCTGCGTCGATGTCAAAGGCAACCTCATCGATCGAATGGTGCGTCTTTTCGGCAAAACAGTGGCTAATGTCGTGGGCATGGAACCCGGTGGCGGCATCTGGGCTATCGGCGGGGATGTTACGAGCCGCATGACTGCATCGCGCGTCGCTGCCCTGCTAATTCCGGCGTCCAAGGATCCCGTTTGGTCTGCTGCTTCACGGCTGCTGCTCGCCGCCTTACTCGTCAAGCTGGTCCAGTCCCGGGGCAGAAGCTGGGGGTGGACCGAAATTAGACAGTCCATTTCTCGCCCGGTTGAAGAAATTGCCGCCGAACTCGCGCCGACCATGCGACAAGTTGCCGAAATGCTGCGCGGTCGCGATGGCGAGCCGTCGTCGATGGCACTCTCGACGCTCTTCAATATGGTTTCACATATTGATGATCTCGTTCAGACCTGCGCCGATCTGGAAGCCGAAGGCTGGCCAAGAGTGTCACTGAGAGCCTGGATTACGGGCAAGGGACGCCGCGTCCTTATCCTACGCCACGATCTGGGAAACCGCGAGCTTTCCGGACGCCTTCTTGCCGCCATGGTACGAGCGGTCTCGAGCGATCTGCTGAGCCGCCATCTCGAAGATAACATCGATCACGGCATATGGATATTTGCTGACGAACTCCCGCGCATCGGTACCGCGGCCAAGGATGTTTCGGATCTGGCGTCGCTTGGACGGTCCCGCGGCATAAGAGTGGTAGCAAGTGCACAAAGCCAGGCACAGCTGGAAGAAAAAATGTCGCCTGCAGCGGCCGAAGCCCTGACCGAGAATTTTGGCAAAGTCATTGTCTGCAAGGTACGACCGGGCAAGAGCGCCGAGCGCATCTCCACCTCGATGGTGGGAAGCGCAACCTATGCAATCAGGTCAGGAAAGGATGAGACACAGACGCTTCATCAGGTCGCGGCGTTTTCCGCCAGTCAGATGACCAGAACGCTGGGGCTGACAATTGACTGGCGAGGCGGCAAATCGATCCGCGCTGCGGTCATTGGGCTCGACGATGTCTATGTTGTGGAATGGAAATTCAGCGATTGGCCTGGCCTTTAGCGTGAGGAGCGATGCAGCTTATTTGAGGTGTGGCCGGGGATTTTGGTTTGCGGCTGCGCCGTTAAGTGGAGGGGGTGCCCGGAAGCCAGGATTTCAGTCCCTCTAGTTTCGCCTGTGAAAGGGAGCAGGCGAAATGGTTGCAACAATCGCGGCGGGCACCTCCGCCCAATATTACACCGAGACAACTGAATACTACGTCGGTGGGCGGGAACCGGCAGGCCGGTGGATTCTCACCGCCGGGGGACTTTTGCTTTCGGTCGGCAGCATTGTTGAGTCCAAGCCTTTTGAGCTCTTGCATGCCGGCTTGCGTCCGGACGGTTCAGCCCTCCTGTCCACCGTCGGCGTCGGCGGCCCCCGTCGCCGCATCGGCGGATACGATGCGACGTTCTCGGCGCCCAAGAGTTTCGCCCTCTTGTGGGCGATGGCCGATGATGACTTTCGCGCCAGGCTGGAAGACGCCCAGGCCAAGGCAGTCGCTCAAGCGATCGAAATCGCCGAAAAATACGCTGCCTTTTGCCGGTTCGGACGCAACGGTGTCCACCGGGAAAAAACCCGCTTAACGGTCGCCAGCTTCCAGCATGGCGAATCACGTCCAGCCGAACACACGGACGGACGGGTTTTTGAGGACCCAAACCTTCATACGCATACCGTGATCATTAACGCCGGCCCGCGTCAGAATGGGGGCTTTGGAGCCCTCGACGGAACGGCGCTGTTTGCCTGGAAAATGGCCATGGGTGCTCAGTATCATGCCGTGTTGGCGTTCGAGCTCATGCGACTTGGTTTCAAGATCGAGCTAACAGGCAAGAACGGCCTTTTCGAAATCCGCGGCGTTCCCGCCGATCTCATTAAATATTTCTC
Organism: Pelagibacterium sp. 26DY04; assembly: GCF_031202305.1. Classification (NCBI taxonomy): domain Bacteria; kingdom Pseudomonadati; phylum Pseudomonadota; class Alphaproteobacteria; order Hyphomicrobiales; family Devosiaceae; genus Pelagibacterium; species Pelagibacterium sp. 26DY04. The sequence goes on from NZ_CP101731.1 coordinate 2,317,974, forward strand.
GGCGCGCCGGAATGAGATTGCGGACGAACTTGCTGCCATCGGCATGCAGAGCATGGATGCGCCCTCGGTCGCGGCCTCAGTCGCACGCAAATCGCGCAAGATCAAGCAGCAGCATCAGGCCGAGGATCGGCATGTTGGCTGGCGCGACCGCGTTACCGAACAGGGATATGACGCAACTACTTTGATCGCGACGAGCCTCGCTCAGCCGGAACACAAGGAAAGCCTTGCGGACCGCCTTGCTCAGATTGCCGGAGCATTGACGGAGCACGAGTCAACGTTCGAACGGCGGAATCTGCATGCCGCAGTAGCGTCGGCTTACGTTGGCACTGGTGAGGACCCACGTCATGTGGCTGCCGAAGTCGATCGAATGATCGCTGAGGGGGAATATGTCGTGCTTGACCGTGACCGGTTCGGCCAGGAAATCCTGACCACCCCCGAAATGCTCCGGATCGAACGCGAGATCGGCCAGATGGTGCGCGAGCTGACTGCCATACCAGGCGCAGCGCTTGATGCCGGACGCGTCGACGAGCTGGTGACCGAGCATGGACTCAATGACGAACAGGCAGCGGCCGCACGGGCAACCCTTACCGCGCAGGTCATCCATATCATCGAGGGGGCACCGGGGTCTGGCAAGACCAAATTGCTCGAGGCAGTGACCGAGGCTCTTCAGGAAACAGGCCATCGCGTCATCGCCGGCGCCACGGCCTGGCGAGTCGCCAATGCCCTACGCAATGATCTTGCGATCAAAGCCCGTGCCATCGACTCCTGGCTCGCCGTCGCCCGGACCGGTGGCGACTTCATCACCGCCGGTACGGTCCTCATCGTTGACGAGGCCGGTCTGCTCTCGAGCCGTCAGATGCACGCCCTGCTCAGAGCCTTTAGCGAGGCGCAGGCAAACGGCGATAGCAGCAGCCGTCTGATCCTGGTGGGGGATCGCGACCAGTTGCAGAGCGTGGGCGCCGGTTCTGGCTTGCGGCTCGTCGCCAACGCAATGTCGGGTTCGAAAGTCGATGAGATCGTTCGCCAACACGAGCAATGGGCTCGCGATGCCATCACTCATTTTGGCAAGGGCCGCGCGCGCGAGGCGCTTGCGGCATATCGCGAACGAGGACTAGTCCTCGAAGCCGATGGTGCTGCCGCCACCGTCAAAGCCCTCGTCGATGCCTGGGAGCAGACCAGGGTCGGCGCGGGAAACGGTTCTGCACTGATCATTGCCAAGAGCAACGCGCAGGTCCGAGCGATATCGACTGAAGTGCGCAGGCGTCTACGCGACCGGGGCCAGATCGTCGGAGCCGAGTTGCTCCTGCCAGCTGTGAGCGCATCGCATCAGGAAGTAACCCTGCCGCTGGCCCAGGGGGATCGTGTGCGCTTCCTCACGCGCGCAACGCTGGACGGCGGTGAGATCGTCAACGGTACGGAAGGCCGGATCGAATCTATTCGTAGCGGAACGCGCGTCGAATTGACCGTTGCGACCCAGAATGGCCGCGTCCGATTCTCGCCTGACGAAATCGCCGACGAACAGGGACGCGCAAAGCTTGCCCACGCCTATGCCAGCACCATCCATCTCGCCCAGGGAACCACCGTCGACCAGGCTGTCGTCTGGGTGACGCCAGGCATGGATCGCCACGACATCTATGTGTCCGCCAGCCGGGCCCGTGCCCAGACCCAGCTCGTCATCGATCGTAGGGCGGTCGAAACCAGTCTGAAGGCCAGCCTGCCACTCAGCGAGCGCAGACGAGGTGAGGCGAAAGAGTTCGATGAGCGTCTGGACTTTCTGGCGACGCAACTGGCGCGGGCACGACTCAAGCGCACCACCCAGGATTTCGCGCCGCAGATGGAGCCGCAGGTTCCGCTTCCCCTCCTGTCAGCGTCGCGGGAGCAAGCGCAACAGGATGACGCCAGAAAGCGCGTGCAGGTCAGGGAGATCAGCCTTGACTGAGGCAAACGTGAAGCGCCGCAAGTCAGTATCGCCTATGGTCGAACGGTCCGCCCACGCGGACCGCTCAACCCTGATGATGGCCAAGACCAACGCCAAAGTCCAAGCGATCAGTGCCTGCGCCCGCGAATCACTGTGCGCCAAAAACGAGCTTGGCCAGTCTGACCTGTGCCGGTCAGATGCCGTATCCCCCTCGGGTCAAACCCATCAGCTCGCTCTCGCGGCGGGTGATCACATCCGATATCTCGCGCGCAAGGATGAACTCGGGGTCATCCATGGCACGGCCGGGCGCGTGCTCGATGTCACGACCGATCTGACCGGAACGCTGATTGTGCGTGCCAAAGTGGAGGGTCGCGCCCAGCTTGCCCACGCATGCGCGACCACCAGTTGCGGGTCTCAGGGCCTTACGACCGACCAGTCTTTTCTGATCTCTGATACATCCATGGACCGCCACGACATCCTTGTCGTGGCCTGCCGTCACAGGCATGGGCTCGAGGTCTTTTTTGATGCCACAGAGCCCGATACCGGCGCAAAAGCGGCCCGTTTGCTCACCGATCGGGAGCGGCCGGTCCAGGACGGAGAGCGCCACGTCCTACTCGCCCAGATCCTGAGCCGCTCAGGGACGCGGGCTTCCACCCCCGACTATCTCCGCCCGTGTGCTCTCGAGCATGTTCAGGTGCCAGATCAGGGTGCCCACAAAGCCTGCCAGATATCTGCAGCGCGAGCCGCGCTAGGTCTCAGCCATGAGCGCTGATGACGCAAAGCTTAGGCCCAACAATCCGCCGACCAAAACCATCCCCCGTGATGTTGACCATTGCGAACGATATCTTGACCGCCTTGCACTGGTCGTGGAACGGGCCGGCAGAAATGCCGCAGCCTTTGTCCCCATCGTGCGCCGGCTCGAAAGGGAGCTCGCCGAGGCCAAGGCGGATGAGGAAGTGCTCGCCAAACTTAGGGCAAGGTTGCGGGCCGGATCAGCAAACACACGACAAACCAACCCACAAGACATAACCGGAGACAGCGAATGACCCTCACCTTTGCCCTGCCAAGATGTCCATTTCCGCTTGTAGACATGCCGCCGAAAGTTTCGCCCCTCGATTACGAACGGTTTCGCCCGAGAAGGTACTGTGCCGATGAGCGCTATGTTTATCGAGTCGACTACCTTCATAGCTTTGGAGACTGGCTTCCGGACCGCATTAAGGCTGACGGTCATGGATACAGAATCCCGCTGGACAATATTTTGCGTCACCGTGACGCCAACAAAGCGTATATCGATGCGATCATGGAAAAGCTCGATCGCATGACGCGCACCGGGTCGAGCCTTCGCGCCATCTATTTCTGGGACAATCACAATCTGGTGCGTGAATTCCAGCTCACCCATATCCGGGACTTTTCCTACATGGAAATGGATCATGCCCGAAATGTTACCGGTGAGCTAAAGTCGTACGAACTGAAACATATCCCGGTGATCTCACGCGTACACCGCTCGCACTTGCCCTTAGGCACTATAATTCCCGACCTCAATCCCCAGCTTACCCCTTTCGGACTGGCCCACGTTGTCGCGCTTGCCTCGGGAGAGCACGTCAGCATCCCTTCACAGCACATAGAGTTCTGGTATCGCAACCAATGGACCGATATTGCCAATATTGACCCCGACATGCTGCAAGCCCAATGCGCCCAGGGATCGCTGCGATCCGTCGTTCCAGCGATTCCGCAGTATCTCCTTGGCGGCGACCGGGGTCGTTCTCGTGTCGACCGATGAGGGCAAAATGGAATACGGTGCAAGATTGCATATGCAATGACCTTGGCAATGTTGTTGACTGTCCTGCAGCCTAACCATTCCAGAGGCAAGAGCCCGGGAATGGAATGGCGCAGGGTGCCCGACTGTGATGCAAGGGGTTATCCCGCCTGGCCATGCACCAAGAGCCAGTTTGCAGCCTGGGATGCCTTGGCGGCAGCCGAAAAGATCGCCTTCTTGTCGTTTTTGAGAATGGCCAGCCAGCATTTGATATAACTGGCATGATCGGCGCGGGGCGTGGGCGTCAGTCCCAGATCGGCACACAGAAATGCTGCACCAAGTTCGGCAATCAGCTCTTCGGCAGCATAGGCTTCCTTGCCAAAGCGACCTGAAAGATCCCGATCGAGTCTGGATTTTGCGCCTGACCAGTGTACAAGCTCATGGCAAAGCGTCGCGTAAAAGGCCTCGCGTGCCCCACTTGTATTTGTGCCCACAAAGCGCTTGCGATCCGGCATTCGGATCAGGTCATAGCCGGGAATGTAGCATGCATGTTCGCCACCCTCGTCGATGACTGCACCGGTGGCGGCAACGAACTGCTCTGCCTTCTCGATCGGATCGAATAGCGGTCCGTCTGGAAGTGTCTCTGGCGCACATTCAAAGCCCTCAACCTGTGCTGCGTTGAACACGGAGCTGGCCCGGGCAATGAACCGCTCACCGACTTGGGTTTCGCCGGTCTCCTGGTTGGTCTCTTCAACCGACAGAGTCTTATGAAAGACCACGAGCGCGGATTTCTCGCCGCGGCGGACCTGGCAGCCCTTGTCCTGCCATTGCCGATACGTGCCCCAGATGTTGGACGGGTATTCAGCAACAAACGCTGCGACCCAGAGGCTGACGATGTTGACGCCATTGTAGGGGTTCTTCGAAGCGATGTTGACGGGGCGGGCAAAGCTGCCGGCCGTGCTTTTGATCCATGGGAGCCGGAAGTCTTCGGCGGTCTCGATCGCATCGACGATGCGGTTGGTGATCTCCTGATGGACATCGAATTTTTGGGTGCGTGGCATGGGTCTCTCCTTTCGTTGCCTGGAGCCGCGATCGGCGCGGCCTGATGGCGACCGAAGAGGCTGAGCCAGACGGCCCTTGCACCCCGAAAGGGGCGGGCGAAGCGAAAAGACGGCGCATGCCGTTGCGAGGGCGGAGGGTTCGGCCAGGAAAGCCACGAAGGAAGGCCGCGACACACGCGGCGGTCAGACGGAAAGCTGGAGAGAGAAAGCGACGCCCATGAAGATGAATGCAGCGCAATCGAGCACACCCAGCATGATCCGGCAAATGTTGAAGCGTCCGGATTCAGCGCGAGGACGGCGCCCCCTCCCAAACTATTGACTAGAACCTAGTTACAAGGTACTACTAATCGCATCAGTGCAAAGAGGATGGTGTGCTACTGTGATGCCCGTTGTTCGAATTTCCGACGCCACCTGGGACCGGTTGAAGAGGTATGCGCGTCCCTTAGAAGATACGCCCGATGATGTGATCCGGACCGCCTTGGATGCATTGGACAAAACGCTGGGCAAAACGCCGCCTAAGCCAATCCGGGCAGCGCCCAAGCCCAGGGGCAAGAAGACGCCGCAACGCGAATTCCGCAATCCTCTGATGCGCGTTCTTCTTGATTTAGGAGGGGCCGCATTCAGCAAGGATATCCGCGATCGGATGGAACCGGAGGTGCGCTCTATGCTTGGAGCGGCCGATCTCGCACCAGTCTCATCAGGCGATCCACGGTGGTGGAACGCTGTGTGCTGGGAAAGAAATGACCTAAAGAAAGAAGGGCTGATGCGCAGCGATTCCGATCGTGGAATCTGGGAGCTGAGCGAGGACGGCTTGCGGGAGGCGAGACGGCTATCAGAGTAGAGCTGAGCCTTTCAAGGAAGCCTAGCTATCGAAGTCCATGGCAGTCTGCGGGTCTTCGGGGGGCAGATCAAGGTCGGCTGTTCGGTAGGCTCTCAACCCAGCCTGCTCCGCATATCTCACAACATCGGTGTCGTCAGAATAGACGGTTGTCGCCCCTTCGGCTTTCGCGATGGCCACGATCTGGCGGTCGAATTTGACCTTACCGCGCGTGACCTCAGGATCAGCAGAATCGATACGAATTCCTCCGCGTCTAAGCGCGTCGCCGATCGCTAACGCTGCCTCGATGGCGGCCTTTTGATCAAAGTTTGCAATGCGGAAGACGGCCTGCCCATTCAGGGCATCAAGATAGTGATTGGTTGCCTCACCCGAATGGACCAGGATTTCACTCAGCACCGGCGTTGGCACGATGATCTTTTCACTGGCGTCGGACAGTACAGAAACAAGATGCTCTATGCGGGCAGCAGCGTTTTCGACCGGCAAACCGGTCGCTGGATCAATCGGGGGCTTTGCCTTTGGCTCGATGAGCAGCAACAGAACGGAGGTATCGAAAACCACCATCAGTGAAGGCCATCCTTGCCGTCCCGCAACTCATCAAGCGCCGCGATCGGATCGTCCATTTCGGCCCAATGGCTGCCCTGCGCGGCCCGCAGATCTTCAACAGCCTCCGCAAGGTCGTGATTCTTGAGGATAGCAAAGGTGGCAACTCGGAAACGCTTCAGCGTCCAGATGCCGTCTTCTTCTCGCATCCATCTCCCGCTTCCATGGAGTCGGATTGGCTCGAACAGGTGATGCCCGAGTCGGCGCGCTGTTTCTCGGTCTGTTTCAATGCCGGTATACTTCAACTCGCCATTCTGTAGCTGAAGGTGGATTGTCTGGTCAGCACCCGTCACGCTGATCAGAATACCATCAATCGACCCCTCCTGCGTGAAAGGCCCGTATTTGACCGGCTTTGGCCGTTTGACACCCGGAAACTCAATGATCTGGGCCGTGGGACTTTCACCCTCGTAGACATAGCCGGTGGCATTGTCATCGGCGAGAAGCCGGTCGATTTCGTTCCACGCCTTCAGAGCGTCTTGGCCAGCTTCCCTACGACGGACACGCTCAAGCTGCTCATCCACTTTAGGGATTTCTTCGCGATCAATGCGACTGACAAGCTGCGTGCTGCCCGGCTTGAGCTGGTCAAAATGAACCCCATGTTCGTTGCCCAGCATGGCAGCAAATGCCTGCATGTACTTCGCCAGACGCCCCATGGGAATGGTTTTTGGCGAATAAGCTTTGATGTAGAGCGTGAGTGTTTTTTCGTCCGCCTTCATGGGCTCACCGCTCGCTCCAGGCTAATCTTCAGCCGCGAACCCGTCGCAGCAGCATAGCGTTGTAGCGCCTTCATCGAGGGACTGACCCGTCCACTTTCGAGCTTGGCGATATAGGACTGCGAGGTATGCATCCGCTCGGCCAGTTCCGTCTGCGTCAAGTCTGCCTCGCTCCGCGCACGGATCAGCGCCTCCGCGATCGAGAACTCCTCGGCGAGAGATTCATATTCAGCGCGCACATCGGCACGCTTCAGCAGATCCTTTTTCAGCTCGTTCAAGCTTGTCATCTCACATCCTTCGCTCGCTTCAGGGCGAGCTCGATTTCGCGGCGTGGGGTCTTTTGGGATTTCTTCACGAAGATCCTGACCACCACTACGCGCTTTGGTCTGGCAACGACATACAGAGCGCGGGATATGCCGTCCCTGCCCTTCATCCTGATTTCCCAAAGCGGCCCTTCCAGGTGCTTCACGTGGGGCTCGCGAACGCGCTCCAGCCCCAAAGACTGGATCAGCTCACCGATCCGCAGGAAGCGGGCAATCTGGTCAGCCGGCAAAGCTTCAAGCTCCGCCCGCACCGTGTCACTCAGGATTTCAATCTTCCATGAAATCAATATATCAAATCTGACGTAATAATGCAAGGGTGCTCATCAGATGCTAGACTCCAACAGCTCGATCTCCTCACCAGTCAAATCGAAAAGTCCATACACCAGCTCGTTGATACGGCGCTCATTGGCCTGGATCTCGGACGAAAGGCGCGCAATTTCTGCCTTGTCTCGGGCGATCCAGTCTTCCCAGTCGCTACGCTCGGACAGGGGGATATCTGCCTTCAGACACCTCTTGACCTCAGACCGGAATGCAGCGAAATCCGGCAAAAGCCACCACTTCTTGAGCTTGTTTGAAAGATTCGTGAACGCTCCAATAGGAGCGATATCCGGTATACGTCGTGTTGGGGCACGCTGCAGGACGTGGCGTCTTTCCGCTGCCGCTTGACAGGACTCAGCGATCGCGGCGATTTCGTTTTTCTGAGATTCAGAAGCAAGTGGAATAGGAAGCGACCTCAGATATTGGCTCTTCATCCGGAAGTATCCGCCCCTAGCTATTGTTGTTTCGCTCGTGAGTGCAAACCAAAGTACGTTGGAGCCGAGTAAAGCGGCCTCATAGTGGGAGGCGCCTTTCAAGCAAAAACACGTCATGTCGATGTAGCTTCCGCTATCAACGGAAAAGCTAGGACGGTTGGCGATGTCCCGGTACACAACTTTCGTGCCTGCATAAGTAGATTCAAACGCTGCTTGCGCCTGCTGCAGCTCAAACCATTCCTGCTTAGCAGCCCGCTGTTCCAGTCTAGACTTGAATTGGGAGAGTCGCTCTAGGATTGCGGGGTATTTTAGGACATCGATGGTTGACTTCGGGATGTATATAATGAAGCGTTCAGCCGACGCTACGTGCCACTGCTCCAACTCATTGCCAAAAATAATGGGCTTAATGAGGTCCGCAGAGTTCGGATCGGCGGCGACAAGCCGGTTTCTTTCTGTGCGGTCGATGACAAACGCCTCGTTACGCCCAGTTTTTATGCCAGCATACGGATCACCGTAAACATCACCCAATCGCTCCCGCCCTGTCCGGATCTTGCGCCGCAGCGACTGCAGCCCAGCCTCTTCCAGAGACCACGACCCAGAGGAAAGTGAAGACTGCGGATAAGTGGCCGCCCCTTTCTCAAAATTCGCACGAAAGTTAGATTCTGGTAGCGTGTCGACCGTCCAAAAACGAAGCGTGTGATCTTTTAAAGGGGCCTCGCGCCGCATGGTGAGGATGGCGGGATAGGTGGTCACCCCCTCAAAAACTTGCAGATCGCCAAAATAAACTACGGTTTCAATCGTTGCCTTCTGGCGCAGAAAATCGCGTAGCGGCCTACCAGAGCCCGTTTTGAAGAAAGACGATGACGAGATGTATCCAAGCCGACCTCCAGGCTTCAGCAGGTTGAGCCCGCGCTCGAAAAAGTAGCAGTAGAGATCCGCCCGATCCGACACCACCTCGAACCGTTTTTCTAGGTAAGGCTTCATCAGCTTAAGGTGCTCCATCCGCACATAGGGCGGATTGCCGAGCACGATATCGAAGCCACCTTCGGCCATGATTTGGGGAAAGGCGCTCGCCCAGGTAAACCCGTGCGAGAGATAGGCGAAATTGGAATCTTCGATCAGGCTGTCGCCCACCTTCAGATTGCCACCAAGACTGTCAAGCGGCTTGCCGCGACGAGCCGTTTTCACCCAAAGCGAAAGCTTCGCGATCTCGATGCTTTCGGCGTTCACATCGACGCCGAACAAATTGCTGGTGAGGATCTCACTGTCGGGGACGTAATTGAGAAGATCGCCCATATGCTCAGCCCTGGGCGCCAGCTCCTTGATCTTCTCATTCACGCGCAAGAGCTCGGCCTTCATGTAGTCGAAGGCCATCACCAGAAAAACGCCCGACCCGCAGGCTGGATCGACGATGCGCAGCGACTTCAGCCGGTCCCGATAGGCCTGCCATGCTTCCAGTTGCGCGCTCTTACGCTTCCACTTGATCGCCTCGTAATCAGCAAGGCTCGATCCCTTCTGCGCAAATTGCCTGACGATGCAGGCAAAGATCTCTTCCAGGTGCGTGCCGAGCGTTTGCTCGACGATGAAGCGAGCAATGTAGTCTGGAGTGTAGACGACACCGTCGCGCTTGCGGCGACCACTCGTTCCTGTTTTCTTTTCAGCTTCGACCTCATCACCGCGTGCTTCGGCTTGGAGACGTTCCACATCGGCGATCGATTGCTCAAAGATGTGCCCCAGAACGGTGACCGAGACTTCCGAGCTGAAGTCGTAGCCGCCGATATCTTTGAATTTCTCGCAAACCGCGTCGGGGATGTTGAGCTGATCGACGATGGGATCAGGGGCAAACAGTCCCCCATTGTACGGCGGGACATTCAGCTGATGATTGCCCTTGTCGATTGAGGTGAAGAGCCCTTTGAAATTATCCCAGATTGGGCGAGGATTGAAAGGATCGGAATGCTCGAATGCCTTTTCGAGAATGTGGCGTGGCAGGAGCCCTGTGTCCTCGGCAAAGGCCGTAAAGAGGATGCGGTCTAGGATGGTCTGCGCCGCTGCGATCGCGCTCAGACCGTCGAGAGATGGTAGTTCCTGGCGCACTGCCGCGATGAGGTCGCCGCGCAAGGATTTGTAGTCCGAATAAAGCGCGTCGGTAATGTCCTGGTCTTCGCGGCGGCTCTCCTTGAGCAGCGCGGCCGTTTGGCCGCTCAGCAGGTTCTCCGCCCCGAGCAGAAGCATAAATCGAGCATAGTGAGCCGGCTCAGTCAGCTTGGCGAGCTCGAAGTGCTCATAGGCTTGCGTGCCTTCGCCGAAGCCGTAGAGCCTGAGCTCAACATAGTTCGACACGACGACCCATTTCACACCGGGCGCGTTTGTGGCGTACTCCCACGCCTGCTGCACCGGACTCTTTGCCCGGCCAGGCATAATGGCATCGAGATCCTTGGTACGCGCTCCCTTGAGCTCGAAAGGTGCAAGGATCTGGGAACGCTGCGGCCCAAAATGACCAAGGGCCAGATCGACAGAACCGCTCAGGATCGACTGTTCTGAAGTCACCGTGTGGTCAGGGGACACGACGGCGCTGACATAGCCAAGCACACCCTCCACAATCTTGGCCTTGAAGTCGCCGTGAAGGGCCGTCTCCTTCAATCCGGTGATACGGCCCGAGCGGATGAGCTCACTCCACTCTTTCAGCAGGGCCTCGTGACTGGCAGGAAGACTGTCCGGGTAAGCAATATGGCGATCGAGCGTTTTGGGATTGAAGAGATGCATGCGCTTCCGATCACAACAGCCTTGGCTGTGGTTTGTTCCGGCCCGGGCTGATAGCGAGGCACCAAGATCTCGCCTTCGCGCGCGCGAGCTTGGGCAATATCACAATCGCACTGTATGTACATGAGCTGGGCGACGCGCGGCCATTCAGAAAAGCCGAAAATGCGGCGCGGATGAACCCAATCGCCTCGGCCGCCAGGGTCACGGACAGATCTAGTCGATCGAGCGCCAGCGCCCGGATGTAGTGCCCCAGGCAGCCCGGCCGCGCCAGCGCGGTTTCAGCACGAATTGCCACTATGTCCCTCCTGATGGGTGAATCACCTCTTGAAAGCATAGCTTTGGGGAAGCTGACAACATAGCCCATGTCAGCAACGGCGTGTTCCAGGGAGTCGGCGCCTAGATCGAGCGCGACAAAATCGAGGGTTCGAACGGTAAAACCATCCGCTCGAGAAGTGACCGACGCCACTCCAGAGCGCCCCCTGACCCATATTCCTGGCGTGAACGACGATGGCCAAAAAAGATTTCGCGCATTTCCCCGTCAATACCGGCTTCTTTCATCCGGTCTTCAAACGAGTGACGGATGCTGTAGAGGGTGTGTTTTGACGTTGGGACGAGGCCGTTCTCGCGCAGATACTTATTGATTGCAGCGCAGGCAGCTTCTTCCTTCTCCCGATAGCGGGGAAAACCGCTTGGATACATTTGAAATGCCAACAAAGCAGCGCCGACCAGCGGAATCTCGCGAATGGAGGCTGCGGTCTTCAATTCACGTGGCGCCTCCGGATCATCGCGCTCCACAAAGCTAATGTAGGGCACTGGGCCATCAAGGTGGATGTTGCTGGCATCGAGATTACAGGTCTCGCTCGGCCGCGCCCCCGTTTCGATGGTGACCAAAAGGATGGCCCGCGCCTCCTCGTTCAAGCCTTTGAGAGCGTCGGCTTTCAGAATCTTGTCCCGGATCCAGGCGGTCGGGAAAGGAGGCCGCTTGGCTTTCTTGCGCTCCTCAAAACTTAGTCCTGCGAATGGGTTGAGCTTGTTCTCCGCGCCCATGAAGGCATGATACTCGCGATAGATCTTTCGCAGCTCACCAATCTGCCGGTTGCCCGATGATGCAGTATGGGTTGGCTTCTTGCCTTTGTCGGCTGGAGCGATGCGCGCCAGCCAATAGCGATAGAATTTGTGCGCGTCGTCGCGGGTGATGTGCGAAATCGGCTTGTCCCCGACGATCTCGACAAAGTTGCGCACAGCCCGCTCGGGAATGACCCGCCATTTCCGCCTTTGCTGCGGCGACTTCGTCACCAGCTGAGATGCAGCAATATCGTTGATATAGACTTTAAGCGCTTGGGTCAGCGTCACGCTGGGCGTTGGCTCTCCACCCAGCACCGCCGTTTCGACTGCATGGGATGTCCGCGTATCAAGAATTGCCTCCATCCGCTCGGCCAACTCCTGCCAGCTTGCCTTGGCTTCGAGCTCGCCTGCAGGACGATAAGCAAAGCCGAGCGCCGCTGCCCGACGCACGGCGGCCTTGTGGCGCTTCAGAGCCGCTGACTCTTCCTCATCGCACAGAAACGATGCCCACAGGTCGTTGTCCGCCTTTTCCAAGGCATCGCGCATGACGCGGGCGACCGCCAAGTCGTGGGTCTTGAGCGAACTACGGATAACTGGAGCCCGCTCATCCTGCTCAGCCACCATGGCGGGAACGCGCCGAACATACTGCCAGCGGTCCCCGCGGCGCTGCAAAAAACGGTCGAGTTGAGAACCCCTGGGCACGCCATTCCTCTCCAATGTATCACGTTATAGGATCAAAATGTGTCACGAATTTCCGGGCAAGACAACCCAAAGTTGGCTGTGTACACCGAATTCCTTGGCCGTTACAGCGACATAGCAATTTTGCAAAGCTGGGAAAATGGAGCGGGTGAAGGGAATCGAACCCTCGTCGTAAGCTTGGAAGGCTTCTGCTCTACCATTGAGCTACACCCGCCCGAGGGTGTCTCGCTAATCTGTCCGTTCGGGCCCGTTTGGGCAAGCACGATTTTGGTGGAGGGGGCTGGATTCGAACCAGCGTAGCCTAAGGCGTCAGATTTACAGTCTGATGGATTTAACCACTCTCCCACCCCTCCCCAATCGTGACATCGGCGAAGCGAGGTATCATGATGACATTCGTTGCCGAGCACCATCACGGGGCGGTTTATGGTGGTAGCGCCCTCTCCTGTCAACTGCCTGGCATAGGAAATTTCATGAGTTTCACCGCTACGCTTGCCGCTTGCCCGGCGCGTGGCAAACCGATACGCCATCAGTCATGAGCAAGAACAAGTTTCCACCCAAGAAGCGCCCCCCGATCCTGCCCGATGATGGACCGGTCTATCTGTATGGCCTGCACACGGTCCGCGCGGCACTCGACAACCCGCGGCGGATCAAGCGGCGGCTTCTAGCCACCCCCAACGGCTTCAACCGATTGACCGAAGGCGCGCCTCTCCCCGATTTGACGGTGGAGGAAACCACCCCGCGCGATCTCGACCGGCTGCTCGGCGCCGATGCAGTGCATCAAGGCGTGGCATTGGAAGTCGATCCCGTGGATCGATTCGGGCTCGATGATCTCCAAAAGCTGGACCTCGTAATCGTTCTCGATCAGGTCACCGATCCACACAATGTCGGCGCCATTCTGCGCACCGCCTGCGCCTTCGGCGCTGATGCCGTGATCACCACGGCCCGCTATGCACCGCGCGAGACGGGCGTGATGGCCAAGTCGGCCTCGGGCGCACTCGATCTCATTCCGCTGGTGTCCGTGCGTAATTTGGGCGAAACCCTGGAAACGCTCAAAAGTCGGAGCATGGTGTGCCTGGGTTTCGATTCCGAGGCTCCCGCCGTGCTTCGCCCGCGACCGCCCGGCGGCAAACTCGCAATCGTACTCGGGGCCGAAGGCAAGGGGTTGCGACAAAAGACCCGCACGCTCTGCGACGAGATGGTCCGGCTCGACATGCCCGGCCCCATCAAGTCACTCAACGTATCCAACGCGGCGGCGATAGCACTGTTCGCAGCCACTGCGGGCTAGAGAGATTATGCCTCCGGTGAAGCCTCGGCAGTTACCAGGGGCGTGTCGAACACCCCTCCTCCGGTCGTGCGCAGGTTGACCACACTATAGCCCCTATCGCGCAGCGCCTTCAGAAACTCCGGCAGCATCAACGCGGTCCGCATATGGATGTCGTGGAAGAGCACGACACCCGACCCGCGCGCATCAAGGCGCGAAAGTGTACGGTCGAGCACCTGTCGGGGCGTTTCGGAATAATAGTCCTTGGAATCGATGTCGACGTCCAGGACGATAAAGCTGCTGTCGACGACACTGGTGCGGATCAGGCCGGTCTGCGCCAGATAAGGAAATCGGAAAAAGCGCGAAGGAACCAGATCCGCTGGCGCCAGGGCCGCAGCGACGGCTTGTTGGCCGGCATAGATTTCCGCCACTGCTTGGGTCGGCCCAAGTGTAGAAAGGTCTACATGGTCGTATGTGTGCGTGCCGATTGTATGGCCGCGTTCCGCAACCTCCAGTGCGAGGCCCGGATGGCGCTCCGCCGCTGATCCGAGCATCAGGAAGGTCGCCTTGACGCCGAACTGGTCAAGCGTATCGAGAATGGAGTCGGTCTTGCCTGGGCGCGGTCCATCATCGAAGGTGAGCACGACTTCGCCCGGCTCAAGGACGATCTGTTCGGTCGCCCCTACGGTCAGTGTCCGGCCGGCGAGAGACATGGACGGCTGCCCCGGCATCGGCTGATATGACGCGTTGAATGTCGCCATCGGCGAGATTGCCCCGGTGGTCGTTCTATCGATGGGAGCAAGCGCAAGCAGGCTATCTTGCGTTTGCGGAGGCTTGGCGCAGCCCGTGAGCAATCCGGCGGTAATCGCCAAAAGACATATCGTACGCACCACCACAAGCACCCGGCCAAAGCGTTTTCCCCTGATCGAGAGCCTGCGACGATTATGGTTAACAACACCTTCTCTTGCGCCAAATTTATGCTTAACGAACAGTTACTTGCGAGCATCGGACCGCTTTGCTCGCACCAGAAGCTCATCCAGCGCCTGCAGAAAGCTTGAGCGGTCGCGCTGGGTGTATTCCTTGTTATACCCCTTGCTTTCGCCTGTTTCCCTCAAGTGCTGGTTCAACTCGCGCATGGCCAGAGCCATTCCGATGGAATCGGGCGTGAAGGCCCGCCCGGCGGGATCGAGCACATGCACCCCCTTTTCCAGCGCGCGCGAGGCCAATGGGATATCGGCTGTAATGACGATGTCTCCGGCCTTGGCGTGTTCGACGATCCAATCGTCGGCCGCATCGGCGCCTTGCGGCACCATGACGTGGCGGATCATTGGATCACGCGATGGCCGGAGACCGAAATTGGCGACAAAGGTGACGACGACACCGTGCCGCTCGGCTACGCGGACGACTTCGACCTTGACCGGGCAGGCATCGGCATCGACGTAGATTTCAGGCACCGTCAGTAGAGCACCACAGAGCGGATGGATTCGCCCGAATGCATGAGCTCGAACCCTCTGTTGATATCCTCGAGCCGCAGAGTATGGGTAATCATCGGGTCGATTTCGATCTTGCCCGCCATGTACCAATCAACGATTTTCGGCACGTCGGTGCGCCCTCTCGCGCCGCCGAAGGCCGTGCCCATCCAGGTACGACCAGTGACGAGCTGGAACGGACGCGTGGAGATCTCCTGCCCTGCGCCGGCAACGCCGATGATGATCGACTTGCCCCAGCCGCGATGGCTGGCTTCCAACGCTTGGCGCATGACAGTGACGTTACCCGTACAATCGAAGGTGTAATCAGCGCCGCCGATCTGGTCGGCGCCCCGCTTGGTCATGTTGACGAGATGCGAGACGACGTCACCCTCGATTTCGCGCGGATTGACGAAATGGGTCATGCCGAACCGCTCGCCCCATTCCTTCTTGGCGTTGTTGAGATCAACGCCGATGATCATGTCCGCGCCGGCGAGGCGCAGGCCCTGGATGACATTGAGGCCGATGCCACCAAGGCCGAAAACAACCGCTGTCGCGCCTTGCTCCACCTGGGCCGTGTTGATCACTGCGCCCACGCCGGTGGTGACACCGCAGCCCACATAGCAAACCTTGTCGAACGGGGCGGACGCATCGATCTTGGCGACCGCGATCTCGGGCATCACGGTGTAGTTCGAAAAGGTGGAGCAGCCCATGTAGTGAAATATCGGCTGCCCCTTATACGAGAACCGCGTCGTGCCATCGGGCATGAGCCCCTGGCCTTGGGTGGCGCGTATGGCCGTGCACAGATTGGTCTTGCGCGAGAGGCAGGAAGGGCATTCGCGGCACTCTGGCGTATAGAGCGGGATGACGTGATCACCAGGCTTGACGCTGGTGACGCCCGGTCCCACGTCGACAACGACACCGGCGCCTTCATGGCCGAGCACTGAGGGAAACAACCCTTCGGGATCGGCCCCGGACAGCGTGAAATCGTCTGTGTGGCAGATCCCGGTCGCCTTGATCTCGACGAGCACCTCGCCCGCCTTGGGTCCTTCAAGATCGAGCTCGACGATTTCGAGCGGCTTGCCTGCTTCGAATGCCACCGCCGCTTTCGTTTTCATCTCCCGCCTCCGTATGATTCATGTAGGGGAAAAGAAGGTGGCATAAGCGCATCTCATAGGGCAACGCCCGATACAAAAACGGGCGCCGAAGCGCCCGCTTGCTATTCCTTCATTGCGCCCGGTCCTGGAACCGCCCCAGGCGGGCATTTGCCCATGATGATCATCCCGAGCACCTCATCCTTGGTGACATCGGCAGTTTTGGCCGTTCCCACCACCTGGCCATTCTTCATCACGCAAACGCGGTCTGCCAGATCGAACACATCGTGGATGTCGTGGCTGATGAGGAAGATGCCGATGCCTTCCGATTTGAGCTGCCGAATGAGATCGCCCACTTGCGCCGTCTCTTGCGGGCCTAGGGCCGCGGTCGGTTCGTCCATGATCAGGATACGGGCGTTGAACAGGATCGCGCGGGCGATCGCCACCGATTGCCGCTGTCCGCCCGAGAGCGCTTTGACAGGCTCCTTGAAGCGGCTGAAATTGGGGTTCAGTCGCCCCATCACCTCGCGCGCCTTGGCCTCCATCGCCACGTCGTCGAGTGTGCCGATGGCAGTGGTCAATTCCCGACCGAGGAAAAGATTGGCAGCGGCATCGACATTATCAGCGACGGCGAGCGTCTGGTAGATCGTCTCGATGCCATAGGCTTTGGCATCGCGGGGATTGTTGATCGTGGCATCCTGCCCATCGATACGGATATCGCCGCTGTCGCGCTTATAGGCGCCCGAGAGAATCTTGATCAGCGTCGATTTGCCGGCGCCGTTGTGCCCCAGAAGGCCGACGACCTCACCGGGGTAAAGATCGATCGATGCCCCGTCGACCGCCCTGATGCCGCCGAACGCGATGGAAATATCCTCGAGCTCGACGAGTGGAACGTTTGCGTGTTGGTTCATCCCGATAGATCCTTACTGCGCCCGGTTGCGGTAGAGCGTGTCGAGCCAGACCGCCACCACCAGAACGATACCCACCACGATCGACTGCAGCGGGCTGTCGAGCCCCATCAGCACCATGCCGGACTGCAGCGACTGCATCACCAGCGCGCCGATCATCGCGCCCACAATGGTTCCGACGCCTCCCGAGAGCGATGTGCCCCCGATCACCGCCGCGGCAATGACGTAGAGCTCGTCGAGCGTGCCCATGGCGTTGGTCGCCGCGTTAAGACGGGCCGATGAGATCGAAGCCGCGATAGCGCAGAGCACGCCCATGAGCATGAAGATCTTGACCGTCACCCAGCGGGTGTTGATGCCTGCAAGCTCCGCCGCTTCCGGGTTGCCGCCCATGGCAAAGACGTAGCGACCGAACCGCGTGCGGGTCGCGATGAAGGTCATCGCCACGCCGACCGCGACAGCGATCAGCACCGGAATGGCGATGCCGTGCGAGATGAACAGCCCGCCTTCGGGAACCGGGATTCCATTTGCGTTGGCGTAGTTCTCGGCGATACGGATCGGCCAGGGATAGGCGTTGAAGACAAGCACGGCACCGATCACCGCGCCGCAGCCCAGCAGCGCGAGAACGCCTTCGGCCCAAACCGGTCGCTGCGGAAAGTTGAATCGTTTGCGTTGCTGGCGGGCATAAAGCAGATAGGCGCCGATGGCGATGCAGGCAATGATCGCCAAAATCCAGCTCACTGTGTAGCCGACCGCTCCTTCAGGGCCACCGCCCATCAAACGGAAGCGCGAGTCGAGAGGTGCCACAGTCCGTCCCGAGGTCACCCACCAGGCCGCTCCGCGCCAGACGAGATAGCCGCCGAGTGTCACGATGAAGGCCGGCACCTTGAGATAGGCGATGATACTGCCCTGCAGCGCACCGATCACCAGCCCGCAGGCAAGCCCGACGGCAAGCGTTATCGCCCAAATGAACGGGTGCCCGAAGCCAAGCATGGCCGGCAAGTATTCGGCCTGCGTCACGCCCATGACCATGGCGATAATGCCCAGAAGCGAGCCCACGGAAAGATCGATGTTCCGGGTGACGATCACAAGCACCATGCCGGTCGCCATGATGGAGATCGAAGCGGTCTGCACCGATAGATTCCAAAGGTTCCGAGGCGTCAGAAACAATCCGCCAGAAAGGAAGTGAAAGCCCACCCAAATCAGGAGTAGCGCGCCGACCATGCCCAAGAGGCGTGTATCGATTTCTGTAGCGCTCATGAACCGCCGGACGGGCGTGCCTACCGAAAAGGCCGGCGTGTTGGATGACGACATGGCGTTCTGATCGGCCATTGCTCTCCCCAAAGGATTGAGCGGTCGCGGTGCACGAATGCACCGCGACCGCGTTCAGAGTTCAGGACAACTTAGTCGCAAGCAGCGACGGTACCGGCTTCGACGCCCTGGCAAACCACGTCCTGGCTCACCCAGCCCGCGTCAATGACGACATCGAGATTTTCCTGGGTGATGGCCACGGGCGCGAGGAACCGCGATGTCATTTCGACGCCGTTCGGACCACCATTGAACATGACCGCACCTTCAATATCGGTGAGCGCGGCGCCCTCAGCCAACTCGACCGCGATCTCCGCGGCAGCAGCGCCCAGTTCACGGCTGTCCTTCCAGACTGAAACCGTCTGTGTGCCCAGCGCAACGCGGTTGAGCGCCGCATGGTCGGCATCCTGCCCGGAGACGGGTACCGAACCATCGAGACCCTGCGCCGCCAGCGCAGCGATGGCGCCACCCGCGGTGCCATCATTGGCGGCGACCACGGCATCGACCTCGTTGTTGTTGGCCGTAAGGAACTGTTCCATATTGGCCTGGGCGTTCTCGGGAAGCCACCCATCGGTATAGGCTTCGCCAACGTTGACGATATCGCCGGCGTCGATTGCCGGCTGGAGAACCTCCATGGCGCCGGCAAACAGGAAGTCGGCGTTGGGGTCGGTGCTCGAACCCTTGATGAACACATAGTTGCCGGTCGGTGCGACGGCTTGGACTTCACGGGCCTGGATGCGGCCGACTTCGGTGTTGTCGAAGGTAAGGTAGAAGGCATCCGGATTTTCGATCAGGCGATCATAGCCGACCACCGGAATGCCTTCAGCCACGGCCGCGGAAATGGCCGGTTGGATAGCGTCTGAGTCTTGCGCCAGAACGATCAGGGCATCGGCACCCTGTGCGATCAGGCTTTCGATATCGGTGAGCTGCTTGGATGCCGATGATTGCGCATCGGCCGAAATGTAAGTGGCGCCCAATTCCTCGAGCTTTGCCTGAATGGCCGCTTCGTCGGTTCTCCACCGCTCCTCCTGGAAATTAGACCAGGATACGCCGACAACGACGCCATCGTCCTGAGCCAGCGCGCCCCCGGCCAAGGTGAAAAGAACAGTCGTGCCCAAAAGGGCCGCTGCAAGATTCCTCATGATTCTCCTCCTGCGGGTACACCAGCCCCGCCCAACCACAGTGATGGATTTTATGCCTCCTACGGAGCGCCTCCCGGGCTCCGACTGGATATTTTTCAATACCCGAAAAAATAATTGGCACGCAGCGAATGCTGTGTCAACGTCCATTCGCGCGCCGCGGCGAAAACGCGTGCAAGTTGGGACCGGCATTCCCTAAAAGGGGGCGCGGTCAGAATATTGGGAGGCCACCGTGGCGCAAGGCGTTGCGGATACCGAGATGATCCGGCGTCAGAACCGGCAGCTCGTGCTGGATGCTTTGCGCCGGCACGGCCCGTTGTCGCGTTCTCAGGTGGCGTCCACAATCGGGTTATCCAACGCCACGCTAACTGCCATTGCCGCCGAATTGGTCGGCGACGGCATTCTTACCGAACTCGCCGAGCTCGTGATTGGCGCGAAGTCACGCGGGCGGCCTGGCGTCCGCCTGGCGCACAATCGCGATGCAGGTTTCGTTCTGCTTATCGAGATCGACGTGAACCGCTGCCGCCTTTCGCTTATCGATTATTCCGGTGTTCTGGTGGATCGGGTCGAAACCACCGTTGACCCTGCCCTCTTCGCGCGAACGCCACCGGCCGTCTATTTCGTGGAGCGGATCGGTATGATGATCGGCCGCAATGCCGACATCGCCAATGCCATCCACGCCGTGTCGATTTCGGTGCAGGGCATCCTCGATTCCGCCGGCGCCAGCCTTAAATGGTCGCCTATTGCGCACCTCGCCGGACATGACATCATCGGTCCCATCCATCGTCGCCTTGGGCTCAGCGCGCAGCTTTTCAAGCGTGGGCGGCTGATGGCCGACGGCATGCGCTGGCTGGATCCGACGCTCGATTCGGGAACGGTGGCGACCATCCACATCGGTTCGACGATCGGAATGGGCCTAACTTTCCCCAACGGCCGGCCCGAGACCGATCTGGGCACCGAGTTTGGGCATATGGTGCACGTACCGGGCGGCGCCCTGTGTCGCTGCGGGGCACGCGGCTGCATCGAATCCTATGCGGCCGACTACGCCATTCTGCGCGCCGCCTATTCGGTTCCCGAACAGGCAACGCCGGCGAGTTCGGTCCCTGCTGCCGATTTTCAGCAGCTCGCGATGCGGGCCCGGCAAGGCGAGCGCAACGCACGCCGCGCCTTCACCAGTGCGGGACAGGCGATCGGTTATGGCATCAACCGGCTGATCTCCATCATCGAGATCGACAGGATCGTCCTGCTCGGCCCCACGACCGCCGCCTACGACCTGATCGAACCGGGCATCGCCGAAGGCGCGACCGCCTCGCTGATGGGCAAGATTCGCGGGCTTCCCCCGATCACGCGGGTCGCCGATGCGGGGGAGCCGATCTACCGGGGGCTGATGATGAAAACGCTGACCGAAATCGATCAAGCTTTCGCCAGCCGTGTCGTCGCTCCGCCCGTCCGGCGTTCGGCCGAGTAGAAGGTCAATCCTTGATGAACAAATCCGGCGATTGACGCGGTGCCGAGCGCCAGTATTGCGGCGGCGCCTTGACTTGAGCGCCGAGCGCAACAGCCACGCGCCACGGCCAGTGCGGATCGTAGAGCACGGTGCGAGCAACCGCGATCATATCCGCATCGCCTGTGGCAACGATAGCCTCGGCCTGCTCCGATGAGGTGATCAGCCCCACGGCCACCACCGGCATGGAGACGGCCGCCTTGACCTGCCGCGCCAGCGGAACCTGATAGCTCGGACCGACCGGAATCTTCTGCCCGGCGTCGAGCCCACCGCTCGAGACATGGATGCCGTCGCAGCCGCGTTCCTCGAGTGCCCTTGCAAAAGCCACGGTCTGCGCGGCGTCCCAGCCGCCTTCCATCCAATCGGTGCCCGAAACACGAACGGTTACGGGCTTATCCGCAGGAAACGCCGCGCGCACGGCATCGAAAACTTCGAGCGGGAATCTCAGCCGGTTTTCCAGTGATCCGCCATATTCATCGTCGCGCTTGTTGGAGAGCGGCGAAAGGAATTGATGCAGGAGATAGCCATGGGCGGCATGGATCTGGATGGCATCGAGCCCGATGCGCGCCGCCCGGCGGGCGGAATCGGCAAACGCGTCCCGGATGCGGACCAGATCGGCCTTGCTCAAGGCGGTCGGAGCGTTTTCGCTCGGAAGGAAGGGCAAGGCGGAGACCGATTCCGTCTGCCAACCGTGAGAATCATCGGGCGGCAACTGGGCCCCGCCCTTCCAGGGCACCTCCGTGCTCGCCTTGCGGCCCGCATGGGCGAGCTGAATCGCGATCGGCATGTCCGACCAGCGCCGGATACCGTCGATGACCCGCTTCATCGCAGCTTCGGTGGCGTCATCATAAAGTCCGACGTCAGCGTAAGTGATGCGCCCTTCGGGCGTAACGGCAGTCGCCTCGATGGTCAGCAGCGCTGCGCCCGACATGGCCAATTGTCCGAGATGGATGAGATGCCAGTCGTTCATCTGCCCATCGACTGCCGAATATTGGCACATGGGTGCGATGACGATGCGGTTGACGAGTTCCTTGCCGCCGACGGTGATCGGTTCAAACAGTTTTGGCCCGGCCATGAATCAATTCCCTGCTATGCTCAATTCAAGCCAAGACCCTTAGCGCCCGCAACGCAAGGCACGAAGTGGCGCCTTCACACATGTTGGTGAACGATCGAAGGCGGGCTGTTTCCGAGGGATTGGTGCCGGCAGCAGGACTTGAACCCGCGACCCTCTGATTACAAAGAGTGTGGTTCGCCCTCTGAGGCCCGGAAATGCTGCGATGTGGTTTCCAATAGGCCCGAAAGAAGACCCCAAAATCACCGAGAACAGACCGTGAATTGGAAACCGAATTTCACGGCTCCGAGACAGGATCTCAGGGCGCCGTTGCCATCTTCTGGCGCCACAGGTCGGCTGACGCCTTTTCGCCGCCCCTGAGCCTCCGCTGGGCACGTATGGCGCCCGAAAATGACTAGCGCTCCCCCGCCCGCTTCCCGCCCGCCACGGGCTTAATATGGCTCGACTGCAGCACCTGTCGGTGCCAGTGCATCTCAATTCGGGACTGCGGGTATATCGCCTCGGCAACCTCAAATGCAGCCTGGGCCACTTCCTTGTTGCACGCTCTGGCAACCTCCCCCATCGGGCGGAACCCGCTTCGGTCTTCTTGAACAACCCGGAAGGCCAAGGCGCTCGAAAAATGGGGATTGGGCTCCTTTGGCGCCTCTACCCAAAGGAACATGCCGCGATGCTTGCATTCCGGGCATCGCATACGTTCGCTGAAATGGGACTGGCCTTTGATCGGGAGAAGGCTTTGCATCTCTCCCACGGCCTTGATGAGCTTACCTAGATCCACCTGCCTTGTGTGCCGGCAGGATACGTTATGGCACACCGCGATCATGTCGAGCCCAGCGTCCCGGATATCTCCCAATGTGCGCAGCTTGGCCATACGGCACCCGATCGTCAGAACGATCGAGACTCATACACCTTGAACAAAATGAGAACAACGGAGAGGCGATCACGATTTGGCGCGGGGCTGTGCCATCTCGAACCGCGCCTCGATCTGCTGGGCAACACCGCAGTGGCGAAAGCAGACATAGAGCTTGTCCTGCACCCTGTAGGGCGTCCACGCCCGCACGACGGCATTGCAGCAGGCGCAGCGGACCTCGTTCATCGGCCAGCAACAACCGAGGCTTGCGACCGCTCCAGCCGCTCCAGTATCTCTCTCGTGACGCGCAGATCGGCGGCAAGTGAGTTGAGGGACTGTTCCACCGATCGCATGGCGCTTGACGTATCCCGCGCCTGAGCCTCTACAGCGGTCAGCCGTAGCTCATGGTTGTCGAGGGCTCGGGTTGAACTCTCCAGCTCAGAGACACGCCGCTCCAGCCCAGAGATGTCACCTGCGCTATTGGCGAGCCCAATCGTGATCGTGGCGTAGGTAACGCCCCATGTGAAGATGAAACCCACCAGCACGATCATGGTGTTGATGTTGAGTTCCCACCGGAATGCCGGCTTGCTGACGTTCATGTCGTTGTCCTGATCTGCCACGGGAGCCCCTGTAGGTCAGTGTAGAAATGAGGCGCACAGGTGCCCTGCCCGCGCGCCGCGAATGTGTCAGCGGTTCCGAGTCTCGATAGGCCCGGCGTATCCCGTCCGCGCCCGCGCCTCGGCTTCCGTCAGCACCGGGATATCGGGCTTGGCGTTGGGCACCAGCCAGACAAGCAGCGCGCCAATGCCGCCGATAACAGCGGTCGCGGTTTCTTCATCGAGCCCGAGATCGATACCGAAATAAACGCGGACGAAGGCGACGATGGCCATTGCCACGGCTACCCATAGCTTGGCGGCCCGGAGAGGCCCGAACATGGTCAGAAGATTGAGCAGCTTGCCCATGGTGATGCTCCTTATCCGAGGATGCGTGGAAGAATGAGAAAAGCCGCCAGAGCGGCGGCTGCGAGGAAGATGTGAGCTACTCCCCAATCGTTGGACAGCTTTTGGCGTAAATTAAGCTACTCGTTGCACCTGCTGGTCGGGTTGGTTTTGGTCAATGCGCTGCCAATAGATCACGGCAGGCGGTTTTCCGCCAAGGGCGGAATGAGGGCGTCGGTTATTATAGAAGTCCACCCATTCGCGGACGCCGGCGCGGGCCTGTGACCCGGTCTCCCAGGCGTGCAGGTAGACGCATTCGTATTTGAGGGTTCTCCAGAGCCGCTCGACAAAGATGTTGTCGAGGAACCGGCCCTTGCCATCCATGGAGATGCGCACCCCCATTCGTCGCAACCGATCGGTCCAGGCAAAGGACGTGAACTGGCTCCCCTGATCGGTGTTCATGATCTCGGGCGGACCGAACTTGTGGACCGCCTCGTTCAACGCCTCGATGCAGAAGTCTGCCTCCAGCGTGTTCGAGATGCGCCATGCCAAGACCTTGCGGGTGTGCCAGTCCATGATGGCCACCAGGTAGAGAAAGCCCCGGCGCATCGGTAAATACGTGATATCCGCAGCCCAGGCCTGGTTCGGGCGCTCCACCCTCAACCCCTTCAGAAGATAGGGCCAGATCTTGTGCCCCTTGGCTGGTCTCGAGGTATTGGGCTTCTGATAAATCGGCATCAGGCCCATGAGCCGCATCAGCCGACGCACGCGCTTCTCGTTTATCACGTGACCTTCATTGCGCAGGTGCCAGGTCATCTGCCGGACTCCGAAGAAGGGCGTCTCCAGGAATTGCCCATCGATCCTGCGCATCAGGGCAAGGTTGATCTCGGTCTCGCCTTTCGGCGTGTAGTAGAACGAAGAGCGCGCGATCGACAGCAGCGTGCACTGTTTGCCAATTGAGAGCACGGGGTGATCAGGTTCTATCATCCCTCGCCTCACTTCCCGCCCCAAGGCTTGAGCTTTCTGGACAAAAAATCGTTGGCGACGGCCAGCTCTCCGATCTTGGCATGCAGATCCTTGACCTGTTCATCGTCAATCTCAGGCCTTTTGCGCCCGCCGCGCTCGAACACACCCGATGCCCCTTCGAGCAACGCCCGTTTCCATTGGTGGATCATCGTGGGGTGAATTCCGAACCGGCTCGCCAATTCCGATACCGTCTCTTCGCCCTTCAATGCTTCCAGGGCGACCTTCGCCTTGAACTCGGGCGAATGCTGCTTGCGTTTCGACATCTCTGATCTCCATCGTCGAAGACCAGCAGACAACAATTCCTAGCTTACGTCAGCGTCCCATTTTCGGGGAGTAGCTCAATGATTGCGGGCCAGTTGACCTTGGGCCGCTCGGTGGGAGTATCCACGCCCGGGTCGTCAGGCTGGCGGATGGGCTCGGCGGCCATTGCTAGCGCCTTGGCCTTCACCTCACTTACGCGGCGGGTCCATCCCTTGCCGAAGGTGGCGAACGTGCTGAGCGTCTGAAGCCATGCTTGGCGCTGATTGCACAGGTTGCGGATGATCGCCTCAGGATTGGCCGCGCGGACGGCAGAGAGCGTCACAGGGCCTATCTTCCCGTCTTGCGGCACACCAACCATGCGCTGGAGGAACTTGGCCGCTCTTGAAGGCCCGCTGTTCACCGCGAAATCGAAGACGGCATAGTCAACGCCTGCCGGGAGATCGTCGCCCCGGATCACGTCCCAATACCCATCGCGGTAGATGCGCTGCAATTCAGCGTCGGTGATATTGCGAAGCTGCTCTTTGGTCGCGCCAGGCCGATACCGGCGATAGGTCGCCAGCGTGACGCCCTTCATGGTCGCGCCGCCGGGGTCCTTGGGGTTGTTGGCCCATCCTCCTTCGTGCAGCAAGACAGCAGAAAGAGCCGCCGCGAAATTCGCACGTGCCATGTTTCTCTCCGATGTAAGGAAGCGCCCTTGTTTTACGGCTTGGGCCTAACGGGCGATAGATATATCCCGCTTCTCAAAAAGCGGTCTTTGTGGTACGAGCACCCGAAACCATGACTTAAAGATAGTGACGCCTTTGTCATATTTCGCGACAAACAGACGTGCCTTGGTATTTTGGGGCATTTTCCTTGTCTTGCTTCTAGCGTGCTTTCGAGGCCCGCTGACATTTTTGATGGGAAATCTTGCAACCGTAGCAGTCGCTTTTCCCGTCTTCTTGCTTGCGCTTCTGATAGATTGGCCGAAGGCGCTTCATCAAATCCGACGCCCCGAGATTTGGATCGCGCTTTGCTTAATCGTTTGGACCGCGATCAAAATACCATTCTCAGATAGCTTGGTGAGAGGCTCTCTCGGCTTTGGTCACCTCGCGTTCCCCATTGTCGCCTTTCTTATATTCTTGGCGCTGATGAGTTCCGCGAACCTGCGGCCCCGTTCTTACTTCAAAATAGCCTTGGGAATTTCTGCCGTTCTCGCGGCTGGTGTAGCGGTAGAGGTTGTATTCGATCAACCGCTCTCGACGTTGTTGCAGCACTCCGTTCCCCAAGACGTTGCCGAGATGTTCGCGCCGTTCCGCGTTGGCTCGTTCATAGGCGCATCGTTGCCATTTGGCGTGGTTATTTCCCTCCTGCTCCCGTTTGTCATCGTGGCCGCTCTTAGACAGCCGAACGTTTGGACCTACGCGCTTCTTGTCAGCTTCGTTCCGATGATCCTTGCTACATACGGGCGCGGCGCGATGCTTCAGTCCGCGATTGCTGCGCTGGCAGCAATTGTGCTTCTGGCAATCAATCGGTATTCCACACCAGCGAATGAGCGGGTGAGATTTCCCCGCCTCCCGGTCTGGCAGGCTGCTAGCGCTGCCGCCCTAGTGATTGCCGCTCTTCCATTTGCGTACAACGCCGTACCTAACTCAATCTCAGATCGTTTTGAATCCGGGCTCTCTACCGCTTGCGGAATAGCCTCATTTGGCAGGCTGTGTATTGAGATACCGGTTACCTCCCAAGCCGAAGCTCGGGCCGATGGCCCAGATATTTCCCAAGCCGAATCCCAGAGTGGCCGCCCAGATATTCCCCAAGCTCAGGCCGGCGACGTCTGCGACGTTGTGCTTAGCGTGAGGGAGCGGCGAGGAGACGACTTTGACGCCGACGCCGTTTACGATCGATGCCTGCAAGGCGCAGCATCTGGGCTTGATGTGTCCAGCATCGGGCGCTTCGAGGTCTACAATGCAATCTTTGCGTACCAAGACACCTGGACGAAGCGGATATTCGGCGGGTCGCTAATGGCATCGGGAAACTTCGTCAAGAACTTCGGGTTTGACTATCTGATTCCAGGAGTAGAAGCCTCCGAAAGCTATTACCTAAAGCTGTATAGCGAGGTAGGCTTGGTAGGCGCTGTTCTCTTCGTCGCGCTGCTACTCACAGCAATCGTGCGGCCGGTGATACGGGCTTTCACTCTGCCAAAAGATCAATGGACATTTGCCGGCCTCGCATCGGCCGCCGCACTAGCTGGGATATCGCTGGAAATGGCCTTCCTACAGTCGCTGGAAAACCCCGTCGTGGCGCTCGTGTTCGGTTGGGTCTTGGCCATTGCCGTGTTTAGCGCCAAATCCCCAACAGAGGAGCACAACTGATGGAAATCCCAACTTGGTCTGATCTTCAACACAACCCGGTCGAGGATATCGAACTATTCTTGTTCGCTGTGTCCTTCTTGATTGTGTCTTTGATGGCGGGGGCGGCCTTCCTGTTGTTCAAAGCGTATAAATTCTTGAAGGGCCGCCGCGCCGCTCGCTCCTAATTCTGCGTTACCCCATCAAGTTGCCGGCGCACATAAGCGGCTTCGAAAGCCTCAGCTTCGGTATAAACGACGCTATAGAGAGAACCGGCTTCTACAACCAGCTTGCCATCTTCATCGAACTCGTCCCCCCATTCCCTGTACTTTACGAGATTGAGCTTCATCGCATCTAGTCCATGCGAGGCGAACGCCTCGACAACCTGTTGCGCCACAAGCCCAACATGCCAAGGCGCATCATCGCCAAGCTCTGCAACCTCAGCTTTGAGCTTGTATCGTTTCCGTTTCACATCACCCCAGGCATCCAACCACTCATCCGGGAGATCGCCAATCTGTTCTTTGATACGTTCATCCGAGCTAACGTCGGGTGCGTTCTGCAAAAAGATGTTACGCACTTGGCGCGCAGCGCTGCCGATGTCGTTGGCGCCGTTCGGGTTCGGTAACCAATGGCCTGTTCCCGAGATTTCCCACACGCTTGTCCCTGCATTCTGAATACGCAGCAGGTTGGTGCTGCCGCCATAGATATCCATCCGAAGGCCGGATGCGCCATTTGTGGACGTATAAGTCCGCAGTGCAGCGATATCGAAGACCTGATTGCCGCGCCGGATAAGCGTGGTGATGTCGCTGTTGGTATTGGTGACTTCCGTGGCCGGGTTAAACAGCCCCACAAGCTCGCGATATTTGTTGGTGCCAAGTAGCACCACGGGTGCGGTGACGCCTCCAGTTCCACCGAAATGGGGGTTAACCAGGCGGAAGCGGTCAGATGAGGCTCCTGCTTGGATGCCAATGGCGAACGGGTTCCCGCCGGCCGTGATCTCGATATGCTCAACAACATTATCGCGGTTGTTTGTGCGATACGCGCAATCGGTAGCCAGAGCGTTTCGGTTCTCAAGCCACGAATTGACGTTGTAGCTATTCGACCCGTTGTCGGTCCAACCCCAAATGGCATCCCCGCTTGTCGCGCCGCCAAGGTTCCAATCTTCCGCGCCGCAAGTGGTGAAGACGTTGTGCCGAGAATTGGCATCAAGGAACCACCCTGCCCCTTGGCAATTTGAGGCGAAAACAGTCGTGTAGGTGATATTGTTGGAGCCCTGCGAGTAGATCGCAGGATGGGAAGCCGAACCATCGAGAACGCGGACTTCATGGATGAATCCGTAATAAGAGTTACGGATCAATAGCGTATTGGCCCCGGTATTATTTGCGCCGTTTCCGTCAATGCCGAAATTCGACAGCCCAATGGAGGATACCCCGTTGGTGTCCAACACTGGAGCATTTAGGCCGTTTGCGGCCACCAATCGGGTGTTGTAGTTGTTGACACCAAAGAAGTGCGTTCCGAAGGGGATTGCGTCGACGCCAGGCACGAACGTCTTGACCCGGACTGTTTCCTCGATCAGAAGCCAACCGGCTCCAAGGTCGACGGACGGGAAAAGCTCGGCACAGGCATTGATGCGGTTACCGGAGGCGAGGCCTGCCAAGGCAGCAGAGCGACTTGGATAAGGCACGGCCCCAAACCAAGTGACCTTACCCGTGCCGGTCCCTATTTCCGGGCGCACCCAGGCACCTGACCCGCCGGTAATATCCGGCCCTTTGGTCACGTAAGCGCCCTCGTATGGGTCCTTATGCTGGCGAACCGTAAAGTTCGTCGTCCCGGTCAGAGTGACAGCCGTGCCCGCCCTCGCATCGGCAAGAGACGACGCCAGCTTGAAGTTGTCGGCATCGACATAGATCACCCAATATAGGGTATTGGTGCTGAGCCCATTGACCGACGTGGTTACGATCACAGCCTCGCCCAGCGTCAGATTGTGCGCCGCCCGAGTGATCGTCCCGGTAGCGCTGTTGACCGCTGTACTGGTGATCGCAGGGCCAAGCATCTCCCCCGAAAGGTCAGAGCCCTTCCAGGTGACCATGCCCTCGATCCCAGCCGCCGCAAGAAACGTGGTGGTGTACCTGGATGTGTTCAGCGCCTTCAGTGCAGCCTTGCTGGTGACAGCAGGGGCAAGCGTATTGGCCAGCGACGATGCAAGCTTCGGTTCAGTAACTTCCCCGTCTGACAGCGCAACATCCGTTGCCGCCCAGGCAACCCCATCCCAAGTCTTGCGTCGGTTCTCACTGGTGCTCCAGTATTCAGCGCCAGTAATTGGTGCCCCTCCTGCGTCAGCGGTCGCGCTGGCGTCATCGGAATAAGCGCCAAGATATTTCTCATTGAAATCAGCTAGGCTGTTAGCCGCCTCACTCGCACTCTGCGCCGCACTAGCTGCCGCACCAGCATCCAGCAACAGTTGGTACTTGCCATCCCGGAGGGCGAACATGACCGTCCCGGTCCACTCCCCGGCGGCCAGAGGATTGCCGGCAAGATTCACGACCTCGCGCTGGGGCTCGCCGTTGATGGAGAGCGTCATCGCGCCAGCATTGGGTGTCTCCACGAAGGCGAAGAACACTTCGATGCTGGCAGGATCAACACCAGGCTTAACATCGGCAGTCTGGGCGTTGGCCGTGCCGCCGAAGTTGATGAGCTGGGCAAAAGTGTCCGCAAAACCCCTCCCCCACACCCATGCGCCTTCCTCGCGAGCGTAATAGCCATTGTTGGCCGGAACGGGATCGGCGAGCACGATGCCGCCCATTTGCTCATTTGCGGGAACGACAGCGTCGAGATCGGCTTTCGTGAGGGCATAGACCGTATTGCCGAACACGAACGGCCCGGATGCCGCCAATTGGTTGGTCAGCGCCTGTACCGGCACGCGCGCGGTCTTTGCCACACCATCTTCGGTGATGTTTCCGATCAGTTCATCGATCGAGAACTGACGCTCGAGATTGGTGGTGCGGATGCCGTCACGAATGGCCATGCCTATGCTCCAAAGCGAAAAGCCCAGCTCAGTGGCCGGGTGAAGTGGTCTGCGATGATCGGTGGATCAGGAGATCGTTTCCTGCCCGAGGGAGAAGCCCACACTCTGGGTTCCCTCGTCGTTTTCGGTAACGGCGAAGAACCACCAGATTCCCGCCGGCACTGTCTCAGTGCGGCTGTAGTGCGAATTGGGCGCCGCGGTGAACGCGACTATTTCGGTGACGCCCGTTCCGTCCGAATTGGGCCCGTAATAGAGGGCCACGGCGGTCACCAGCGGATCGTTCGGCGTCGTCAGGTCGAAGGTGGCCTGCCCCGTCCCGCCCGTCACAGAGCCCGAGGTGATCGGGTCCGGTTGCGGCAATGGCGGCGTCTCTGCACCGGTTGAGGTGAAGATGTCGGACCAATCGCTGGAATATCCGTAGATCGAGGTTGCAAGCCTCTGCATCTCGATCTCGGCGCCCGACGAATAGCCCGTGGCGATCACCATGCCATCGGCCGCTGGGACCGGAGCGTTCAGCGTCCATGTCGTCGTTCCGGCCAGCCGGTGCCGCAGGGTGAAAGTGCCGACCACTGCCGGGCTCCCCTCGCCTGCCTCAAGACGCACCAGAACACCATCAGGATCACCGACTGCATCGAAATAGGGCTCGATCGCGAGCACCTTCGGAATGGCGGGAATTGCGACGTCGAGTCCCGCATCTTGCCCTGCCCTGCCGTTCCATGCCGGCGGCACCTCGGCATCGGTCAACTGATCGATGATCGGAGCGGCGTGGAGCATGGTCAGGACGCTTGTCATGGCCTGGCCGGACTGTACCCCCGCCACGACCAGATCATAGCTCTCCTGCCCCGCCAGGCCGAAATGAACGATATCTCCGGCCTTGGGCAATGGACCGTCACCACTCAGGGCCACGCTGTCCGTTTCCCCGGCGAAGGGCATGATGATGCGGACGATGCTTGATGTGGTCGCCGCCTCACCTTCGCCTTCCTCAACCATGAAGCGCAGGGCATAGCTCTGCCCCGGCTCCATTTCGACGATCCCGTCAAGCGTCACCAACTGCCCGCGCACGGCCTTTACCCGATGCCCCGACATGACGCGCGAGATTACCGGGAAGCTGCCTTTCACCCGATCGCCCCGCGTTGCCGTCCTGACCGCGCCGTCCTGCACCGCTGAGAACTGTGTGGGACGATAGATCGCCTCATATTGCCGGCGCCGGGCTTCGATCCAGATTTCGTCAGGATCGGTCTTACCTGGCATCTCGAGGTGTTCGGTAACGGTGATGTCGCCGGTATAGCCAGGCCAGCGCACAAGGCGCTCGCGCTGCTGGAAATCACTGGTCTGATCGAGGAACGCCACACGGAAGGCATGGGGCGGTTTGGGGTAACCGTGCGACCAGCCGAAGTTCCGGCTATTGCGGTCATTGACGTGCGCCACGACCAAATCCTGGGGTCGATCGATAATGACGCCCCATTTGGTGCCATCGAACCGAGGAGCGGCCCTGCCTGCCCCGGTAATCTCGGTCAACGCGTCCCATTGCGAGGCCGCTGCCTCATGGATGCGATCGTATTTCAGCCCCTTGGTACGGCAGAAGTCGTGAAAGTCCTCGAACTGGTCGAGGTCCAATGATCTATCGGCCTCGGGGAAGGCACATTCCGGCCCTTGCAGCGCCAGCCGGTAATAGGAGGCCGGGTTGCGCGACTTGCGTAGCGTCCATTCGCCAGTGGTGTGGTCATAGTCTGGCACCAGGCGCTCTGCGATAGCGTTGAAGGTGTCGAGTTGCGAGTTGAGCTGATAGGTTGCCTTGACCCGCAGGGAGACAAGACAGAGCGGCTTGTCGAAGTTGACCGGCTTTTCGGGCCTGAAGCTCTGCAACGCCAGCCAGACCGTCTTATCCACGATCTCCGTTTCTTCAGCCTCATGGGTGACGCGGGTAAGCTCGATCTCCCAGCGGCCACGGCTGGGCAGGGCCCAACGGTGGGAGCGGTAGAAACCTTCCCGCTTCTCCGCCCGAACTGAAAGCGTCGTGACCTCCTGCCACGAGCCGCCAGAGGCCGGGCGCTGCCGAATCCTGATGACAACCGTGGTGGGCTTCAGTTCACCTGCATCGCCCCCGGACTCATGGACATCGGTAAGACCGGAGGGCCAGCTCAAAATCACATTGGCTTCCGTCGCATCGCCTGCCGTGAAGCGTGCGACAGGGGTTTCCGGTCCTGTGCCAATAATCGTGCCGGCATCGTTGCGTAGGCGGTCGCGGCGCAGCTCGACGCCAAGCACCTCCTCTATCACCTGCTGGGGATAGAGCGTGATCGGATCGTCGTCGGGATAACCCTCCCTGATCTCGTATTCGACCTCATCGAACTTCTCGATCGGCGTGTCACCGAGTTTGAGGTTCGACAGCTCGACCGGGCCATAGCCGAAGGTGAACAGCGCCCGGACATATTGGAGATCACCAACGATCTCGGTGTAGCTCGGCGCGGCAAACATTGGAGCGTAGCGAATGCGCCCAGCGATAGAAGGAACGGCGCCATCGGGATTGGCGGAGTTCTTCCAGCCCGAGATTTGGTATAGCGGACGTTCCGACTGCTGATCGACACCACGACGGGCGGGCGGGATCAACATGTTGAGCAGATAGCCGCCCGCAATGGTGACACCGGCAGCGAAGGCGGCCGCACCGATATTGGCCGCAAGCGCACTCCCGCCGAACAGGCCACCGATCATGGGGCCGGCCCAGAACTGCCCCAAGGCCGTGGCGCCGATCGATACCGCGATCATCAGCGCGTTGCGCAGCATGTCGCCGCCGTGAACGAGCTTGATCAGGACGCGGACACCGGGGCGCGGGCGAATGCGATGCCAAGCCTTCCGGGCTGACAGGAGCGTTTCGCCAACATTGGACACCAGCCACACCCTGGCCCGATCCAACATCTCCTCTGTGGCGTGCGGCAAGACCTCCGCGATGATCTGGGCAACCGTAGCGCCATAGGGCAACTCGATCTCGATCCGGCCCACTGCCGGGTCAAGCGAGGGCATGGCGCAAACGGGTACGCGAGCGGTCATCGATGATCCTTGAGGTTATGCCAGCGCGCGATGGCGCCAGAAGCCGGTCAGGCGGTTTGCCCAGATGCCGGACGTGTAATCTTCAATGCACGAGGGCTTGCCCCTCGAACTGTGGAGCATAAGCCCCGGCTTAACGACGATGCCGACGTGACTTTCCCAGCCGCCCCGCCGGAAGGTTACGAGATCGAGTTCCTTCGGACGCTCGACGCTCACCCACTGGCCCTTGGTGCGGCCAATGAATGCCGAAACCTCTTCCACCTCCTCCGAGGACGCATATTCCCCAGCGTAGGACGGCGCAGGAACGCCGAAGCTCGTCAGGACGAGCCAGCATACCCCATAGCAATCTGCGCCCGCCACAGAGCGCCCGAGAGGCTCGTACGGCAGGCCCAGGAATTTCTCTGACCAGTGCATGGCTACGGGTGCAATCCTGGGAACCGTTCGCGCGTCATTCGTCCCGCCGGCCAAGGCTCGGCGGTGACGGGATCGCGGGTGATCGAAAGCGTGATTTGGCCGCCATCACCTTCGACATTGATCAGCTTGAATCCGTGCCACTCCTGTTCGACCACGTTCGGAGATGAGGCGAGCACCACGGCAATGGACACCTCTGCCCGCTGGGTGGTCGAAAGAAGCACCTCGGCCATAGAGGCATCGACAGCATCGAGGACGAACTGTGCCGCCGGCGGAGCCGCTTCCTCATCGTCGGGCAGTTGCACGCTGATCAGGACGAAGCGGAACGCCTGTTCATCGTCGTTCGGATCGGCGCCGAGCCAGTTCGACCGCGTGCCATAGGCCAGCGGTGCATAACTGATCCGCTCCGTCGGATCGGTGGAGAGCCGGACGATTTGCTCCGTCTCGGGGTGCGTGAACTGGATCAGCACCACCTCAACTTCAGACGACGCCACGGCATCGTGGGCGAGCCGGGCATTGAGCGAAATAATGCGGCTCATGGCAGGATCACCAGTTCAAACGCGACTTTCCAGTCCAGACCGAAAGGCGTCACCGTTGCCCCGCCCTGCCCGAACAGGCAGGCCCAGGTCGATGTCACCAGCAGAGGATCATCCTCATGGTCGAGCAAATGAATGCCGTCCGCCGTGAGGACATACACGCCGTCGCTGTCCCACGCCGGCATGGTGAACACGGCGGCGCCCTCCTTGCACTCATCGTCGTAGAAGCGCTCGAAGCGGGCCTTTTGGTCATAGGAGCAAACGAAGGAAACCGAGACGCTTTCCGTCGCCTTTGACGTGCCGCGGCGAACCGTCGGCGGGGCATTGTCGAATTGCCCGAACCGACGGTTATCGCCCGTTCCGCGCTGGAAGCCATCCACCAGAGGCCGATATAGCTCAGGGGGCCATGCTGGCAAGGTCATCGCTTTACAAGGCTCCCTTGGGCTCGCATGGCCTGAGCCGAGCGGCTACCGGGCCGGGCAATGGCCCCGGCGACGGCGCGGTCAAGGATGATCTCCTGCCTATATCCGCCCTGTCCATCGCTCTCGAGCGGGCCGCGCGTAACCTCGACGCCCGCATTATCGATGAAGTTGAGCGTGATGTTGGGGGCAACATTGGAGTTCGCCGCCCCGGCGCCCTTCGTCAGATCGGTGACGTATTCATTGGGGTGCAAGATGCCGAGGCGCCCGCCCCTACCGTCGATACCACCTGACCGCGAGCCAGACCAGGTGTAACCGCCGCCGTCCCACGAGCCGATGCCCATGCCGGGAAGGCCGGGGTAGAAGCCGCCGGGAACATAGCTCGAAGGCGCGTTGAATGCCCCGCCGCCGGGAAACAGCATGCTCACAAGCGAATTGATGCCGTTATTCATGATCGTATCGAGCCATGCCGATGCGAACTGGCCGAGCTTGTCGATCAACATATCTAGAACGTTGCCGACGATATTGCCGCCGCTCTTGATGGCTTCGAACAGGCCGGAACCGAGGCCCTGGAAGGCATTGCGGAGTCCCTCAGCCACATCGAAGGCTTTGTTGGCGACCTCCGAGAGCCCCTCATCGGCCAGTTTCTTAGCGTTATCGTTCGCCGCGCCCGTGGCACCATCCAAAGCCTCCATCTCTTGACGTGCCCGCGCGATCTCCTGGGCCCGCTGGGACAGTGCTCCGAAGGCGTCTCCAAGATAGTCTCGCCCCATGGCGCTGCCGAAAGCATCCGATGCTCTCGCCGCCACTCCCGAGGCTGCACCGCTGAACGGATTATCCAGCGTCACACGCGGAACCACGCGCATCGGCTCATCCAGTTGGGGGATTTGGACGCCGGTATCACGAAGCACTCCATTCATGCTGGCGATCAAACCGTTGATCGTAGCAATGGCTTGTCGCGCCATCTGGACGATCCCGTCGAGGAACAACTGCCCCGCCTGAATGGCAAGATCCCCGAGCGCCGACGGCAATTGATCCCACGTCGCCATAATGGCGTCGAACGACCCTACAAACGTTCCGATGATGCCATTGCCTACTGTCTTCAGAACCGGAGATATCCAGTCCCAAAGCTGCCGGAACCAGCTAACCACCTGATTGATGGCGGGCATAACGGCGCCGACGATCGTTTCGGAAAGCAACTGCCACCCGGCGATGGCCACGTCGAAGAACCCGACCTGTACATCGGAGGTCTTGTTGATCTCATACGTCATGCCTGCGACGGCCGCAGTGACCGCGCCAATGGCCAATGCCACCGGCCCGATGTAGCGGACGAAGGTGGCCAATTGCGCCGCGATATCGACAAACGCGGCCCTTAGCCCACCTTGCCCCACATACATCTGTGCGATCTGGGCAAACTGAAAGCCCAGGTTCTGGAGCGCATAGATGCCCATCGTGGGGGCAGTCGCCAACGCCTGGCCGATGTCGAATAGTTGGAAGGTGAGGTTACGGCCGGTGCCGGCCAATCGCTGCTGCTCTGACGCATTTATCCGCATGAACCCGGTGAGGCGGTTGAATGCCGCGCCCACGGCGTCAACGGCAGACCTCAAGCCCTGCCCGATAGCCCCTGCAAGGTTGCGGGCAGAAGCGGCGGCAGCGGCAGCGGCCCCCCCCATGCGGTTGGTTGATCCCGCTGCGACCGTTGCCGCAGAGCCCATCGCCTTGAGGTTGATTTCCGCCCTCTTGGCGTCATCGGAATTCACGGTGATGTGCAAGCCAGCGACTTCCATCACGGCGCTCCTATTTCTTGGATTGGGCTTCGGCGTCTCGGCGGCGCTGCTGATCAGCGAATTCAGCGCTTAGAGCAGCGCGATAAGCATCATCCATGTCACGGATGATTTCGACCTCATCGGGGCGGATGGATTGCCCAGTCATCTCCGACCATAGCCGAATTCCGGCGAGGCCAATGGGCTGAGGCCCGTTCATGCCCTGCTGACGGTCGCGGTTCATATCCCAGAACCACTCCCACAGATGCTCGCCAGCTTCTGGGATAACGATCTCGGGCACGGGCTCTTCAAAGCGAACGTAGCGATCGCGCCTCGTGTCGCCCTTCCAGTCCTTCGTATCGAACTTGGCAACAATGGAAGCTGCCAGGCTCAGGGATTCTCCGAGTTCGCCGTAAAATTTGCGATGGTATTGGCCGCCTCCGCCACCTGCGCGAAGAACCACGGTTCGGCGTCGAGAACCTCGAACTTGGCCTTGTAGGTGTCATCGGGCACCTTGCCATGCCAGGTGTTGTCGCCCCAATCCCACGAGGCGATATATGCCGCAGCCTTCTCAATCTCTTGCTGCTCGAGCGTGGCGCCCTTGATAAGCTTCCGCTTCTGGCTGCGCTCAAGGTTCGCGTCGGTCTGCTGGCGCAAGACCTTCTTCACTTCGGCGCTGCCGGCCGACCGGATCATGCATGTGATGCCGGTCGGTTCCTCGGTGACGGGGTGAAGGATTTCGAGCGTGAAAAGCTGCTCGTACTGGACAATTCCCGAGATTTCCATTGGGCCCTCTTACGGCACGATCGCTTCGTTCGGCACGTCCACGGGGATTTGCTGGAGCCCCACGGTGTAGGTCTTGGTGCGGAAGTCATCCGAGCCGCCAAACCCATCCGTAGGTACGCCCACGGCGCCTCGGTTGTACTGGATCGAGTTCGTCGTGTTATCGTCCGGGGCGTCGTCCTCTTCGATCTTGAAACCCCAGGACTGCCGCGTCTGCGAGGCATCAGCGAGTTGGATTTGGCCAAGATCATCCGGCTTTGGCCGAAGCTCGATCGTCATGTCGGCAGGGGTGGTCAGTCCCTTTTGCTTGTTCGCCACGTCTTCATCAAGAAGCCCGTACGTCGGGAAGTTGGTCGAAGCGCCGCCTCCGGTCGCTGTTCCAATCCGCCCAATACGTACCCACGTCAGGGCCTCGAATGCAGCCCGGTCCAGGTTCTCATCCCCCACCGGTCCATCCGAGATGTAATATTTGCGTCCAGCACCAGTGCCAGCCATCGCAGTTTCTCCTTGTCGGGTTGATTAGGCGGAGGGCTTGGCCTTGTCGGCCTCGCGCTTCGCGGTTGTCTCCGCCACCTTCGTGTGGAGCTTGGGGTTAAACTCGCGCTCATAAATGCGCTGCTTGCTGCCGTCCTTCTTGCGGACGACAATCGTGTCCTTGATGTTCATGGCTATGCCTCTGTTTTCCATCTCACGGTGATCGGGGTGACGAAGCGCTGCCGCTCGTCATCTAAGAAGCCGCCGCCGACTTCGGGTGCCTCCGAGACTTTGACGGTGATCCCGCCGTAGCGCATGGGCAGATCGGCAGGGAAATGGCCAGCAATGTCGCCTGCCATCTCTTGGGAATGAGGGCGGCTGGTGTCGCCTGGTCGGAACATGAGCCCCAACTGAACGAAGCCCTGGCGAAAGGGCGGATCGCCGCCGTCAAGGTATCGCCGTTGCGGACGGTTAGGGCGATACATCACCTCAATGACCATGCCGTTGGGCAGTGTCTCGGGTCGGTCGCCATCAATGGTCGTGTGCGGCTGAGACAGGCTCAGCGTGTCGATGCGCGCCTTGATCGCCAGCCAGATTTTCGTCTCGACTGTCGGTGTAGCCATCCGGCCCTCACTGGTTTAGATTGCGGCGCCGATGCCGAAGAAACTCACCGATCGCGAAGTCTATGAACGCTTGCATGCCGCAGGGCTTGCGCTTGGCAATGATGATGGCGAGACGGTCATCGGAGACACTGCGCTAAAGGCAGCTCGCAAAGACCTCGCCATGCTCCAGATGGCCCTTGTGGCCGCAGAGGAGCGCGAGGAGCGGCTTAAACCTTCAGAGCCGACCGTACCCTCCTGACGTTCTCAGCGACGTGCTGCTGCCAGTTCTGCGCGGCCAGCCTGATAAACCCGTCTCGATACTCGCGGATGCCTGCATAGGCCGCTGTGTAGCCGAAATAGAGCGGATCGGTGATATCGGACCCCAAGATGACCAGTTCGATATCGGCAGCGCTATAGCTGTAGGAGCCCGGCGATGCGTCGCTCGGCGGGCGATACTCGGGGTTGATCGAAGGCATCCGGCTTGTGGACGCCATCAGCGAGTTCCATAGAAAGCCGGTCCTCACCCGCATGTGCCCGCCGGCACCGCGAGGCGTCTGCATCTCTCCAACAACGTCTTGCGCAGCGCCCTTGCGGACGGCATCAATCGCCCCCGGCACCTTCGCTGCCCAGGTTCCTACCTGAGCCTCAAACGAGGTCACTGCACCACTCTTCGCTGCTCAGCCAGCATCGCGGCGTAGTCGATCCGGTATTCGACCCGGCATCGGCAGCCTATCGTGTGCTTGCCCGGCGCGTCGGGATCATGCGGATAGCGGACGCTGGTCCCGTCAGGCATGACGAACGGCTCCAGATAGGGCACAGCCTTGCCGCTCATGGCCTGGTGCTGCACGCGCGGATGTTCCGCATAGGAATGGCGCCAGATCTTCTCCACGAAACGGGCGTCTACCTTCCCCTGCTGGATCGCCTGACGCATTGCATCATCACGAGCCTTGCCCAAGGCATTGAGCGTTTCCGTTCGGCCAATCGTCTCGCCCCTGAGCGCGAGGTAACTATCCGACAGGCGGCCCGTGATCCGGGCTACAAGTTCAGCGCTGATCGGACGCCCATCCCTGATCGCCGCCATGACGCTTGGATCGAACCGCTTGTTTCGGCGGGACAGCGTCAGGTAATGGCGCATGCCCTCTACGTCTCCAGAGAGAAGCGCTGAGCGGGCGTTTGCCACCGTCCGCTCCTGAGCAGCCGTGAGGCCCAATACGCCGCCTGTGCGCTCGTTTGTGGCCCTTGATACGCGCCCCACGAGATCAAGGGCGGTTTGGCGAGGGTTCTGACCTCGGGCCAAGCCAGCCATGAGATGCTGACGGGCCGCTTCGCGCTGATCCTCAACGATTCGGGTGATCAGAGTTGAGCTATGGCGCCGAAGCCATTCCTCCGCCTCTGGATTGCGAACCCCGAAGCGGAACAACACCCGCCCGCCTTCCGGGTCGCGGATGCGGAGCGCATCGGCCTGGGCGATCCCACCAGAGTTGTATGCCTCCCCAATCAACAGATCGAGCCTGCCATAAGCCTCGCGCTCGATCTGCAGTGCGTCGATGGCGCCGGCGATATCCCCGCGCTCCAATCGATCGATCAGCAGCTTGAGCGTCACGCTCGATCTGATCTCGGCGACAGCAGCAAGGAAGGCGTCACGGACCTGCGGCTCCAGCCTTTCGGCCAGGGCCTCGAATATCTGGCGCTGTGTGGGCATGGCTTTCCTTGCGGCGCAGTCCGGTGCAAAGTCCGCTTCCACCTTCGAACGCGGAGTGCTTCATGTTTTATGTCTGGATCGCAGCCGCGTTCGCGGCCGGCATGCTCTTGTCGATCATCCCTATTGCACTGCAGCTCAAAGGGACCCTTGAGTTGATTAAGAACCGATCGGCCGAGGACCGACTGTCCGGGGCCGTCGAACTCCTGCACGGTATCTACTGGCTGCTCTGGATTGCTGTGGGCTTCCTTGCAGCGATACTTGCCGCGCTCATCGTCCCTCGCTAACTGGTGAGCGTGAGCTCATAGAGGACCACCACGCCAGCAGGCGAAAGGGGCTTCACGTCCAACAGCTCTTGCCACACCACATTCGCATCCCCAGCCGTCACAACCTGCGCCTCTGTCATCCCCAGCACGATCCTGTCGTCATCCGATGGGACAACACCGGCAGCGCCCGAGATGGTCACCGTCCGCTTGGTCTGGCCGATCAGCGTTCCGTTGATATCCCGAAGCTCCTGATCCGAGATCAGCACCCGGACCTCATGATAGGTGGGAACACCGCCGGGCGGGTCCCATGGGTTCTGCGGCTCCCCTGTCCCTTCCTTGCGGATGACGGCTGGGTGGCCATCGGGCTCGAAGATGTCGCCTATGGACCTGATAGCCCCCTCGACTTCCGCGGCGATGCTGTTCCAATCCTCAGCCATGTCAGACCACCAAAATGTCGGGGATGCCGCCCACAGGGACCAGGAACGGCGCCAAGAGCCCTTCCACGGCGCTGAGGACCGGGATCATCGCCCCGGCAGCACTGGCATCGCCAATGACGTCCCATTCGATCTTGTCGACTTTCGTCAGCACCTTTGTGGTGCCGGGCGTGTAGGTCACCGAGAGGGAACCGGGCGCCTTTGCCTCGGCGAAGGCCGCCACATAGCTCGCCTTGATCACAGCATCGGGGATGACATCGCTGCCGATCGCCTGGCCATAGGCCTTGGCGCCCGTACGCGGCCATGCCCGTTCCTGAGCAAATCCGCCGGTCGGCACTCCCGAGAAGCGTGATCCATATGTCCCATCGATATACGAGCTGCCCCGCTCCCGCAGGACTGCGATGGATGGAGCGCCCTCTGGCAGCGTGAATCCGTTTTCGGAGAGCCAGTCAGTAAAACCCTGGTCGGTGCCATAGCCAGCCATGCGGACGTCTCTCCAGATTATTCTTCTGTTCCGACGCATCCGAGCGAGCTCAACGCTATATACAAGCCATAAGCTCAACAAAGGAGTTCGAGATGAGCGAACAAGCACGTCGCGCGGAACAGAATGCGTTTGAACTTGGCCAGCAGCACTCGAGG
The DNA here is from genome assembly GCF_031202305.1 of Pelagibacterium sp. 26DY04. Taxonomy (NCBI): domain Bacteria; kingdom Pseudomonadati; phylum Pseudomonadota; class Alphaproteobacteria; order Hyphomicrobiales; family Devosiaceae; genus Pelagibacterium; species Pelagibacterium sp. 26DY04. The sequence continues at coordinate 2,359,700 of NZ_CP101731.1, forward strand.
AACGAGCACTACGACAATCCCTACCCGCCTCAGTCGCAGTACAGCGATCTGTACGATCAGGGCTTTGAGATCGAGCGCGAAACGATCTTCGAATAAGTCAGATCGGGGCGCGGCAGTGGTCCGCGCCCCTTGGTGATTATGCGTCTGCCTTGGCCTTAAGAGCCGCGATAATCTCGTCCTTGGTGGACGGGGTATCGTCGCCCAGCACCTTCGATGCAGCGGCCTTGAACGTCATGAAGTTGCCATCGGCAAGCTCGAGGACTTCGGCAGCGGTCTTGGGCTGTTCGTCCTGCTTGGGCGCAGCGTCGGCCTTAGCCTTCCCGGCGATCACCGAGAGGGCACCGCTCTTCACGCGAGCGTCGAAGACCTTGGTCTTGATGACGTCGAGGTCTTTGGTCTCGCCCGGTGCCAGAGACACGGTGCGGACCTTGCCGTCGACCTTGGCGTTGACGCCAAGGATGGCTTTGGAGGTGTTGGTGATCTTGGTCATGGCTTAGATCCCATCCATGTAGCGCATCGCACCGGGGAGCGAGACGTCGACGCCACCGATACGGAACGCGCCCGGCACGTCGTAGCGGAACGGGCCTGTCTGCCACACGGGGAAGAAGCGGAAGGGCATCGGCATATTGAGCCGCAGCACTTCCTCATCGTTCCGGTAGCCAACCATACGGGCCGTGCCACCATCACCAGCGGTTTCGAGACCACGAATGCCGCGCATGTTGAGCGGCTGGCCCGTCTCCATGGTGTAGACGTTGTTCTCGCGAAGCCACGAGAGGATGGTGGTCTCGGTGTTCTCCGACAGCTGGCGAGTGCCGATGTCGTGCATCTGCGTATAGGGCAGAAGGATCGTATCGATCATCTCGACAGTGTTGGAGCCGGTGAAGACGCCCGAGATCATGGCATTGACGTCGGCCATGATCTGGCCGGGGGTCTTGTCCGCCCATTCGGTCGAAGAACCGGTGCCCGTGGCGGCCGCATCAACGGCGGTCACGTTCGGGTTGTTGGTGATGCCGGTGAAGCCCTTTTCGGTGTCACCGAAGAAGGCCACCGAATCCACCTTCTCCTCGGAAGCGCGGCGAGCAGCCGAGCCCTTGCGCGAGGACAGGTCGATGCCGAGCTGCTGAGCCTGGGCCAGCTCCTCGACGTTCCAGCCGTAACCGATAGCGGCCATCGATACGGTCGCTTCGGTCTTGGCGCGGAGCAGTTCGACCTTCGGCACGTCATCGGCGCCGGCGTTCATCCATTCGGCCTGGCCCACACCATCGAGCGAGAAATAGGTGATGGACTTCACCCATTCCGGCCCGGTGGTGTCGACGGGCACCAGGCCGCGATACCGGATCGCCGGGTAGCGGGCCTGATAGACCGTCGCATTGATGCGGGATGCCTGCGAGACCGCGAAGCTCATCGCGACCTGAGCATCCATCTGGAAGTGTTTCATCTCAAGCTTTCCTTTCTGGCTTAGCTCAGGTTGACGACAGCCAGACCGGCGCCCGAGGTCGAAGTCTCGAACTTGCCAATCAGGGTGTTGTCGGTGGCGACGTTGGTGATGACGCCAGTGGCCGGCACGAAGTAGGCCAGGTCGCCGGCCGCGACGGCGACCGAGGCCTGGACGACAATCGGACCTTGGGTGCGTACGCGAGCCGTGGCGTACTGCGGGTAGCTGTCCTGCAGTTGCGTGGTGTCGAGCACCGTGATTCCCACGAAGGGAGTGGCCGCAGCAGAAACGACGATCTGACGATCCCCGGTGCCCTGCACTGCCACCTTGCCAAAGCCGATACCGGCGGCGGTTTCAACGTTGCGCGACACGTCCTCGCCAGGCGTGCGCATGTCGGGGATCATGCCCTCGACCCAACGGGCCATCCCGTCGGCATAAGTGGTCTGGAGCGGGTCCATTACGCGGCCTCCGTCTTGCGGTTGAGATCAGCGATCGAGGCGGCATAGGCCTTGTCCTCGTCAGCCATGGCGCTGTCGTTCGACTGGATGCCGCTACGCAGCGTTTCCCGGAACGTGTCCGTGGTTTCCTTGCCGGCGTCTTCGGCGAGGATGTCGAAGCGGGCCGAGATGTAGTCGGCCGACTTGTCCTTGACCGCGGCATCGCCAAGCTTGGCAGTCACGACTGCCTTGCGGATGTCGGCATCGCTGAGGCCGTCGGTCTTGACGTCCTTGGCGATTTTGGTGGCCACGGTGACGAGCGCGGCGCGATCTGCGACGAGCTTGTCGAGGGCAGCACCATCGACCACCTTGGCCTTGAGATCATCGATCTCGGCGTCCTTGGTGGCGATTTCCTTGTCCTTGGCAGCAAGGGCAGCGGCATGGGCCGTATCGGCTTCTGTCGCCTTCTTGGCCGCGTCAGCAAGGCGCTGCTGCAGCGTGGCAATGACGGTGGCGCCCTGATCGGTCACCTCGACCGGGATGCCATCGACGGTTACCGTCTTCAGGTTCATTGGAGTTTCCTTTTCAGGGGTTGCGTCATGGATCGGGGCAGCGCCCCACTTTCCCGCCTCGTCACCGATGCGAGCCTGAGAACCAGCCCGCGCCCGATCGACAAGCGCGAGATGGTTGATCTTGATTGAGCGTTGCTGTGCGTCGAACGGTTGGCCGTCAGCGGTCACGCCAGGCGTCCAATCGAGTTCACAGAGATAGCCAGCGGAAAGCTCACGCTTCCCCGCCTCGACAGCGTTGATCGCTGCAGCATCCTTGAGGATGAGGGGAAGCATCACCCATTCACCGTCCTGCTTGGCCGCAGTGCTGACCTCGCCAACCGATAGCTGGCGCCAGTTGTCCGCCGTGACCTGCTCCGACGGGTGATCGACCGTAACCGGGGCATGGCTGAACGACTGGAGGCTATCCTGTGCAAAGACCTCGTCGGGTCCGCGATAGACGCGCACCACGTTGAGATCGGGTCGCCCCACCTCATCGCCGGTGTAAAGCTGAATGCCGGTGCGGACGCACTTGGCCTCTGCGATCAGATAGCCGTCAGCGGTCCGGCGCGGCTTGCCCGCGACGGTTACAGCGTCAGTGAATTGCATGGGGTCCTCGAATAATGTGCTAGGCGAAGCGCCCAATAGGCGCTAAAGGAAGCGCGGGCGGGGGAGCGGGTGACACCAAGGTCCCAAATACCTTTTCGGCTGATGTCTGCCGTACCAACGGAGCTAAGGCCTACATAGTAAGAGGAACCGAGGGCTGGGAGAGATGCCCGGATGCGTTTCTCCCGCCTATAAATCCTCGGCCCAGCGTTCATTGACCTCGGCGAACACCTCCGGCCCAAACAACAACCGGCCTTGGTAAGGCTCGATGTCCTCGAGGTCGCCTTCAAAGCCGTGCGTGATCGTCACGTGGGGCTGATACTCCGGCCAATCCCACGATGCCCCATTGGCAACCATGGATTCGTGCCGCCACTCCAGCTCAAACGAGCGGAACAGCAGCACCAGAGCCTTGCTCTCAGGACCGAACTTCTCCATCAGGCGGGGCCCGCCCTCGGCGATCTCGATCTTGGCTTCCCACGCCTGCCCCATCTTCATCCAGTCCACGGCCTCGCGGCTGAATGTGATGGTTACGTGCATGTCATCAGCCGGCAGGGTCGTCTCGACGCCCTGAGCCTTGAAGTGAGCAATCACCTCATCGGCGTTGAGCAGCTTTCGGCTAACGTAGAGTGTGCGCGGGGCGGCGTCATTCGTGCCCACAGGGACCTCAGGAGCGGCGGAAGGCACGGCGGCGGCCTCTAGGTCGCCTTCGTCCTCTTCCTGCTCTCCTAGCGTCCCGTATTGCTCGATCGCTGCCTCCAGACCGGAGAGAGACCCATCCTCGATCAACTCGTTGACCAAAGCATCGGACAGCGCCTCGATCGGCATAAGGGCCGGAGACGTTCCGCCCGTGCCAGCAATCGTGCGCGCCGCATCCGCCTTGGCCTTGAAGACCTCTGCCTTTTCCTTTTCCGACATACCCCAGAGCGGCGACCAGTTGAAATGGATGTCCTTGTCCCGCGACCCCAGAGCGGAGCGGATCAGGCATTCATCCAGCCGGGCCATGGCCGGCGTCATCTCGAGCTCCTGCATGGCGCTGAGACGATCGTAATAGTTTCGCAGGTCCGATTCACCGGTGGCGTTCATGCCTGCCGGTGACTGACCCAGGAGGCGCGTGGCAGGGATATCAGCCGCACCGGACACGATCTGCAGAAAGCGGTCGAGGACGTCGGGCAGCGTGGCAAAGGTCGCCGTCTTGCTCTCGTATTCCTCTTCCTTGTCGAGCATCAGCGTACCGTTGATGCCCTTGGCCGTATTCGCCAAGGTATAGCGCTCAAGGATCTTCTGCTTGTAGCCCTCATCGCCCAGAGAGGCCATGAAGTTGGGCACCTTGATGATGTCGATCTTGGCCTCGAACACCAGAGAGGCGATGTTCGCCGCTGTGCTGTCGGCCTGCTTGATGGCATCGATCACGGATTGAAGCACACTGTCGCCCCAACCCCGGTTTGTTGCCACAAGATCGTCATCGGTCGGCGCCACGCCATGGAAGATCACCAGCCGCGACGGATGAATGTCTACCTGCGCCGTCTCGCCCGAGTTGATCTGATAGCTCTTGGGCTGGCCATAGAACTCCGAGGCCGGGTCGCGCTCGATCTCGCCGGCAGTCAACTGGCGGCGGGTCAGCACCGTGAGATACTGAAGGCCATCTCGCCCGATGCGCTCCACATTGAGAGGCTGGCTGAGGTCCGTGTCACCCGTGCCCAGCATGATCGCAGCACCGCCCCAAAGGCGGGCCTTGACGCGGGCCTCCAACACCTTGCCCTTAACGTTGAGGCGCTTTTCCTCGGCCTCTAGGGCTTCGATCTGCGCCGTCGTGGCCTGCCAGTCGCGCCACGCCCTCACGCTGTCGAAGGCGGGGATGTCAACGATCTTCCGGGGCAGCCATGCCGTCTTGTAGGCGGCGATGATCTGGTCATCGGTCAGCAGGGTCAGGGCGTAGAAGGTCGATGCCGACTTGTCCCGCTCCGTGCCCATACGGCTGACGAGGTTGGTCAGGCTGTCGCCAACGACCGATAGAGGATGGCCGCTCGGGCCATAGATGACAGCCATGCCCGCTCCTATACGTTGGCCAGAGTGAAGGTTGAACCGTCCAACATCAATTCGGTAAGTGCCCAAACCAGAGCATCGGCCCGGTCAGGCGATCCCTCGCCCACGTACCCGGCCGCAGTGAAATTGCACATCTGATCTTCAAGGTCGGCAAAGTCGCCCACATGGTGCACGCGCCCTTGCTCATAGAGGGCGCTGATAGGCTCGGCGCGAACTGCCTTGCCCCTGCTCGCCACCACTTCCTTGAAAGCCGCATTCTTGTCGGCAGTGGCCACGGTGAACCTCACCATGTCGCCGCCGTAGTTGCGTTCACCCACGATCCGGTTGGCGCCGAACCTGTGGTACAGATCAACGGCCCGTCGGCCCCACCCTTCCGGGCTCATCTGGCAGGTTCCGTCATGGAGCACATAGCCGTGCCCATCCATGCCCAACCCGGCCACGATGATACCGATATCGTCGCCACCACCATCGCCGCGCGTGCCGCTCGGATCGACCGAAACAACAATGCGTTGCAGTTCTGGGGCTTCGGAGACACGCAGACTGTCCAGGCCCGGCATTGTCTTGCCGTCGGGCGCCTTGCGGTCTTCCAGCGCCCAGAGAGCGCCGCTGACTTCGCTGGCCCATTCGCCCGCCTCGAACCTCAGCCTCTTGGCCGCTGACATCGAGGCAAGGACATCAAAATACTCGGCCGGCAGGTTGTCGGCGTTGTCCGCAGGGTTGACCTGCATCTCTGCGTAATCGTCCGGGTTGGCCAGCGCCTCTTTTGTGCCGGGCTTCATCTTGGCCCGGAACATCTGATAGGACCAATGGAGCTTGGACGGTGGATTGCAGTCGAAGTACGCCTTGAGCGCCAGGAACTTCCTTCCCGTCGCTTCTGCTATCTCCGGTGCCAACTCGCACTTTTGCGCCAGGCGAGACATGGCCGTCTCGACCGATGCCCACGGTATTTGGCTGCTTTCGTTGAAATAGAGCGTGGCGTATTCCTGCCCAAGGATCTTCTCGACCCGCTCCTTATCGTCCAGCCCTGCGATCCAGGCCTGTGACCCGTTGGGCATCTCGACAAAGAAGTCTGTCTTGTCGAACCGGACCCGAAGGCTCGGGAAGCACAGCTTGAGCACCTTGGGCAGCGTGTCCGACCACACCGATGTCTTGGCGTGGTTGAACCGAAACCGAAAGATCACATGGCGCGACCCAGGGGCATTGACCGCCCGCTGAATGATGGCCCGGACCAGAACGAAGGTCTTGCCCGACCTCGAGCCGCCGCGCAGCATGATATTGCGCGCCTGGCTGGCCAGGAGCCGGTTAGCCTCCCGTTGCTTCTCCGTGAGTTGAACGGTCATGCGTCACAGCTCGGCGTCCTCGGGCGTCACGACAAGGTTCATGCTCCCAGAGTGCTCCACACGCTCGACGAACATGCCGAGGTGCTTGGCGATCTTCTCCAAGGCGCTGTTCTTGTCCCACATCTTAATCTTGTGGACGTGCTCTATAACCGTGCGGCCTTCGGCGTCCTTTTCATTCGTGTTGCGCGAAACGACCTCGACTGCGGCCACAGCAGCGGCAAAATCGTCATCCCACTCTTGCGGGGGCAGCAGTGCGCCACCCGGCGTAAACGCCTTGCGGACATCGGAGAAGCCTAGCCGGGCCATCTCATGCAGGACCCGTTCAACGGTTGCCTCTGCCCTTTCGGCTCCTTTGCCGACAAGTTCGGAAACGCGCGCCTCAATGTTCACATTTGTTGACAGACGTGATGCAGCCGAACGGCTTTCCTTATACCCGGCAGCGACATACGCTTCGGAGGCAGAAAGGCCCTTGGCGAGCCCTTGGGCAAATGCCTCGTGCTTTGCGTTCTTGAGAGCAGGCATGGACTAAACCAGACCGCCCTTCCACGGCTTACCATCCCCATAAAGGAAGGCGTGTTCGACCGGATCGAGCGGGCGGCTCAACTCCTGCGCCACCTGTTCCGCCTGCCCCTCTGCGAACTGCTCAAGGATCTCTCGGGGCACTTCGGGGAAGGCTTCTGCCATATCGGCTTCAATCCAGCGCTTGGCGAAGTCACGCATATAAGCCTCCATTGATGAACCTTGCCGCCCCTCCCGCGTTGAATCGCCCTCGGAGGAACCCATGCCCAAGATCACCATAGGCGATACCGTCACAATAGAAGCAACCGTAAGCCGGGTTTCTGACGATGGGTCAGAGATTACCGTAAGGCTACCGCACTATGGGTATCCGGTTACGCTTCCTCAGAACTCGGTAGCGTTTAAGGCGAAGGCTGGGCCTAAACCAAAGCAGCGCACTCAGGTTCGAGGGAGTATGCTGTCCAAGGTGTTGGGCGATGAGGATTAGGCTATTGCCTCTCTGCCTCCATCGCCTTGATGGTTTCGAGCAGCCCTCGGATGGCCGAAGCCCCATCCCCCATCAGTAGATCAACACCAGAGACGTCGATCTCCCCAGATGGGGTTTTAGGCCACGGCGCGATATAGCGGCGCAGGAACGATCTCGCCGCCTTCTTGCGGGCCTCGACCACAAGAGGGTCCAGCGGATCGCTATAATCTGCGCGCGCTCTCGCCATACCCTCTCCTGAGATTTGAATTGGTGCCGGACCTCCGCCGCCCGGCTGGCTAACCAAGGAACCTCTGGGTCAACCATGGAAGCTAGGTTCCATGGTTTAGTTCAGACCGCCGATCTCCGGCTCATCATCGTCCGCCTCGCCCGTCAGCACGATGGCCATGCCCAGGTCTGCAAGCGCCTCTTGGGCGCGCACCGCTGCGGCGGCGAGATCGTTCAGGGCATCGGTTGCTGTCTTCACCTTGGCAGGGTCGAGTTCGGGGATGAAATCGGCCTTGTCCATGGTGGCAGTCCTTTCAAAAGGGGCATGGGCGGGCCGCTCAAGCAGGAAGTCAGCGGCCTAAGAGGGTGAAGGCTTTGCCTGCTGCCGATCACCAGGCGGAACGCATTACTGCGACCGCTTCGCCCAATGAAAAGCCCCGCTACCGTCTCCGGCGCGGGGCGCGTGCGAACGCATCTGCTCGCGATTATCTTTTGCTAGACTGCTTCGGCCGTCATGTCAACAGCTTTCCGGTTAACTGGGGTCGGTATCTTGTAGTGCCGGCACAGAGCGTTGAGCGCTTCCCGAAGATCCCCGATCAGGTGGGGCATGTCCTTGTCCTGCTCCACGATGAGGTTGATCGCCGCCCATAGGTTGGAGCGACCACCAAGAACGTTCTGCGCTTGCTGCAGCGCCTCTCGTGCTCGCTCGTAGCGCTTGCGGTTCATCTTCGCCCGCTCGACGTTCTCGCCATGACTGATGCCGGGGACGTGGGCCAGGTCTATGGCCGAATCGTCCTTGGGGCTCTGCATGACCTTGGCATAGGCCGCTCTATCTTCGAGCCAGATGAACGCCGCGTCCGCCTGTTGACGACTGATGCCGCCGCCCTGCATCCCCATGAGCGCCAGGCGCCCGACAACGGACCCGGAAAGCTGATCCCGTGCCAGCTTTGCGTTGAGCCCAAAAATGCGCTGCCGCGCTCCGATCGCCACGCTCATCATTTCCCTTTCTGCCTTGTCATGGGCGTCCCGCTTGCGCTGGCCGACGCCTTTCCGATTGATCCGGCCGCTGGGCTCCCGCTTGCCCTCGGCCCTGTTGTGCGCCGGTTTGCTGTGCCTACCCATCAGCCTGTCCTTTCGCCGCTTCTGCGCAGTATCCGCGCCCGTTGTGATCCCGAGCGCACCACCATTGGCCTGCCCGCTTCTGGTCCTTTGTCGCGATCGCCTGTCTCAAGTTCACGCCTTCCCCGTACATCGCTGTTTTCCCGCATCCTTCACACGTCGCGATCATCGCCAGCGGCGTGATCGATTGTCCGTCTTTCTCGAACACTGGCCCGCTTCTCTTGAATGTCACTGGCACCGTGTCTGTCCTGTTGTTGGAACTCTGAGCTTCGTTTCCCGACGCTGCTTTCGGACGGGTTTGTTCAGGCACACTTCGCCCGTGCTCGGGGCAAAGTGTGCGCTGGGGTTCGTGCTCACGAACTGGGATGCCCTTAGCGACACCTGGATTACATGATTGCCTTTCGGCTCGGACCGGGGTTGCCCTGTCGGCCCTACATGCGCTTCGACTGGCAGCGGCACCCCTCAAAGGCCAATCCAGGCGACCAATGACGGGCTGCACCTCGTTTCCGGATGCGTCCAGTGTGGGTGATGATGTCCCTGCGATCGAGGCCCGTCCTGTATTCGGGTCTGCTCGCCCCGTGAGGGGAGTTGTGCAGGCTATGTGTCGCTGTTGACCGGCGCGACGAGCGGCTTCACCAAACCGATCCCGGAAGCGTTTCGGCTTTCGCCTACATCCGCTTGGGCCATGACATCTTGAGGCCCGTTTTGCGGTCACATCCTCGCCTCCCGTATCAGCTTGGAAAGCACCCGCTGAACGGCGAAGATGCCTTCGGATTGGTGAAGGTCATTGAAGTCGGTTTTTACGATCGGCGGCATCGCATAGGGACGCCCAGCCTTCCGGGCGAAGAACTCCCCTGCCCCAAGCCCGTCGAACTGCTCCGGCTTTGTCTTCGGAGGGGCATCGTGATCCGCTGCGATGTAGCAGCGCCCCTTGATCGTGCTGGCCACCTTCGCAATGTTGGATGCGGAGAAGCACACCAGGATCGTGTCCTTGCGGCTCAGACCCTTGAGGGCGGCGCGGAGGGAAAGTCCGGTGGCATACCCCTCGCAAAGCCATGTATCGCCGCCAGTGGCGATCCTGTGCGATGCGCGGCCCATGTCACCGCCGAACAGAAACTTCTTTGTCCCGTCGCGCCAGATGAGCTGCACGCTGGTAATGGAGCCGTTGACGCGGGCCGGCACCACGACTGCCTCACAGGCCCCGTCGGGCACCATGTAGTCCCCAGCGATCTCGGCCACCTTCTCAGCGGCGATCACTGGCGCCCGTTCGGATGGGAATCCTTTGCTGCCCAGATATGGGTGGGTGCCCGGCTTTGATGCTGCGATGATCTTGGTGGCGATCGCCGCGGCGCGTGCTGATTTCTCACGATCCTCGCGCTGATCTTTCGCCCGCGTCTCCGCAAACCGCTTCTTTTCGGCTGGCGTGAACTCATCCTTGAGCCATACCGTGGCCTTGTCGCCGGTTTGCCAGTTCATTGCCGTGACGCGGAACTCGTCACAGATCAGCCGACCATCGCCTTTGCCATTCTTGGCCAGCGTGTCGGCCTGGACCCACTTGCGCATCGCAACGCGGCCGCGCGGGGGAATAACTCCGACGGCGGCACATGCTTCGCTGATGGCTTGCTCCAGCATCATGCCGCTTTCCTCGCGCCGCCCTTGCGGAACCGGGCAATCTCACGCTCAATCAAGCTGTATTCGTCGGGAGATACCTTGCTGGCGTCATAAGGGGCGTCGTAGAGCCCGCGAGGCAGCTTGGCGCCGGGATAGATGCCCTTCCAAACACCGAACGCCCAGCGGCGGGCATGGTCTGCCCCTTTCCGGCTGTTGGCGTGGGTATAGGCCAAGGCCGCGTTCCAGATGCTGCGCGGGCTCTTGAGACAATCCGCCCTCAATCCCTTGCGCGGCTGGTAGGCTTCCTTGGTGCTGATCTCGAGGTCGATAAGCTCGCCCTGCACGATCTGGATTTCGCCCCGCTGGGGACGTTCCCAACCGCACTCCTGGCAGGTATCGCTCCCCGGCTCCATCTGGGCGCTGCACTCTCCACAGAACCGCTCGTGCTTTGTCTTTTCAGTCGGCTCGCGAACCTCGCTGTCCTTCTTTTGGGCACTGGACAGACTGTCGACTCCGTATTCGTAGAGCCAAGCGGTATCGTCAGCGAAGGAAATGCAGTTTCCGGAGTGATCGAGCCATAGGCCGAAGTCCTTCCCCGGCGCGATACGCATGACGCGCCCCATCTCCTGAATATGGTTGGAGAAGGACTTGCGGTAGGGCCGGCAGGAAATGCCGCAAAGCACGTCAGGAACGTCAAAGCCCTTGGTGAGAACTTCGCACGACACCAGCCCGTCAATGGCGCTGTCGGGCTTGCGGAACTCGGCAATCTTGTCCTTGCGATCGTTCGTTCCGTTGTCGAGGTAGCTGATCTGCTGGAAATTATACCCGGCTTCCGCGAACTGGCGGCAAAGCTCGGCGCCGTGCTTGACCGAAGGCGAGAACACGATGGTCTTGACCGGGCCGCCGAAGTGCTTGGCGGTCTGTGACACCCAGGTCTGCACCACGTCACCGATGATGGTGATGCCGCGCTGGCCAGCGTCCTCTTCCTCGTATTCGCCCGTGAAAGTCTTTTTGGCGTCTTTCATGTCGGGCGTGACGCAAGCCTTGATCTTGAGCGGCGCCAGGAATTTCTGCTTGATCAATTCGTTAACTGTGATCGAGTTGACAAGCCCATCCCATTCGTCTGCCATCCCAGCAGTGAAGGGCGTTGCCGTCAGGCCGATCACCTTGGCCTCGCTGGCGCGCTCGATAAGGTCGATCGTTGACTTGTAGCGGGCATGGCACTCATCAACCACAATGAGGTCAGGCATCTCGCGCACTGACCGACGGGCCAGTGTCTGGGCACTGACGATCTGAACCTGCTTGCTGCTGTCGGTCATGAAGTGATCGGCCTGGATCACGCCATAATCGATGCCATAGGGGTCGAACCGGGCCATGGTTTGATCGACCAGCGTTACCCGGTCCACGATGAACCAAACCCTGGAGCCCTTGCCGATCGCCTCAAGGATCAGCTTGATGGCCGTTTCGGTCTTGCCCGATCCGGTGGGGGAAACGAACACCTGCCGACGCAATCCGCGGCGGACGCCATCGCGCAGACGCTCGATCCCATTTTCCTGGTACGGGCGAAGCTCGATCTGTTTTGGCTCGAAGAGGATCATGCCGCCCTCCGAACCGGCGCTTCATCCAGCATCCGTCCGCATGTATCGAGAAACCACGTCCAGTCGAGCTCGTTGACGCCCTCGGGCCGGGTCTTGAAGAGGTATTGCGCAAATTGCTCGGCCCACTCTCTCGGGGCGCCGCCGTCGAATTCGATGATCGCGGCGCGTTCCTCGAACTGTGCTTCCCGATCGAGCCAGTCGGCAATCTGCTTGCCGTTCTGCTTGATATAATCCAGCGCCCCAGCCGGGAGCTTTTTGCCGTTAATGAGCTTGAGACGCCCGCCATCCAGCATCAGGTTGGCGCCATTGGCGCGAATGCGAGCCATGAGTGCGGGGATATCAGCCATTGACGACCTCCCCGGTGTTGATGTCGATGATGATATCGTTGGACCAGCCGGCCTCTTCGGCCCGCTTGCGCCACATGTCCGCGCTGCGCTTCCAACCCGCCTTGTCGCGGCTTTCCGTCTCGACGCGGGTCAGTAGGACACGGTTTTCCTCGCGCAGATCGGCAACGACTTTCTCGAACCCGCCCTGCTCGAACTGGACCTTCATATCCTGCCATTTGGCATTGTCGGCCTTGAGCGCCGCCACTTCGGCCTCAAGCGAAGCATTGGCCTCGCGGAGCTCTTCGTTCTCTGCCTGGAGTTGCGAAAGCAAGTCAGCGCCACGCTCGGCTTTCTGTTGCCGCGCCTCGATCGCAGCTTCCTTCGCTGCCTGCTGCTGCTTGATGGATTCTGGCAGCGCCGCTCGGGCCTGCTCACGCTCTTCGTCAAACTTGGCTTGCTCGGCTTGGCGTGCTGCCTTCTCTTCGGTCTTACCGGCCTTCCCGATATTGGCCGTTTCCATCTTGGCCGTGGTGCCGTGCTTGGTGGTGTATTCGCGGGGCTCACTGGAAACGTTACCAGTGACCGGACGCAACTTACCAACGAACACATGGGACACTTGGCACTGTCTGGCGATCTCGCGATCCGACCACTGCGACCATTCCTCGTCATTGAGGAGCGTCATCACGGCGCGGCGCTTGTCGTCATTTGTGCGGCGAAGGCCATGGGAGGAATTGGCCCCTACGCTGTAGAGGATCGCTTCGCGGCGTGTGCCCTGGTGGATTTCGGCCTCGATCTCCACGGCGCCGGCGGCACGGTAAGCCTCCACTCTATGGAAGCCGTCGGCCAGCCAATGTTCCTTGCCATCGAAGAACACAACCACGGCGGGGAAGTCGGTCCCGTCGCGGACTGTCTGCGCATAATCCTCGACCACAGCGTCATTGAGCGAGGCTCGAGACTGCGTTCCGCCGTCGGTTCTGATCTTGGAGAGTTTGAGAGCGGTCATTGCGCACCCCCGGAAAGATCGGGGACAACCTTGCGCGATGCTCTGGACATGCCGCCTGGCATGGTGTTTTTGTAAGCCGTCATTGCCGCGCGGTCCTTTCGTTCGGCAGTGGAACTGGCCCCTGCGCTAACAGGGGCTTGGGACAGTGGCGGCGGGGTTTCTCGGCCAAGAGATTTTGACCCCGCCACCACGGCGTTTTGTTCCCTTAATGTACCTGATTGCTCGCTCGCAATTCCAGCTTTTCGGCCTGACTTTCCCCGCTTACCCGCATTCTCCTGTGCATAGATCGCGGCAAGGGCCTTTCTCGCGCCTTTGGCGGCTTTCCGGGCGATGGCAATGCGCCGATCGCCCTCGTCAAGCGCCCACATTTCGTTGATCTTGTGCCCGGTCTGACGGACGGACATATCAACGCCGTTTGCCAGCAGCCGGGATCGGACGAAATGAATCGATACGATCAGATCATCAGCAATCTGAGACGTAGTGAGGCCCCGGCGGTAGCGGCGGACAATGGTGCAGTCGAGGGAGGTGTTGGGCTTGCGCCGTTCTGTGGCTTTCCGGTCCGCCTGGGCGGCGGTGATGATGTCGATGGTCATGCAGCAGGCTCCGCGAAAAGGCTGTCCGTCTTGGCCCGCTCCAGGTCAGAAATGTTCCGCTTCGCCTGGGCGAAATAGGATGGCTTGAGCTCAAAGCCGATGCCCTTGCGGCCCATCTCCACGGCGCTGTAAACCTCGCTGCCGATGCCGAGGAACGGGGTCAGAACCGTTTCATTCGGCAGGGACCAAAGGTCGATGCAGCGCTCAATCACGTCGAGCTGCAGGGGCGAAATATGAACCTCGTCCTTCTCGTCGCGGCCGCCACGATATTGCAGGGTGCGGGTCTGGTTTATGTCCATCCAGACCGGCGAGGCGTACCGCTGCCAGACAAGGATCGACTTCCACTTGTCATAGGGCCAAGGTTCTTTTCCATTGGCGCGGAACTCGCGGGCTTCCTTCTCGTAGGCCTCGCGGCTCACGTCGAGTCCGGTGCCGATATAACGATCAAACGGCCCGTCAACCGGCTCCATGTTCTCGCCAGGCTTGCGAAATGAGACGATGTAGTCGGCCAGCCCCTGCCCGCTTATGGTGCTGTCCTTGAGGATTTGGGCGTGGAGCAGCCGGATTGATTTCGTGCGCTGCTGCGCGACAACCGGGTCTTTCCAGATGCAGACCTCGCTATGGAAGATCCACCCTGCATCGATATAGGCCTGCACCACTTCACCGCGGAAGTCCCGCATGCCAATAAACCCGTCGCGGGTCTTACTGGTAGGCAACTGCATGCAGTGCACCGAATGGATGCGTCCCGGTTTGGTGACGCGCAGAAGCTCTTGAATGAGGAACTGGTAATGCGTCCAGAACCCATCCTTGTCGTTATTCGAGATATCCCGATCCGAATTTGAGAAGCGGTACAGCCCCTCAAAGGGTGGGCTGTGGATGCCGAAGTCGATACTGTCGCCGGGGATGCCCCGGATCAGTTCGCAGCTATCGCCTAGGTAGATTGCATATCGGTCGGTAACGACCTGCTCGATTGCCTTGATGGTCATGCGGCGACCTCCAGAAAGCTCGGCAGTTGCATGGGAATGGTGGGGTTGTAGTCAGACCGGGTGCGGGCCATGCCGCGCACAACCTCAGCGGAAAGGTCGGCCATGTGCTCCACCATGGCGGCGGCCATGCGCTCGGCGTCCCTCTCCTTGCGGCGAAGGTTTGCAACTACGGCTCCCTCGGTTTCGGCGCTTATGAAATGGACCGTGACGGGCTTTTTCTGCCCAAAGCGCCAGAACCGGCGTTCGGCCTGATAAATCTGCTCGAAGCTGTCATTGAGCCCGACGAAACCGGTATCGGCGCAATGCTGCCAATTCATTCCGAAACCGGCGATCGAGGGCTTGGTGATCAGGACGCGGATATCGCCGCTGGTGAAGTCGCGGAGCTTTCGTTCCTTGGCGTCGTCGCTGTCCGATCCCTTGACCTCTACCGCACCAGGGATAGCTGCTGCCAAGGCCTCGCTCTCGGCATTGAGATTGCACCACCACACGAAAGGGCGATCGGTCGGCGTAATGGACGCGGCAAGCTCCACTCTCTCTCCCACCGTATCTCGGCGGGCGGCAATGCGCTCCTGCATCGTCCGCGCTTCCATCGGGAACAGCAGCCCGGTTTCCATGCTCGGGGCATATTCGGCCGAAACAACGTGCTGCTGGCGCTTGAGCGGCGGCAGGTCGTATCCCTCGTCGGAATACCCAAGATCGGATGGCTTGCGGAGCATCACCGCCCAGGACGCCATCCACTTCCAGAACTCGGTCTCGGCGTGACCCTTGAGGCGCCACTTTTGAGTGTCGCCGCCATCGTGGGTAAAGAACGTTGCCAGCATGTCGGTGTAGGACATGGCCCCGAGGAACTCGGCATGGTTGCCAAGCTCCATGAAGTCGTTCGGCGCCGGCGTGGCGGTCGCGGCGAGGCGGAAAGGAACGTCTGCGCAATCCTGGATAAGTTTGGTGCGATACTTGCCGTCGGTGCTCTTGAGGATCGAGCTTTCGTCCAGCGCAACGCCACCGAGTTCACCCAGGGCGAAGCGGTCAAGCTTCTGATAGTTCGTAACCTCGATCACGCCATCCGACTGCGCATTGACCACACGGGCAGGGATACCGAAGGCGTCGGCCTCGCGCTCGTGCTGGTGTGAGACGGCCAGCGGCGCCAGGAGAAGAACGGGCTTGCGAGTATAGCGAGAGACCTCATGCGCCCACACAAGCTCCATGAGCGTCTTGCCCAAGCCGGTGCCGGCAAATATCGCGGCCCTGCCCCGGCGCAAAGACCATTGGGTAATGTCGCGCTGGTGCGGAAACAGAAACTCCGGCAGTTCGATCCGATCGGTGATGCCGGTTGCCGGATCAACCATCGCTTTTGCGGCGAGGAACTGTTCATACGAAACATGCGCGTTCATCCCTCACGCCTCCATGAGCGCCGGGCGGGCCAGCGATGACGTTTCGATGGCATAGAGGGCGATAAGCGCCGCCTCTGCCCGTCCATCGTCTTTGGCGCGGGTGAACCACGATGCCTTGTCGGGCCAGCGGCGGGTGGCAAGCTGACGGGCAGCGCCCTTGTCGGACGACAGGCGGAAGTGCTTCTTCCACTGTGCCGGGGTCGGGTTCTCGATCCGCATTTCGAACGCACCAGCGATGCCGTGAAGTGCCCCTGCCCCGAAACCAAAAGTGAAGGACGACACGCTGCCCTCGCCGGGCCGGGACGCCACGCGCTCGATCACAGCCAGCGATCCGGCGAAGGGGCGCACGAAATTGCCCACGGCATGGACGTTGAGGTGCGATTTCTTCTTCGCCTTGCCTGCGACCTTCTTTTCGGTCTGGAACACCGGCATGTCGTGAATGTCGATCAGGGCGCCTGATGCGTCGAGAACGGCAATGGCACCAGAGACGCCAGGGTCAAAGCCCACAACATGGCTGCTCATGCGTCTTCAAGCTCCTGTGCGGGGGTGGATTCGATGACGGCGCAGGTGGGGCAGTAGAGATTGCCGTCATGGTCGATGCCGTATTCGTCGTGGTTGCCGATCGCAGCACCGCACTCGCACCGGTCGCGGTATCCACCCGGCAGGCACTCGCTCACTGTGGCGATCATCTCGTCCACCTCACGCATGCCGGCCTCGGCTTGGGCCCAAGGCAGATTACGGAGCCATCCCTTAGCGCGGGCGCCCATGTCCATGACCTCACCGATCATTTCGCGGGTGAGCGGTTCAGGTGCGGCCAATTTCGTCATCGTCCTGCTCCTTGATCTCGGGCGCGATCCATTCGGCCCATCGGTTGCCTTTATCGATCAGCCATCTCGCCAGGCGTACGCGCAGCAGCACGGGCAACAATCGACGCCAGCCGCGCGGAACGCTCCTGGGATTTTTTGAGGGCATTACGGGCCTCCTGAATGGCCATTTGCTCTAGGTCCCGCATCTCGTAAGCGTCGATGCGGCCCGCCTCCTCGTCCACGATCGAGCGCACACGGCGTTCGGTCCATTGGCGCTTGCGGAGGCGGATTACGTCTTGGGGGAGGCTGCGCTCGACACGCTTCACGGCCTCAAACACTGCCCCGATGACGCGCTTCCGCGGCGTCGTGTCGAGGGGCCAAATTTCATCAATGATGTTTCGAGCAGCCGATACATCAGACATGGCTTCGCTCCTGGGATCGGTTTCCGCGTCCGTGGGACGTTTTTCCAGCATCGTGGAATGCCTTCCGTGCTTTTGTTGAAGCACTGGACGAACCGAGAAACGAAAGGCCCATACGATGACCAGCCGAAGCGCAAATGCCGCCAAGCAACTCATGCTTCCGCTGGAGGAATTCCTTGCCGGTGAGGCAGCGAGACGCGCGCCAAACCGGGAACCGCGACAGGTGGGCGAGTGCTTGCCCACATCTGTCCGCGATGTGATTGAAAGGGTTGGCCAGAGACGCCCGGAGGGTGCTGGAGGACGTGACGTCCCTGGCCGTCGCGGCGGGGAGGTCACGCCGCGAAAAGAAACTGAGGGCAAAGGGACCGAGCCCGAAGGCCCGGCCAGTTTTGCAAGGGCCGTCAACGCAGGTGGGGGAACCTTTGTTGACTTCCCGATGGCGGAATTGCCGACCGGGACGAAGCACACCGGCGCCGGGCATGGCGTGGTGGTGATGTGCTTCGTGATGGTCGGTGAGGCGGAGCATGGTCATGCATGCTCCGGGGATGAGGACGGGACGTGGATTCCGTTCTGAGCGAGGCCACGATCTGCGATCGCCTTAAACATGGCGACATCATCGTCTTGGGAAATGATCGGTCGAAAAGCCTCTGCAGCGTACCAGCAATCAGATGGGCGCTCCTGGAAGCGCAGAATGACGCTGCACTTGACCAACGGGCTCGTGTCGACCTCTGCGATGGTCATCACCGTGTCTATGGCAATCCCAAAGTCATGCGAGGCGCCCAACGGCACCACGCAGACCACCTTCGCCCCAGGCGCAGCCCATGCGTATTTCATGACATGGCTCCGATCTCGATCATGACCCAGAAGCCAAACCCGACCAGCAGAAGGCCAAGCGCAAGGGCGCAGAAAGCCTGTACGCGGGTGGAGCGGCGCTTGAGGGTGGTGGTGTGGGAGAGGAGATCGAACGCCATTTTACGCGGCTTCGCTCTCAACTGTAGGCTTGCGCGGCTCGAAGTCCAGGAACTTCGGGAAACCCCTGCCGCCATCCCAGCGCATTGGCATAAGGAGGCCGATCACATGACCTGCGGCATGGAAATGAATGAGCGCGGGACCGCCGGCACTACCTGTCTCGATGCGCATCCTCGTGTTGCCAGCAACGAGCTTGCCGGCAGCGGCGAACGAGGCGAAAAGGGCCGAGTCGAACGCGTCGTGTCCGCCCGCGCTGTCAGCGCCGGCCATTGCTCGACGCCAGTCGGGGAAAGACCCCTCGATCTGCCATTTGGGCATGATTGCAACCGGCGTTCCGGCAGCGTCTGTAACTGTGGCAGGTTCGCCTTGGCTGGCGATGACGCGACGAGGTCCTTCCTCACCCCTGCCCGGCTTGCACGCCTTAAGCTGATCCTTACCGAGGCGGCAAATGACGCTCCCGCCTTCGATAGTCCCGGTCTCGTCGTGGCAGACCAGCATCCGGTGCCCGTCTGTGGCGACGATGAACACGCCTCCATCGGCGCGCGGCTCGATATGAACGCCGTTGAGGTAGTAGCGCGTTTCCTCGCTGCTCTGGAAAAGAGCGGCTGCCGAAAAAAGCGTGGCGTCTACGTTGAACGATCCCATCGTCTGGTCTCCTATGCAGCCTGTGTCTTGAGGGGTGAGCTTGCCTTCCGCCGCTCGGCGCGCTTCGCTGCCGCGTCGGCCTTGGCCTGTTCCTTCGCAAGTTCGCCGTTCCAGAAGTCCTGGGCGGCGTCTTTGACGCTCTGTTCAGTCGGGCCGCGCCACACCATCGTGACACTGTCGCGGATCACGAGGCAGGCCATATAGCGGCGGTGAGCGGGGGCGGCTTCGGAGGTGTAGATGTCGATGGGGAGGGTCATTCGGGCAACCTCCCGACGATCAACGACCCCACAAACCAAACCTGGGAGATGGCGAGCGGGGCCCAATACGTGCTCCCGCGCTCACCAAGCATGAACCCGGCTATGGCTAGGACGAGGAAAATGGCGCCGAATATAAGCGCTGCCAAAGAAGCGGTTTCGGTTCTCATGCTGCAACCCCGCGCGCTGCGAGGTTGGCCTCGAACAGGTCTTGGGCAGTGCATCCGGCCAAGCGAATGATCGTAGGCCAATGGCGATCGGGAATGCCGATCTTTGGCCATTTGTACACGGCGTCGGGCTGGAACTTCTTGCCGGTATCGGACGCGATAGCGACTGCTACCGCCTTCGCTCCGCCCGCTCGCTCGATGATGGTTTCGATCTTCATAAGCTCACCTCAGTTGTGGCAAACTTATTGGATTTTAAATCCATGATCAAGGGGGCAGATTTCCAAACCGGAAATTTTTTCGGCCACTATGATCCAGATATGCAGTGGTTCGAGAGATTACAGGCCCGAATGGATGAGCTTGGCTGGAGCAAAGCCGAGCTTTCGCGCCGTTCCGGTGTGCCCTATGACAGTGTGAATAAGTACCTGCGCGGGAACATTGAGCAACCGCGAGGTGACGCCATTGATCGGCTTGCCGGCGCAATAGGCAAGACTGTGCTTTGGTTGCGTGATGGGATTGATGCCCCCGATCCGGTTCGCCAGCCGGACGTTGAGGGCTTCGACCGCTCCGCGACTATGCGCATTCCGGTGCGTGGCGAGGTCGCCGCCGGCCAGTGGCTTGAGACGGTCCCGTTCCTCGATGACCTGCAGCTTGAGGACTGGCTGGACGGCCTGGCGGTCCCGGAGGCGCTAAAGCCCTTTACCTACGCCTTGCGGGTGAAAGGTTCCTCCATCAATCGCTTGGCGCCAGATGGCACTTATCTTGTCTGCCTCGACATCACCTCGGGCGTGGAGATCCATCATCGCGACGTGGTTGTAGTCGAGCGCATCCGCGACCAGGGCGCTTTGCGCGAAGTTACCGCCAAGCGCCTTCTCCAGCGCGGCGACGAAATCGTTCTCGCGCCCGAATCGGACGATCCGGCATGGCAGACCGAAATCGTGCTTAAGGACGACCCCTACCAGATGGATGCCGAAATCAGGATCGTGGCGAAGGTCAAACATGTGGTGAGGCCGCTATGAAGGCTCTGGTCGCACTCACCTGTGCCGCTGTCCTAGGCGCCATCGGGTACTTCTTCTGGGGAGAGTACGAAGCTGCACAGGAGCGGGAGCGCATCGCTCACTTCGAAGCGGCGCGATCTGCTTGCCTCGACCAACTCGGCCAGTTCGCCGCCGATAACTACCGCGGCGATGCAACGCCAGATCAGAGGGCGGCGGTTATGGATTGCGCCGGGTACATCACGCCCGACGATGTCGAGGCTGCCGGCCGATCGCTGCTGGCCGCGCCATGAGCGAGGACGGCGAGAGCGACGACGATTTCGAGCGTCGTGTCCGCCTTCTGGCAGCTCGGCGGGCGCAGGAGATCGTCTTACGTGAGGGCGCGGCCCTCGCTCTATCGGCCCGCGATCTCGATGAGGACGCCATAGCCGCAGACAGCCAGCTCCTGGCCATAGCGATCGCTCAGGCCATTGTGGACGCCTATGCGGGCAATCTGGGTGGGGATGAGGACGAGTAAGGGGGAGAGATGGCTTGGGAGTTGGCCACGAGCATCTTGGGGCGGTTGCTCGATTGGCGGGGCGGCATCGTCTATGACGCCGATTTCCGCGAGTGCGAGACTGAGCCAAAGAAGTGGCCGGCGATATGGCTCCACGCCACGATCTACAACCGGACCCCTGCCCCGATCTATACCAGCCATTTTGAAGCCGAGGGTGACGAGTTCCTGGCCATCCACATAGGGCGGCCCGAAAAGCCTCAGATCGCGTCGTCGCGCGTCGGCAACTCGATCACGTTCCCCGAGCGCCGAATAGAGCCCCAAGAGAAGTTATCCTTGGACTTCCTCTTGTATCCCAACTGGCAACGGCTCGACATGGAATTGCCGCAGCCGCAATCGGGTTTGAGCGGACAATCGGCGGGCATGGTGGCCACGTTCCACACGCGATTGAGGCTCGATTCCAAGGCTTCGATGCGCCTACCCAATGCCACCGAACGCGCATACAGCATCGACAGGGAAACGATCAGCGCCAAGGCCAAGACTGCCGAAAGCATGGCCGGGAAAACAGCGCTGAGCCATTGGATGAGCGATTCCACCGATCCCTCCTAAAGCGCGCCTGTCGGCGCTTTCTCGCGCGTGTGTGCGTTTACACATTTCAGAGGTTGAGGATTAGAAACAACCTCTGTGGAACCCTTAAGCTCTAGCTCCTGAGTTCGTGGAAGCGCCCGTCAAGGGCGCGCTTCCCGTTCGTCGATGCCTCGTTACACTCGGCATCTCCTCACTCACCACCGCTACGACATTGTACCGCGCGAGCGTATGCGTGAAAGGTCTGGTGGTCAATCCGGTCTGGCAACTTTTCTGGATTTTATTTCCGAACCCCCATTGACGCGCCTGTTTATTGGATTTAAATTCCAGATACTCACCGGGGACGAAGAAGCGCACCGCGCCGATCTCCCCAACACGATGGAGACAGTGGGAATGCCCAACAAGTTCAACATGGAAATCCGCATCGCTCAGATGCTGCAGCGCGTCGGAGCCAAGCAACTCAAGACCGAAGCGGATCGCATAGATGAGCTTCTGAGGGCGGGGCGTGTATCGCCCTTCACGGCCCGCAAGATGCGCGAGACCGCTCCCATCCGTCTGGCCTACCTCGCCGCCTAACCCCTCACCCAACCCACGAGGTCTGCCATGACCCAGTTCATCCAGAGCAGCCAGGATCAGATCACGGTAGCCGAGATCAAGCTCGAGCTCGGCCTGTCGGGCAATCACCTCGACGCCCTGATCGAAACCGGCATCGCCTACGGCTCCATCCAATACCCCCGTTCGCGGTCGGAAACATGGTTGGTCGAATGCAACGATCAGTTCGAGGCCGCATGTGATCGCCTCGGCAAGATCAAGGGCATGGGTCAGGAGCGGTTCTGGCAGGGCAAGCCCTTCCGTGAGGTGACCACCCTACCCGTTCCCGAGGCTATCCGAGCCGCCAAGGCATGGGTGATCCGGTGGGCGATGAAGCAGACCGACATTCTCGATGCCCTTGATGCGCAGCAGCGCGCAGATCGCGCCGCTTATGCAGTCGCGGCTGAATAGGAGGCGAGCATGGCCATTGAATTCAGAAACGGCGCTTCGGTGCATCAGATTTGGGGCGACTTGGCCGAGGGACAGTGCATGGCCTCGTTCCAGTACTTCGAACACGCCCTGATGTTTGCCGAAGCCTACATGGCGGGCAGGCCGAACGAGAGCGAGCGTCTGTTCGTGGTCAGCCACTATGACGGCAAGTCCCGCATGGTCGGCAGGATCGACCCTGCGCACGACGCAAAGATGGCGAGCTGACCCATGGACATCCGCACCGCCACCACCCTCCGCAAGAACATCATCCGCACCATACGGGAAACGGCAGATGCCGATGATGCGGCGGACAAGATCATCGGGCTCGTGGGTGAAGCCGTGAACCTGTCAGACAATCAAAACCCGATCAAATCTTCCATCGCCCTCGTGGACGAGGCGCAGAGCAAGGCAGCAGGGAAATGAGCGAGCACAAATTCACACCCGGCCCGTGGAAGCGTGGCGACTGCGATAGCTGGATCATCTGGGCGTCGGGATACGCTTCAACCGACTGGATCAGGTGCGAACCGGGACCAGAAGCGGTTTGTGTCGCATCTCTTGACGTTCCCGCTTGGGCGCAAGTCGAAACTGATGGCGTCACCCGTGAGGCTTGGCTTGCCGAAGCCTCTGCAACAGCCGACCTGATAGCCGCCGCGCCGGAGATGCTGGAGGCGCTAGAGCCGCTAGGCGAACACGCCACCATGCGGGCTGTCGATATGCCGGAATGGCGCGACCGCGACATGGTGCAGATCGTCGTCACCATCGGTCAGCTTCGGGCCATCCGCAATGCCCTCGCCAAGGCCACCGGAGGCCCCCATGACAAGGAATAACCTCCTCGCCGCCCTTTACCTCACCCCTGCCCTCGCTCTGGCGATTGCATGGGCCGTAGAACAGCGGTTCGACATGCCGTTCATCGATGCCGTGCAGGTGCTGTTCTCATGAGCGCCGCCGATCCCATGATGGTGTTCTTCTCCCAGAAAGCCCGCGCCCTTGCCGACGCCAATGATCTCGGAGCCCTCAAGGCCCTGATTGATGAGGCCGTAGAGGACAAGCGCAAAGGCTTCGGCCCTCCGCTTTCCGAGATCAACACCGCCATCGACCTGGAACAGAAACTCAAGCGCGAAGGAGAAGCAGCGTGACAGTCCATGGCCCAATCAAAGCCGGCGGCAAGATTACCAAGCCCGGCGTTTATGACCTGCCGATCACTGAATACCATTCGCAGTGCTGCGATGGCCCATCGATCAGCTCGAGCGGCATCCGTGCCATCCTCAAGAGCCCGGCACATTACTGGAAGCACTCGGACCTGAACCCGAACCGTGTGGAGCAGGACGATGCCGAGGCGTTCATTCTCGGCCGCGCGGCTCACCACCTTCTGCTGGGCGAAGCTGACTTCGCCAAGCACTTCGTCATCCGGCCCGACACGGCGCCCGATGGGCGGGCGTGGAACGGCAACAACAAGTCGTGCCGGGAATGGTTGGACGAACAGGCGGCGCGCGGCATCACCGTGCTTACGCCGGCCCAGATTGAGAAGATCAAAGGCATGGCCGGGCTCCTGCCTTGGCAGAAGGGGATGACCAACTGCGGCTTGGCCAACACGCCGCTGGTCGCCCAGGGCGGTGCGCTTTCCGGTGAGATTGAAAAGTCGCTGTTCTGGCGCGAGGGAAATGTTTGGGTGAAGGCTCGCCCCGACGCGATCCCCGGCGACAGCAACGACTTCGCAGACCTCAAGACGATCAGCCCGCGCAACGCCGAAGGGAT
Source organism: Pelagibacterium sp. 26DY04 (assembly GCF_031202305.1). Lineage (NCBI taxonomy): Bacteria > Pseudomonadati > Pseudomonadota > Alphaproteobacteria > Hyphomicrobiales > Devosiaceae > Pelagibacterium > Pelagibacterium sp. 26DY04. Next base: position 2,384,048 of record NZ_CP101731.1, read on the forward strand.
GAGCGACCGCAACATCGCAATGGCCGTCCATGACCACGGGTATCACGTGCAAGGCGCCGTGGTGGGCATGGCTGCCGATCGGGTGCTTGGCCGCAAGATGGAAGGCTTCCATCTCGTGTTTGTGGACACGGGGAACGTCCATGCCGTCTCGATCAAGACCCTCGATGACGCCGATATCGTCCTCGGAGAGCGCGCTGTGTACGTCGCCCTTCAGATCTTCGAACGCTGCCTCGAAACCGGCATCTGGCCTGGCCCCACGGCCCGGCAGGCCGATGCCATGCGCCTTTCGATCCCGCAATGGGGAAGAGACGCAACCGAACGATACCTCGATACACTGGAACAGGAATTCGCCGCATGAGCACCGAAGTCGCAACCCAACAGGCGAGCCGGGAAACCATGCCCATGACTTCGGTCGGCATGGCGAACGGGGAAGCTGGCAACCGGATCACTCCGCAGAACCTTGGCGAAGTCGTCAAGTTCGCTGAGGTCATGTCCCGCGCGGGCAAGATGCTACCGCCTCACCTTCAAGGCGATGTCGGCGCCTGCATGGCGGTCGCGCTCCAGGCGTTCGAATGGGAGATGAACCCCTTCGCGGTCGCGTCCAAGTCCTATTTCGTCAATCAGCGTGTTGCCTACGAGGCGCAGTTGATCGCCGCAGTGGTCAATACCCGGTCTGGCATCGAGGGGCGCTTGCGCTACGAGTTCGAGGGCGAAGGCAACACCCTCAAGTGCATCGTGACCGGAACGCTCGACGGGCAGGAATGCACTTACGAGACGCCGACCTTCGGCCAGATCACGACTAAGAACTCCCCTCTGTGGAAATCGGACCCGCGCCAGCAGCTTGGCTATTTCGCCGCCCGGTCCTGGGCTCGCCGCCACTGCCCCGAAGTCCTGCTCGGCGTCTACGACCGCGAGGAAGCGGCGACGATGAAGGATGTCACGCCTGCCCAGCCGCAGGGCACCGGGCTGGCCGCTCGCCTCTCTGGTGGAAGCAACGGATTCAACGCCGACAATGTGGGCGCCACCCTGGACGCCACAGATAGCTCAGGAGCGGCGAAAGAGCCCGAGACGAATCAATCCCCCGCCGAGGCCGAAACGCCCGCCCGTGACTTCGAGGATTTCCCCGGCGACCTGCCGAACGCTGATGGCGACGTGATCGAGGCGAAGCGGGAAGGCCGGCGCGCCTTCCATGCTGGCGAGCCGCGCGAAGCGCCCGACGACTTTACCGATTCCGAAAAGACCGCATGGCTTATGGCATGGGATGCCGAGGCCGACGCTATGGAGGCCGCAGCACAATGAGCGCACTTCCCCTTGGGCTTGATGAGCCCCGTATCATCCGCGTGATTGATCTCGAAACTTCTGGACTTCCCGATGATGAGGGCGCCGAGATTGTGGAGGTCGGTTTTGTCGATGTCCTGCTCGACAACCTCTCGATCGTTCGGCAATGGTCGACGCTGGTGAAGCCCTCCAAGCCCATCACCCCGAAGACCATGGCGGTCCACCACATCACGAACGAGGAAGTGGCCGAAGCTCCGGCGTTCGCCCAGGTGATGCCCTATATCAGCAAGGGCTTATCCGAGCATGACCTGTTCTGCGCCCACAACGCGAAGTTCGAGCGTCACTTCCTGAGCATGTTCGGACACCGTTGGGTCTGCACCCACAAGTCGGCCATGTCGATCTGGCCCGACTTTGAGAGCCACAGCAATCAGGCCTGCCGTTACGAGCTTGGCCTGTCTCTTGACAAGACATTGGCCGAGCCGCCGCACCGCGCCCTGCCCGACGCCTATGTCACGGCGCACATCCTGATCGAATGCCTCAAGCACCGCCGGGCGCTCGATCTGGTGGCGATCACCGAAAGCCCGGTTCTTCTGCGCACCGTCACCTTCGGTAAGCATCGTGGCAAGTCCTACGAGGAACTGGCCCGAACCGATCGCGGCTACCTCGAGTGGATGTCCCGCCAGGACATGGACGAGGACGTGCGCCACACCGTCAAGCACTGGCTGGGCAGGTGAGCCATGAGAGGGAAATTCACAAAGGGACCGTATCGGGCGATCGGTTCGGCCATCTATGCCGACCACCCCCAAGAGGTTGATCCCGCCGTCTATCGTGGCTTCACAGAGCCGGAAGGCGAGCGGAAATACCTGATTGCCGAGAGCATCCCGCACAAGCCCACGCGCGACCTCTTGAGCGCTGCACCGCACCTCTATGATTTCGTGGCCAGCCTTGAAAACGATGACGGCTCCCTGCCCGCTTGGGTTTGGGAGTGGCGCAACAGGCTCTTGGCGTATGCCCATGGCGAGACCGACGAAGATCCGACACCGGGCCGCAGGAGTGCGTCATGACCATCTCCAAGCACGTCAGAGACGCCGCCCGCATCATCCGCCGCTACTTTATCGCCCCCTATAGGCAGCGCAAGCTTGCCAGGGCCCTTGGCTGCGATGACGCCCTGACCAAGTTCCGGGCCGCTAAGCGCGACCACAAGGCCACCAAGCCCCACATCGCTGCCATCAAGGCGGCGAACCTCTCCAAGCTGAGGAGCGAGACTTATGGATAAGGCGAAGCTGGAAGCGCTGCTTGAGCGGGTGGAGAAAGCGACTGGGCCGGATCGGGAGTTGGATCACTTGATCCACGACCAGACCGTCGAGTCCATTGGATCGCGCATGTACAACACCAAGGAGAACGGCGGGAGCTTCATAGCCGCGGACATTACTGCACCGCTCTACACAGCATCGATCGACGCATCAAAGGCGCTCGTGAACCGCAAGTTCCCAAACTGGCAGTTGAACATCCATGACTACGGGATGATGGCCGAGGCGTCGATTGGCTCATGGATATCGGAGCCGCGATCTGAGGCGCCTACCGCGCCACTGGCTATCATCAAAGCACTGCTCAAGGCCCTGATCGCTCAGGAGGTCACATGCGCAAACTGAGCCCCGACGAACAGCGCGCCCGCGACCTCATCGCGGCCAATGGGGGCTACTACTGCCCCAGCGATGAAGCCCTTGCGGAGCCCATCATCATGGACACGCTAAAGGGGCTGATACGCAAGAAGCGGCTGTACGCCATTGAGGCGGACGTGCCGGCCTTTCGGCTGACCGTGGAGGGCATGCGCGATGCCTGACCTCGAACTCATCCCCCACACCAAGCGCCGCAAGATGACGAAGGCCAGGGCAGCGAAGATTTTCCTTCGCGAGCAGGGCCAGTGCTATCTCTGCAAGCGCAAGCTCCGCGTCGGGGTGGATTCATACCAGATCGAACACCCCGTTCCGCTGGCTCTCGGAGGCTCTGACGCCGATGAAGACCTGCGGGTGGTCTGTATTCCCTGCCATAAGTCAAAGACCGCCACAGACGCCGCCAGCAAGGCCAAAAGGGACCGTTTGGTGACGGCGGGGCTCAAGACAGCCAAGCGGTCGAAATTCCAGTCACGGGGCTTCGCTAAGGCCGAGCCTCAACGCAGCGCAACACGCCCAATCATCAAGCGGGAAAGGACTGACGCATGAGCGCCGAACCCAGCCTTATCGAACAGGCGATCATCGAGCATTGGGGTGAACGCTGCCCTGAATACGAGGCCGGTTGCCATACTTGCGAGGCGTGGAAGGAGTATGAAGCCATGACCCAACAGAACCAGTCCCCGGTAGTGACGGATGAAATGGTGGAGCGGGCAATCAAAGCTTGGCCTGATGGGCTTCACGATCCGCGCAACAAAATTGCTATGCGTGCCGCCCTCGAAGCCGCTCTGCCCTCTGGGGTGAGGGTAGATGAGCCTGAATGGCCCGATGTTGCTGAAGATGACCCGCGCGTAATGATTGCAGCCAAAGCCATTGCCGAGCATGGGATAGGACGGAAATGGGACGATTTTGAACCCGTCAATGCTTACGACTTCGACCACGGCGACTTGATTGAATATGGCCGTGCTGCGGTCGCCGCTCTATCCGCCATCGAGCCCGCCCCCTCCCCCTCCCACGCCGAAACAGTCGCTCCCTACGCCGCTGCCCCAGCGCCAGCCGAACTGGAAGTGGTGGCGACAGCTTGGACATACATCGGCCAGCGCCATGTAGACTTTCGGTTTGAGCCTGATGCCCGCTCAATAGAACTCGGGCACCTATCCGAAGTCACACCTCTCGTCCGCCTCACCGACGCCCAGGCTGCAATTGCTGCGGCAGAAGAGTCCGAGAACGAAGCGAAGGACTCCTTCTGGGCGATCTATCCTGAATGGATAGAGTTGAAGGGTCATGGCATTTCGACCGAGGCAGCGCGTGCCATGTTGGTCGAACGTGCCGAAGCCGCCGAAGCCCGCGTTGCCGAGATGGGGAAGGAACGGGACCGGCTACGAGCAGCGTTGGGTGAAATCCAAACGTTGTATCAGGTGACGCATTGCCATGCCGCTGCCCGCGAAGCCCTTCACCCAGAAAGGGAGGGATAACGGATGGCCAGTAACAACCCGCTGTTCGGGCACAACAACCCAATGCACCATCAAGGCGCGAAGTGGGACGGTCACCGATCAATTCGGTTCGGGTCCGGGGAAGGACTTGCGACGGTGGCCTATTCCTATCTCCTGTCCGATGCCGAAATGTGGGATGCCGCCGAGCGGATTTCGCTTCTGTGGAACCTTCATGTCGGAGAAAGCAACGACGATCTTCGCGCAGCCCTAAAGGAGCGCTCCAATGAAGCCTGAGTGGTGCCCGCTGATCGCTGCATGGGCTATGGGGTGGTGAGCCATGAGGCGAAGGCCACCGACATTCCCGGCAGATGCATGGCCGCCGCGCATGCTTGCGGACATGGCCGCCGCATTCTGTGGCGAGCGGCACGTCGAGGACTTCCTTGAACGCGTCGGAGAGATTTATCCACAGCCCCGCGTTGTCGAATCGAAGCGCAGGAAATTTTGGTATCGTGCCGATCTCGAGCGCGCCCTTGGCATAGTCCAGGCGCCGACAGGGATGGGAGAGCGATTCCGTGAAAAGGTCAGGGAAGTCGGGCGTGGTTGAATTGCCTCGCTACGTCCACCGGATCATCAAGCGCCGCAAGGGCAAGGATCCGGTGGAATATTACTTCTACACCCGGCACCGCAACACGCCCGAGGCATGGCCCTCGATCGGTGTTCCGCACCCCCTGACACGCGAGTTCCAGGACGCCATATCCATCTGCGGCCATCTTGAGCGCGAGGATGACGGCTGGAAGCTTCACGGCGCTGCCCTGCCCGACCACAAGGCCGAAGATTTCTGGCTAACCGCGCAGAAGGTCCATGCGGCTTGGCATAGGCGCCAGCATGAGGACGCCAAGGACTTCACCGCTCTTGTCGATCAGTTCAACGACGACAGCAATCCAACCTGGGCAAAGTTGGCCAAGTCAACGCGCCTCAACTATCGCCGGTCCGGCGAGATGATAAAGGCAGCCTGGGCGTTCGATCTTCCGTCAGAGTTGACCGCGGTAGATGCCCAGCAGGCCATTGATGCCCTGGCGGATACGCCGGCCACGGCCAACCAGTTTAGGGCCTACCTGTCTAGACTGATGGCTTGGGGTGTCCCACGGGGGTTCAGCACGAGCAACCCGGTTCAGTTCACCGACAAGATACCCGGCGGCGAACCTTGGACGCCTTGGCCGGATTGGGCGTTCGATGTGCTTTTCGAGCATGCGCCTTTCAACATGCTGATGCCCGCCATCTCTGCTCTGTTCACGGGGCAGAGACAAACCGATGTGCTGGGAATGGAGAGGCCGAAGCTGGGGGAAGGCGTGATCGCCGTTACGGCGCAAAAGACCAAGACCACGGTCTGGGTGCCCATTCACTCAGGTTATAGACCATGGCTCCAAAGGGCGGAGGCGATGTACGCCGCAGCGAACGAAGCGAGGGTCGCCGCCGACAAGCCAGCGATTGTCAGCAAGGCATTGCACCTGGGCGTGAAGGGGCACCCCTACAAGGCCGCCGATGGCTTCCGCACCGAATGGCAGAAGATGATGGATACGCCGCCGTTCCATCGCTTCCGCGAGGAGCGGATCGTTTTCCACGGCCTGCGCAAGAACGCCGTGATCAACTTGCTGGAGGTGGGGTGCACCGAAGCTGAGGTCGGCTCGATCACCAACATGAGCCCCAAGATGGTTCAGCACTACGGCAAAGACGTGAGTAAGAGGCGCCTTGCGGTCAATGCGATGAAGCGTTTGGAGGAGAATTGGGACAGCGTGGCGCCCCGATTCCTGGAACAGGAACAGAACGCGAATTGGAAACCGGCAACCAGAATTGGAAACCGTTGGGCCAAGAGCTATCGGGAGAAATAGGCGGAAACGCCCACGGGCCGGGGGTTCTGATGGTGCCGGCAGCAGGACTTGAACCCGCGACCCTCTGATTACAAATCAGATGCTCTACCAACTGAGCTATACCGGCATCGGCGAGGTTGCTAGCACCAGTCCATCGCCGATGCAAGCGAGCCTTATGCGGAAACCTCCCGGCAGCTTTGCCGTTTAGGGAGTACCAGCCTATGGAGGGCAGACCATGAGCGAAGCACAACTCGTCAGCGTCGATCCGGCAATCGAAGAGCCAACCCCGGCTCAGCTCGACGCCGAATATACCGAGCATACCAAGACCTATAACGGCTTTCTCCATCTCACCAAATGGTTCCTGATCCATGTCCCGCTTCTGCTGCTCGGGCTCTATGCCATGACCTTGGGCGGCTCGATGGCTGGCGGGGTGGTGTTGATGGTCATCGCGGTCGCCGCGCTCATCTACGGCATTTTGTCCACCCCGGCCTCGGCGCACTGACGCTGGCCAGACCACGGCCTGCATGCTAAATCCCCGGACGGCAATGTGATTTGTCTGCGGCCGGGGAGAATAGGCTTGGCGCTTTATACCGACGGCAAGGTTGCCTTCGTGTCGTCCGACACGGCCGAGGCGCGCGCCGCACGCGAAATCCTCGTCGCCCGGCACGGCGACGCCGGTATCGAGAATGCCTCGATCGTCGTCGCGCTCGGCGGCGACGGGTTGATGCTCGAAACGCTGCATCGGGTGATGGACCGCAACATTCCCGTTTATGGAATGAACTTCGGCTCGGTTGGCTTCCTTATGAACGAGTACAGCCCCGACGCTCTCGACGTGCGGTTGAGGGCCGCGATGCCGACCACCATTCATCCCCTCAAGATGCGCGTTACCGACGCAGAGGGAACGGTTTCCGAAGCGCTGGCGCTGAATGAGGTTTCGCTGTTTCGCTCGTCCTACCAGGCGGCCAAGATCCAGATCCGCATCGATGGCGATGTCCGGCTCGAAGAGCTCATCTGCGACGGCATCATCGTTGCGACCCCTGCCGGATCGACGGCCTATAACCTCTCGGCTCATGGACCGATCCTGCCGATCACCGCACCACTCCTGGCGCTCACCCCGATTTCCCCGTTCCGCCCGCGTCGCTGGCGGGGGGCGATCCTTTCCAATCGCGCCAATATCAGCTTCACCACGCTGGAAGCGGGAAAGCGCCCGCTTAGCGCGGTGGCCGACAATGTGGAATTCAACGAGGTGATCGAGGTGCGGGTGCACGAGGATCGGCGGCACTCGGCGACCCTGCTGTTCGATCCGGGCCATAGCTTGGACGAACGGGTGCTCATCGAGCAGTTCCGCTATTAAGCGGCCGGCAAGGCAAGGCGGCCGGCGCTCATGTCCGGCAGCATGATTTCGTCGGGAGCCTCTGCGGCAAAGGCCGGCATGACGCCGCGCGCTGCAGTGCGCGCCAAAGCGATGTTCTGCTCGTTGAGATAGGCGAACGCCTCATCGAGAGAGGGCGGCAGAACGCCGTCATGTTCGGCAATCAGTTCCTCTATGAGGAGAGAAACCACGTAGTGCCGCGCCGCGATATCGTCGGCGAGATCGGCCTTGCGTGCGTGGCCGACCATCCGTGCCAGCAAATTGCGCACCGCCGGCGTGAACCCGCAACGGGTAAAGAGCGCATGCAGCGCGGCACGGCTGCCGCCGTCGAGAATGGTAAAGACCTTGGCGCGCGGGGTGCCGGAAAGCTGGGCCAGGGCATCTGCGAAAAACAGCACATGCCCATGCACCAGCGCATGCAGCATCAAACGCGCGTTGATCCGCTCGCCTTCTGCCATGGCGGCGACATAGCCGCGCGCGCCCCTGCCCGCCTCGCGTTCGCCGATAGCGGTCGCCGCGTTGTCGCACCCGTCACGCAGCAGACGCTCAAGCCGGCGAGGCTGGACCGAGCCTTTTACGATCCGCAAATCGGACAAGGCCGCGCGCACCCGCTCCACGAGATGCAGCCGGGCAATTCCCGGCAGGTCGCGGCGCTTGAGTAAAACGCCGCGCACCCTGGCATCATCTCCCCATTTGTCCGCCAAGGCGATGTAGTCATCTTCAGGCAAACCGATATCTGCGCGATCGAGGACGCGGACACAAAGGTCGGGCTCTCCCTGACGGACGAGGGCCAACGCGACCCGCTGGCTGAGTGCGGGCCGTGCCGTCATCGCGACAAGCATGTCGGGATCGCCCGAACGGATGATGCCCATGAGATCAGAATCGAGCAGAACCGGCGAAAACTGCACGACGGCCCGTGAAATGACCGGCGCGTCCTGGGCCAGCGCCAGCATGATGGGGCGCGGAGCACGTTCGGAATGCAGCAGTCCATAGGCGAGCGCGGCGCGCACCTTGACGGACGGGTCGTCGAGAAAATTCATGAGCGCCGCATAGAGCGCCGCCTGTTCGTCGGCCGGCCCCTTGTGCCCCAGATAAGCCAGCGCAGCCATATGTGCCGCCTGCCCGCGCTCCTCGCTGTTCCGCGATTGCGACAGTTGCACGTAACGCTGATAGGCGACCATCTGTAACCCCAAACCTTCCTGCGCCGGACCTTAGCGGGCAACGCTTAAGGATTGGTTCACCATAACGCCGGTCGGCTGCGCGGGGATTACTCGCCTGAATAAAAGCCGCTGAACAGCGCCCTGCCCGGTACGGCCTCGGGCGGCTCGACCGGCGACGCGGCGGGTGGAGCTACCTCCGTCGAAAACAGCGAAGTGAACGACACGCCGGGCGGGATCAACGGTTGGCTATCGAGTTCGACGCGCGAAGGCAGCGCCTGCTGGCTGGCCAATTGCTGCACCTCGAAGGCTGCATTGGTGGGTGCGCCGCCATGGCGCGCGACCAACACCTCATAGACTTCGCGAACGGTGCGCGGCCGTCCGCCATCGTAGAAGATTGTCGGATTTGCCGCGGCCGGGCGCGGAAAGGCTGTTGCCGCAATGGCTTCGGGGTTCTGCAGTCCCAGCTCGAAAAACCGCTCGGCGCCGCTGGGGCCCATGAAGTGGGCGATATAGAGTTCGCCCGGGCTCGGCATGCGGCCGAATTTCTCCAGTAGATAATCGCCGTTGCGCCGCGTGAAAGCCGCCGCCAGGTCGGCCGAAACCTGCGGATCGTGGCGCAGGTCGAGAATCTGCTGGCGCACCGCCGGATCGGGGACGAAGAATTCGCCGTCATTCTCATGGATCTGATCGGCGAAGTCCTGGTAGCCGAGGCGCGGGCCTTCGGATTTCATCACTTCGAGCCAGGTGCTCTCGATGAACTGGAAAAGCCCGGTCGCCGACGAGGTTGGCGCCTTGGCGGCCGGGTTGAGGCTGCTTTCCCGGATCGCCGTCTGCAGCAGATAGTCGAAATCCACGCCGTTGCGCGTCCCTGCCCGGTCAAGGGCATAGGCAATGGGTTGCGGAATCGAGGAAATCGGCGAGGCCATGAACGTCCGACTCGGGTGATTATGGTTAATGAAACCCTACCAGCGGTTAATGCTCGGTTAACCCTCCCAGTAGGTGGTGAGCGCTTGTGGATCGGGGCGGTCGCGATCTTCGAGGCGGGTCTGCGGCGTGCCGATATGGACAAAGGCGACGAACCGCTCGCCTTCTCGAGCGCCCAGCATCGCGACAGCCTCATCGTCATAGGCGAACCAGCGGGTCACCCAGTGAGCGCCGAAACCGAGCGCGTTGGCGGCATGGCAAAGGTTGAAGGCGACGTTGCCGGCGGCCAGCAATTGTTCGAACTCGGGGATTTTGACATGCGGCGCAGCGGTCGAGATCACCCCAACGGTGAGCGGCGCGGGCAGGAACTGATCGCGCTCTATGGCAAGCTGTTCCTCGGTGCGCTCGGGCCATTTCCGCTGGGCAATGTCGTAAAGGCGCTGCCCCACTTTTTCGCGCGCCGCGCCCGCAAAAATCACGAATCGCCAAGGGGCGAGCTTGCCGTGGTCGGGAACGCGACACGCAATCGTGAGGAGTTCGGCGAGCTGGTCCTGGGTCGGTCCAGGTTCCGCCAGGAACGGTGCGGTAACGGTGCGCCGGGAGCTGAGATAGTCACGCAGGGCGGTATTGACGGTCATAACGGAAATTGGGTCCTAACTTGCTCATCGCGCTCCCTTATGACACAGCTTTTACCCAATCCAAGAATAGGAATCGCCGCCATTTCGTGGCGGGAGGTTCGGCAAAGAGTGGGCTGATGCACCTGCGTAAACTTTTTTTCCTGTGCGTTCTCATCATTGGTGCCGTTCCGGGATTTGCCCAGGAGATCGACGAAGATCTCGTGGCTCCTGTTCCCCCTCCCCGCCCTGCCGAATTCGGCGGTTCCGCTCCGGCGGCAGACGAGGACTCCGGCGACGATCCCTCCATCGTCATCGACGGAACCGAGCTCGATGCCGGTCCCGACGCGCAACCCGATTTTTCCGGCATCACCGATCCGCAGCCCGTGACGCTTTCCGCACGGCTGTCGGACGATGGACCCTTCATACCCGATGGGTTGGTGTGGCGTGTGTTCGACACGCGCACCGACGCCAATGGCGAACTGGCCCTGGTCGCCAAATCGGAGGAGGCAACGGCCAGCCTGAGCCTGCCCCCCGGGGAATATATAATGCATGTCGCCTATGGACGGGCGCAGGCGAGCGACAGGCTGTTCGTCGAGCCCGGCCCCAACACCCACACCATGGTCTTCGAGGTGGGCGGCCTGCAACTTGCGGCGATGATCACCGGCGACGTTCCGATCCCCGACGAACTTCTGCGCTTCGACATCTATTCGGATGGGCCAAACGGGCGCGTAACGATCGCGGAGAACGTGAGCCCGAACGAATTGATCCACCTCAATGCCGGGATCTATTCGATCGTCTCGCGGTTCGGGCCGATCAACGCCGTCGTGCGCTCCGAACTGCGCGTTGAATCGGGCCAGATCACCGAAGCCACGCTCTATCACAAGGCCGCCCAGGTGGCGTTGCGGCTGGTTTCCGAAGAAGGCGGGGAAGCCATCGCGGACGTCGAATGGACCATCCAGACGCCAGAGGGGGAAACGATCTTCTCCGATATCGGCGCCTTTCCGGCCACCGTTCTGGCCGAGGGCGACTATCTGGCTTTGGCCAAGCTGGGCGAGAACGTCTACAACCGCGAATTCGAAATCGTACCCGGCAGCCCTCGGGAAGTGGAGATTTTGACGACGGTTTACTGATGGGCTCCTCTCCGCGTGCACAAGCGCCCGACGGCCTTGGGCCTCGGTTTGCTGATGGATAGACGGCATGGGGCGATGAACGCCTCGTGCTGTATTTGTTAGTATGAAGCGATCATCGCCCCATGCGTCCGGGATTTTGGGCTTATGGCGGCTTCTCGGGCTGGGGGTTGTTGGGAAGCCACCACTTCTGGCGTTTCCCGCTGCCCCTCCGAGTTTCCCCGGTGCGACGTGGGAGTGATTGGATTGGTGGTCCGCTCACACCTGTTATCCACATCCGGCCATCTGTCCGCTTTGGGCCTCCCCCACGGCGACCCGTGAGGAACCCGAACCGATCCCGCCCAAACGTTCGTAGCGCTTGCGTCCATATGCGCGGGGTCGTGAGGGGGAGTATGGGGCAAGCGCAGGGGGCGGGGATAAGTTTTTTGCAAAGCCTGCCTTGGGAGCAATCGACGACATTACCCCGACGGTTTCACCCCGGGCTTGACCCGGGGCAAGGTATGCGCACCGTTTCCGGCTCTTGCGATGACGCCAGCTCAGCGCCCCCCTCATCCCCAGCCCTTTTCCCACCAGGGGAGAAGGGGGCTCTTGGGGGAGCGTTGGGGATAACAAGCACGGTGTTAGTGTTTGCCCCTCTTACCCCTCTCCCTCAAGGGGAGGAGGGCTCTTGGGGGAACGTTGCGGCTGGGGCTCAAGCGCTGAGTGTACTGGATCCCGGCTCAAGGCCGGGATGACGGTGGGTGGGGTGATGGTGGGTATCTTCAAGGCTGCTGGAGGCCTCCGCAGTAGAGCGTGGAGCGGTCCGGAGACGGGGGCGGTGCCCTGCCTAACCCCACCGTGTCGCCCCGGGCTTGACCCGGGGCAAGGTATGCGCACCGTTTCCGGCTCTTGCCATGACGCCAGCTCAGCGCCCCCCTCATCCCCGGCCCTTCTCCCACCAGGGGAGAAGGGGGCTCTTGGGGCATGTTCCTGAGAGAAACCAGGAGCGCTGTGCTTGTGTGTACCCCCGTTACCCTTCTCCCCTGGTGGGAGAAGGTGGCCGCGAATGAGGGGGGCTCGGCATATCAGCGGCCACCGGCGGTGATTGTTGAGGCTCAGCGCACCCCTCATCCGCCCCTCCGGGGCACCTTCTCCCTCAAGGGGAGAAGGGCGATTGGCGCAAGCGTTGCAGCAAGAAACTCGTCGCTCTTCGTCTCCAACCTCTCCTCGCGTCATTGTCGGGCTTGACCCGACAATCCGCAACGCTGCCTGTGGTGCGGGAGAGGTTGGGGACGCACTTCTGCTGAACAGCATGGGAGCCTTGCAGGTCTCCGGGTCAAGGCCGAAGACGACGAAGGGGGGAAAGGTTAGCAGGTATCTCAACGAGGGAGAGCGTTGCCCCCCTGCCTCACCTCCACCCGTGTTATCCAGGCCTTGAGCCGGGCCGCAAGCGGCACGGATATCCGCGCCGGCGCGGAGAAATCCCCGGCGCATTGCCGGGGATAAGACTTACGCCGCTTTGCGCTTCAAATCCGGCGGGGTCACTTCGGCTGCCAGTTCGGCGATCGCGTCGGCGACGGGCTTGACCGTCTGGCCCTGACTGCCAAGCTGGCGGATGGAAACCGTCTTTTCTTCCGCCTCGCGGCGCCCGGCCACGAAGATGAACGGCACGCGGCCGACCGAGTGTTCGCGCACCTTGTAGTTGATCGACTCGTTGCGGGTGTCGAGCTCGGCACGGATGCCCCTCGCCTGCAACTCGGCAACGACTTCACGTGCGTACTCGTCGGCGTCCGAGACGATGGTGGCGACGACCACCTGCACCGGGGCGAGCCAGAGCGGCATGCGGCCGGCATAGCTTTCGATCATCATGCCGATGAAGCGCTCGAGCGAGCCGAGGATCGCCCGGTGCAGCATGACGGGGCGCTGGCGCGAGCCGTCCTCGGCCACGTAAGAGGCCTCCAGCCGCTCGGGCATGACGAAATCGAGCTGCAGCGTGCCGCACTGCCAGGAGCGGCCGATCGCATCCTTCAAGTGAAACTCGAGCTTGGGGCCGTAGAAAGCCCCCTCGCCCTCGGCGATCTCGAAGCCACGGCCGGTGGCCTTGAGCGCGTCGCCCAGGCTCTTTTCAGCCAAATCCCAAACGGCATCGTCACCTGCGCGGGTTTCGGGCCGCGTGGCGAGCAGGATTTTGACTTCCGTGAAGCCCATATCCGCATAGACGGAATCGAGCAGCGCGCAGAACTTTTCGGTCTCGGCCTGGATCTGATCCACCCGGCAGAAGATATGCGCGTCGTCCTGGGTCATCTGTCGCACACGCATCAGGCCATGGAGGGCGCCATGCGCCTCGTTGCGATGGCAGCAACCGAATTCGGCAAGCCGCAAAGGCAGATCGCGGTAAGACTTGATGCCCTGGTTGAAGACCTGCACGTGCGCGGGACAGTTCATGGGCTTCAGCGCCAGAAGGTTGGCATCGGCCGAAATCTCCGGCTGGTCGCCTTCGGTCGAGGGCGTCTCGTCGGGCACCACGAACATGTTCTCGCGGAACTTGCCCCAGTGGCCCGATTTCTCCCAGAGCTTGTTGTCCAGAAGCTGCGGCGTCTTGATTTCCTTGTAGCCGGCATCGTTCAGACGGCGGCGGATATATTCCTCCATCTGATTGTACATGACGAACCCCTTGGGGTGCCAGAACACCGATCCCTGCGCCTCGGGCTGGAAGTGGTAAAGATCCATCTCCTGCCCGATCTTGCGATGATCGCGCTTTTCAGCCTCCTCGATCATGTGGAGGTGCGCGTCGAGCTGGTCCTTGCTCGCCCAGGCCGTGCCGTAGATGCGGCTCAGGACTTCGCGGTCGGAATCCCCACGCCAATAGGCGCCGGCCACCTTGGTGAGCTTGAACGCCTTGCCCACATCCTTGGTCGTGCGCATGTGCGGGCCGCGGCAAAGGTCGAACCACTGGCCCTGCTTATAGATCTTGACGTCCTGGTCCTCGGGGATGGCATCGACGAGTTCGACCTTGAACTGCTCGCCCTTGGCGGCAAAGACCTTCTTGGCCTCGTCGCGGCTCCAGACTTCCTTGGTGAACTCGGCCCCGCGATCGATGATCTCCTCCATCTTCTTTTCGATGGCGCGCAGATCGTCTTCCGAGAACGGCTCGGCGCGGTAGAAATCGTAATAGAAGCCGTTTTCGATCACCGGGCCGATCGTCACCTGCGTATCCGGCCAAAGCTCCTGCACCGCCTCGGCAAGCACGTGGGCCGTATCGTGACGGATCAGTTCGAGCGCCGCTTCGTCGTCGCGCAGGACGAACTCGATCGCCCCATCCGCTTCGAGCGGATCGGAGAGATCGGACAAAACGCCGTTCCAGCGCATGGCGACGGTCTTTTTCGCCAGAGATTTGGAGATTCCCTCGACGATGGTGGTCCCGGTGGTGCCCGATGCGTAATCACGCACTGCACCATCGGGGAACGTCACCTTGATCGCCATTTTTCAATCTCCATAAATGCCACAATCGGCGGATGCCCAATCAACTTTAAGTTGAATGGAGGCGGGTTGATTAGCACGATTGAGCGGCAATTCCAGCCCTCTTGGCGATCCCAATACGCAAGCAAAAGGCGCCGTCGTCCAATGACACGGCGCCTTGCTGGCCGAACGGACAAGATTGAGTTTATTCGGTGACCGTCACTTCGGGCAAATCGACGGACACGCTATCCGCTCCGCCTCCACCGCCGTTGAATACGGCGCCGAAGATCCAGAACGCCAACAGGATAGCCAGGATAAACAGCACGACGCCGGCGATCACCCCGGCAGGGCCTCCGCCGCCGGAAACGACGGTTTGGCGCTCGGTGGGAGTTTCGATGATGGTTTCGCGTTCGATGGGCATGGGAGCAACTTCCTTGGTCGAGGAAAGTGTGCCCCCGACCGGAGCGGGGGACTCTGGTTGATGGAGCGCGCCGGGGGCACACTGTATTGTCGTACCGACGCTGCAATAACGGGCTTACTGCCGGTCGGTTCCAATCCAAGTCATTGATTTTAAATTGACTTTTTACTGACGCACATGTCAGCGAAAAGTCAGGTTCATCGCTCGGCGCGCCATTTCCCATAGCGCCACGGCGCATACCACCGTGCCGCGCCAGGCACAGTCTCAGGCACTGGATCATAGCCGTGCGTGCCGCCCGGCCGGCAGCGCCAGATGCGGCCTGCGCCCATCCAGCCGCCTGGCCAGAAGCCGTGCTTGAGAATGGCATCGCGGGTGAATTCCGAGCAGGACGGCGCATGCCGGCATTGGCGGCCCATGACGGACGAGAGTGTGTAACGGTAGGCCTGAATCAGGAGATAGGCAGACCATTTGAAGGGCCAGTCGATGACCGCCCAGATCCGATCCATCACGCCCCTGCCCTGTCGAGCGCCTCGGCCACCGCGTCGAACACCAGGAGCGTCGAGGCATGACGGGCGGGGAATCCGCGAACCGGCGCGAGATATTTGAGATCGTCCCAGCGCCCGGTTGGCGCCGGACCGTCGGATTTGAGCATGGCGATCATCTGCTCGCGCAGGGCGCGCAACTCGGCGGGGGTTGCGCCGACGATGTGCTCGGCCACGATCGCCGCGCTGGTCTGGCCCAGCGCGCAGGCATTGACCGAGGCGCCATAGGCTGCGACGGCCCCATGGGCCAGCTTGAGATCGACCTCTATGGCCGAGCCGCAGACGCGGGAGACCTTGCGCGCCGACCCGTCGGGCGCATCGAGTCGCGGCATCTGGCGGGCGGCGCCGGCAATTTCGAGGATGCGGTTGCTGTAGAGGTCGGAAAATTCCATCTCGGGCCCGGTTCGAGGTCATAATCGACCATCGTTCACTCAAACTTGCCAATCTGTTTTCTTGTCGAAAGGCACGCCAAAACTATATAAGGAGCCGTGCGCGGGCCTGCAAACCCATTGGGCCCAGATGCAACCCTTCGGCGCCTGCGGACGAAAGGCACCGACAGCAGGGGACTTCCCGATGGAAATGAACGTCAAGCCCAAACCCCTCGCCCCGACCGCGCTCGATCGGGTGATCGAGCGCCCCAGCCGGGAAGAAGCCGAAGCTGCAGTGCGCACGCTTATCGCCTGGGCTGGCGACAATCCCGACCGCGAGGGCCTGCTCGACACGCCGCGCCGCGTTGCCGACGCCTATCGCGAGTTTTTCGCCGGCTACGAGCAGGATGCGGCAGCGATTCTGGAAACGACCTTCACCGAGGTAGGGGGCTATGACGACATTGTGCTGGTGCGCGACATTCCCTTTTCCTCCCATTGCGAGCACCACATGGTGCCGTTCGTGGGCAAGGCGCACATCGCCTATCTGCCCCATGACGGCGTCGTAGGCCTTTCCAAGCTGGCTCGGGTAACCGACGTCTTCGCCAAACGGCTACAGACGCAGGAAAACCTCACCGCCCAGATCATCGAGGCGATCAACGAAGCGATCAACCCGCGCGGCGCGGCAGTGATGCTGGAGGCCGAGCATATGTGCATGTCCATGCGCGGCGTGCAAAAGCATGGCTCTTCGACCGTCACCCACCGCTTCACCGGCGTCTTCGCGGAAGACCGCCAGGAGCAGGACCGGTTCTTTGCCCTGATCCGGGCCGGGCGCTGAGTTCCCCATGCAGTTTACCGATCCCGCAACGCTCTCGAAGGCCGAGCTCGAATCCGGCTCGGTCTTCGCGCCGAAATTCGATGCCAACGGGCTGGTTACCGCCATCACTGTCGAGGCGGGGACCAATGAGATTCTGATGGTGGCCCATATGAACGCCGAGGCGATCGCCGAAACGCTCGGCTCAGGCTACGCCACCTATTGGTCGCGCTCGCGCGCAAAGCTCTGGAAGAAGGGCGAAAGCTCGGGCGAACTCCAGGAGCTGGTGGAAATGCGCACCGACTGCGACCAGGACGCCATTATCCTTGTCGTGCGGCAGACGGGGCACGGAGCGGCCTGCCACACGGGGCGAAAGAGCTGTTTCTACCGCAAGGTCGAGGGCTCTGATGGCGAGGTTCGGTTGGTGGACACCGGTGAGCCGCGCCTGTTCGATCCAGCGGACGTTTACCGCCGCTGATCCCCGATTCCAGCAGAAGCCTTTGCGGCAGGCACGAATGTTCCCTACCGCCCCTGACGCCGCCGCGCCACGGCGTCCAATGCCGAGGGCAACAGCAGCCCGGTGAGGAATCCACCGATATGGGCTTCCCAGGCGATGGCGATGCTGGCGCCAAGGATCATCGGGGCGAAGCCGATCAAGAGGTTGAGCCCCATCCAGAAGATGATGAAGACGCGGCTGCGCGGATTGCGGAACACGCCTGAAAGTGTGGCGGTGCGCCGGCCCAGCGGCATCGGCTCATCGGTCTCGGCGTTTCTGCCCCAGATCACAGGCTCGAAGATGAATCGCATGGCCGCGCCGGTCAGCGCAGAGACGCCTCCCGAGGCTCCCAAGAGGACCGCGAACTGATTGACCGAAAAGGTCAGCGCCAGCGTCTGCACAAGAGCCCCCGCCAAGGCGCCGAGCAAAAAGACGATCAGCACGCCGGCCGCCCCGTAGCGCCGCCCGACGGGCGTGCCGAAAATGGCGAGCCAGGCGGTGTTAATGGCCAGGTGCATGTAGTCGACATGCAGGAAGGCGTGGGTGAATCCCGTCCAGAGCAGAGGCAGCGCCCCGCCAGGCCATTGCGCGGCGTTGAAGAACCGGTCGGGAATGAAGGCGAACCAGATGCGCAGATTGCCCAGTCCGTACTCGTCCAGCACGAGATCGGCAGCGACGTGAATGGCCCACATCAGCCCCACCAGGACCGCGACGATGCCGGGCACGTTGAAGATGGGCTCCCGGCGCGGTTCGCTCGACGGATCGGGACTGTCGGACATCTAAATTCCCTTATATTGCGGTCGCTTGCCTAAGGTTCCACCGCTTATCCACATGGGTGGCGTGGAAATTAACCTTAATGATTGTTTAAGAGCGCTTTTGCGCAGCGAATTTGGCAGTGTTGCGTTACATCGGCGAGAGCTCATCTAAGGGCTCCCGTGCCATCGATCCAGGGACCAGCCAGGACTAAAATGCAACAGCGCTCAACGAAAACGCTCTACTCCTATTGGAACGAGATCCGTGGCGCCCGTTCGACTCCCGAACGCCGGGACATCGACCCTACACGGATTCGCGACGCGTTGGCCCACACCTTCATCCTCGAATCGATCGACGGCATCGAGTTCTCCTTCCGGCTTGCCGGCAGCCATATCTGCGCCACCTATTGCCGCGAGCTCAAGACCCGCCCCTTTTCGTCCCTCTGGGCCCTGGGCGACCATGATGCGCTGGAAACCCTGATGCGGGCCGTGACCGAAGATCACGCGGTTGCGCTGGTGACGTTCGAGGGCCAGACCGAACGCGGCGAAAAGCTCGGCTTCGAGATGGCGCTGTTCCCGCTGCGGCACAATGGTGTCACCACCACCCGCATGCTCGGCGGGCTCACGGCGCTCGATGCGCCCTATTGGCTGGGCATCCACCCCATAATCGATCAGCGCATCACCGGACTGCGGCTCATCTGGCCAGATGACAGGGACACGATGACCCCCGAGGGCTATCGCAAGGCTATGGCCGACGATATTGCCGCGGTGGTGAACGACACCCATACTCCCCTACCCTCCACCGTCTCGGGCTTTTCGGCGCGCCGCTATGCCCATCTGGCCGTGATCGACGGCGGCAAAGCCTGACGCGCCAGAGACCTTACCGTCCGTTAACGCTGTGACGGATATTGTTGGAACGAAAACCAGCAGCGATCAGGGCGGACGCGGCAATGCTCATCGACAATACGGCGCACGGGCCCAATCCCGTCGTCTCGCCGACCGGCGAAGACGATGGACGTTTCCAGCGCGTGCGCGTCTCGATCCTGGGCCGCTACATGCTGGTCGACCGCCGCGAATTTCCCTGCCAGATCATCGAGATGTCGCCCGGCGACGCGCTGGTCGTCGCGCCGGTTTCCGGCCGGGTAGGTGAGAAGATCATCATCTATCTCGATCATCTGGGCCGCGTTGAGGGCACGATCCTCGAGCTTGCCGATGGCGGCTTCCGCATGGACGTGGTCGCCTCGCCCCGCAAGCGCGAGAAGATTGCCGCACAGCTCACCTGGCTGGCCAACAAGGACCTCCTGAACCTGCCCGAAGATCGGCGGCACGAACGTGTGGTGCCCGACATTCGCCACTCTTCCATCCTGCTCGAGGATGGCCGGCGCTACAATTGCAAGATCACCGACATCTCGCTTTCGGGGGCCGCCGTCGAGATCGATGTGCGTCCGGCGCTGGGCACGCCCATCACGCTGGGTCGCATGCGGGCCCGCGTGGTCCGTCATTTCTCCGATGGCATCGCCGTGGAATTCGCCTCGGTGCAGGAGATGCTGACCGTGGTGCAGCAGAACCTGCGGATTACCTGACCTCCGCCTGGCTCCGGGCGGGACGGTTCAAAGCGTCAACCACCATCAAGGCCAGCGAGAACGGGACCACGCCGAGGGCGATCAGTTGAAGCATGTCGGCGCCCTCGACAGCGAAATGCCCACGCTCCGCGTTGAGGAGAAGCTGAGCGACCGTTTGGAACGCCACATGCAGGCCGATCGCGGTCCAGACCGATCCCGTAGCGCCACGCACCATTCCCAGCACAAGGGCGATAAAGAAGAACAGGACCAACCGGTCGAGCGCGGGAGCGCCTGTCCCGACAGTCCAGAGCGCGGCGCCCCAAAGGGCAAACAGCGCGGCCTGCGCGAAAATGGCGCCCCAATAGCCGAGCCGGGCTTGGAGATTGACCTGGATATAACCGCGAAACGCCAGTTCCTCGGGCAAGGCCTCGTAGAGGAAGACGAGGGTGATGAGCAGAGGCACGAACAGCGCGATCTCGCCGATCGGTGCGGTCGGCGTTATGCTCGCCCATCCGGTGGACAACACAATGAGAAAACCGAGCGCCGATGGCAGCAGGAACGCCAGCGCGCCGACGATGAAGTTGCGAAATGCGGTGGGGGACAGATCCAGCCCCAGGCTGGCCACCGATTTTCCGTCGACCACAAGACGAGCCATAACGACCATCGGAACGGCCAATAGGGTGGCAAGAATTGCGCTTGTTACGTGTCCGCCAAGCGAATAGCCAGCCGGGCCGGTGCCCCAGATGATGTCGCGCAGTGCCGACAGCAGTAACCAGATGGCGACCATGGCCACCCACACGATCCCGACCCGAACGTATGCGGATGCAATCATCGCCTCCTCCGTACTCAAGACTTTAGAGCAACGGGCCGGCGGTGCAACGAGCGATTCGTAGTGAACCGATCCTTAACCCTGACGCTCGTATTGTAGCTGCCAGTCGCGCATGTCCGGTCGCGGGGGCGGGTTCGGACGGCGCAACCACCCGCGTATTCTGGATGGTTTTAGTCATGCGTATCTCCAAAAAGGCCTCCGCCGTACTGGTCAGCCTTACCGCCCTCACCTCGCTCTCCGGCTGCGTTTCGCTGTTCGGGCTGGGCGCAAAGAGTTCCCATGAGTGCATGACGCGCGTCATGTATTTCGAATCCAATCGCTCGAGCCCGGACGGGATGCTGGCCGTTGGCACCGTGGTGATGAACCGCGTCGCCTCGCACCAATTCCCCAATGATGTGTGCTCGGTGGTTGGACAGAAGAACCAATTCGCCGATGGCGTGCTACAGCGGAAAATGACCGAGCAGCGTTCCGTGGCGCTGGCATCGCAGATGGCTTCGCGCGTGCTGCGCGGCGAGCGCCATCCCGGCGTTTATGACGCCATGTATTTCCACACCGCCGGACTGAGCTTCCCCTACCGCAACATGCATTATGTGCTGGTGGCGGGCGGCAACGCATTTTACGCGCGGCGCTGAATCGATCCCGCAGGATTTATGCCTAACGGCTTGTAAATCAAGCCGATAAAACACGCATAAAAACTGCGTGGCAATTTTTCGATCGGGGCAATTGCCGCCCCCTATCGTGATCTTCGTCGGGGAGATCACGATAATGAAAAAAACATCGATCCTAATTTCGGGCCTTGTCGCCCTCATCGCAGCAACCGGAGCGGCCGCCCAGGAGGCCCGCATCCAGACCGCCTATGCCGAAGTGGCCGCCGTGCAGACCTCCATCCCTGTGGGCCACCTCGAATACTGCCAGAAGCGGCCCTATGACTGCCAGCCTATGGCCTCGGCAACGCCGGTGGCCCTCAATGACGATCTGTGGCGCGAGCTTCAGGACGTCAACAACCATTTCAACACCACCGTCACCGCCGTTTCCGATCAGGACCTCTACGGCGTCGGCGAGTTCTGGACGTACCCCACCTCGGGCTATGGCGATTGCGAGGATTTCGTGCTGGCCAAGCGCCAGGCGCTGATCGAGCGTGGCTGGGAACCGGCCAACCTTTTGATTTCCGTGGTGCGCCAGCCCAATGGCGAAGGTCATGCCGTGCTCATGGTGCGCACCGACCGTGGCGATCTGGTTCTCGACAACCAGGAAGGGCTGATTAAGCTCTGGAACGATACGCCCTATACCTTCCTCAAGCGCCAGTCCCAGGCCCATGCGGGCCAGTGGGTCGACATTCTCCACGGCCAGAACGTGACCGTGACCGCGACCGCCGGCTACTGAGGAATTCAGCCCTTATTCGGGCAACAGATCCACTCCCCGACAGGAGTGAAACTTTGGGCCAGCCTCGTTTTCGAGTGCTGGCCCTTTTTTCCTGCTAGCGGAACAGAAGAACCGGAATCTTGCACGACCGGATCATCTCGGACGTGGTCGAACCGATGAAGAGATTGCGGATGCGCGAATGGCCATAAGCCCCCATGACCAGCAGGTCGGCGCCGCTTTTTTCGACCTCGTCCGCAATCACCTGTTCGGGCTGGCCGGGCTTGACCTCCGCGACCACTGAATGACCGGCCCCCCGCAGCCTTGCCGAAACGCTTTCGAGCTTGGCCCGCACCTCCGCGTTTTCGTTGCCCGCGGTGAGCAGACGAATATCAAGGCCGGCGAAGGCTCTGTTGCCGCAGATATGGTCGATGGCTTTCATGACGCTAGGGCCGGCGTCAAACGCCACGAGCACCAACTGGATGGGCTGGAAGGCACGCGAGGCAACCAGCACGGGGCGGCTGGAGGAGCGCACGACCCGCTCCACATTGGAGCCCAGATGCATCTTCGCAAAATCGGCCGCCTCGCCCCGCTTGCCCACGACCACGATAGCCGCACCCGCTTCGGCCTCCACGAGCGTCTCGACGAGATCGCCCGACATGAGACGCGAGCTGACGGAGCTGACCCCATGCTGCCTCACGATCGCCTCGGCATCTTCGAGGATGGCGCGGCCCTTTTCCCGCGAAAGGCGGGCCCGGGTTTCGTCGAGTTCGCTCAACTCGGCCAGAAGCGCCGATCGGGCACCGAGCGCGATCGAACCGCTCAGATCGAGATGTCCAATGTCGCGGCGGCCGATGACGTGAAGGATTTCGACACCCCACCCTGCCCGATCCGCAAGCCATGCGGCGTGATCGCAAACGCTCCTGGAATAAATGGAGCCATCGACCAGAGCCAAAAGTTTATCAGACATGATCCCTCCTCCTAATGTGCCATCAGCTTGTCGAGCGCGCCGGGCTTGTCATGCACCGCAAGCCTGTCGACGATCGTTTCGCTGGCCTCGTTGAGCCCCACGATCTCGACCTCGGCGCCTTCGCGCCGGAATTTGAGCACGGCCATGTCGAGCGCAGCCACGCTGGATATATCCCAGATATGAGCACGGCTGACGTCGATGGTCACCTTGTCGAGCACTTCCTTGAAATTGAACGCCGCCATGAAGTCGTCCGAGGAAGCGAAGAACAACTGGCCCTCCACGATATAAGTCCGATGCCGCCCATTTTCGGAGAGAACCGAGGAAACCGCAAACAATTGTGCGATCTTCCAGGCAAAGAAAATGCCCGAGAGCAGCACACCGACCAGCACGCCGATGGCGAGATTGTGCGTGTAAACCACTACGGCCACCGTCGCGATCATCACGATCGAGGACGAGCGTGGGTGGGTCCGCAGATTCTTTATCGAGGACCAGGAGAATGTGCCGATCGAAACCATGATCATGATCGCCACCAGCGCCGCCATGGGAATTTGCGACACGAGATCGCCCAGGACGACGATCATGAACAATAAGAGCACGCCGGCCGCAAAACAGGAAAGGCGCCCGCGGCCGCCCGACTTCACGTTGATCATCGACTGCCCGATCATGGCGCAGCCAGCCATTCCCCCCATGAAGCCCGTGACCGTGTTGGCGAGCCCCTGTCCGATGCATTCCTGGTTCTTGTCGGAAGGCGTATCGGTCAGATCGTCCACGATCTGTGCCGTCATCAGCGATTCCAGAAGGCCCACGACCGCCACCGCCGCCGAATAGGGCAGGATGATCATCAGCGTTTCGAGGTTGAGCGGAATGTCGGGAATAAGAAAGACCGGCAGGGTCGAGGGCAATTCGCCCATGTCGCCCACGGTGCGCACATCGAAGCCCAGGACGAGCGACAGCGTGGTCAGCACCAGGATGCAGACCAATGGCGAAGGAATGGCCCTGGTCAGCATGGGGAAGAGATAGATGATGGCCAGCCCGCCGGCGACCAGAATGTAGGTCAGCATCGGAACGCCGATCAACTCAGGCAGTTGCGCGATAAAAATGAGGATGGCGAGCGCGTTGACGAAGCCGGTCATCACCGACCGCGAAACGAACCGCATGAGATTGCCCAGCTTGAGCATGCCCATGCCGATCTGGATCAGGCCGGCCAGGACGGTTGCGGCAAGCAAATATTGCAATCCGTGGTCCCGGACCAGCGTCACCATGAGCACCGCCGTTGCAGCCGTTGCAGCCGAGATCATGCCGGGCCGGCCACCGGCTATGGCGGTGATCACCGCAATCGAAAACGAGGCATAGAGCCCGATCTTGGGGTCGACCCCGGCAATAATCGAAAAGGCGATGGCTTCGGGGATAAGCGCCAGGGCGACGACGAGCCCGGAGAGAAGATCGCCGCGCACGTTGGAGAACCACTGGGCGCGGTATGCGCTGAGTGAGGACATGAAATTTTCCGAATAAATGAAAACCAAACCAGCAGGGCTCGCCCTGCTCCAGAAAGGCTGGAGGTGATTTAGTTGTCCGGCGGATCGGCGGCCGGAAGAGCCACCCGGATTTTCACCGGGTCCGAGGTTCGTGCGTCCTGTTTGAACGCAAACCGGAATCGACGCAAGCCTATATCAGCCATGCGAGTGGCACATGGCCTCAGGCGGCCGCCCTCAGCATCGAGACATAGGTGCCCATCACCATGAGGCCGGTGACGAAGCTCCAGCTAAAGGCGATGAACGCGGCCAGAAGCACGTTGATGGCCGAGGCGCGCCCGTTCGCATCGGCCCGCCACCCAAGGCGCAGCATCATGTAAGGACCGCAGATGAACACCACGAAAAGGCTGACGACGCTCGCCATCGCATTGCGGCTGTCGACGCGGAACTCGGCGACCTTGCGGGCGACCTGCTGGTAGAGATGCGTGCCGGTTCCGGCAACGCTCATGCCGATGGCCACGAGAAACACAGCCAGCACCAGTTCGCTCACGTCTCTTCCTCCGGCAAAGCGCGGTATTTACGGTTTGTTAAGCATAGCCAGCACCAAACTGGCTGTCATCGCCCGAGCGCTGTGATGGTTAATGTGAACAGCCAACCTGCCCTGCCGCCGCCTGCCCGCCCCCTGGGGTCGGTACTCTACGCCATCGCCGGCGTCGCGCTGATCGTTTCCCTGGCCGGTCTGGGCCTTGCCTATGGCGCGCGCGCCTATTTCGACGCCGTCGCCACTGGAACAGTGGAGCCTGAGTTGACGGCCAGCCATATCATTACGGTTGGCGCCCAGCCCTATGTGGTGCCCGCCGCGCTCATGGCCGATCCGATGCAGCGCCGGGACGGATTTGCCGAGCGGCTCGATCTCGTTCTCGCCCTTCCGCTTGCCCAGGATGGGCTGAGCGAAGTGGCCATCACCATTATGCCGCGCGGCCGAATGCGGACCAGCGCTGCCCTTCTCGACAGCGTCTATGTGCATCAATTCGCAGGTGCCCAGCGTTCAGGGATAGCCGGGCTGGTGGGCAAGCCGCTTGAAAACGACGCAGGAACGCAGGGCGAGACGGTGTGGTACGATCCGCTGACCGCCAACCCGTTCGTCGCCAAATGCATGACGCCGGTTGCAGAGAACATCGATGCCCGTACCTGCCTGCGCGTCCTGGCACTCTCGGATCGCAACACGGCGGTTGTCTCCTTCGATCCGTCAGCGCTCGGCAACTGGCGGCTTTTCGATGCGCGGATCGAAGAGGCCCTGATGTCCCTGCGCAAATAAAAAGGGGCCCCGCCGGGAGCCCCTAATTGTTCGACTGTGAACCCTCAGACTTCGTCGAGGTCGATGTCCAGAATGGAGATCTGGACCATGTAGGACTTTTCGCCCTCGTCCTCGTCCACATAGATCAGTCCGAAGAATTCATCGCCCAGATAGATCTCGACCGAGTCGTCCTGCTTGGGCCGCGGCCGTATGTCGATGGCCGGATTGCCGAACTTCTTTTGCAGGTATTTCTGCAGCTTGATGATTTCTTCGTGCTTCACAAAATTCTCCGTTGCGCGCTATCGACCGGCGAAACCGTTCTGTCCCGCCGCCAAAACGCGATCTCATGGTTTGAATTGGCGCGACTTTAGCCATCACAGACCATAACGCAAGGACAGGGAAAAGATTTCCCCGCTCTGCCCGAAATTAGAGCGTGTCCAGCAAAAGTGGAAACGGTTTTGCGGTTCGGACACGCGACCAAACAAGGACTTAGAGCAATTGGAGCGATTCGAAGAAAAGCGGAAATGCTCTAATCGCGCGGAACCATGACGATCTGGTCCATGACCGTCGCGGGCTGGTTGCAGCCGGCTTCGCCCACCACTTTGGCGGGAACGCCGGCGACAGTGGTGCGCTCAGGCACTTCCTTGAGCACCACCGAACCGGCAGCGATGCGCGAGCAATCGCCCACCCGGATATTGCCCAGGATCTTGGCCCCCGCCCCGATCAGAACGCCATTACCGATCTTGGGGTGGCGATCCTGGTCGGACTTGCCGGTGCCCCCGAGCGTCACCGAATGCAGGATCGAGACGTGATCGCCGATCACCGCCGTTTCCCCCACCACGAAGCCGGTGGCATGATCGAGCATGATGCCCTTGCCGATCCGGGCGGCAGGGTTGATGTCCACCTGGAACACCTGACTCGACCGGCTCTGCAGGTAAAGCGCGAAATCGCGCCGCCCCGCATGCCAAAGCGCATGGGCGAACCGATGCGTCTGAATCGCCTGAAATCCCTTGAAGAACAGGAACGGCTCGATGACCCGATGGCAGGCCGGATCGCGTTCGAGCGTGGCGGCCAGATCGGCACGCGCCGCCGCCCCGATCTCGGGATGGCGGTCCAGCATTTCCTCGAAGGCCTGCCGAATGAGATCGGCCGGCACGTCCGTATGGCCGAGCCGAGCCGCCAGCCGATAGGCTAAGGCCGGTTCGAGCCCGGAATGATTGAGCACGCCCGAAATCGCCATCTGCGTCATGAACGGCTCGTCCGCGCAGATACGCTCGGCCTCGGCGGTCATCGCATCCCAGATGGGATCGACGGTCTTGAGTGTGCCGGGCTTTTTGGCGCTGGACGACATCATGTACTCCGCGAACGGGACTTTCGGACGGACAGGTATAGGCGAACCCATTGTCTCAAACAAAGGGTTCAGTGGCAAATTGGTTCACATTTGCCTCAACGAGGGTATCAAGCCACATCCAGGGTCGGAATTGCCGAAACGTCGACTTCGCGTTCCGCTTTCTCCAGATCGTAACTGCGCTGGAGATTGAGCCAAAACACCGGCCCGTTGCCAATGAGCTTACCGAGACGCAAGGCCATGGGAACGGTTACTGGCTGCTTCTCATCGAGAATGTCATAGAGCGTCTGCCGGGAGATACCGAGGAGGCCAGCGATTTCCGTCTTCGGCCGTGCCAAAGCGGGAAGGATATCCTCGCGCAAAAGCTCACCTGGATGCATCGCGGGCAAACCGCGCTTTATCGCATTCCTGGCCATCAGTGATAGTCCTCCAGATCGACTTCGATCGCGCCTTCATCGTCCCAGCCGAAGGTGATACGCCAATTTCCCGTGACACGAACCGAATAGCGGCCCTTGTCTTTGCCAATCAGGGCATGAAAGCGGTAACCGGGCAAATCCATGGCCTCAGGGTTAGGCGCGGCGTCCAAGGCCAGCAATATGCGCGCCACGCGTTTGCTGTCCTGAACGCTCAGGCCGCGCGGACTTCCTGTTTCGAAGAAGCGCTGCAGCGGCTTGCTGCGAAACGACCTGATCATGCGCTTATGTAAGGAAAGACCTGACAGATGTCAATCATCGCCTTACACCGATCCTGAAGCATAAACCCTCCCCAGGAATTCCAGCGCCCCGCGCTTGAACTGGGGATCGCCCGTGGCGCGCATATGGTCACGGCGCTCGATGGTCAGCGCTTCGCCGCGCGGCAGCAGATCGGCCAGAGGCTGGGCGGGGCCGCCTACCGTGTCTTCGCTGCCGACGGCGACGAGAACCGGCACGTCGATCTTTTGCAAGTCCTCCACCGCGACCAGGGTCCGCGATCCGGCCATGCACGCCGCCAGCGCCTTGAGGTCGCTTTTCGTGTGCTCGGCAAAAATGCGGAACTGCCGGGCCGACGGGTGCGTGACCTCGGAAAGTGAGCCGGCATTGAGCCCTTCGATGATCTCGGGAGCATCAAGCATGGGCGTGGGCATATTGGCCCCCAGCCCGCCGAAAATGGCGCAGGCGACTTTTTCAGGGTTCTGGATGCACACATAGGCGCTGATCCGCGCGCCCATGGAATAGCCGATCAGCGCGACCTTTTCCAAGCCAAGATGGTCGATGAGATTGACGACGTCGCGGGCCATGTCCCGAGCGCCATAAACATCGGGTTCATAGAGCTTTTGCGAAGCGCCATGCCCCCGGTTGTCGATGGTGATGACCTGATAGCCGGCCTCGGTCAGCGTATCGACCCAGCCGGTGGCGACCCAGTTGACCGTACCCGAGGAGGCGAAACCGTGGACGGCGATGATAGGCGGCCCCTCGCCGTAAATCTCGTAGGCGATTTCGAAACCTTCGGATTGAAAACTGGGCATAAGAGACTCTTTCGACTCTGGAATTTCCCTGTCTTAACAAGCCGCACGAGAGCAGCCAACCGGACCGATATCTCCTCTGGTCATGACAGGGCCAAGTGGTTATGGTCCGGCCAGATTCCGAACCAGCCGGATGTCGCTCCATGGCACAGCACGCAACACCGCACTTTCACAATACCGAAGGTCTGCCCCGTATCGAGATCGGCGCCAAGGAATTCCAGTGCGTCGGCGCCAAGCCGCCCTTCGATCATCCGCACGTATTCATCGATATGGGCGCCGATTCCGAAGCGGTCTGCCCCTATTGCTCGACGCTGTACGTGTTCAATCCGGGCCTGCCGTTCGGCGCGGCCAATCCGGCGAGCGCGGTCTACGACATCGAACACGCCTGAGGGCCTTCCAGCCCGTGGGCACTCCTCGCACCATATACATCTCCGGCGCGGGGATAGCCGGCCTCACACTGGCGCTCGGTCTAGCCAAATTCGGCTTGCAGGTCGTCGTTCTCGAACGCAATAGCGCGATCAGCGAATTCGGCGCGGGGCTGCAGATCAGCCCCAATGCCCGCAAGGTGCTCGACAATCTCGGGCTGGGCGAAGCGATTGCCGAAAAGAGCTTTGTTCCCGAAGGAATAGACATCTTCCCGGACGGGCGCGCCGTACCGCTCCAGACCCTTACGCTGGGATCGGAAATCGCCGACCGGTTCGGCGCGCCCTATGCTGTGATGCACCGGGCCGATCTCGTCGAAATCCTCCATGCCGCCGCGCGGCGCTTTGCCAATATCGACGTGGTTTTCGGGGTCTCCGATATCGCGGTACAATCTCAGGGCGGCGCAGTGACCGTCACCGCCGCCGAGCCCGACGGCAAGATGCGGCGCACCCAGCCCTTTGCCTTTGTCGGCGCCGATGGCGTGCGGTCGCAAACCCGGACAGACGTGCTGGATGGCCCCGAGGCACGGTATATGGGCAAGGTCGCCTGGCGCGCGCTTGTTCCGCCGGATCGGCTGCAAGGTTCGGTGCGTCTCGACCGCACCAGCTTGTTGCTGGGATCTGACTTCCACATGGTTGTCTATCCCCTGCCCCATCGCGGCGCCGTCAATCTGGCGCTCTTTACACAGGAAGCACAAAGCGACCTGGCGGTCCTCGATCAGCGTGCGCCACGCGTTCGGGCCAAAGGCAATCGCCGCCTTGAAGCCATCCTTGGCGCCGTCGGAGATGGCTGGACGCCCTGGGTCCTCTCGACGGTGGAACTCGAGAATTGGCACAAGGGGGCCGTCGGGCTGATCGGCGACGCTGCCCACGCCATGCTGCCCTTTCAGGCGCAGGGCGCGGCCATGGCGATCGAGGACGCAGCCATTCTTGCTCCGTTGCTCGCCGCGTCCCCCAACGCCGAGCACGCCTTTAAGCGGTTTTTCGCGCTCCGGCACCAGCGCGTTCGGCGTGTGCAGGAGGTGTCCCGCCAGAACGGCAAGGTGTTCCACATGCGCTTTCCCTCAAAGCTCGCCCGCAACGCCGTGATCCGCATGGAAGGGCCGCGCGGGCACTTCAAGCGCCTCGATTGGCTTTATGGCTACGATCCCGGCGGGTCAGACTGATCACGTCTTGGGCTCGTAACGGAACTTCGGCCATTGTCCTTGCCTTTCTCCCAGCCGATGTGCCAACTGAACCCCTCTCAAAAGCGGCAAGCGAAATTCAATGCGAGTCAGCCCCCAGTCGAGATTGACGCTGGTCTTCATCCTCATCACGGTGTTTCTCGACATCGTGGGGTTGGGCATCATCCTCCCCGTCCTGCCCGGGCTCATCCGCGAGCTGACGCATGAAAGCGTTACCAACGCCGCGGTCATCGGCGGCTATCTCGTTTTCGTCTATGCCTCGATGCAGTTCTTTTTCTCGCCGATCCTGGGCAATCTTTCCGACAGGTGGGGCCGGCGGCCAATCCTGCTGCTCTCGCTGGTCGGGCTCTCTCTCGATTATCTTATCATGGCCTGGGCGCCCACGCTTTTGTGGCTGTTCGTGGGCCGCATTCTTTCCGGGATTTGCGGCGCGGCAATGGGAACCGCCACCGCCTATGTCGCCGACATCACCCCCAAGGAGAAGCGCTCGCAACGCTTCGGCCTGATCGGCGCGGCCTTCGGGCTCGGGTTTATTGTCGGGCCGGTGATCGGCGGTGAATTGGGTGAATTCGGCCCCCGCGCCCCATTCTACCTTGCCGCCGCGCTTGCAGCCGCAAATGTGGTGTTCGGGTTCTTCGTCCTGCCCGAGAGCCTTTCGAAATTCCGTCGCCGGCGCTTCAACTGGAAGCGCGCCAACCCGTTCGGCGCCCTCTGGGCCTTCCGGCACGCGCCGGTCATCTTCGTGCTGCTGGGCGCGCTGTTCCTGTTTTCGCTGGCCGGCCAGACCTACCCCAACGTCTGGAACTTCTTCACCATTGAGGAATTCGGCTGGGGCCCGGCCCAGGTCGGCCGCTCGCTGGCCATATTCGGCATCCTGTTCGCCATTTCCCAGGCGCTGCTGGTGGGGTTCGCCACCCGCTATCTCGGGGTCACGGCCACTGTCATCATCGGCCTCTCTCTGGCCGCCGTGGCCTTTATCGGTGTTTCGATGATCCACACAGAACTGGGGCTCTGGACGTTCCTTGTCATCGGATCGTTTTCCGGCATTGCCGCCCCCGCCCTTACCGGGCTTCTGGCCAACAATGCGCGCGACAATCAGCAGGGCGAACTGCAGGGGGCGGTCAATGCTTCCAACTCGCTGACCGCGATCATCGCGCCGCTTGCGGCAACGCAGCTCTTTTCATTCTTCACCGACAATCCGCTGCGCCCGATCACCTTTCCCGGCGCCCCGTTCTTTGCCGCCGGGCTGATCGTCGCCGCGGCCATGGCGCTTTTCATCTTCGCGGCGATCAAATTCGACCTGCGGCACCGCCCGTTCGACGAGCGCCGCGAAAAGCCGCGGTATCCCCAGCCGAGTGGGCAGGCAGTCAACCCGCCTGAAACCGAAATTCCCGAGGACGAGGATGGAAATGGGGACGAGGCGGAGGCCGAAGCCCCCGCTACGAAAAACTAGCCTCGGCCTTTTCCGCCTGGTTCAGGCTCGGCCATTCGTGATGGAAATCGCCCTCGCGATCGAGCCGCTTGAAACCGTGCGCACCGAAGAAGTCGCGCTGGCCCTGGGTGAGATTGGTCGTGCCCCTTCCCTGCCGGTAGGCATCGAAATAGGCCAGCGCCGAGGATAGGCACGGGGCCGGCAACTCATTGATGGCGCAGGTGGCAACGACGGCCCGTAGCGCACCGTTGCTTTCCTTCATCATGTCGACAAAGGCGGGCTGGGTGAGAAGGTTCGATGACGTGCCGCCAGCGAAAGACTGTGAAATCTGGTCGAGGAACCGCGAGCGGATGATGCAGCCGGCGCGCCAGATTTTCGCGATGGTATCGAGCGGCAGATTCCAGCCGTTTTCCTCCGACGCCTTGGCCATCACGGCAAAGCCCTGGGCATAGGCCGCGATCTTGCCGGCGAGCAGGGCTTTTTCCAAAGCCTCGAGCGAGATGGTCGCATTGCCTTTGACCCCGGCGCCGTAAATCTCCTCGCCCCGGACGCGCTCGTCCCTTATCGCCGAGATCGACCGGGCCGCCACCGCACCCTCGATGGTGGTGGCCGAGACGCCCAGATTAAGCGCTTCGATGGCCGACCAGCGGCCGGTGCCCTTCTGTCCGGCGGCATCGAGGATGACCTCCACCAGTGGCTGCCCGCTATCCGCGTCCACCGCGTCGAGCACATGGCCGGTGATCTCGATGAGATAGCTATCGAGCGGCCCTTTGTTCCAATCGGCGAAAACCTTGGCGCATTCGGACGGCGACATGCCCAGCCCGTCGCGCATGACGCCGTAGATCTCGGCGATCATCTGCATGTCGGCATATTCGATGCCGTTGTGAATGGTCTTTACGAAATGCCCGGCGCCGCCCGTGCCGAGATAAGCGCAACAGGGCTCGCCATTGAACTTGGCGGAGATCGCCGTCAGCACCGCCTCTGCGTTCTCCCATTGGGCTTCGGAACCGCCCACCATGATCGAAGGACCGTGCCGCGCGCCCTCTTCGCCGCCCGAGACGCCGATGCCGAGAAATCCGATACCCGTGCCGTCGAGCTCGGAGAACCGGCGGACCGTATCGTGAAAATTGGCGTTGCCCGCATCGATGATCACATCGCCCTCGTCGAGGAGCGGTTTGAGCTCGGCGATCACCTGGTCGACCGGCTCGCCGGCCTGCACCATGACGATGACCGAGCGCGGCTGCTTGAGCATGGAAACGAAAGTCCCAAGATCTCCGCTGCCCATGACGTTGGGCTCGAGCTCGCCGGCATTGGCGAGAAATGCGTCCACCTTCGCGGCAGTGCGGTTGTAGACGGCTACCTTGTAGCCATGGTCGGCAATGTTGAGGGCCAGATTCTCGCCCATCACTCCCAACCCGATCAGCCCGATATCAGCCTCAGCCATGCCCAGCGCCTCTCAACAGTGTTCTTGTAAGTCGTATGCCAGCATAATTGCCAAAGGCCATAAAGGGAAAACCTTTCCTCTTCATACGGTTGCCGCGCGTCTGTGGCCTTGCTGCCATGCCCCCTCGCATGCCAGTAACTCTGACGTCCCTCAATCGGATCGGATGGCCATGACCCCCACGCCCGCTGCCCAGCCTCGCCTCATCGTCGTCATGGGTGTTTCGGGCGCGGGCAAATCCACGATCGGCGAGGCCCTGGCCGATCGGCTCGGCGTTCCCTTCATCGACGCCGACAATCTCCACCCTCGCGCCAATGTCGAAAAGATGCGCGGCGGCACGCCGCTGGTCGATGCCGATCGTTGGCCGTGGCTCGAAATCGTCGCCGACGCCATGCGCAACACCGCCGACACGAATGGCCGTGTCGTCTGCGCCTGCTCGGCGCTCAAGCGCGCCTATCGCGACTGTCTCACCACGCGGGCGGGCGAGCCCATTGCCTACCTGCTGCTCCATGGTGAGAAAGCGGTGATTGCCGCGCGCCAGGCCAATCGCCCCGGCCATTTCATGCCCGCCGCCCTGCTCGAAAGCCAGTTCGCGACGCTGGAGCCCTTCGCCGCCGACGAGCACGGCATCGTGCTCGATGTCGCGCTGTCGATAGACGAAATCGTCGATCAGGCGGAAAAGGCGCTGAGCTACCGCCGCTCGACCGAATAGCCGCGGTCTTCGAGCAGGGTCGGGATCGAATCCGGGCCCACATAATGGCCCAGCCCCACCGCCACCAGCGCGTTGCCCTCGCCGCCCAGGATGTCCTCGATGCCGTCGGCAAAACCGTGGTTGCGGTTGACGAACAGCTCCTCGTAAAAGACTTCCATCTCCTGGGCGATTTCAGCAGTCTCCGCTTCGAGCCCGGCCAGATCGCCATCGATCCAGCTTTCGAGCTGGACCACCAGATCCTCCCGCGCCTCGTCATATTCGACGATGGTCTCGCGCAGCACATCGAGCTGCACGTCCTCGGGCATGCCCGCGAGCACCTCGAACTGCTCCTCGAACGTCTCGAACCCGTTGACCGGAATGCCCATCTCGTCGGCGCGGCCCTTGATGTGGAGGTCGATGCCGCCCTGCGGATCGAAGCCGGCCTCCATCAACATCAGCGCCGAAATCTGCAGATAGGCGAACCACGGACGCAAGGCGTCGAAACTCTCGAGCGGCACCTGATGCCCGGCAAGAATGGTTTCGAGCTGGCTCATCTCGTCTTCGCTCAGAAGCGATGAAAGCGGCCGCTCCGGCGACACCCCCGACTGCATGATCAGCGTCCCGATGTTCGCTGGCGGCTCGAAACTGTCGAGTTCGAGCCAGACCTCATCGACCTCTTCGAGGATGGCGGTAAGCTCGGGGCTTTCCCAATCCACCCCGTCGCGCATCATGTGCACGGTTCCCACCATATAGATGGTCGAATCCTCGTCCTCGACCACCCAGATCGGAGGTTCGGGCGATTGGGCGGCGACGGGCGCGGCGACCGATCCCAGGGCCAGCGCGGCAGCCATCGTCAACGTGCTTCGTCCGAACTTCATATGTGTGCTCCTTGCGTGCGGCCGAGGGTCAACCCTTACATCAAGAAATGGTTTCGCAAAGTCTGGACGGCAATTAATATGGTCCCATGACCCTCGCCCAAGCCATCAGCGCTCCCTGGCAACAGCCGTACAAACGCCGCTGGCTTGCCGCTGCGGGCTTTGCCGTGCTGGCCATGGCGGCCGTGGCCATATGGGGCAGCGGATACGCGCATCGCTTCTATCTCGACGAGGCCAATGCGCGCGGCACCAACACGCTGCGTCTGGCGCTTGCCGTGCTGCGCGGACAGACGGCGCGCTATGAAAACCTGCCCGAAGTCATCGCCAATTTCGAGGAGATCGAGGCGCTTATCGCCGATCCCGACAATCCGGAGCTGATCGATGAGGTCAATCTCTACCTCAAGGAGATCAACAGCCAGTTCGAGTCCTCAGACATCTATCTGATGGCCGATGACGGGACGACTATCGCCGCCTCCAATTTCGACACCCCCGTGCCCTTCGTAGGCGAGAACTTCCGCTATCGCCCCTATTTCTACGATGC
This sequence comes from Pelagibacterium sp. 26DY04, assembly GCF_031202305.1. Lineage (NCBI taxonomy): Bacteria > Pseudomonadati > Pseudomonadota > Alphaproteobacteria > Hyphomicrobiales > Devosiaceae > Pelagibacterium > Pelagibacterium sp. 26DY04. The sequence continues at coordinate 2,419,246 of NZ_CP101731.1, forward strand.
CATCGACGGCGGCGAGGGCCGGTTCTTCGCGCTGGGCACCACGTCGTTCAAGCGCGGCTATTATTTCGGCGCGCCGGTGGTGATCGATGGCGAACCGCGTGGCGTCGTGGCGGTCAAGGCCGATGTGGATTCAATCGAAGAGACTTGGCGCGGAGGCGATTTCGAGATCGTCGTCACCGACCCCGAAGGCATCATTTTCATGAGCAGCCATCCCGGCTGGCTCTATAATTCCCTGCTGCCGCTAACCCCCGAGCGCATTGCCCGCACCGCTGAAACCCGCCGCTACGCCGAAACCGAGTTGCGGGAGTTGCCCTACACCGAGGCCAACGACGACCAGCACCGCCTGATGCGCATCGAGGAGCCGGAGACCGCGGGCGAATATCTCGTGGTTTCCGAGGCCATGCCAGAGGCCGACTGGAGGGTGAGCGTGCTGCTCGATACCGCCTCGGCCCGCGCCCAGGCGGCGACGACCACTATCATCGCGGTTCTGGCCATCGCGCTCGGAACGCTGGCCGCCGCCATCTATATCCAGCGCCGCGCCCGGTTGCGCGAGCGCCTGCACCTCCAACGCGAAACCAAGGAATTGCTCGAGCGCCGCGTGGCCGAGCGCACCGCCGAACTGGCCAGCGTCAACCTCAAGCTCGAAGAGGAGGTCGCCGAGCGCCGCGCCACCGAGCAGATGCTGCGCAAGACCCAGTCCGATCTCGTCCAGGCCGGCAAGCTCGCGGCTCTGGGGCAGATGTCGGCCGCCCTCAGCCACGAGTTCAACCAGCCCCTCGCCGCCGCCAAGAACTATGCCGATAACGCCTTGGTGCTGATCGAACGTGGCCGGATCGAGGATGCACGGGTCAACGTCAACCGCATCTCCGGCCTTATGGATCGCATGAGCGCCATTTCCCGTCATCTGCGGAACTTCGCACGCAAGCCCAACGAAAAGCTCGCCCCGGTCCCGCTCGAACAGGTGGTGAGCGATACGCTGGAAATCCTCAATTGGCGCATCAAGGCGGCAGACGTGGACTTGACCGTCGATCTGCCCGGCGAGCCGCTGGAGGTCGTGGCCGGGCCGGTGCGGCTGCAACAGGTGCTCGTCAACATCCTTACCAACGCGATCGATGCCGTCGAGACCGGCACCGATCGCCGGATCGCGCTCGCCGCCAGGCGCCAGGGCGAACGGGTCGCGATAATCATCCGCGATCACGGCCCCGGCATTCCTCCGGGCCTTGCCGAGCGTATTTTCGATCCATTCTTCTCCACCAAGGGCGTCGGCAAGGGTTTGGGGCTCGGGCTTTCGATTTCCTACAACATCATCAAGGATTTCGACGGCGATCTTCGCGTCGGGAACCATCCCGATGGCGGGGCGCTCTTTACGGTTGAGTTGCGCGCCATGCCCGGGGACTTCATGACGGAAGCCGCCCAATGAGCGCCGAAAAGATCATCCTCGTCGACGATGAAGACGAGTTGCGCCACTCCACCGCGCAAGCGCTCGAACTGGCCGGCTTCGACGTGCTCGATTTCGCTTCGGCCGAACGCGCCACTCACCTGGCCGGTTTCGGGTTCCGTGGCATCGTGATCACCGACATCCGCATGTCGGGGATGGACGGGCTGACGCTCATGAACCGGTTGCACGAGCTCGACCGCGACATACCTGTGATCCTCATCACCGGCCATGGCGACGTCCAGCTCGCCGTCCGCGCCATGCGCGAGGGGGCCTATGATTTCCTCGAAAAGCCGTTCGTCACCAGCCAACTCGCCGAACTGGCCCAACGGGCGCTCGACTATCGCCGGCTCGTTCTCGAAAACCGCGTGCTCCGCGCCGCCGCCGGCCAGAGCGACGATCTCGAACAGCGCCTTCTGGGCCGCTCCAACGTGATGGTGGAACTGCGCCGCAAGATCCGCACCATCGGCCCCACCGACACCGACGTCCTGATCATCGGCGACACGGGCTCTGGCAAGGAGGTCACCGCCCGCGCGCTGCACGACCTCTCCCAGCGCGCCTCCAAGCCCTACGTCGCGATCAACTGCGCGGCCCTCCCCGCCAACCTCATCGAAAGCGAGCTGTTCGGCCACGAAGTCGGCGCCTTCCCCGGCGCCATGCGCGCCCGCTTCGGCAAGTTCGAGCTGGCCCAGGGCGGCACCATCCTGCTCGACGACATCGGCTCGATGCCCATGGACGTTCAGGGGCGCCTGCTGCGCGTCATTCAGGATCGCACCATCACGCGGCTGGGCTCGAACGATCCGCTGCCGCTCGATGTCCGTTTCATTGCCACTTCGCGCACTCCGCTGGAGGCCGATGTGGCTGCGGGACGCTTCCGCGCCGATTTGCTCTACAGGCTTAACGTCATCACTCTCGAAATCCCCCCGCTGGACGCGCGCCGGGAGGACATACCGCTTCTGTTTCTGCAACTGGTATCCGAAGCCGCTTCGCGCTACCGGCGCGATCCCGTTTCCGTCCCGCCGCGCGTGCTGTCGGCGCTGGGCGAGCAGCAATGGCCCGGTAACGTCCGTGAACTGCGCAATGCCGCCGATCGGTTCATCCTCGATTTGGGGCTGCCCTTCCTCGACACTCCGCAGGACGATGCCGGACCCGACGCCAGCCCCAGGCTTGCGGAACGGGTCGCCGCGTTCGAGCGCGGCATCATCGAGAACGCTTTGATCGCCCATGGCGGCAGCCTCAAGCCGGTATATGAATCACTTGGGCTTTCGCGGAAATCGCTCTACGAAAAAATGCAGAAATACGGCCTCGACCGCGCCCGATATTTCGGCGGGCAAGACAGCGACATCTAATTCACGCGGTCCATGTGGGGATTTCCACCCACCACAGCGCCCAAATGTTACCGTTTCCACCCATCGCTGTTGCGCCCACGTTAAAAAACTCGGCTTGCTCCTGCCTGCCCGGTTGCCAGACGCCATTATCCGGTCCCCTTTTCAATAGCACACCGGCCTCGAGGAGCGGCCGGGAAAAATGCTGAATTGATGTCCGTACTCCTGGGAGGAATTTCGATGACGTCACTGCTTCCACGCACCGCGCTTGCGACCTTCGCCGCGCTCGGCCTTATGGCCGGCTCTGCCTTTGCGCAGGACTACCCCACCCAGCCCATCACCTTCATCGTGCCGTTCTCGGCCGGCGGGCCGACCGATACGGTGGCGCGCCTTGTCGCGCAGGCGATGAGCGATGAACTCGGCCAGCAGATCCTGGTCCAGAACGTGGGCGGCGCCGGCGGCACCCTGGGCGCCGGCCAGGCCGCGACCGCCGCGCCAGATGGCTACACCCTGCTTTTGCATCACATCGGCATGTCGACCGCCCCGGCGCTCTATGCCGATCTGCCCTTCGATCCCATCGAGGATTTCGAGCCGATCGGTCTGATCACCGAAGTGCCCATGACCCTTGTGGCCCGCGCCGATTTCGAGCCCGAGACGCTCGAAGAGCTCGTCACTTACATTCAGGAAAACGGCGAAAACGTCATTTACGGCAATGCCGGCATCGGCGCGGCCAGCCAGCTTTGCGGCCTGCTGCTTCAGGATGCCCTGGGCGTGCGGATGACCGAAGTGCCCTATCAGGGCACCGGCCCGGCCATGACCGACCTGCTCGGCGGCCAGATCGACATGATGTGCGACCAGACCACCAACACCACCACCCAGATCCAGGCCGGCGAGATCAAGGCCTACGCCGTGACTTCGCCGGAGCGCCTCGACAATCTGCCCGATATCCCCACCACCAGCGAAGGCGGGCTCAATCTCGAGGTCGGTATCTGGCACGGACTCTATGCTCCCGCCGGAACCGATGCGGCGATCATCGAGCGTCTGACCGAAGCGCTCCAGGTTGCCCTGGTCGACGAGACCGTCATCACCCGCTTTGCCGAGCTGGGCACCGCTCCGGTGACCGAAGGTCAAGCGACACCTGAAGGTCTGGCCGAGACGCTTTCGAGCCAGATCGAGCTCTGGGGCGAAGTGATCGCCGCCGCCGGCGTCACCGCGCAGTAACAATCTACGGATCCCGTCCAAGCTGGTCCCCGGCCCCTCGGGCCGGGGACTGCCGTACGGGGCGAAAGGGCCGGCCCGCGGGCCACCCGATCATGGAAGTCGCCTGTCCAATCCAGGCGCTCCGGAGGAATACCAATGGCATTACAAGCATCACGCAAGGATTTGGGCGCGGCCGCGATGTTCGTGGCGATCGGCGCCTATTTCGCCCTTGAGGCGATGAATTACGATCTCGGCACGCCGCTGCGCATGGGACCGGGCTTCATGCCCGTGCTGCTCGGTTCGGTACTCGTGGTTCTAGGGCTCGCCATCGCCGTCGTCGGCCTGCGTGGCCCCGATGCGGACGCGCCGCAACCCTTCCCCTGGCGCGGCATCATTTTGATTCTGGGCTCGATCGTCTTTTTCGCCGCGGTCCTGCGTGGCCTGGGCTTTTTGCCCACCGTGTTCCTGGCGGCCTTTGCGACGGCGCTTTCGAGCCGCGACAACAATTGGCTCTCGGCCGCGATCATCGCAATTGCCCTGACGGTGCTCTGCACTCTGATCTTCGTTATTGGCCTCGGGCTCATCGTGCCCTGGTTCGGCCCCTGGCTGCAGTTCTAGGAGCGCGACCATGGATCTCATTTCTTCCCTCGCCCTCGGCTTCTCGGTCGCTCTCGATCCGGTCAACATCCTTTATTGCTTCATCGGTGTGCTGCTGGGCACGCTGGTCGGCGTGCTGCCCGGCATCGGCCCGACGGCCACCATCGCCATGCTGCTGCCGATCACCTTTACGCTCGGCCCGGCTTCGGCGCTCATCATGCTCGCCGGCATCTACTACGGCGCTCAATATGGCGGCTCGACGACAGCGATCCTCATCAACCTGCCCGGCGAATCCTCATCGGCGGTGACCGCCATCGACGGCTATCAGATGGCCAGGCAGGGCCGCGCCGGCCCGGCGCTGGCCACCGCCGCGCTTGGCTCGTTCTTCGCCGGCACCGTCGCCACGCTGCTGCTCGCCTATTTCGCGCCACCTCTCGCGCGAGCCGCATTGAATTTCGGGCCGGCTGAGTATTTCTCGCTGATCGTATTGGGCCTTTTGGTCTCGATCGCCCTGGCGCATGGCTCGATCCTCAAGGCGCTCGCCATGATCGTCGTCGGCCTGCTGCTCGGCATGGTCGGCCAGGACATCTATACCGGCACGCCGCGCTTCACCTTCGGGTTCCGCGAACTGTTCCAGGGCATCAATTTCGTCTCGGTCGCGGTCGGCGTGTTCGGCGTCGCCGAAATCCTGCGCAATCTGGAGAACGAGCAGACCCGCCAGGTGCTGGTCAAGACGGTCAAGAACCTCTGGCTCACCAAGGACGATTTCAAGCGCATCGCCGCCCCGGTGGTGCGGGGAACGGTGCTGGGTTCGCTGCTGGGGGTTCTTCCGGGCGGCGGGCACATTCTTTCGGCCTTCGCCTCCTATTCGGCCGAAAAGCGGCTTTCCAAAAACCCCGAGGAATTCGGCAAGGGCGCCATCGAAGGCGTTGCCGGCCCGGAATCGGCCAACAACGCCGCGGCGCAAACCTCGTTCATTCCCCTTATGACCCTCGGCATCCCGGCCCATCCGGTGATGGCGCTGATGGTTGGCGCCTTCATCCTCCAGGGCATCACACCCGGCCCCAACGTCATCAACGAACAGCCCGCGCTGTTCTGGGGCATCATCGCCTCGATGTGGATCGGCAACATCCTGCTGGTTCTGCTCAACCTGCCGCTGATCGGGCTGTGGGTGAAGATGCTGACCATCCCCTACCGCATCCTGTTCCCGGCCATCGTGCTGTTCGCCTGCATCGGGTGCTATTCGATCAATCAGAACCTGTTCGATGTCTATGCCATCGCCTTTTTCGGGATCGTCGGCTACCTGCTCATCCGCTTCGGCTGCGAGCCCGCTCCGCTGCTCTTGGGCTTCGTGCTTGGGCCGCTGCTCGAAGAACATTTGCGCCGCGCCATGATCATCTCGCGCGGCGACCCGATGGTCTTCATCGAACGGCCGATCTCAGCAACGCTGCTCGCCCTGGCCGTCGCCGCCATTCTCGTCGCGGTCCTGCCTTCCATCCGCAGGAAGCGCCAAGAGGTGTTCGTCGAGGAAGACTGACAAGGAGCCGCGGTTCGCCGCGGCTCTTTTACAATGGGGCACCCTTTCCATTCTATTTATCGTTTCCCTCAGCCACCCGTTTACCGTGCTGCCCGATAATGGACCGCGAGGCGGGCTGTGTTTACCGGTTGGGAGAATCCAAGGCATAGCTTGGAGCTGTCCATCAGTCGTCCTTTGGGGAGAAGCGACAGTGAAGACCCTGACGCGAAACGAGTTGGCGCTGATGCTGGTATGGGCGTTCCGCGATCAGCGGGTGGAAGCGGCGGCAAAGCCGCACGGGGATGCGCTAACGCTCTACTGCAACGTCATGGCGCTGCCCGTCGCCGAGGCGGCCACGATCGTCCATCACGCCCGCTCGGGCAATGTTCCCCCTTCCGATCCCGTCGCCCTCGCACGCTGGACACGCGGCTTGATACTGCTGTGCGATATGCTCGCCCAGCCCATGTGCAGCCTCTCCATCGCCGAAGCGGATGGAAAGCCGGCCGGCCTCGCCGCCTGAAGAATTTGGCGCCCTGCGCCATCGCTCCGCCGCATTTCCCGAGGCGATGCCTGCTTCATCAACCGTTGACGGGCGGTTGCTCACGTTTCCGTGATCGAATTGCTGCCACACTCGCTGGTTGCGGCCTAAAAATCCTCAAACAATTTCCTTCGGGCGGCCCCTTGCGGGTCCCAACCTCGCCACCCGACACGCTCACGCTCTCCTCACGGTTTCGCGATCAGGCGAGATCGGCGACCGGCGGGACCGCCGTCGGTCGGACGGAAAAGGCCCGGTTTCGGCCGGCGCCAGGATCACATGGAGCACAGAAACCCATGAACAAGACCGTTATCACTCTTGCTGCCCTTATCGGACTTTCGGCCACCGGCGGTGCTTTCGCCCAGGGCCTCGATTTCGCTTCGCTCGATGCCGATGCAAACGGCGAAATCAGCATGGAAGAGCTGCAGACCGCGATTCCCGATCTCACCGCCGAGAGCTTCGCGATGCTCGATACCGATGCAAGCGGCGCCCTCTCCGACACAGAATTCGCTGCCTTGATCCCGGCCACGGAAGCCCCCGCGGCCCCGGCTGCGCCGGCGACCGATGGCATGGCCGCCCCCGAAGCTGCCCCGATGCAATAAAGCTTCGGGCTTGCCGAAGCGCGAGCCCAAAGCGCTTCGATAAGCCGGAAGGGAGCCGCCGCACCTGCACGGGCCGTGGCGGCTCCAACAACTGACCTCCTCCCGATCGGCCGTTCCGCTTGCGCGGGGCGGTCGATTTTCTATAAACCGGTGGGGCAAAAAGGAGCACCGAGATGACCAAGCCCAAGACCATCCTGTTCGCCCTGGCGCTCGCGGCGAGCCTGGCCGCCTGCTCGGACAGCTCCGAAACGCCTTCGCAAGCCGACGCAGCCGCCGCTTCTCCCGAGCCTGCTCCCTTCTATGTCGGCGAGTGGGCTGCCGATCCGGCCTGGTGCACCGACCAGTCCGAGGGCTTTCCCATCACAATCACCGAGACCGAGTTCAACGGCCGGGAGAATGTCTGCGACATGAGCGAGATCGAGCCGACGCCGGAAGGCGGGGTCACCGCGCAGCTTTCCTGCACCGCCGAGGGCGATACGGTCGAGGAACCCATCTCCATCGCCCAGGCCGGCGAGGACATTGCCATTACCTGGCCCGACCGGGGCACCGAAGCGACGATCTTCTCGCGCTGCGAGTAGTCGCGCCAGCCGTTGCCGATTGCCACGCCGAAAAACTTATGAGATGAACGGCCGGCATGCGGACGTGGTGGAATTGGTATACACTACAGACTTAAAATCTGTCGCCCGTATGGGCTTACGGGTTCGAGTCCCGTCGTCCGCACCATTCCCCGGCTCAAGGGGGCGAGAGATAAGGATACTCCCGCACCAATCGCTCCAGCGTCCCCGCCGCGCTCAAGGCCGCAATGGCATCATCGATGCTGGTGCGCAGGAACGTGTCGGTGGAAAGCAGCAATCCGCCCACAGGCATGGGGTCGAAAGCCAGCGGCTCGGGTGACATGATCGCAAGCCCAGGGCGCTGCTCGGCCAAAAGGGCCGGTCCCCAGATCAGCGCTGCCTCCACGACACCCTGTTCGAGCGCATCGAGGGATTGCGTGTCGGTGCCGAACGGCACCCGTCTCCAGCGTTGAGCCGCCGGCAGCGCGTTATTGAACTGGGTGAAGCGAAAATCGGCGCTCGATGCCAGGGTCGCCGCAATGGGAGCACCTGCCGGCAGATCGGCCAGGCGCGAATAGTCAGCGTCGTCGGTGACGAACACATATCGGGCTTCGTAATAGGGGCGCGTTGCCATTGCCCATGTCGGATAGAGATCGGCGATGAGGCGGAACCCGAAATAAACGCGGCAATTGGCGCGCAGATAGTAATAGACGTCGTCGAGCGGCACGCTGGCCCGCGTGTCCTCGATCATGTGGATCACCGGCTCGAGCAGCAACACAGAGGCGATCTCTTCGGCGATCGCCCGATCGATTTCCCAGGCCGGATCACGCGGGTCTATGCAAATGCGAAGTTCGTTGGCATCGGAGGGCTGCCCGAACTCTTCCTCATTGTAGAGGAACGGCCGGTCCTGCCCAATGCCAGCCAAGGGAACAAAGGCAAGGAGCAGGGCAGCAAAGAACAGGCGATGCACCATCACACTCTGCCGTTGAGCCGGGGCTACGGCAACAGCCGCAGCCCCGGTTTCCGATTATTCTTCCGGTAGCGCGAAGACCCAGAGCACCGAACCGGCCGTGGGGTTGAGCAATTCAGGTGTCAGGGTTGCCAGAGCGCGAGCCTGGCTCGACCCGTTACCGACCGCCACCGCGACATACTGCTTGCCATCGGCCTCATAGCTGATGGGGAAGGCGTTGACCGCATTGTTGGTGCGGATCTTCCAGAGCACATCGCCGGTTTCGTCGTCGAAGGCATAGAACCACCGGTTCCAGTCACCGGCAAACACCAGTCCGCCCGCTGTCGGCAACACGGCACTGGTGATCGGCGCACGCTGGCGATAGCTCCATTCGGTCGATTGATCGTTGAGATTGATCGCATCGAGCCGTCCGATATTGCCGTCGCTGCCCTCGACCGGCACACGCGCGAAGGTGGCGCGCCCACCGCCCGTATAGGCCTGGCCCGGATCGAGCGGCTGCGGGGTGGTGTTGGAGCAGAACTCGGCCAGCGGCAGATAGAGCGTTTCGGTGCGCGGGCTGTATGCGGTCGCCGGCCAGCCGCGTCCGCCGGGATCAGCCGGGCAGTTGAACGTGGTCTCCCCGATGTGGGGGACCGACTCTTCGTTGATGGTCTTTTCGCCCGTCTCCGGATCGATCGATTCCACGACGTTCTGCGGCACGGTTTCCACGTGCCACAGCCAGCTTCCGTCATTGCGGTCCAACGCCTCGATGATGCCGAGCTTGCCGGTGGTCACCACCTGCTGGCGCATTTCCCCATCAACCGGCAGGTCGACAAGAATGCGCTCGTAGATGTAATCGAGGTCCCATGTATCGTTCGGCAGGTGCTGGAAGTACCATTTGAGTTCGCCGGTCTGCGGATCGAGTGCCAGCGTGGAATCTGAATAAAGGGCATCGTTGGTGATCCCCTCCTCCTCGCTGAGCGGCAGCAGCCCACTCATCTCGGCAATCCAGGGATAGGGCTGGCCCACACCGGAAAAAATCGTGTTCGATTCCGGATCATAGGTCGCCGCCAACCATACCGAGGCACCGTGGCGGCTTTCGATCGGCAGTCCGTTCCAGGTGTCGCCTTCCTCGCCCTCCTGGGCGATCGAGTTGAAACGCCAGAGCTCGTCGCCGGTCTCGGGATCGTGGCCGGTGATGAAGCACCCGCCCGGTTGCGCGTTGCCGCACCCGGTCATTCCCTGAACCACCACGCCGTCAGCGATCAGCGGTCCCGATGAATAGCGGAACCCGTCGCTCCATTCGGCGGCCGCCACATCCCAGACCACCTGCCCGGTCGCGAGGTCCAGCGCGATGATATGGGTGTCGGTGGTCGCGACGATCAGCTTGTCCTGATAGATCGCCATGTTGCGCTTGGTTGCGGTATTGCCCGTCCCCGCATCGATCACTTCCTGGGGCAGGTCCCGCACATATTCCCAGAGCAGGTCTCCCGTCGCGCCATCCAGCGCCTGGACCTTGTCGAGGTTGTTGTGGATGAACAGCACGCCATCATGAACGATCGGCGTGGTTTCGGTGGCCCCCGGGGTCAGCGACCAGCTCCAGGCGACCGTGAGATCGCCGACATTGTCGCGGTTGATCTCGTCGAGCGGACTATAACCCCATCCATTGTAGGTCCGGCGCCAATGCAGCCAATCCCCGTCGCTGGGATTGAGCAGCATTTCGTCCGTCACATCGGAAATGGACGACAGTGGACTGTCCTCCTGGGCAAGACCATACCCAGCCTGGATCAGGCCGATCATCAATGCTGATGAGGCCAAAAGCACAGTTTTCATAGCAATTTCTCCTCCAGAAACCGGCACCCTCCAGGACCGGGATTTCAATCTTGCACCCGAATTCTCTGGCCGGTCAATCCATGAAAGCACCGCAAAATGGACGGACATCGCGGGGACTTGCCGCGTCTTGTTTTATCGAGCAGGATGAAATTCGCGCGGCACGGGAAATTGAGGAAGCAGCGCTCGATGGGAGTAAAAACTATGAAATTACACGCCGTTTTCGGCATTGGCCTGTGTTTGGCAAGTTGGCTGCCGCTCTCGGCCCAGGCGCAGGACGAGCCGGCCCAGATCGCCAGCTTCACCGCAGAACAGGTCGCCGCCGGTGAACGCGAATACACCCGGAGTTGCCAGGACTGCCATGGCGCCAATCTGGACGACGGCGAATTCGGCGGACCTCCTCTGATCGGCGTCAATTTCCGGGACAAATGGTTCGATCTTCCCGCCTCCGGGCTCTACGGCTTCACGTCAGCGGCCATGCCCCCTGATCGGCCTGGCCGCTTGAGCGCGGAAACCTACGCCAATCTCGTGGCTTTCATCCTCAGCGAAAATGGGCTGGAAGCCGGCGATACACCCCTGCCGTCGGATATGGAGGCTCTCTCGGAACTCGCGCTGCGCTGAGATTGCCGCCGCCTGGAAGCTGCCATGCAATATTGGCAGGCCAACGCAGGTTGTGCTCACGTGAGATGCTTCCTATGGTTCCCCCGGACGCACGATCCGGGGGACACGATGAGAGCCATTCTCGCCGCCATAGCCGCGACTTCCCTTTTGTCGGCTTGCTCGACCGTCAATCACAGCACAGGATCGCTGCAGTTCAATTTCGACGCCGAGCCGCTGCCCGAAAACCACCTCGAGTTAGCGGCCGACGCGGTACAGGGCCGCGAAACGGACGGTCCTTTTGCAAGTCTCGCAGCCGCGCACCATGATCGGCGAAACACCATTCGCCCCGCAGCGCTGGTATGTCTGCATCCGCGGCATCAAGGCGAAGGGGACCCCCGACGAATCCGGCACCATCCAGAGCAAGGTGGAGGATTTGTTCGCCCCAAGGGCTGCATCGGGGGTTTATGACGTGGTGGTCATGCTGCGCGGCAACGAGCGCCCTGCGGTTCTCGAGGGTTACGACTCAAGGCTTTGCCGCGACGCGGCATTCCAGCCGTTGCGGGCCTGAATGACCGTCAGGCGCTTTCGCCCTTGTAGCTGACCTCGATCCGGTCGAGCTCGCCCGGCTTCATGGTGTCGAGCCATTTGAGGAAGTCCGAGACGTCCCTGAATCCGGCGCGTTTGGCATCCGCTTCGGTCACCTCGTCGGCGGTAATGGGTGTGATGTCGCCAATCTGCAGCACGCCCACCTTGGTCTTGAGCGTTCCGCCGGGCTTGACGGTCCGCCGCCGCCAGCGCCGGAACTGCAGCGTGATCTCGCCCGATTTGATCTTCTCGAGCACTTCGAGCTTGATGAGCATGTCGGTTGTCCCTCTCAGGAGATTTGGGTCAGGCTGAGGCGAAAGCAAACTGCCGCTTGCAGCCCAGCCTCACCCAAATCTAGTCGGTGCCACCGGCAATCGGCGCGGCATAGGTAAAGTCCAGATCCCAGGGAAAGAAGATCCAGGTGTCCTGGCTCACTTCGGTGATGAAGGTGTCCACCATCTCGCGTCCCTGCGGCTTGGCATAGACCGTGGCGAAATGGGCGTTGGGCAGCATGTCGCGCACCACACGGGCCGTCGCGCCGGTATCGACGAGATCGTCGATGATCAGCAGCTTCTCGCCCGCCGCGTCGGCGGCCAGAAGATCGGAGTTGATCGATTTGAGGATGTTGATCTTTCCCTGGTTCTGATGATCGTAGGATTTGACCGAAACACTCTCGATCACACGGATGTTGAGTTCGCGCGCAATGATCGCCGCCGGCACCAGCCCGCCGCGCGTGATCGCGACGATGGCGTGAAACGGCCCCTCGCTGGTGAGCCGCCAGGCCAGCGCACGCGAATCGCGGTGGAACTGGTCCCAGGAAACGGGGAAGGATTTGTTCTGGGGGGTCATGCGTAGGGTTCCTTGGGCAAAACGATGTTCTTTTGGGCGTGCAGCCGATCCACAAGCGCCTGCACCTCGGCAGTCGCAGCTTCAAGGCGCTCCATGTCATGGCTGCGCATCACCAGAAAGGTCATGACCGACGCATGGCCCATCTGCGGATAGGAGCCGATCTTGACGTCGGGGTAACGCGACTGGATTTCGGCGAGCGGATCACCGATCGCCCCCTCGCCCACTCCGGCCGGCACCGAGCGGCTCTCGACCTTGCGGCCGCCCTTGAGCGTGGGAGCGATGGCTTCGAGCATGGCCTGCATGATCTTGGGTACGCCAGCCATCACATGCACATTGCCGATCCTGAAGCCGGGCGCCGCGGTGACCCCGTTGACGATCAACTCGCCACCCACCGGAACGCGCGCCATGCGCAATCGGGCCGGTGTCGGCTCGGTGCCCATCTCGGCCCACCGCGCTTCGAGCATGGCCCGTGCCTGTTCGTTGATCGGCAGGTCCACCCCGAACGCCTTGGCGATGGCATCGGCGGTGATGTCGTCATGGGTGGGCCCGATGCCGCCGGTGGTGAACACATAGGTATAGCGCTCGCGCACCGCGTTCACCGCCTCGACAATAGCGTCGATCTCGTCGGCAACCACGCGCACCTCGCGCAGTTCGATCCCCAGATCGGTGCAGAACTGGGCAGTGGTCGCAATGTTGACGTCGCGGGTGCGACCGGAAAGAATTTCATCGCCAACGACCACGAGGCCGGCAGTCACTACGGTTTCATTCATGGACACGATGCTCTAGATGAAGCGCCATGGATGCCCTTCCCGCCCCGCAAAATCAAGCAAATCGGTAAGTTATGCACTTTTCCAGTCCTCTGGTGCGCGGAACTCTGGTGAAACGCTACAAGCGTTTCCTGGCCGACGTGATCCTCGAAACCGGAGAGGCGATCACCGCTCACTGCGCCAATCCCGGCGCCATGACCGGGCTCAACATGCCCGGCCTGCCCGTATGGCTCTCAAAGTCCGATGATCCCAAACGCAAGCTCGCCTATTCCCTTGAACTGGTGGAACTCCCGACCGGCATCGTGGGCATCAATACCGCCCACCCCAACCGCATCGTCGCCGAGGCTCTGGCCTCCCGCGCCATTCCCGAGCTCGCCGCCTATGATTGCGTGCGTCCCGAAGTCCGATACGCCGAAAAAAGCCGCGTCGACTTCCTGTTGACCGGCGAGGGCCTGCCCGACTGCTATCTCGAGGTCAAGAACGTCCACCTCGTCCGCGCCGCCGGCCTTGCCGAGTTTCCCGATTCGGTGACCCTGCGCGGCGCCCGCCATCTCGCAGACCTCGCCAGCATGGTCCAGGCCGGCCACCGCGCCGTTATGCTCTACCTCGTCCAGCGCGGCGATTGCACGCGGTTCAGCCTCGCCGCCGACATCGACAAGGCCTATGCCGCCGCCTTAACCTCCGCCCGCGCCGCCGGCGTCGAAGCGCTCTGCTACGCAACGGTGATCAGCAACGAGCAGATCACGCTCGGCGAGCCTCTTCCCATCAGCCATTGAGGCGATTACCTTTCCTCCAGCTCTTGGAGAATCCCATGACCACCTATGTCGAAGCGACAGCCAAGAAAAAGCGCATGCCCGGCGTCATTCCCCTGCACGGGGAAGACGGCTTTGCCGGCATGCGCAAGGCTGGCGCTCTCACCGCCGAAGCGCTCGATCTTCTGACCCCGATGGTCGAACCGGGCGTTCCCACCGCCAAGCTCGACCGCTTCATTTACGAATTTGCCCGCGACAACGGCGCCATGCCGGCAACGCTCAACTATCGCGGCTATCGCTATTCCACCTGCACCTCGATCAACCATGTCGTCTGCCACGGCATGCCGTCCGAGCGCCCCTTGCGCGAGGGCGACATCGTCAACATCGACGTCACCCTGATCGTCGACGGCTGGCACGGGGATTCGAGCCGCATGTATCCGGTGGGCGAGATTTCCCGCAAGGCCGAGCGGCTGATCGAGATCACCTATGAAAGCCTGCGGCTGGGCATAGAAGCCGCCCAGCCCGGCAACACCACCGGCGATATCGGCGCGGCCATCCAGCGCTACGCCGAAGGCGAGCGCGCTTCGGTCGTGCGCGATTTCGTCGGGCACGGCCTGGGCCGTCTGTTCCATGACGAACCCAACATCATGCACTTCGGCAATCCGGGCACCGGTGTGGAACTCAAGCCGGGCATGATCTTCACCATCGAGCCGATGATCAATCTCGGCCGGCCGCAGGTTAAGATCCTCAACGACGGCTGGACCGCCGTGACGCGCGACCGCACGCTTTCGGCCCAGTGCGAGCACTCGATCGGCATCACCGAAACCGGCAACGAGATCTTCACGCTCTCCCCGCGCGGTCTGTTCAACCCATTGGCGGCCCGTCAGAATCGATGACGCGGAAGCGGGGGGCGGCCGAAATGGACGGACTTGCGGAAGCCCGGCCGCATTATCACGGGCATCGCGACCGCCTGCGCGAGCGCTTCGCCAAGGGCGGCGCGGAAGCCTTGCAGGACTACGAACTGCTGGAGTTGCTGCTCTTCCGCCTCCTGCCCCGCCGCGACACCAAGCCCATCGCCAAGGCGATGCTCGACCGCTTCGGCAGTTTCTCCGAAGCCATCGGCGCCCCGCCGCATCTGCTCGAGGAGATCGACGGCCTTGGGCCCACGGCGATCACCGATCTCAAGGTCATCCTCGCGGCCGCCCAGCGCATCGGCAAGGACGCCATCCACAACCGCCCGGTTCTGGGCTCATGGACCGAGGTGATCGATTACTGCAAATCCTCGATGTCCTATGAAACGGTGGAGCAGTTCCGCATCCTGTTCCTGGACAAGAAGAACAAGCTCATCGCCGACGAGGTGCAGCAGACCGGAACCGTCGATCACACGCCGGTCTATCCGCGCGAGGTCATCAAGCGCACGCTGGAGCTTTCCGCCACCGCGCTGATCCTCGTCCACAACCACCCCTCGGGCGATCCCGCACCGTCCTCGGCCGACGTGCAGATGACCCGCCAGATCGCCGATATCGCCCGCCCGCTCGGCATTACGGTGCACGACCACATCATCGTGGGCAAATCCACCCACACATCATTGCGCGGCATGAAATTGTTTTGATTGCAACGGCTTGAGGCGCTTGGCGGAATCCACCGCTCAACCGAGGACCGATAGCCGCCTCACCCGAACTGGTTCAGCACCTCGAAATTGGCCTGCATCCAGAAGGCCAGCCGCGTGAAATTACCGGTGAGAAACAGGATGCCCACAACGACGAGCAGCGCCCCCATCACCTTTTCGACGGTTTCGAGGTGCTTCTTGAAGCCATCGAAAAACGATAGGAATGGTCCCAGTGCCAGAGCGGCCAGAATGAACGGCACGCCAAGTCCCGCCGAATAGACCGCCAGCAGCCCCGCCCCTTCCCAGGCTGTCTGCTGATTGGCCGCCACGGTCAGGATCGCCGCCAGCACCGGGCCGATGCACGGCGTCCAGCCGATGGCGAACGCCAGCCCGAGCAGGAAGCCTCCGAGCGGTCCGCTGGCCATCTTCGGCCCCTCCAGCCGGAACTGGCGATACAGCCAGGAAATCCGGAAGATTCCGAGAAAATGCAGCCCCATGACGATGATGACGATGCCCGCCAGGGGCATCAGCACCGGCAGCGCGCGGCGCAGCGCTTGCCCGAAGAACGTCGCTGTGGCGCCGAACGCGATAAAGACCAAGGAAAAACCGAGCACGAAGGCGAGCGCGGTGATCGCCGTCCGCCCGTAAAGCCTGCCGCCGGCCACCCCTTCCTCGCGCAGCCGCTCGAAGGTCGCGCCAGACATATAGGTGAGATAGGCCGGCACCAGAGGCAGCACGCAGGGGCTAAGGAAACTCAGTATCCCCGCCCCGAACACCACCGGCAATTCGAATCCGAACATAACTGCTCCCGCGTCAAAGCTGGCCGCACTTCTATCGGGTTGAGCGGAATCCGCAATGCGTAGCCCGGTCGCATCGCGGCTAAGTGAATCCATACGCACCGATAGCCCATCCCTCTCCCGCCCTGTAATCTGGCCACGAGGGAGAATCGCATGCACATCGTCTTGCTCACGGCCATTGCCATGGTTGCGTTCGCAGCCAATTCCGTGCTCGCGCGCCTTGCCCTCTCCTCCGACTCCATCGATGCGCTGAGCTACACCGGCATCCGCCTCGCCTCCGGCGCGCTTCTCCTCTTCGCTATGGTCCAGTTCAGCAGACGCAACGGCAGCCTCCGCCCCTTGGGCGGCAGTTGGGCGGGAGCCGCCGCCCTATTTTCCTATGCCATCGCCTTTTCCGTTGCCTACCTCATGGTAGGCGCGGGCATGGGCGCTTTGATCCTTTTTGCCAGCGTCCAGATGTCCATGCTCGGTTGGGCGATAGCCAAGGGAGACCGGCCCGGCGCCCTCGAATGGCTCGGCATCGGACTGGCCATCGCCGCGCTCGCTTATCTGGTTTTCCCCGGCCTCACGGCGCCCAGTCCCTTGGGCGCCTTACTCATGGCGATAGCGGGCGCCGCCTGGGCCGCCTATTCCCTCATCGGACGCGGCTCGAAATCGCCCCTTATCGACACCGCCGGCAATTTCATCCGCTGCCTGCCCCTCGCTCTTCTTCTTCTCGCACTCGGATTGGCAGCGGCAACGCCCTCGGCCCCAGGCATTCTTTACGCCGTGCTTTCAGGCGCCATTGCCTCGGGCCTCGGCTATGCTGTCTGGTATCTCGCCCTGCCCCGCCTCTCCCGCATCACCGCCTCCACCGTGCAGCTCACGGTGCCGGCAATCGCTGCGCTGGGCGGGGTGCTGCTGCTCGCCGAACCGATCACTCTGCGCCTTGCCCTTGCCTCTGCGGGCATCCTCGGCGGCGTCGCTCTGGCCCTTTTCGCCGCCGAGCGCCGCAAACGCTGAGGATTTAGACCTTTGGGGACTGGGATTCCTCGCCCGCGCATACTAAGAAGCGCCCAACCCACCGGCAGCGCGGAACTCATCATGGTCCATCCCATCAAGATCGCCCCCTCGATCCTTTCAGCCGATTTCGCCCGCTTGGGCGAGGAAGTCCGCGCCATCGACGAAGCTGGCTGCGACTGGGTGCATGTGGATGTCATGGACGGCCATTTCGTCCCCAACATCACCATCGGCCCGCTGATCGTCGAGGCCATCCGCCCGGTAACAAAGAAGATCCTCGACGTGCACCTGATGATCGCCCCGGCCGATCCCTATCTCGAAGCCTTTGCCAAGGCTGGCGCCGATATCATCACCATTCACGCCGAAGCCGGCCCGCATCTCGACCGCTCGCTCCAGGCCATCAAGGCTTTGGGCAAGAAGGCCGGCGTCGCGCTCAATCCGGCAACACCGGTTTCGACCATCCAGCACGTCCTTGATAAGCTCGACCTTATATTGATCATGAGTGTTAATCCCGGCTTCGGCGGGCAGGCTTTCATCCACGAGGCAATCAGCAAGGTGCGCGACGCCAACACGCTTATCGGCGATCGCCCCATCGAGATCGAGGTGGATGGCGGCGTCGATCCCACCAATGCCGGCAAGCTGGCCGCTGCCGGCGCAACGGCCCTGGTTGCCGGTTCGGCTATCTATAAAGGCAACGATCCGGCCACCTACGCCGCGCGCATCGAGGCCATTCGCGACGCCGCTGCTGCAACGACCTGAATCAATTTCTGAACCAACGGACCCTAAGCCAATGATCCCGCGTTATTCCCGCCCCCAGATGGTCGATATCTGGTCTCCCGAGACCAAGTACAAAATCTGGTTCGAGATCGAGGCACATGCGGCGACCGCTCAGGCCAGGCTCGGCGTTATTCCGGCCGAAGCTGCCGAAGTGGTTTGGGCCAAGGGCAAGGATGCCAAGTTCGATGTCGATCGCATCGACGAGATCGAGCGCGAGGTGAAGCATGATGTCATCGCGTTCTTGACCCATCTCGCTGAGATCGTCGGCCCCGAAGCGCGGTTCGTACATCAGGGCATGACCTCGTCCGACGTGCTCGACACCACGCTCTCGGTCCAGCTCTCGCGTGCCGCCGACCTGCTGCTGGCCGATCTCGACGCCCTGCTCGCAGCGCTCAAGAAGCGCGCCTATGAGCACAAGGACACGATCACCATTGGCCGCAGCCACGGCATCCATGCCGAACCCACCACCTTCGGGGTCAAGCTCGCCCAGGCCTACGCCGAATTCTCCCGTTGCCGCGAGAGGCTGGTCAATGCGCGGGCAGAAATCGCCACCTGCGCCATCTCCGGCGCCGTGGGCAGCTTCGCCAATATCGACCCCTCGGTTGAGGAATATGTCGCCGAACAGATGGGCCTTGCCGTCGAGCCTGTCTCGACCCAGGTGATCCCGCGCGACCGTCACGCCATGTATTTCGCGACCCTCGGCGTCATCGCCTCGTCCATCGAGCGCCTCGCCGTCGAAATCCGCCATTTGCAGCGCACCGAAGTGCTCGAGGCCGAGGAATATTTCTCCAAGGGCCAGAAGGGCTCATCGGCCATGCCGCACAAGCGCAACCCGGTGCTGACCGAAAACCTCACCGGCCTCGCCCGCCTGGTGCGCGGCATGGTAACCCCCGCGCTCGAAAACGTCGCCCTCTGGCACGAACGCGACATCTCCCACTCCTCGGTCGAGCGCATGATCGGCCCCGACGCCACCGTGACGCTGGATTTCGCGCTGGCGCGCTTGACCAACGTCATCGAAAACCTGGTCGTCTACCCCGAGAACATGAAGGCCAACATGGACAAGCTCGGCGGCCTCCACAATTCCCAGCGCTTCCTTCTGGCGCTGACCCAGGCCGGCATGAGCCGCGAGGAAAGCTATTCGGCCGTCCAGCGCAACGCCATGAAAGTCTGGCGCGGCGAAGGCGCCTTCCCCGACTTTTTGAAGGCCGATCCGGAAGTCTCCGCAAAGCTCACCGACGAGCAAATCGACGCCAGCTTCGACGACGCCTATCATTTGAAGCACGTCGACACCATTTTCCGCCGGGTGTTCGGCGAGTAGCGACAGAGAGTTCCGCGCTCGCCGCCAGCTCAGCGCCTGCCTTATCCCCATCCCACCAAGGCAGAAGGACTCTTTTTACACCGCCCGAGTTCATGCCGAAGCGCTGCCAAATCTACCCTTCTCCCCTTGAGGGAGAAGGTGGGCCGGCGAAGCCGGGTCGGATGAGGGGTGCGCTGAGCTCCAACAATCCCAAGGCGCCGTGGATATGCCGAGCCCCCTCCACCAAGGGAGAAGGGCTCTTGAGGCATACCCTGAGAGAAGCCCGGAACCCCATGCTCGCCTTGGCCCAAAATCCTGCGCTAGCGTTTGCCCCTCTTACCCTTCTCCCCTGGTGGGAGACTTCGAGCCGTCTGGCCAATCGTGCCGGTGGCCCGATTGGAGGTGAGAAGGCCATGAGAGCGGAGCGTGCCCTTCGCGAAGGCGGGGGCTCGAATGGCAGCCCCGAAGGGGCGGATGAGGGGGCGCTGAGCTTGCGAAAAGAACCGCCGTGAGCACTCCTTGCCCTACCGATACTCCCACCACCCCGGCCGCGGAGGCGTAGCACGCTCCAGACCAATATCGTTTCTAAGCGTATCGGGCACCGCCTGGGGCCGTTTCGTCCGTCCGGGTCGGCGTCTGATCCAGCCGACCACGGCCTCGATCCTGCTGCCCTTGTTCCCCTCTGCCGGGATTGCGGTCCAGTCCACCATCTCATCGTCCTCCGTTGGAACAAGAACATAACAGCAACATGATGACATTTTGTGTCAGCAGTGATCGGCCCTTGCGCCGGCCTCCGAAATCCCCCAAGTAAGCGAGCTATGAAAACCGCCGACGCCGACATCCTCATCGTTCCCGGGTTGGGCCATTCCGGCCCCGGGCACTGGCAGCACCGCTGGGTCGAAAAGATTCGCAACGCCCGCTTCGTCGAACAGGACGAGTGGGACGCGCCCACGCTCGCCGGCTGGCTTGAAACGCTTCAGCGTGAGATCATGATGGCCACCCGGCCCGTGGTGCTCGTCGGCCATTCGCTTGGCGTCCACGCCATCGTCGCGGCCAGCCAGACGCTCACCGACACCAAGGTCAAGGCCGCCTTCCTCGTCGCCCCGCCCGATGTGGACGAGCATCCCGATGTGCCCGCCGAAACCTCGCCCTTTCGCGGCCTGCCGCGCGACCCGCTGAAATTCCCCTCCATGCTGGTGGCGTCCGCCAATGACCCCTATTGCACCGTGGAACGTGCCGCCGAATTCGCTTCCTGCTGGGGTTCGGATTTCCACATCGCCGGCGATGCCGGCCACATCAACGTCGAATCCGGCCACGGCCCCTGGCCCGAGGGCCTGTTGATGTTCACCCGCCTGATGAGCCGGATTTAACGCTACGCCTCAAATGGCGGCCGTTCGGTCATGATCGTATCGATCAGCCCCCACTCCATTCCCTCTTCCGCCGTCATGAACCGGTCGCGGTCCAGCGTTCGCTCGACCTCCTCGTAGCTCCGCCCGCAATGCTTGGCGTAAAGCTCGATCAGCCGCTTCTTGGTCCGCTCCATCTCGCCTGCATGGATCAGCATGTCGGTCGTCTGACCCTGATAGCCGCCGAGCGGCTGATGCACGTGCAGGCTCGCATTGGGCAGCGCCGCGCGATAGCCCGGCTCCCCCGCCATGAGCAGGAACGAGCCCATCGATCGCGCCGTCCCCATGCACAGCGTATGCACCGGCGCGCGGATGAATTGCATGGTGTCGTACATGGCGAGCCCGCTCGTCACCACGCCGCCATAGGAGTTGACGTACATCTGGATCGGCTTTTTCGAGTTCTCGCCCTCCAGAAACAGAAGCTGCGCGCACACCAGCGCCGCCATATCGTCATTGACCTCGCCATTGACGAAAACGATCCGCTCGCGCAGCAGCCGCGAATAGATATCGAAAGCGCGCTCGCCGCGCTGGGACTGCTCGACCACCATGGGGACGAGTTGCATCGCGTCGCGCATGGGCGACCCTCCATTGCCTTGTTTCGATTTTAGTAGGGTGTGTTGAGATTCAGATCGGCACACCCTAAGCCGCCAGCATCACCGTATCGTTGGCGTTCGCCGGCGCCGGTCTCATCTGCTGGACGATCCCCAGCCGCGTTCCGCCCCGTCCATCGGCGGTGACCGAGAAGGTCACCACGCTCTCTTCATGCGGCGGCAGGGCATCGCGCATGCGATAGCTCACCGCGCTTCCCTCCTCCACCGCCACCGGTTCCTCCTGGGCAAGGTCGGTGCCCGGCAGCCAGCGCTCGCGATATTGCGCGATGGATACCGCCCGCCACACCTTTTCCGGCGGCGCGTCGAAGGTAAATTCCATGTCGATCTCGTCGCTCACTGGTCCATCTCCTTCAAAACCTCACCCAGATCGGCCATGCGCGCCGGCCAATAAGCCCGATACCGCGCCAGCCACCGCCCGATCCGCCCGACCCCTTCGGGGTCGACCTCGTAGTTGACGAACCGCCCTTCCCGCTCCTGCCGCACCAATCCGGCACCGACCAGCACGCCCAGATGCTGGCTCATCGCCGGCTGGCTGATGCCAAAGCCCTCCCGCAGGGCGCTCGCGTTGCGGCTGCCATTGGCAAGCTTCTCAAAAATCGCCCGCCGCGTCGGGTCGGACAGGGCCCTGAAGATCGAATCGTCATCCATGCAAACAGATAAGCATACACTTATCTGTCATGCAACAAAAAACCCCGCGGTTAAAGCGCGGGGTTAAAATCGCCGTGTAAAGGCTCAGATTTCCGCCAGAATCTCGCGGCGCGCCTGAATGTCGAACTCGGCAATCTTGGCCTCGACGGCGTTCGCGTCCACCGAAACGCCCTTGGCTTCGAAATCGGCCATGATCTTGCGCACCACGTCCCCATGCCCGCCTTCGACCATGTCGGCCGCGATCACTTCGGCGACGTAATTGGCGATCTCGTCGGCGTTCTCGACGCCCATCTGCGCGCTCGCCCAATGGGCCAGGTGCTTGTTGCGGCGCGCTTCGGCCTTGAACCGCAGCGATGCGTCATGGGCGAACTTGGCTTCCTCGCCTTTTTCGCGTTCGTCGAATGAAGACATGTCGATCCCTCAGCCTGATTGGGTTATCCAGTCCCCCAAATATGCGGTTCGGCTTGCGAAATCAACGTGCGAGCGCGCCGTGCCCCTTCCCCGTAAACCCTTTTGGATGGTTTTTGCGCAACAGGGGGCGGAATCGCTATATGTAGGTGCCGTGCGTGGCCCCGCGTCCCATGAAAGGGCTTGCATTGGCCACCCAAAAAGGCGCATGAGTGCGCCCAATTCCGATCCCGCTTAACCGCGCGAAACTCTACGGGGATACCCGCGAAATGAACCGTCGTCGCAAGATCTATGAAGGCAAGGCAAAGGTGCTCTACGAGGGTCCCGAGCCCGGCACCCTGATCCAGCACTTCAAGGACGACGCCACCGCCGGCAATGGCGCCAAGCACGAGATCATCGACGGCAAGGGCGTGCTCAACAATCGGATTTCCGAGTTCATCTTCACCAAGCTCAACCAGCTCGGCATCCCCACCCATTTCGTGCGCCGCATCAACATGCGCGAGCAGTTGATCCGCGAGGTCGAGATCATTCCGATCGAGGTGGTGGTCCGCAACGTCGCCGCCGGCTCGCTCTGCAAGCGGCTGGGCCTTGAATCGGGCACCCAGCTCCCCCGCTCGATCATCGAATTCTATTACAAGGACGATGCCCTGGGCGATCCCATGGTTTCCGAAGAGCACATCACCGCCTTCGGCTGGGCCACTCCCCAGGAGCTCGACGACATCATGGCGCTGGCCGTGCGGGTCAACGATTTCCTCACCGGCCTGTTCATGGGCGTCGGCATCCAGCTCGTCGATTTCAAGATCGAATGCGGCCGCCTCTATGAGGGCGATCTGATGCGCATCGTTCTTGCCGACGAGCTCTCGCCCGACAATTGCCGCCTGTGGGACATCAAGACCCGCAACAAGCTCGACAAGGACCGCTTCCGCGAGGATCTCGGCGGCCTGGTCGATGCCTATCGCGAAGTCGCCCAGCGCCTGGGCATTCTTGTGGAGGCCGACAACGCGCTGACCACCGGCCCGCGCCTCGTGCAATAATGAAATCAACTGCCCGCCTGGCCACGAAAGGCACGTTGTGTGGACAGTCAGGTCAGGGCGAAGCGAAAATGGTGACGGAGAGAACCGGAACGGAGCGTACTTGAGTACGTGAGTACCGGAAGCGCAGAAAGGCGCCATTTGCAGCCAGCCATCACCTGAATGTCCACACAACCGAACGGATCGTTATGAAAGCTCGTGTTATCGTCACTTTGAAGAACGGTGTGCTCGACCCGCAGGGTCAGGCCATCGAAGGCTCCCTCGAAGGTCTTGGTTTTGCCGGCGTCGAGTCTGTCCGCCAGGGCAAGGTGTTCGATCTGGAACTTTCGGCCACCGATGCCGTTACCGCCAAAGCAGAAATCGAGAGGATGTGCGAGAAGCTTCTCGCCAATACCGTGATCGAAAATTTCGCTGTAGAGATTATCGGTTAACCTCTCCCATTTAACTTAACTTTTGCACAAATTGCGTGCGTGAGCGCGCTCTTGGAGTATGTCCTGAAATGCTGAAGACCGTATCCCTTTCGGCCCTGTTCTTTCTCGCCCTGGGCGTGATGATCGCAGCCTACGGCACCGTGCCGGTGGTCTGAGACAAAACTGATTCCTCGCCCCTCCAGGCGGAGAAAAAGGCCGGATTTTCCATCCGGCCTTTTCGCGTTTTTAACCACGCTTTCAATTCCGCCCGTCCGTTAATCACGCCGCACCGGCAATCCGGCTAGGATCGCCCCTGATTTCTCGCTTTGGGGGACGCGAACATGACCGGCTCTGCCGAAAAACGCCACGCCTGGGTCGATGTGGCCAAGGGCATCTCCATCATCCTCGTGGTGATGATGCATTCGACCTATGGGGTCGGCGAAGCCACCGAGCGGGTTGGCTTCATGCATTATGTGCTGGGCTTTGCCACTCCATTCCGCATGCCGGAGTTCTTCCTGGTCTCGGGCCTGTTCCTCTCGGCCGTCATCGCCCGGCCCTGGCTGCATTTCGCCGATCGCCGCGTGGTCCATTATCTCTATTTCTATGCCCTTTGGGCCGTGATCCTCATCGGCTTCAAGCACCTGCTGATCGATCGCGATCCCGCCGGGGCGGCAGCGCTTCTGGCGAGCGCGATTTACGAACCCTATTCCATCCTGTGGTTCATCTATGCGCTCGCCGTCTATGGACTGATCGCCAAGCTGCTTTATCACCTGCGCGCCCCGCACATTCCCGTGCTGCTCGTCGCCGCGGCGGTCTCCATCGCCCCGATCGCCACGCCGGTCTCGATCGTCAATTACGTCGCCGAGTATTTCGTTTATTTCTACGCCGGCTACGCCCTTGCCTCGGCCATCTTCGATTTCGCCGGCAAAGTCGAAGCCCGGCCCGGTCTTGCCCTGCTCGGCCTGGCCGCGTGGGCAGTGCTCAATGCCGTTCTGGTCTTTTCGCCCGGCCATTCGGTGACCTATGGCGTGGTCACCAGCGGCGCCGCTCACATTCCCGGCGCCAATTTCGTGATGGCCATGGCCGGCGCCCTGGCCATCTGCGCGGCCTCGGTCCTCCTCGCCCGCCTTGCCGGGTTCCACTGGCTGCGCTGGATCGGCGCTCATTCCATCGTCATCTATCTCAGCTTCGTCATTCCCATGGGCAGCTTCCGCACGGTCCTGCTCGCGATGATGCCGAATATCGACGCCGGCCTTGCCAGCCTTGCGACACTGATCGTCTCGGTGGTCAGCCCGATCATCGTCTACTGGATCATCAGCCGTATCGGCTTCGGCAAGTTCCTCTTCGAGCGCCCCTCCTGGGCCCACCTCCCCGGCGCCCCCGGCAGCCGATGGGCAGGCCGTCCGGTCCCCGCCCCTGCGGAGTGAGCGCATCGCCAGAATTCACTCTACCGTTACCTCTCTCGCAGCACCGGAAATCTTGCGGATTGTCGGGTCACGCCCGACCATGATGAGGAGGGATTGGGGATGACGGAGAGAAAGAAGTTCTTGCCGCAACCCTTGCCCGGCACCCTTCTCCCCTTGAGGGAGAAGGTGGGCTTTCGCTGAAAGCGAAAGGTCGGATGAGGGTGCGCAGAGCTGCCGCAAACCCGGTTCTCAAAACGTGTCTCCACCCCTCCCCCTCGCCATCTTCGGGCCCGCCAGGCTTCCCGCACCTCATCGGAAGAGTGTCCACACCTCCAGCCCAGGCACCGCTCACCCGCGCAAAATCGCGCACTTCCCAGATTCCCCTTGCAATTTGATCCCAGAATCCCGACAAGCGGCCAATCCGGCACAGCCCCACATTCGAGAGTGAGACCCCGCGCGATGAAGTCCGCAGTCGTTGTCTTTCCCGGCCTCAACCGCGAGCGCGACATGGTCGCCGCGCTCGAAAAGATCGGCGGCACCAAGCCGGCCGTCGTTTGGCACAAGGACGCCGAGCTTCCCGATGTCGATCTCATCGTCATTCCCGGCGGCTTTTCCTATGGCGATTATCTTCGCGCCGGCGCCATCGCCGCCCGCTCGCCCATGATGGACGTGATCCGTGAGCGCGCCGAAAAGGGTGTCCATGTTCTGGGCGTCTGCAACGGCTTCCAGATTCTGACCGAAGCCGGCCTTCTCCCTGGTGTCCTGATGCGCAACGCTTCGCTCAAATTCGTCTGCCGCGAAGTCAAGCTCGAGATCGCCAACGCCAACACGCCCTTTTCCAAGCGCTACGGCCAGGGCGAGGTGATCCGTTGCCCCGTCGCTCACCATGACGGCAATTATTTCGCCGAGCCCGACACCCTCAAATCCATCGAGGACAACGGGCAGGTCGTATTCCGCTACACCGCCGAAACCAATCCCAACGGTTCGATCAACAACATTGCCGGCATCACCAATGCCAAGGGCAATGTCCTGGGCATGATGCCCCACCCGGAAAACCTCATCGAGCCCGCTCATGGCGGCGAGGACGGCAAGGGTATTTTCTCGGGACTTCTCGGTTAAGCGGACCTATGCCTCCCGCCCATAAGAGCTAAGGGCGGCGCCTGTTCTTTAGGAGTATTTTTCATGCATAAGCCCCTCGCTCTCCTCGGTCTTATCCTCGGCGCTGCCGCCCTGGTGCTCCAACTGGTCGTCGCCGTTTCGGCCGGCGGTGCGGAGGCGGCAATCGGCTACGTGACCTCGCTCCTGGTCATTGCCAATCTGCTCGCGGTTCTCGTCTATGCTGGCGAACTCACCAATGCGGCAGCGCTCTCGGCCTTCCGCACCAAGGGCATGCAGGGCATGACCGCGACCGCCATGGCCTTTGCCATGCTGTTCTACCATCTCGTTGCGGCCGACCAGCTCCACCCCGAAGGCTTGGCGCTCATCTCCAACGTGGCTCTCGGCTATGTCGCCCCGACGCTTTTCGTCTCGTACTGGATGGTTTATCTCACCACCGGTTCGCTGCGCCTGCACCACGTCGCGCCTTGGCTGCTGTTCCCGGCCCTTTTCATTTGCTGGACCCTGCTGCTCGGCACCGTCACCGGCATCTATGCCTATGACGTTCTCAACGTTGCCGCCGATGGCTGGGGCGCCGTTGCCATCAACTATCTCACCTTCATCGCTGCGTTCCTGATGCTTTCGGTCTTTGCCGTCGGGTTCGACACCGAAAAGAAGCCCACGCCCGACCACGCACCGCAGCACTGATTGCCGATCACCGCCCCCATGACCCTTCGCAACGATATCGAAATCACGCCCGACCTCGTCGCCAGCCACGGGCTCAAGCCCGACGAGTACCAGAAGATCCTGGACCTCATCGGCCGGGTGCCGACCTTCACCGAGCTCGGCATCTTCTCGGCCATGTGGAACGAGCACTGCTCGTACAAGAGCTCGAAGAAATGGCTCAAGACGCTGCCCACCAAGGGCCCGCGCGTCATCCAGGGTCCGGGCGAGAATGCCGGCGTCGTTGATATCGGGGATGGCCAGGCGGTCGTCTTCAAGATGGAATCCCACAATCACCCGAGCTTCATCGAACCCTATCAGGGCGCGGCGACCGGCGTGGGCGGCATCCTGCGCGACGTCTTCACCATGGGCGCCCGGCCCGTCGCGGCCATGAACGCGCTGCGCTTCGGTGAACCGGACCACGAAAAGACCAAACACCTCGTTTCCGGCGTCGTCGCTGGCGTCGGCGGCTATGGCAATTCCTTCGGCGTGCCCACCGTCGGCGGCGAGGTCCAGTTCGACGCCCGCTATAACGGCAACATCCTCGTCAACGCCTTTGCGGCGGGCTTGGCCGATGCCGACAAGATCTTCTATTCCAAGGCCGAAGGCGTCGGCCTTCCCGTCGTCTATCTCGGCGCCAAGACCGGCCGCGACGGCGTCGGCGGCGCGACCATGGCCTCGGCCGAATTCGGTGACGACATCGAGGAAAAACGCCCCACCGTTCAGGTCGGTGACCCCTTCACCGAAAAGCGCCTGCTCGAAGCCTGTCTCGAGCTGATGGCCACCGGCGCGGTCATCGCCATCCAGGACATGGGCGCGGCGGGCCTCACCTGCTCGGCGGTCGAAATGGGCGCCAAGGGTGATCTCGGCATCGAGCTCAATCTCGACGCCGTCCCGGTCCGCGAAGAGCGCATGACGCCCTATGAGATGATGCTCTCCGAGTCCCAGGAGCGCATGCTCATGGTCCTTCACCCCGAAAAGGAAGCCGAAGCCCGCGCCGTCTTCGAAAAGTGGGAGCTCGACTTCGCCACCGTCGGCAAGACCACCGACGACCTCCGCTTCCGCGTGCTCTTCCAGGGCGAGGAAGTCGCCAACCTGCCCATCAAGGAGCTGGGCGACGAGGCCCCCGAATACGACCGCCCCTGGGTCGCGCCCACGCCCCCTGCCCCGCTCGATCCGGCCACCATCCCGGATGGCGATATCGCCGATGCTCTGCTGAAGCTCCTGGGCTCGGCCAACCACTCCTCGCGCCGCTGGGTCTATGAGCAGTACGACACGCTCATCCAGGGCAACTCGCTCCAGACCCCCGGCGGGGATTCCGGCGTCATCCGCGTCGAAGGCCACCCCACCAAGGCCCTGTCCTTCTCCTCCGACGTCAACCCGCGCTATTGCGAAGCCGACCCCTATGAGGGCGGCAAGCAGGCCGTCGCCGAATGCTGGCGCAACCTCATCGCCACCGGCGCCGAACCGCTGGCTGCCACCGACAATCTCAATTTCGGCAACCCCGAACGCCCCGAGATCATGGGCCAGATCGTCCACGCCATCAAAGGCATCGGCGAAGCCTGCACGGCGCTCGAGTTCCCCATCGTTTCGGGCAACGTCTCGCTCTACAACGAGACCAACGGCCGGGGCATCCTGCCCACCCCCACCATCGCCGGCGTTGGCCTCATCGAAGACCATGCCAAAATGGCCCGCTCCGGCTTCACCCGCCAGGGCGACGCCATCGTTCTGATCGGCGCGCCGGAGGGCTGGGGCACCCATCTCGGCCAATCCGCATATCTGCGTGACGTGCTCGGCCGCCGCGAGGGCACCGCCCCCCATGTCGATCTCGATCACGAGAAGAAGACCGGCCTCTACGTTCTTTCCCTTATCCGTTCCGGTCGTGTCGCCTCGGTTCACGACCTTTCGGACGGCGGATTGGCGCTCGCGCTCGCCGAATGTTCAATCAAGGGCTCAATCGGCGCTTCAATACAGGCAATATCACCCTCAACACAGGCAGCATGGTTCGGTGAGGATCAGGGCCGCTACATCGTCACGGCATCGCGTGAAGAAGCCGAAAAGATCGTCGCCGACTCGCCGGTTTCCGCCGTCGTGATCGGGGTTACCGGCGGCGACACCTTGACCTTGGGAGAAACAAAACCCATATCCATCAAGGATTTGCGCGATGCCTACGAAGGCTGGTTTCCAGCCTTCATGGGCAGTACAATCAACTGACAGCCACAAGAAGCGGAGCCTCACCATGGCCATGGATGCCGCCGAAATCGAAAGCCTCATCAAGGCCGCGATTCCCGACGCCAAAGTCGAGATCCGCGACCTCGCCGGCGACGGTGACCACTACTCTGCCAGCGTGGTCTCAGAGGCGTTCCGGGGCAAGTCGCGGGTGCAGCAACATCAGCTCGTTTATCAAGCCCTTAAGGGCGACATGGGCGGCAAATTGCACGCCCTCGCCCTGCAAACCAGCGCTCCGGACTGAGCCAATGACTCTCCGCGACAGCCTCGATCTCATCAAGGCCGTCAATCCCGAAGGCGGATATGCCGTTCTCGAGCACGAGATCCTCGCCGAGCGCGCGTCCTCGTTGAGCGCTGCCGAACAGCGCGTCGCCAAGACGGTTGCCGCTTACAATCATTCAGAAAAAACTGAGCGCACCCAAGAACTTATGGCGGCGCAAAAGGCTGTCTGGGCCTATTTCGTCCAGCGCGAACTCTGCGGCTTCAAGCGCCACCAGGACGTGATCGCCGCCTTCGCCATTCCCCGCGAAGTGCTCAATGGCCTGGGCGCGATGCGTTCCTAGCAACGACTTATCCACGCGCTGTGCGGACCCGTTATAGTCCCCGCATTGGCCTCGACATCGCCCCGATCATCCCCTATCTATCGGGAAAAGCCGATAAACGCCCTCCCGCCGGGCCGAAAGGACAAATTCAGATGAGCGACATCGCCAATTTCATCGATGAGCAGGTCAAGTCCAACGACGTCTTCCTGTTCATGAAGGGCACCCCCGATTTCCCGCAATGCGGCTTCTCGGGCCAGGTGGTCCAGATTCTCAACTATCTCGGCGTCGACTACAATTCGGCCAATGTGCTCGAAAGCGACGATCTTCGCCAGGGCATCAAGGATTACTCCAACTGGCCGACCATTCCCCAGCTCTATGTCAAGGGCGAGTTCGTGGGCGGTTGCGACATCATCCGCGAGATGTTCCAGGCCGGCGAGTTGCAGACTCACTTCGAGCAGGCCGGCATTCCGGTCAAGCAGACCGCCTGATCCGCTTTTGAGGTTCGTGCAAAGGCCCGCGCACCGCGCGGGCCTTTGCTATTCCGGCCCATCATCAATCCCTTTGATAGCTGGTATTTTGCTTTTTCGTTTTGCGGCGTATGCTGGACGCTCTATCGTCATCCGACGATCACTCGGAAACTCCGACCATGTCAGCCATCACCTCCCCCCGTCCCGCCGCCCTGCCGGTGCCATTGCCGGTGATCATCATCGCCGGGTGTTTCATCGCCATGGTGACGTTCGGAGCACGCTCCTCGTCGGGCCTGTTCCTGCTGCCAATGACCGAGGACCTCGGCTGGTCGCGCGAAGGTTTCGCCATGGCCCTCGCCATACAGAATCTCGTCTGGGGCATCACCCAGCCGTTTGCGGGGGGCTTTGCCGATAAATTCGGCACTGGACGCACGCTCGCCATCGGTGCGGTGGTCTATGCCGCCGGCCTGTTCCTATGGTCGGTCACACCGACCGAAAGCCTGTTCATGCTCACCGGCGGCGTCCTCATGGGCGTCGGCATCGGCACGGCATCGTTCGGCATCGTTATGGCCGCCTTCGGCCGCGTGGTTCCCCAGGAAAAGCGCTCCTTCGTCTTCGGTATCGCCACGGCTGCTTCATCGGGCGGCCAGTTCGTCTTCGCCCCGCTGGGCCAGGCGTTTATTTCCAATTTCGGCTGGCAGATGGCATTGGTCTATCTCGGCCTGATCATCCTGATGGTCGTACCGCTCTCGACCATGCTGCGCGGCCGCACCAACAGCGCGCCGGGCGAAGCGGATATGCCCTTCATGCAGGCGCTCGCCAAGGCCATGGGGCATGGCTCCTATCGCCTGCTGGTCATCGGTTTCTTCGTCTGCGGCTTCCACCTGGCCTTCATCACCGTCCATTTCCCGGCCTTCCTCGTCCAATGCGGTTTGACGCCGGAAGCCAGTTCCTGGGCCTTGGGGCTGATCGGGCTGTTCAACGTCGCCGGCTCGCTGCTCGCTGGCTGGCTGGGCGATCGTCTACCCAAGCAGATCCTCCTCTCGGTGATCTATCTCCTTCGCGCCATCGGCACCGCAGCATTCCTTTTGCTGCCCATCACCGAGGTGAGTGCCTATATCTACGCCGCGACGCTCGGCATGCTTTGGCTGGCCACCGTGCCGCTGACGGCCGGGCTGGTCAGCCTGTTCTTCGGCCCACGCTATATGGGCATGCTCTATGGGGTAGCATTCCTCTCGCACCAGATCGGCTCATTCTTCGGCGTCTGGCTGGGCGGAGTATCCTTTGACATGACAGGTTCATACGATCTTGTTTGGTATCTGGGTATCCTCATCGGCCTCTTCTCGGCTGCCATACACATCCCGATCAAGGAAGTCCGCGCCCCGGCATTCATCGCACCGCAGGCACCTTCTATCGCCTGATGACGATTTAGGGGTTGCCAAAACCATTATTGGGGTTCAAGTTTTAGCCACAAGGCCGGGCCACGAGTCCCGGCCTTGCTATTTCAAGGTATTCCCATGACGACCACAGTTTCAGCGACCCGGGATATTTCCCGGCCCGAATTCATTGCCCTCATTGCAGGCTTGATGGCGCTCAATGCGCTTGCGATCGACGTCATGCTTCCCGCCCTGCCCTATATGGGCGAGGCCTTGGGCGTCATGAACGAGAATGACCGCCATTTCGTGCTGACGGCCTATATGCTCGGCTTTGGCGTCGCCCAATTGGCTTTCGGTCCGCTCTCAGACCGCTTCGGTCGCCGCGCGCCCCTGCTCATCGGTATGGGTGTCTATATCGTGGCGGCGTTCGCAGCCGTGTTCTCTCCCAATTTTGCAACGCTCCTGGCCCTTCGATTCGTGCAGGGCCTTGGTGCCGCTGGTACGCGCGTGATTGCGACCTCGGTGGTCCGTGACAAATTCGGCGGTCGCGCGATGGCAGAGGTCATGTCGCTGGTCTTCATGGTGTTCATGATCATCCCGGTGATCGCCCCGGCCATCGGCCAGGTGATCCTGTTGACCGGGCCGTGGGAATACATCTTCCTGTTCATGGGTGGCCTGGGGCTCGTCATCACCGCCTGGGCCTTCATGCGCCTGCCTGAAACGCTCGCTGAAGAGAACCGCCGCCCCCTGAGCCCGGCTGTCGTTCTGGATGGTTTCCGCATCGTTCTGACCAACCGCATGGCCATCATGTACGGGCTGGCCGGCACCTTCATTTTTGGCGCGCTGTTCGGGTTCATCAACACGTCCCAGCAGATCTATGTGGACGTCTATGGCCTCGGAGCCCTCTTTCCGCTCGCCTTCGCCTTTCAGGCTTCGCTGATGTCGGTTTCGTCCTACACGAACTCGCGCATGGTGCGCCGCGTCGGCATGCGCCGGCTGAGTCACACAGCCATTCTGGTGTTCACCGCCATGAGCGGGCTGTGGCTGCTCCTGGCGCTTACGGTTCCCATGCCGCTCTGGCTGTTCATGACGCTTTTGTGCGTCATTATGTTCATGTTCGGCTGGACGGCCTCGAACATGAACTCGCTCTCCATGGAACCGCTCGGCTCGGTCGCCGGGACGGCCTCTTCGGTCTTTGGCTTCATCCAGACCGTGGGCGGCGCCATTCTGGGCACCATTACCGGCAGCTTTTTCAACGGCACCATCGTGCCTATCGCGGCGGGCTATTTCGTTATGGGCCTGCTCGCCATCGGCTGCGTGCTGATTGCTGAAAACGGAAAGCTGTTCGGCGTGGGCGAGGAATACAAGGACGGCCCGCCCGCCGACGTACACTAAAACGCCGCTCCGGCGCTAAATCGTAAAGACCTCGCGCCGGAGTTCATCCCAGCACTGTTGATCCGAGGCGATCAGAAGTCCGCCCGTCAGATGGGTGGGCTTATAGGCCGAACCGTCGAAATGGGCGACATAGGCTCCCGCCTCTTCCATCATCAGCGTTCCCGCCGCGTGGTCCCAGGGCATCAGCCGGTTGTACATCAGGAAGTCCAGACTACCGCCTGCCCCGAGCCGATACTCGTGCCCCGCACAGCGATACGCGGCCAGCGTGTGGATCTTGGCGAGATTGGACAGGATCGCCGGGCGCTGGTCGGGATCGATATAGGATACCGATGCCGTCCCTGCCATCTCCGCCAATGGCGTGGGCTCGGCGAATTTCTGCCGCACCATCCGGCCGTCAGGAAAAACCTGAAAGCATCCGCAGCCGCGCTCGGTCATGATCCAATCGTCACCGATCGGATCGTAAATCACTCCGGCGACCGTCTCGCCCTTCTGCACCACCGCCGCCATTACCGCGAATAGCGGCAACCCGGCGGCAAAATTCCAGGTGCCGTCGACGGGATCGACATAGATCACCGTCTCGTTCTCGTAATGGGTTTCCAAGAGCTTGGGATTGGCCGCTACCGCCTCTTCGCCGATCACCACCATATGCGGTGCGGCCGCGTTGATCGCCGCCGTGATGACACGTTCAGCCCCTTCGTCGGCCTCGGTCACCAGATCGTGCACATGCGATTTGGTGCGGATTGAGCCGTCATCGAGCTTGCGGAAGCGCGGCATGATTTCGGTCTTGGCGGCTTCACGCAAGATTGCGGTGAGGCGATCGATATTCATTTGCCCTGCTCCCCCGCAGCAAGAGCCGCGAAATCGAACAGTCGCGGATCGAGCATATGACTTGGATTGATGTTGCCAAGCGCGCGGATCATCACATCCTTGCGCCCCGGCATCTTGCGTTCGAAATCCTCAAGCATCGCCTTCATGGCGTTGCGCTGCAGGCCGTCCTGGCTGCCGCAGAGGTCACAGGGGATGATGGGAAACGCCAGCGCCTCGGCGAATTTGGCGAGATCGGCTTCGGCGCAAAGCGCCAGCGGCCGCAACACCTCGACGTCCCCCTCGTCATTGAGCAGCTTGGGCGGCATGGCCGCAAGCTTGCCCCCATGAAAGAAGTTCATGAAGAAGGTCTCGAGAATATCCTCGCGGTGGTGGCCCAGAACCAGCGCCGAGCACCCCTCTTCCCGCGCGATCCTATAGAGATGCCCGCGCCGCAGCCGCGAACACAGCGAGCAGTAGGTCGCGCCTTGAGGCAGCTTGTCGGTAACGATCGAATAGGTGTCCTGATATTCGATGCGATGCGCAATGCCGTTGCGGTTGAGGAAATCGGGCAGGATGTGCTTGGGAAAGCCCGGCTGTCCCTGATCCAGATTGCAAGCGAGGATCTCGACGGGCAGCAGTCCGCGCCATTGAAGATCCATCAGCACTGCGAGCAGCCCATAACTGTCCTTGCCGCCGGAGAGCGCCACGAGCCATTTGGCCCCGGGCTTGACCATGCCGTAGGTGTCGAGTGTCTCGCGCACCTGGCGGATCAGCCGCTTCCGCAATTTGTTGAATTCGACGCTTCCCGGCGCATTCCGCAGTAGCGCTGGACAGGACTCGTCGATTTCGGCGATCGGTTCGGCAATGCTCATCTCAACACCCTTCATGCTCCGGCCAGGGGGGCCGACGCAGGGGTTTGATACATGCAGCCACCGATCGGGGAAAGAGGCGCAGGCGAGAAAGAAAGTCGTTCAGCGCTTCGAGAAATGCTGAACGACTTCTAAGTGACGCAGAACAAGGTTCATTGAACCTTTGGACCGCTCTCCGTTTGATAGAGCCATTCGGTCCACATTCACCCTGACAGCCAACCCTTGCCCTGCCTTGAACCCGCCCCTCGGGATTCGCCTTAAAATCCGATCAATTGCCCGCTATTGGGGTGAGCCAGCGCTTTCACATGCTTGTCATGGAAGCAAAAGCAGCGCTTAGATCATACACTTCGGGCGCCACGCCAGCGGCGCCGCCCCTGACTAGAGGTCGCGATGTTCCGATCGTTTTTTCCCGAACCCAAAATCTTCTTTCCATCAGCCCTTCTTTGGGTGATCGCCTCCATGGCCATCTGGTTCCTGTTTGGCGGCGCGCTGCAATCGGTGCTTAGTCTAGGGCCATGGCTGGGCGTACCGGCTGCCGAAGGCCAACCTGCACCATTCTTTTCCTCCGATAAGGTCTGGCTTTACCAATATGTCCTGCTGACCGGCTACTCGTTCTGCGCCTTTTGGTATTTCTACAAGCGGCACTATTGGTACTGGTGGTCGGTTTTCGGTTCGGTGACCATTCTGCTGGCGACTTTCTTTTCGGTCCAGATCGACGCTTGGACCAATGAGTGGAACGGGGTGTTCTTCAACCTCATCCAGACCGCCCTGACCCAACCGGGGGCTGTTACTGTCGACCAGATCATGGAACAAGCGCTTATCTACGCCTTTGTCATGGCGCCATCGATCGTTCTACTTGTTTTGCTCGCCTTCGGCACATCGCACTACGTTTTCCGCTGGCGCCGCGCCATGACCTTTTATTTCATGAGCCAATGGGAGCGCTTACGCCATATCGAAGGCGCCTCGCAGCGTATTCAAGAAGACACGATGCGTCTGGCATCGGTTCTCGAGCGGCTTATGGTGTCCTTCTTTGACGCCATGCTCACGCTCGTTGTCTTCCTGCCGCTGCTCTACGGGCTTTCAGCCAACATCACCGAGGTTCCGATATTCGGCGAGGTCGATGGGGCTCTGGTTTGGGTCGCACTGGTCTCGGCCGCCTTCGGCACCGCGCTTCTGGCGATCGTTGGCTTCCGTCTCCCTGGCCTCGAGTTCCACAACCAGCGCGTCGAAGCGGCGCTTCGCAAGGAATTGGTCTACGGCGAAGATCATTCCGAACGAGCCCAGCCGCCCACCGTCAAGGAACTGTTCGCCGGAGTGCAGAAGAACTACTTCCGGCTCTACTGGCACTACACCTATTTTAACCTTGCCCGCTATTCCTATGGCAATGCCGCCAGCCTCGTGCCGATGCTGGTGATGGCTCCCTCAATCGTGGGCGGGGCCATGACGCTGGGCGTTTACCAACAGGTGGTTCTCGCCTTCAACCGTGTGGCGGCCTCGTTCCAGTTCTTCGCTTCGTCCTGGCCGACAGTGGTTGAACTGCTCTCCATTCATAAGCGCTTGAAGGCTTTCGAGAGCCATCTTCCACCCGACACACCGCTGATCGTGGATGCCGACATTCCCCAAAGCCCGCGTCCACATACCGAAATCGTTGCCTGAAACAAAAAAGGGCCGCCCAACCGGCGGCCCTTCTTCTTGAACTCTTGGCTTTCGCTTAGCGCGAATAGAATTCGACGACCAGGTTCGGTTCCATCTGAACCGGGTACGGCACATCGCCCAGGTTCGGGACGCGCACATAGGTCGCGGTCATCTTGGAGTGATCGGCGTCGACATAGTCCGGCACGTCACGCTCGGCGAGCTGGGTGGCTTCGAGCACGATGGTGAGCTGCTTGGAGCGCTCACGGATCGCAACGACGTCGCCCGGCTTGACGTTGTAGGACGGAATGTTGACGCGCTTGCCGTTGACGGTCACGTGGCCATGGTTCACGAACTGACGCGCGGCGAACACGGTGGGCACGAACTTGGCACGGTAGACGATGGCGTCCAGGCGGCTTTCGAGAATGCCGATGAGGTTCTCACCGGTATCGCCACGGCGACGGGCGGCTTCTTCGTAAACGCGGCGGAAGGCCTTTTCGGTGATCGAGCCGTAGTAGCCCTTCAGCTTCTGCTTGGCGCGGAGCTGAATGCCGTAATCCGAAAGCTTGCCCTTGCGGCGCTGGCCGTGCTGGCCGGGACCATAGGCGCGGGCGTTGAGCGGGCTCTTGGGACGACCCCAGATGTTTTCGCCAAGGCGGCGGTCGATCTTGTGCTTCTGCGTATGACGTTTCGACATCGCATGTCCTTTCTAATAACGATCAAAGACAGCGCCCTCCTCTGCTCCGCTTGTGAAGCGGAGCCGACAGACCGTGCGAAAAACGTAAAAGCTCTGGCTCAACCTTTTGGCCGAACCGGAAAATCGCAAACCGACGGTCCCGGGTGCTTCCTGATGGCTTAGCCGATCAGGATGGGCGGGTTCTATGGGTCAATTGCGGCAAAGTCAAGCGCAACCGGCTATTTGGCCCGTGCACGGGCCGCGCGCGCATCGATCTGGCTCTGTTTGCGCTCGCGCTGGAACACATAGAGCCCCGAAGCCAGGATCACTGCCGTCCCCACCCACGTCCATAGATCGGGGAAATCGCCGAAGAAGACATAGCCCACGATCGTTGCGCCGATGATCTCGATATATTGGAACGGCGCCAGAGTAGAGGCAGGGGTACGGCGAAAGGCTTCGGAAAAAAGGAAAAAGGTGAACGCTGAAAGCGTGCCCATGAACAAGAGCTGCCCCCAAGGCCCATCAGGATCAAAGCCGCCGGTAAGGCTGATGAGGTCGAATCGCCCCAGAGCCAGAAGGCCTCCGCCGATGGTCACCACCGCCACCAGCGCAAACCAGAATTGGATCGAAATCGCATCCATCACCGGCGATAACTTGCGGATAACGATCGCGTTGCCGGCAAACGCGGTCGCCGCCACCAGCGGCAGGATCGAACTCCAGCCGAAGATGTCCCAGCTTGGCCGAATGACGATTACCGCACCAACCAGCCCCACCCCAACCGCAATATAGCGGCGGCTGCCGGCCTTCTCGCCGAGAAAAAATCCCGAAAGCACGGTGAGGATCAAAGGCTCGACAAAGAAGATCGCAATGGCCGTCGCGATCGGCATCGTAACAAACGCCCCGATCAGCGCCGCCAGCGTCGCCGCCGAGGTGAGGCCGCCCAGGATCAGCAGATGCCAGGGCCCTCGCACCAGCCGCCGGCGCATAATCAGGATCACCATGCCCAGCACCAGCATCTGGAACAGAAAGCGCCAGAAGGCGATCTCGAATGGGTTGAGCAATCCGGTCAGGCTTTTCGAAAGCGCATCGCTGAGCGGCACCAGCAGCACCGCCACGATCATGAACGCCATGCCGCTTTCCGGTGTGCCGATGCTCGGGCTCGAAGCCGACGATGTGGGCGCTGCCATGGACGGACCTGGAGAGAAGGTTTGAGGCGGGGTGGAGCTGGTTCTCCTTGACCGCAGCCTATCGGCGGCAATGCGCCGCTGCAACCGTGCGGACTATTGTAGATCCGGTTCGTCGCTCGGCTGGTTACGCGTCGGATTGGCCCGTTCGTGCCGCCGATCCAGCGCCGCCACGATACCGCGCAGCGTCCGCACCTCCTGGGCATTGAACCCGGCGCGCGCGAACATCGAGCGGATATTGTTCATTACGCCCGGACGCTTATCCGGCGTCTTAAAGAAACCGGCCCGATCCAGCGCTTCACCCAATTGTTCGGTGAGGCCCACCAATTGTTCGCGCGGCGCGGGCTCGCCCTCTTCGCCGGCAAAGGGCAGCGGTTCATCGGAAAGGGCAGCCCGCCGCCATTCATAGGCAAGCACCAGCACGGCCTGGGCGATATTGAGCGATGCGAAAGCCGGTTCGACCGGCAGGGTAACGATGGCATCCGACAGTGCCACCTCGTCATTGTTGAGCCCCCAGCGCTCACGCCCGAACAGAATTCCCGCCTTGTGACCCGCCCCGATATGCGCCGACAGCCGGTTCGCCGCTTCGTCGGGCCCGATCACCGGCTTGAACATCTCCCGGCTGCGCGCCGTCGTGGCATAAACCAGATGCAGATCCGCCATCGCCTCGGCGAGGGTATCGAACACCTGCGTGCGCTCGATCACGTGATCGGCCTTGGATGCCGCGGCGACGGCTTTTTCATTGGGCCAGCCATCGCGCGGGTTGACCAGCCGCAGGTCCCAAAGCCCGAAATTGGCCATGGCCCGTGCCGCCGCGCCGATATTCTCGCCCAGTTGCGGTTCGACGAGAATGATCGCGGGTGTGGGGCGGAAAACGAATTCCCTGCTGGTGTCGGTACCGGCCATGATCCCATTCCAAATAGGTTTGCCGCCCGCTTACGCGCGACCCGCCGACAAATCAAGATTGCCTGCCGCCCCGTGCCGTGCCAGCCTCTCGCCATGACACGCCTATCGCTCGATGAAACCGCGACCTGTGCATGCGGCGCCGTGACCATGACCGTCGCCGGTCCAGTACTATCGATGCTCGTCTGTTCGTGCCGCGATTGCCGCAAAGCATCGGGCACCGGTCACTCGACGGTTGTACTGGTACCATCCGAAGCCGTGACGATCTCCGGCGAGGTGAAGGGCCACACCCGCATCGCAGCCTCGGGCTCCGAAATTACCCGCTCTTTCTGCCCCCATTGCGGCACTCCCCTCTTTGCACGCACCGCCCGTGCACCAAAGCTGATCCTGCTGCCCGCGGGACTTTTCGACGATCCCGCCTGGTTCGCGCCCACCCAGGCGATCTTTTCGCGCAGCCATCTCGATTGGGACGTGCTCGACCCGGCTTTGCCCCGCTACGACACCTATCGCGACGCCAACGGGTTTTGAAACCATGAGTGAAGCTTCCCATACCCTGGCTGACCGCATCCGCGAGCATTTCGCGCCCCTGCCGGGCCTCGCCGAAAAGAAGATGTTCGGCGGCAGCGCCTTCATGCTGGATGGCAACATGGTGGTCGCCGTGATGAAGGAGGGTGCGCTTCTCGCCCGCGTTGGCAAGGACGGCTATGACACCGCCCTCGCCCGCCCCGGCTGCACGCCGATGACCATGGGCGGAAAGACGATGTCGGGGTTTGTCGCCGTGGCTGCCGAGGTGATCGAGGACGACGCGGCGCTCATCGCCTGGCTCAACGAATGCCTCGCCTTCGCCTCCAGCCTGCCGCCCAAATAGACCTCTCGGACAGCTTTGCGCTTTGTTCGGCCAATGCTATAGGGGCGCGAGCGAAAAGCACCACCGAGGAGACGTTAATGAGCAAGATCAAAGTCGAAAACCCCGTCGTCGAACTCGACGGCGACGAGATGACAAGGATCATCTGGCAGGCCATCAAGGACAAGCTGATCCATCCCTATCTCGACATCGATCTTGAATATTACGATCTCTCGGTCGAAAACCGCGACGCCACCGACGATCAGGTGACCATCGATTCCGCCAACGCCATCAAAAAGCACGGCGTCGGCGTCAAATGCGCCACCATCACCCCCGATGAAGCCCGCGTCGAAGAGTTTGGGCTGAAGAAGATGTGGAAGTCCCCCAACGGGACCATTCGCAATATTCTTGGCGGCGTGATCTTCCGCGAACCCATCATCTGCAAGAACGTGCCCCGCCTCGTTCCCGGCTGGACCCAGCCGATCATCGTCGGCCGTCACGCCTTTGGCGACCAGTACCGCGCCACCGATTTCAAATTTCCCGGCAAGGGCAAGCTGACCATCAAGTTCGTGGGCGAGGACGGATCCGAGATCGAGCACGAAGTGTTCCAGGCCCCTGGTGCCGGCATCGCCATGGCCATGTACAATCTCGACGATTCCATCCGCGATTTCGCCCGCGCGTCGATGAACTACGCCCTCAATCGCGGCGTCCCCTGCTACCTCTCGACCAAGAACACCATCCTCAAGGTCTATGACGGGCGCTTCAAGGACATCTTCCAGGAGATCTACGACACCGAGTTCAAGGAGCAGTTCGAAGCCAAGAAGATCTGGTACGAACACCGCCTGATCGACGACATGGTTGCCGCCGCCCTCAAATGGTCAGGCGGATATGTCTGGGCCGCCAAGAACTATGATGGCGACGTGCAGTCCGATACCGTCGCGCAAGGGTTCGGCTCGCTTGGCCTGATGACTTCGGTGCTGATGACCCCTGATGGCAAGACCGTCGAGGCAGAAGCCGCGCATGGCACGGTGACCCGTCACTACCGCCAGCACCAGCAGGGCAAGGAAACCTCCACCAACTCCACCGCCTCGATCTTCGCATGGACCCGTGGCCTGGCGCACCGCGCCAAGCTCGATGGCAATGACGAACTCGCCAAATTCGCAGCAACGCTCGAGAAGGTGACCGTCGACACGATCGAAGAAGGCAAGATGACCAAGGACCTCGCCCTTCTCGTGGGTCCAGACCAGCCCTGGCTCTCCACCATGGGCTTCCTGGACGCCATCGACCAGAACCTGCAAAAGGCCATGGGCCAGTAGCGGTTCTCACCGGAAACCGAAAAGGCGGCGTCCTCCGGGACGCC
Source organism: Pelagibacterium sp. 26DY04 (assembly GCF_031202305.1). Classification (NCBI taxonomy): domain Bacteria; kingdom Pseudomonadati; phylum Pseudomonadota; class Alphaproteobacteria; order Hyphomicrobiales; family Devosiaceae; genus Pelagibacterium; species Pelagibacterium sp. 26DY04. Next base: position 2,460,843 of record NZ_CP101731.1, read on the forward strand.
GCCTTTTTCATGCCGTGTCCAGCCTGTTGCAGTTGCGCTTCACTGTCACATTTTCGTCGTTATTGGACGTCGCACGGATTGACCGCAGGCGCGAATACGGTGATCGTTGACGCAAACGTCAATAGCCCTCCTCAAAGGTGAGGCATGGCTGGCGACGCGAGCGCTGGAGGAGCGCTCCGAACACAATGGAGGAGGATAATCTATGAGGCTTAAGCGCACCCGCGTCTTCACCATTGCCGCATTGGCGGCAATGGTGACATCGTCGGCCCATGCCGGCGGTCTCGAAGCCAATGGCTACAACTGGGATCTGATCTTCGACCCGGCAACATATGCAGCCAAGGGCACGATCACCCATGTCAATATCGATCACGAAGTGAGCAATCCCAATCCCCTACCGCCATTGGGTTTCATGGTGCCCGGCACCGTGTCCTCATCGGCTAACCGCATTCATTACAACCTCGCGGTCAAAGCGGACTTCAACGAAGCGGCAAGCTGCATGATTTCCGCCCAGAACCCTTGGGGATCGGGCACCGATCGTGACATCACCTATGCAGCGCTTACCAGGCAGGCTGCAAGCGAGCGCGTCACCTCGTTCGACGCCGGCCTTACCTGTAGCTACGGCTTCGATGTTGGCGGCGGCGTCTTTAGCGTTCTCGGCGGCATTTCGGCTCAGACGCTGGGCTATGACGCTGACATTCCGATCAGTCTCACCGACACCTCCCCTCTCGATTTGGCAGGCTCAGGTGTCGGATTGCGCACCGGCATCGCCTATGAAATGGAGGAAATCGCCCTCCGCGTCAGCGCCATCTACAACGCACCCATCGACTATGATCTCGATGGATCGTTTTTCGGTGCTCCGGCCAGCGCAAGCGTGACCACACCGCAATCGCTCGAGATCAAGGCACAGACGGGCATCGCTCCCGGCTGGCTTGCTCTTGCGTCGGTCAAATGGGTGGATTGGTCTGTCCTTGACACGCTAGACGTCACTTCCGTTTCCCCCACGCCGATTTCGACGACCCTCAATTACCGCGATGGCTGGACCGTCACCGGCGGCGTGGGTCATGCGGTTACCGAAGATTTCACGGTGTTGGGAACCGTCACTTGGGATCGCGGCACGTCCAAGGTCAACGATGATGGCGTCCTTGAAAACGGCACGCTGACCGACCGGTGGGGCGTGACGCTGGGCGGCGCCTATACTTTCGCCGAAAGCATGGAGCTTTCCGGCGGCATATCCTATTCGACCCTTGCCGACGGCACCAACATGTTGGGCGAAAGCTGGGATCGCGGCAGCGTTCTGGCCATCAGCGCCAGTCTCAAAGCTTCGTTCTGATTCCTCCCGGAGCGAAGCGGAAATGACCCCTCTTTGGGGCATTTTCTTTTGTGCTCGTCGCTTCTCCTGACGGAACCTGACATCGCTGGCGGCTATTCCGGCGCTATAGGAACCAAGGAGAATCGCCTTGAACATCATTATCGGAGGAACGGGGCAAGTCGGCTCCGCAACCGCGCGAGCATTGCTGCGACATGGCGAGCCTGCCACCATCCTGTCGCGGAATGCCGCTCACGCAGCGGCGCTGAAAGCCGAAGGTGCGACTATCGTTGAGGCGGATATTCGCGACGTTGAACGGCTGCGTGATCTGTTCGCCGGCGCCACCCGCGCCTTTCTGCTCAACCCGCCTGCCGATCCGGCGACCGACACCGACGCCGAAGAACGCGCCAACATCGCCGCGATCGCCGAAGCGCTCCAAGGCGCCGCGCTTGAAAAGATCGTCCTCGCCTCCACTTATGGCGCTCGGCCCGGCGAGCGGTGCGGCGACCTCACGGTGCTCTATGAATTCGAGCAGCTCATCACAGCATTGCCTATTCCCGTCGCCATCAATCGTGGCGCGTATTACATGAGCAACTGGATCGGGATGCTCGATGCGGTGCGCGAGAGCAGAACGTTACCCAGCTTCTTTCCTGCCGATCTCGCCATTCCCATGGTTGCGCCGGACGATCTCGGCGCCGCTGCCGCGCGCCGCCTGCTGACCCCGGCAACAGACGTCGGCATCATCCATGTCGAAGGGCCCCAACGCTATACCTCGCGCGACGTCGCCGCCGCGTTCGCGGAAGTCCTCGGCATCACCGTCAACGTGGAGGAAATTCCACGAAAAAATTGGGAGCGGACCTTTCTGGGACTTGGCTTTTCTGAACCCGCGGCCAACTCTTACGCGTGCATGACGGCAACAGTAATCGATGAGGCGTCGGACCAGCCCACCGATTACGAGCGCGGGCCGACGAGGTTGCAGAAGTATATTTCTGCCCACTGCCAATCCCAGCGCACGCGATGATCCCCGCCCCGACGCTCACCCGCGTCTGTGCTACCGTTAGGCGGAGAGCTGCGCCTTGATCGCATCCACTGCGGCATGCGCCTGGGCACCATCGGGACCGCCGGCCTGGGCCATATCCGGCCGGCCGCCGCCGCCCTGCCCGCCCAGCGCGGCAGAACCCACGCGCACCAGATCAACGGCGCTGTAGCGCGCCACGAGGTCATCGCTTACCCCGACCGCTATACCCGCCTTGCCGTCTTCGGTGGTTCCTACGATCACGACGACACCTGACCCAAGCTGCTTTTTACCCTGATCGACGAGGCCGCGCAGATCCTTGGGTTGCAGCCCTTCGACCACGCGCCCCATGAAGGTCACGCCGTTGACGGTTTCGCCTGCCGCCCCGTTTGCAGCAGCGCCGCCGCCCATCGCCAGCTTCTGTCGCGTCTCGGCGAGTTGCCGCTCAAGCGCGCGACGCTCCTCGACCAGCGCCTCGACCCGCGCCGCCGCGTCGCGCGGCGAAACTTTGAGAGAGGCGGCGATTGCCTTAAGCTGATCGTCCTGGGCATTGAGGTAAGCGCGCGCGCCATCGGCAGTCAGTGCCTCGACACGCCGCACGCCGCCGGCAACCGAACTTTCGCCAACAATCTTGACCAGCCCGATATCGCCGGTGCGCCGCACATGCGTGCCGCCGCATAACTCCATCGAATACGTCTTGCCCGCTTTTGCGCCTTCAAGTGCCGTGCCCATGGACACGACACGCACCTCGTCGCCGTACTTTTCGCCGAACAGCGCCATCGCCCCGGCCTCGACGGCATCGTCTACCGCCATAAGGCGGGTCTCGACAGGTGCGTTCTGCAGCACGATCGCGTTGGCCAGGCGTTCGACCTCGGCGATTTCAGCCTCACTCATCGGCTTAGTGTGCGAAAAATCGAAACGCAGGCGATCGGGCGACACCAAGGACCCCTTTTGGGCGACATGTGTGCCCAGCACCTCGCGCAGCGCCTCGTGCAACAGATGCGTGGCCGAGTGGTTGGCACGGATGGATGAGCGCCGGCCATGATCGACCTTGAGCGTCAGGGCATCACCGACCGCCACGGATCCATTCTCGACTTTGACCCGATGAGCGAAAACCCCGCCAGCCTGCTTGGTGGTCTCGAGCACCGCGACACGTGCGCCGTCCTCGCTCTGCATCGCGCCGGTATCGCCGACCTGACCGCCGCTCTCCCCGTAGAACGGGGTCTGGTTGAGAACGATGAATCCTTCTTCACCGGCATTGAGCGTATCGACCCGCGAACCGTCCTTGACCAACGCTACAACCGCGCCGTCGCTTTCCTCGGTTTCGTAGCCGAGAAATTCGGTCGGCCCGGCTTTGTCGGCCACCGCAAACCAGACGGCGCTTGTCGCCGCATCTCCCGAACCCGACCAGCTCTTGCGCGCCTCTTCCTTCTGGCGGGCCATCGCCAGGTCGAATCCGGCCTGATCGACCGAAACGCCTCGCAGGCGCAGTGCGTCCTGGGTCAGATCGAGCGGGAAGCCATAGGTGTCATAGAGCTTGAACGCGGTATCGCCTGCAAGCGTATCGCCCTGGCTCAGCCCAGCGGTCTCTTCTTCCAGAATTTGAAGTCCGCGGCTCAAGGTTTTGAGGAAGCGCTCTTCTTCCAGCCGGATGGTCTCGGAGATCATCGCCTCACCCTGAACGAGGTCGGGATAGGCCTGTCCCATTTCACGCACTAGAGCGGGGACCAGTTTGTAGATCGTGGGATTGTTGGTGCCCAACAGAGTGGCGTGCCTCATGGCGCGGCGCATGATACGCCGCAGCACATAGCCGCGCCCTTCATTGGCCGGCAGGACGCCGTCGGCGATCAAGAACGACATGGACCGCAAATGGTCGGCGATCACGCGATAAGAGGCAACCGTCTCGGCGGTCGGCGCCTTGCCGACGGCGGACGCCGTCGCATCGATGACGTGCCGGAACATGTCGGTTTCAAAGACGCTTTCAACACCTTGCAGGATGGAGGCCATGCGCTCCAGTCCCATGCCCGTATCGATAGACGGGTTGGGCAGCGGCTCCTGGGTTCCGTCGCCGAACTGTTCGTACTGCATGAACACCAGGTTCCAGAACTCGAGGAACCGGTCGCCATCTTCTTCCGGGCTGCCCGGAGGACCGCCCCAGATGTGCTCGCCACGATCGATGAAGATTTCCGAGCAAGGACCGCACGGACCAGTGTCGCCCATCGTCCAGAAATTGTCCGATGTTGGAATGCGGATGATCTTGTCGTCGGAAAAGCCGGCAATCTTCTTCCAATATTCGGCTGCTTCGTCATCGGTATGATAGACGGTAACCAGCAGCTTGTCCTTGGGCAGGCCGAACTCCTTGGTCACAAGGTTCCAGGCCAGTTCGATCGCTTGTTCCTTGAAGTAATCTCCGAACGAGAAGTTGCCCAACATCTCGAAAAAGGTGAGATGCCGTGCAGTGAACCCTACATTGTCCAGGTCGTTGTGCTTGCCCCCGGCGCGCACGCACTTCTGCGAGGTGGTCGCACGGCTGTAGGGGCGTTTTTCAAGGCCCGTGAAGACGTTCTTGAACTGCACCATGCCGGCATTGGTGAACATCAGCGTCGGATCGTTGCGCGGCACCAGCGGGCTCGAGGCGACCTTCTCGTGACCATTCTTGGCAAAGAAGTCGAGGAAGGTCGAACGAATGTCGTTTACGCTTGTCATGATCGAGCCCGGAACCTGTCTGCGGCAGAACGCGCCACACCGAAATTATTGTTCTATGCGCGCCGGATAGAAGGAGTTTCGCCTCCGCCTGCCGGCCCGAAAACCTGAGCAAGCCTAATAACGCGTGCACTGGGCAAGCGCAATGCGAACAGGCGTCCACCCAAACAAGAAAAGGCGCCGGTCGCCCGGCGCCAAGGAGGTCATCGCTAAAGGTAGAGTCGGAACCACTCGATTTCAACCACTCGACGTTTCCGCTTCTTCACCGACATCAATCGTCGCTGTCGCCGCCATCCTCGCCGGCGGTAATCAGTTCCGCAGCCAAAAGGCCCGCACTCTCGCGCACCCCGTTCTCGATCTGGTTGGCGATCTCGGGATTGTCCTTGAGGAACTGGCGCGCATTCTCGCGCCCCTGCCCGAGCCTCTGGCTGTCATAGGAGAACCAGGCACCCGATTTTTCAACGATCCCGGTCTTGACCCCGAGGTCGAGCAACTCGCCGGTCTTGGAGATGCCTTCGCCATACATGATGTCGAACTCGACCTGACGGAACGGGGGAGCCAGCTTATTCTTGACCACCTTGACCCGGGTCTGGTTGCCCACGACCTCCTCACGATCCTTGATCGAACCGATACGGCGGATATCCAGGCGAACCGAGGAATAGAACTTGAGCGCATTCCCCCCGGTCGTGGTCTCTGGCGAACCGAACATCACGCCGATCTTCATGCGGATCTGGTTGATGAAGATCACCATCGCCTTCGACTTGGAAATCGAAGCGGTCAGCTTGCGCATCGCCTGGCTCATCAGGCGCGCCTGCAGCCCCGGCAGAGAATCGCCCATCTCGCCTTCAAGTTCGGCGCGCGGCGTGAGCGCGGCAACCGAGTCGACGACCAGAACGTCGATGGCGCCCGAGCGCACCAGCGTATCGGCGATTTCCAATGCCTGCTCGCCGGCATCAGGCTGGGAGATTAGGAGATCATCGACGTTGACGCCCAGCTTGCGCGCATAAACAGGATCAAGAGCATGTTCGGCGTCTACGAACGCGCAAATGCCGCCAGCCCGCTGCGCCTCGGCCACCACATGCAGCGCCAGGGTCGTTTTACCCGAGCTTTCCGGCCCGAACACTTCAACGATGCGCCCGCGCGGCAAACCACCGATGCCCAGCGCGATATCGAGCCCGAGCGAGCCGGTGGAGATCGATTCGACATTGACCGAGGTGTTCTCCCCCAGCCGCATGATCGAACCCTTGCCGAAATTGCGCTCGATCTGGCCCAGTGCCGCCTCGAGCGCCTTGTTCTTGTCCATCGAACCCCCGTCTACAACGCGAAGCTGTGAAACTGCCATTTCTCGCTCTCCTTATTCCACCAAAGCCCCGCCCGTGCAACGCGGCCGACATCGATTTCCCATGTCTGATTTGTTCCCATTTTGTTTCAGTTGTGTCAAGGGACAAAATAAGAACATTGTACCCTAGGGAACATCTCAGCCGTGTCGACGGTTTGCCTCGTCAAAGCCGTGGAAAGGATCGAGGATGAATATGGGAACTGCCATTGCATTGGGCATCGCCATCGGCGCTGCCATCGGCATAGCGCTCGACAATCTTGCCCTGGGTATCGGCATTGGCGTCGCCATCGGAGCCGGGCTCGGCGCGTCCTTCACGGCAACGAACGGGGAAGCCGACGAGCCTGAGGACAAATCCTAGTCGTCCCGGGACTCCCGCTTGCCTGAAAGCACTTCCTTGACCTTGGAATTGATCTGGTCAAGCGTATAGGGCTTGGGCAAGAACTCCACGCTCCTGTCGTCTTCCAGGCCCTGCCGCACGCTTTCCTCGGCATAGCCGGAAACAAAGATCACCTTGAGCTCCGGATAGCGCTTGCGCACCTCGGTAAGCAGCGTCGGCCCGTCCATTTCCGGCATCACCACGTCGGAAATGATGAGATCGAGTTCGCCATTGACTTCCTCGATCACCTCCAGGGCCTCCTCGCCCGATCCCGCTTCGAACACCTCATAGCCGGTCGTGGAAAGGGCCCTCGCCGAGAACATGCGCACACTTTCCTCGTCCTCGACCAACAAGATGCGTTCGTTACCGGTGAGATCCTTGACGGGCGCAGCCGCGGCCTTGGCCACTTCTTCCTTTTCGATCGGAATATGACGCGGCAGGAAGATGCGGAACGTCGTTCCGACCCCGACTTCGGATTCGGGATAGATATAGCCGCCGGTCTGCTTGATGATGCCATAGACCATCGAAAGGCCCAGCCCGGTGCCCTTGCCCAGTTCCTTGGTGGAAAAGAACGGCTCGAAGATCTTTTCCATGATTTCCGGCGTCATGCCCGTGCCGGTATCGGCCACTTCGATCAGCACGTAGTCTGCGGGTACAAAGCCCGGATAAGTCAGCGTCTCGGCCTCGGCCACATCCACATTGCGCGTTCTGAGGGTAATCTGTCCGCCCTCGGGCATTGCGTCGCGAGCGTTGACCGCAAGGTTGATGATCACTTGCTCGAGTTGAACGAGATCGGCGCGGATCGGCCAAACCTCACGCCCATGCTCGACATCAAGCGTCACCTTTTCGCCGATGAGCCGCTTCAACAGCACCGTGAGGTCGTCGATATGCTGGGGCACTTCGAGCACCTGCGGGCGTAATGTCTGCCGCCGCGAGAACGCGAGGAGCTGTCGCACCAGCCCAGCGGCGCGATTGGCGCTCTGTTTGATCGACATAATATCCGAGAACGACGGATCGGAGGGCTTGTGCTTCAAAAGCAACAGGTCCGAAAACCCAATGATGGCGGTCAAAACGTTGTTGAAATCATGCGCCACCCCGCCGGCAAGCTGGCCCACGGCCTGCATCTTCATGCCCTGCGCGAACTGCTCTTCAAGCTGACGCTGCTCGGTCATGTCGAGGGCATAAAGGATTGCCGCCTCGTCGCTCTCACCGCCCTGCTCGACCCCGGAAATGAACATGCGGACGCTGCGCGCCTTTTCGCCCGGAATGGTCGCATCCACGGGCGCGATTTCCGATTTATGCGCCCGCGCATCAGACAGTGCCGCCGCCAGCTTTTCGCGATTGTCCGTATCGATGAGGGTCGCGACTTCGAGCCCTTCGATGCCCCGCTCACCCGAAGTCAGGCCGAAAATTCGCGTGAACGGCGCGTTGGTGCGCACCACCCTGCCGCTGGCATCGAGCGCCGCGATGGCGATCGGGGTATTGTTGAAGAACCGCGAGAACCGCACTTCGGCCGCCCTCAACGCTTCCTCGCCATCCACCCCGCGTGAGCGGTCGAGCACCAGGGTGCGCGTTTCGCCCAACTCGCCTTCCGCCAGCCGCGCCGCGCGATGCAGCAGCCGCACGGGCAGATTTGTGCCGTCCTGGCGTACCAGATCGAGGTCGATGATCTCGGTCCTCACCGCCCCGTCCTGCCCGCCGCCCATCAGCAGGCCGGCGCCGTCTCCGTGGACGATCTCTCCCAAATCGAGATCGCCGGCTTCGAAAGCGGCAAGGTCATAGCCCAGCCAGTCGGCAAGGGTCGAGTTAATGTACTGAATGCGTCCGCGTGCATTGGCCGAAAAGAACCCGGCCGGAGCATGATCGAGATAGTCGATCGCCTTTTGCAGCTCGACGTAGAAATTCTCCTGCGCCTCGCGATCGCGGGTGACGTCCTCGACGGTCCAGATCACCGATTTCCCTGGCGCCCCATCGTAGTCGGGCAGCGCCCGGACCGTCACCCGAAACCAGTGCGCCGCAGATTGCCCGCGCGCGATGCGGATGTCCTCGACGATCGATCGCCCATCCCGCGCCGCGCGCGACAGGCGGTAAACCGCTTCACTCGCCTCGGGTTGGCTGGCGAAAAGCCGCGGTACGCCCACCGGAATGCCCTTGGAAATTCCCTTCGAGAACTCCGAATATTGGGCATTGGCGTAAAATATCTTGCCCTCTCTGTCGGTTACGACCGCCCCGTAGGGCAGGCTGTCGACTATGGCTCGTGCCAGGGTACGTTTTTCGGTGCCGCCCACGAACCGGAACAGCCCGGCCGCCAGTGCGAACAGCGAGAAGACGCCGATCACCGCGAGAATGCCGAGCAATAGCACGATCATCTCGGGCGAGATGGTTTCTCCCATAAAGGAAAACGCCACAGCGATCGCAATGAAACACAGTGAAAGGATGACCACACGCCAAAAGGCCGCGTTCGAGGATGGCCGCGCCACCACGGGCTCGGGATAGCTGTCCTCGTCCATCCGGGCCATCGCCATCTCTTCTGTTCCTCGTCTCAAACGCTCACCCGGCGAATCGGGCTTCTATTGGTAGCAAACGCGCCTTTGGCTTGGGTAGTGCGGATTAACCTCGTATTAACAATCCAGGTTGAATTCGCGCCAAATGCTGCACGGGATTCGGGGAATAAATCCGGAATCCAGCAGCCTTTGCCCGGCACAGCAGCCCCGACGTTTTGGGACCCTGCATCACCCTCCGCTCTTCCACCCCGAACGCTGTTTCAGCCGCATCACGTAGCCAATGATCTGCGCCACCGCCTTGAAATGTTCGGCCGGAATGGTCTCCCCCACCTCCGCACCGGCATAGAGCGCCCGCGCCAACGGCGGGTTCTCGACGATGGGGATATCGTGATCCTTTGCCAGCCCACGGATGCGTAGGGCAATCGAATCCACCCCTTTGGCCACCACCTGCGGCGCGGCCATCTCGCGATCATATTTGAGCGCCACGGCAAAGTGGGTGGGGTTGGTCACCACGACGGTCGCCTCGGGCACGGCGGCCATCATGCGCTTGCGGCTACGCTCGAGCCGGATCTGGCGGATGCGGCCTTTGAGCTGCGGATCGCCCTCCATCTGTTTATACTCGTCGCGGACTTCCTTGACCGTCATCATCTGCCGCTGCCACCATTTGTGGCGCATGTAGAGATAATCGAGCATCGCCACCACGGTGATGGCGATCAGCGTGGCGATGAAGATCTTGATCCCGATCTCCTGGAACAGCTCCAGCATCACGATCGGGTCGGCGGTCATGATGGTCGATAGCCGGTCCCTGTCGGGCCAGACCACCATCACCATGATGGTGGAGAACACGACGAGCTTGAACAGACCCTTGGCGAAATTGACCAGCCCTTCGGTGGAAAACAGCCGTTTGAAGCCGGCGAGCGGCGATATCTTGGACAGTTTGGGCTTGAGGTTTTCCGCCGAGAATACCATCCGGTGCTGCACCATGTTGCCGATCACGCCGCACAGCGCCAGAAGCGTCATCGGCACGAGCAGCGCGCCGAGCAGCGTGGTCGTCGCGCCATAAACGAACTGGTTGAACCCTGGACCACCCACCTCATAGAGGTCGGCCCGTGCCAGATACTCGCTCAGCGTCGAGAGGATCGATCCGCTGGTCATCGGCGCGACGAACGCAAAGACCAGCGCCGAACCGAGCACCATAAACCAGGTCGTCACCTCCTGGCTTTTGACCACGTCGCCCTTTTTGTGCGCGTCTTCGAGACGTTTCTGGGAAGGGTCTTCCGTCTTTTCGCTTTGTTCCGGCTTGTCGTCGCTCATGGACTACCCCAGAAACTGCGCGAAATGATCTTCGAGGTGGCCGATATAGAGCGTCATGGTGAGGCTCAGGAGCAGCGCGAAGATGATCAACCCGATGATGATGTTGGCCGGCATGGCCATGAAGAACACCTGGATCTGCGGCATCAGCCGCCCCAGGATGCCGAGGCCCAGATAGAACACCAGCCCGAACACTAGAAGCGGCGCGCTCATCTGTATGCCGATAACGAAGGATTGCGCGATGATCCGCACGGCCATCTCCGCCGCATCCCCCAGCATCAACGGCGCATCGGGCGGGAAATAGTCGTAGCTGGCATAGACGCCGGCAAGCAGCATGTGATGCAGGTCGGTGGCAAAGATGAGCGTCACCCCAAGCATGGCGAGAAAATTTCCCACCACCGCGCCCTGCACGCCCGCTTGGGTGGGGTCGGTCGTCTGCGCCATCGAGAGGCCCATCTGGAAGGCGATCACCGCCCCCGCCACCTGGGCAGCCGAAAGGATCAGCCGGATGAGCCCGCCAAGGATGAAGCCCACGGCAAGCTCATGACCTACCGCGGCGGCTAGTCCGGCCACCGTTTCGGGCACACCACCCAGTTGCGGCGCGACGAGCGGATAGAGGATGACGGCAAAGGCCAGCGCGAAGGTCAGCCGCATCCGCGCCGGAATGGTCTGCTCCCCTAGCGCTGGCAGCAGCATCAGAATTGTCCCGAGCCGCGCGAAGATCAGGAAGAAATAATAGGCGATCTCGGGACCCAGACTGACCGTCATGGCCCGTTAAAAGCCCATGATGATCATATCGACGATCTCGTTCATATAGGCCGCCATCGTCGCCCCCATGAACGGCAGCGTCAAAAGCATGGTGACGAAGATCGCGATGATCTTGGGCACGAACACCAGCGTCATTTCCTGGATCTGGGTCAGCGCCTGGAACAGCGCGATGATCACGCCGATCACCAGCCCCACGATCATCATGGGTGCCGAAATGATGATCAGCGTCCAGATGCCGGACGTAGCAATGTCGAGCGTCTCTGCCCCTGTCATCTCGGCCCCACGCGATTCGTTAACAAGAGTTTACACCTGACAGTCCGCCGCGTCAGTGCAGTCGCGTGAGGCCGAGATTGCGTCAGGGTGCGGCGAAAATGGTGTCCAACGAGGACCGGAGCGGAGCGTACTTGAGGTACGTGAGCACCGGAAGCGCAGGTGGACGCCATTTGCAGCCCACCCTCACGCAATCTCAAATCGGCATCCGCATGATTTCTTCATAGGCGGAAATCACCCGATCCCGCACCGTCACCATGGTTTCCATCGCCGTCTCGGTTTCGGCCAGTGCCGTCACCACGTCGATGACATTGGCCTTGCCGTTCACCATGTCGATGGCGAGCTGGTCGGACCGTTGCCCAGCCTCAGTCACCGAGTTGAGCTGCTCGGTCAGCATCTGGCCGAAATCAGGTCCCGCCGCGCCCGCGCTCGGCGCAGGGAGCTTGCCCGCCGCCTGATCGGAAATCAGCCGCGAGACATTGCCATAAGCCGCGGCGGCGGCGTTGAACGGAGTTGCCATTTAATAATCCCCTTGGATCCTTGTCGCGCTGCCGGGTGGCACGGCGCCCTACCCGCGCAGAATGTCCAGCGTCCGGCCCAGCATCTGCCGCGCTACGGTCACCACATTGAGGTTGGCCTCATACGTCCGCTGCGCCTCGCGCATATCCATGCTCTCGATCAGCGTGTTGACGTTGGGATAGCTTACATAACCGTTCTCGTCGGCTGCCGGATGTCCCGGCTCGTAGCGCGAGGAAAAATCGCTCATATCCGGCGAAAGCGGCCCTACGCTCACTTCATAAGCACCCAGCTCGCGGTTGAGCATGGCGTGAAAGGTCGGAATCTTGCGCCGATACGGGTCCTCGTCAGGCGTCCGGGCAGCCGAATCCGCGTTGGCCATGTTTTCGGCGATCACCCGCATGCGCGCCGTCTGGGCGTTGAGCCCCGAGCCGGCAATCTTGATCGATGTCATGAAGTCATTCATTGGGTATTCCTTACGCCTGCTTGCCGAGCGCGATCTTGATCACGCGCATGGAGCGCGAATAAAGCGTCGTTGCCGCCTGGTAATCCATCTGGTTGGTGGTGACCTTCATCATCTCTTCTTCCAGCGTCACCCCATTGCCCTCGGGCATGATCTCGAAGCTGTTCATCGTCCGAGCACCCATTGCGCGCGACGGGTCGGTGCCCACGGCATAGTGCCGTGCATTGGTCGCGAGCGTGGTAACGCTCGCCGTCCCGCGCACTGCATCATCGGTGGAGAAAGCCGTAAGATCGCGCCCGCGATAGCCAGGCGTTTCCGCATTGGCGACGTTTTCGGCCAAAAGCGTCTGGCGCGTCTGGTGCCATTGCATTTTGTTCCTGAGCGCCGCAAAAATCGGCAGGTCGCCAATGGCCATGGAAAGTGCGAATCCGGTCAGACTTTGTTAACTGGGCAAATTCTGCCCATCACATGGTTAATGAGCCGTTAACCATGGATCATATGCGCTGCCGAATTCTCCCTATTTTGGCCCTATGGTGTCCTATGCTAGGCAAGTGTTGCCCGCCATCGCGCCTGCCGTTATGTGTCGGGCGATAGGGGCCAATCATTTGGAGCTTGCTTGTGGGATTTCTGACCAGCCTGTTCGGCGGCGAAACCAATTACGTCACCATGTTCATCGCGCTTGCCATCGTGGTGGTCCTCATCGTGCTCGCGGTGTGGCTGATCAAGCTGGTGGGCGATGCCTCGCGCAATGTGGGACGCGGCCGTAACCGGCGCCTCGCCGTTATCGATTCGATCGCCATCGACAACAAGCGCCAGGCCGTGATCGTCCGCCGCGACGAAACAGAGCACCTGATCGTCATCGGCGGCCCCAACGATCTGGTGGTCGAATCCGGCTTTTCCGCTCCCCCGGTCCAGCAGGTTCAGCGTCCTCAGCGCCGCAAGCCGGCAGAACATGCTCCCGTCGTCGCACCCGAGCCCGTGGCGCCCATTCGGCCTAATACTAGCTCCCTGCGCCACACCGGCCTTTTGCGCCCGGTCGATACCGAACCCCAACTCGATGGGGGAAAGACCGACAAACCGGGCCGCGGCTCTTCCGACTCAGCTACAAGCGTAGCGATGACGGCGACCACCACGGTGGAACCCGAACCGCTGCTTGAGGCGAGGGATAAAGATTACGAGGACGCCACCTCCAAGTCCTGACGCGCCAGCGCGCCGTGGCCTTCGCCCCGGCGCGGCCTTGCTGCTGGGCCTCGGACTTGCCGCAGCCTCCCTTCTCCTCCTTCCTGGCGTGGGCCTCGCCCAGGACATCTCGATCGATTTCGGCGACGAGACCACACTGACCGAGCGCGCGATCCAGTTGATCGCGCTCATCACCGTTCTCGCGCTGGCTCCCTCCATCCTGGTGATGGTCACGAGCTTTACGCGTATCGTGGTTGTGCTTTCGCTGCTGCGCACCGCCATCGGCCTGCAGACAGCGCCGCCCAATTCGGTGATGATCTCGCTCGCGCTGTTTCTGACCGCCTTCATCATGGCGCCGACCCTCGAAGCCAGTTATAACGCTGGCATCGCTCCCCTGATTGCCGGCGAAGTCGAGATGGCCGAAGCGCTCGAGCTGAGCGCCGGCCCTGTGCACGAATTCATGCGCACCCATGTCCGCGAGCAGGACGTGATGCTGTTCATGGATCTCACCGAGACCCCTGCCCCGGAAAATCCCGAAGAGCTCGAACTGCGCATCCTCATCCCGGCCTTCATGATCTCCGAGTTGCGCCGAGCCTTCGAGATCGGCTTCCTGCTCTTTCTGCCCTTCGTGGTCATCGACATGGTCGTGGCCTCGGTGCTCATGAGCATGGGCATGATGATGCTCCCCCCGGTCATCATCTCCCTACCCTTCAAGCTGATCTTCTTCGTCCTCGTCGACGGCTGGCACTTGGTGGCGGGATCGCTGATACGGAGCTTTACGGGGTGAGGCCCAACCTCGCAAAGCGAGGTCAATCGAAGCATAAGCGATGGCCGGATCAGCGCCGGACCGAATCCCTTACAAGCTCGCCACCGCTCCTGCCTCTGGTGCGGCTCGCAGCGGTGTCACCGCGTCCTGCCCGGCATAAATCTCGCGATAAGCGTTCAGAAATCCGTTGATCGCCTGGGTATCGGCCACCTGCCGCGCAATCTCGCGGAAGGTCGAACCCTCCGAGTTGACCTCTTCGGAGACGAAAGCAAACATTGGCCATTCCGGCGTGGTCGCCATTACGCCCGAGAACCGGCTGCGCAGCCGTGAGAGGCCGATCTGGTCGTTGGCCAGAACATAGCCCACCGCCGCCTTGACCACGTTGGAACGCCCCACCGGGCTGAGTTCGCCGTTAGCGAGATCAGGGGAATAAAGCGCTTCGATGAGTTCGCTCGCCTGCGAATAGCGCCGCGCCTTCCAGAGCGCATCGATGCGCAGCAATTCGATGTCCCGCCCCGAAAGGCTCGAGAGCAAGTCGAGCGCCAGATCCTGCCGGTGGGCCTGGATCAGCGCGCTGGCCTCCAGCACCCGCCGCTGGCGCTGCAATCCCGGCGGCAGCCCCGCCAGCCGCGTATCGTAGAGCGCGCGCAACGCCGAATTGGGATCGCGATTGGCGATGTGGACCACGGCCAGATCGGCCGCGACCTGGGCCCGTGACGCGCCCTCCAGGCGATTGTCCACCTGATAGCGCAGCAATTCGGCGGCTTGCGCCAGCAGATCGACCTCGATAAGCCGCTGGGCCAGGTTGCGGATCATCATGTCGCCCTCCGCACCCGGCGGGGTGAGGTGGCGGTAGTCGTAGTAGATGGCCAGCGCCGCGACAGGGTCGAGCGAATCCGCCTGTCCATCGAGGAACAGCCCGGAAAACTCCACCCGTGCCCGTGCCAGCAACGGATCGAGAAGGCTTGCGTCCTCGAAACTGTCGGCCATTTCCCGCGTGAGGACGAACGCGTCTCGATAGTCCCCGTTGCGGTATTGCAGATCGGTGAGCTTTGTGACGATGTCGATCTCGAGTTGATCGCCGCGCCAGATCGTCGACTGCACCGAAAGCGTATCAATGGCGCGCGCCATGTCGAGACTGCCCATCTCATCGAGCAGCTCGATCGTGCGCAGGACCGCTTCGGTCGACGCCATGCGCCGGTCCGACGCGATCACCCGTCCATAGCTTTCCAGCGCCTCCGCATAGCGCCCGTTGAGCTGGTCGAGCCGGCCGGCGAGCAACTCATATTCGGCCACTTGATCGCGCGAGAGCGTCGCGAGATCGACGATGCCCAACATGTCGGTGGCCATCTCAACGTCTTCCTCCTCCACCGCCGCACGGATGGCGGCAAGATGGAAGCGCGAACGGATCCAGTTGGGATAGTTGTCCACCACGGTGTCGGCCCCGAACGCATCGAGCCGCGCGCCGGCGAAATCACCGCTTTCGACCTTGGCGATGGTGCGCCACACCATGGCATCGGCTTCGTCGCGCATTGCATTGCTATTGAGCAGCGCCAGCGCGTCCTCCTCCCTTCCGGCCAGCGCGTTTGCCGCCGCGAGCGTCGCATTCATCTGCGTGGTCAGGGCCTCCTGCCGCAATTCCCGCTCCATGACCTCGATAACGCCTATGGCTTCGAAAGTCAGGTTGTTGCCCAGGTAGAACTGGGCCAGATCGAGCCGTGCCCGGTCCAATGCCCGTCCCTCGGCTCGCGAAATCTGCGCCAGGAGGTCGTTACGCGCCGTATTGAACGCTTCCGGATTGAGCGCCATGACGGAAACCAGATCGAGAGCGCTCTGGCTCGATGGTTCCGGCGTGCGATAGCGCACCCCGTCATCGGCCGAAAGTATCAGCCCGGAGTCGGCGGCGATCACCGCGTATCGGTCCTCGATCGAAACACTCACGCCTTCATGCAGTGGCTTGACGACCAGCCCATGCACCGAGCGAGGCGCCTGGAAATCAACGAATTCGAGATCGCGCACGACGCCTCGCGCCGGGGGATAGACGGTGACGACATCGAGAATGTCGCCCACCTCGGGATCGCGCAACTGATGCACCTGCGCGGGCCGTTCGAGATCGGCCAGCATTTCGTACAACCCCTGGGGCGATTTGCGCCGCTCCAGAGTCACCGGCCGCGTCGCCGAAAGCAGGATGTCCCCCAGCGAAAGCACCCATGCCCTGCCCTCGGAGGCCAGGGTTGCAAGCCGGTTCTCATTGAGAACCATGCGCACCACATAGGCCGCCCCGGTGCTTTCGACGGTGAAGTCGCTCGCCATCCCGTCCAGGATTTCGCTCGATTGCTCGTCCGGCCGTGCCAGTTGGGTCCGTGTGTCGAACAGCATCCACACGACATTGCCGCGCCGGAACACGGCTGCGGGCGTTTCCTCGGTGAAGGGGAACACCACCCGAACCGTTGCCCCGACCGTGCTGACATGCGGTCGCACGACGCCCGAATTTTCCGGTTCGCTGTAATCCGCCGGATCAGTCGCACCTTGCGCGTCGGGTCCTGCAGTTCCCTCGAGCTCCGCCGCTATCGCGGCGATATCGAAGGTCTCCTCATCGCTTCCGGGAATGCCGACATCGAGAATGAACTCACTGCTCGACTGCTCATAGAAGCGGACCTCGACGTCTTCAGCCACCTCGAACGTGATTTCGGTATCGGCCCCATGGACGATATTTTCGACTTCTCCCAACTCGACCGGCTTGTCCGAAAGGATCGGATAAAGATCGACCGGCACCGGCCAATCGAACCGCACCGAGGCCGCGCCGCCCTCGCGGATAAACTCGGCCTTGGTACCCACATTCCAGGAGAACGCGATACGCGAGAATGTGGGATGCCGCCCCACCCGGATTTCCGGCTGCGGATCGTATTCGGCGGCCATCTCGGCCCGCCGCCGCTCCTCGGCGATCCGTGCCGCCTCTTCGGCCCGCTCGGCCAGCCGCGCCACCACCTCGGGCGGCAGAGCCGGGGGCAGCCCCACCCAATCGGCGGGGAGAAGGTCGATATAGAGCTGTTCTCCGGCGGCGATGGTATTGACCTGGAAACTGCCCTGCAGCCCCATCCGAATGCTGGTCCGGTCCGGGTCGAACCGCGCAACGGCGACATATTCGCTCAGAATCGTGCCCACATCGGGTAGGAACCCGCTCATCGGCTCGCCAGGCGCCTCGATCACCAGCACGCCGTTGTCGCTGGACACCGCATGCTCGGGCAGCGTCAGCCGGTCGGTAAAGGTGAGGATCAGCCGGCCGTAATTCTCGTGCCGCTGCGCTTCGAGCGTAATTCTCTCCTCAGCACGCGCCGCTGTCGAAACCAGAAACCCGGCCAGCAACAAAAACGCCAGCGAGATAGCTCTCGCGGCGTCGAAAATCACAATATTTGAGCGTCCACGTTTCTGTGTGGTCGAAAGCATTCTGCCTGCCGCCCTAACTTCGGAGGCAGACTAGTCACCAGCGCTTAAGATGGCCTTACCGGAAAAGCCGGCTATTGCCCAACGATCTGCGGCAGATTGGCATAGTCGGGTGTTGCCGGTTCGGCGAGGCCAGCGGGGCCTGTCGGCCCGGTCTGAGCCAGCAGCACGGTCAGCTCCTGCGCCTTGGACGTGTCCATCTCCGCCATGATCGGACCCAGCCTGCGCGGGCTCATTGCGCGGCCCACGCGCACGAGCACATCGCGGTCGAGATCGTTGAAGATCGTCGCCGCATCGCCGGCACGCATGTTCTCATACATGGCGACGATAGCTGCGAACTGCTCGGCTTCTGCCGTCTCCTGAGCATCGACCAAGGCATTGATTTCAGCCTCCATGGCGCTCAGTTCCGCCATGCGCTCCTCAATACGCAGCTCCGCCGCCTCGACCACGGCGAGCCGCGTTTCGAGCTCGGCGGCCAGCGCATCGAGTTCGGCCCGCCGCTCCGTGAGCCTCTCCAGGATCACCGCCTCGCTCGATCCTGCAAGGGCATCAACCGGCATAGCCGCGCCGTCATTGGCCGCCTCGAGAATATTGACTTCGCCATCCTGCGCGACATGGGATGGCACCGCATCGAAAAGAGCTTCAGCCGCCGCTTCGGATGGACTGAGTTCGCCATGCTCGGCCTCGACGGATTCGGATGCCACTTCTGCCTGCGCTGTTCCGGCGCCCGCGGCCTGCGCCGCACTCACCCCGCCGAGAATATACCCCTGCCCCGACACGATGCCGAAGGTCTTGAGCACCAGCAGCGCCGAAGCGGCCAGGACGACGACGGGGAGTAGCCGGATCTGCTTCACGCCGCGCTCTCCCGCCGCCGCTGATGCTCCTGCAGCGTGCGCAGTGCCGAGCCCGCACGGTTGCCGTCACCACCGCCATTGGGCGAGCGCGCCGCCTGAGTGATCTTGGCGATCCGGTCCATCACCGCCTGGCCGGCATTGACGTGATTGGCCAGTTCGATGGCGAAGCGCTCGGCATCGTTCAAACGCTGATTGAGCCGCTCGTCGGCTTCGATCGCGGTTTCCTTGAGGCCCTTGATCGCCCCGTTGGCCATGGTGGTGGCTTGCACCAGATCGGCGATCATCTGCTGCAGGGCCGCGCGATCGGCATGCAGCATCTTGATTCGCCTGTTGAGAACCACGCAGTAACCAATTGTCGTCGCGAGCAGAACAGCAACGGCAATCTCGATCATCAATCCCAGCGGCAACCCCATTTTATTTGCCTTCCGCGCTTTCTTCCATCGCCTCGAATGCCGCCATCGTCACCTTTGGCGGGTTGAGCGGTCGGGTCACCCGGACCGAAACGTTCTTCCCAATATGCCCCATCACCGCCTTGGTGAGATCGACATCGCCGCATCTGAGCGTCACCGGATCAGAGGGCGTGCGGTCGAACATGATCGTATCGCCCTCGGCGAGCTTGAGCACCTTGGAGAGCGGCAGTTCGAGTTCATGCAGCACCGCCGATATCTCGGTATCGGCGGCATAGATCTCGGTCGCCAGATGCCCTTCCCAGATCGGATCGCGACCGAACTTTTCGCCCATATACATCTGGAGCAATTGTTCGCGGATCGGCTCGATCGTGGCATAGGGCAGCATGATCTCGATCTTGCCGCCGCGATCGTCCATGTCGATCCGCAGCTCGACGAGGATGGCCGCGTTGCCGGGCCGCGAGATGGCAGCGAAGCGCGGATTGGTTTCCATCCGGTCGAGCTTGAACGTCACCTGCGCCAAAGGCTCGAACGCCTTGCGCATGTCATCGAGAATGTGCTCGATCATTCGCCGCGCCAGGGCCATCTCGATGGTCGTATAGGGCCTCCCGTCGACGCGGATGACACTCGTTCCACGCCGCCCGCCGAGCAGCACGTCGATCATCGAGTAGATGAGCGAGCTGTCCACGGTCAGCAGCCCGAAATTGTCCCATTCCTCGGCCTTGATCACCGACAGGATGGCCGGCAGCGGAATGGAGTTCAGATAGTCTCCGAACCGCACTGAAGTGATCGAATCGAGCGAGACTTCCACATTGTCGGAAGTAAAATTGCGCAGCGTCGTCGTCGCCAGCCGCACCAGCCGGTCGAAGGCGATTTCCAGCATCGGCAGGCGTTCGTAAGAGACCAGCGCCGAATTGATCAGCGCGCGCACGCCCGTCAACTCGACGCTCGAACTCGCGCTCGCGTCGAAGCCCAAGAGCGAGTCGATCTCGTCCTGGTTGAGCACGCGGCCGGCAGTGTCGCCGCCCCCCGCTTCCGCTTCGAGCATGGCGGCCCAATCGTCGCCCAGCCCGCCGCCGTCTCCATTTCCGGTTTCGTTGGCCATCATGCCCTACTGAATGAGGATTTCCTTGAACAGGATATTGTCGACGCTCGCCGGATAGACGGCGAGGTTGACCCGGCGCTGCAATTCCTCGCGCAGCCGGTAGATGCCCGCCGATCCTTCCAGGTCGGAGCGGCGCAGCTCGCGCAGATAGACCTGGAAGGCATCGAGCACCCGCGCCATCTTGGGCTCGATCATCGCGATCATCGCTTCGTCGCGCACTTCCAGCGCCACCTTGAGCCGCAGGAATGTGGGCGCACCGTCATCGGTATTAAGATTTACCGTAATGTCGGGCAGGTCGTAGAACGCCGTCGTCGCTGCCGCGGCGGCTGCTTCTTCATGGCCGCCGGACGACCCGAACTGGGTGAAAAAGAAAGCGCCAGCCCCACCCAGGATCAGCACCAGCGCCACCCCGCCGCCGATCAAGGCGATCCGGGGCAGGCCCTTCTTGCCGGCAGCGGATGCGGCGTTAACGTCCGTTTCGGTCACATCGCTCATGGCAGGCCTTCCGAATCCCCCGGTTTCCGGCGCTTTTTCCGTTCGCCCAGCTAATGCCCACAGGGTTAACGAATGGTTACGATTTGGATACGGGGCGGCAGTTATTGCCGGGTAGATTTTTCCCGCCGGTTAACCATATTCCAGCGCAAACCAATCTTCCCATCAGCTAACTATTTGAGATCGCTGCATTTCCTAAGCTGGCATGCTCCCTGCATTGTCCCGAACGAGCCGCCCGCTTGGGGAAGCAGGTGGCTTACGACGAACAACGGGGAACCGCGCATGATCGAGAACGCGCAACTGATCGGACTGTCGCGCCAGATGGCGTTGCAGCGGCAGATGGATGTGGTGGCCAACAACCTGGCCAACATCAACTCGACCGGCTTTAAGGCCGAGGCGATCCTTTTCGAAGAATACATCATGCCGGTCGCCGCCGACCGCACCTTTCCGCGCGGCAGTCAGGAACTCTCCTACGTGCAGGACTGGGCGACCATGCACGACCTCGCCCCGGGCGCAGTGACCCAGACCGGCAATCCGCTCGATCTGGCGCTCGCCGGCGAAGGCTTCTTTGCCGTCCAGGCTCCCGAGGGCATCCGCTATACCCGCAATGGCGCCTTCGAAATCAATTCCGACGGCGTGCTGGTGACCCAGAACGGCTATCCGGTGCTCACCGATGGCGGTAACCAGATCGTCTTTGCGCCGGAAGAAATCGACATCGCCATTACCCCCGAAGGGGCCGTCACCTCCAGCGCCGGCAACAAGGGCGCTCTCCAGGTGGTCGAATTCGAAAACGCCCAGGAACTCACCCGCACCGGCGACACCATGTTTGCCGGCGGCACGCCACTCCCGGCCACCGCCACGGCGGTCGTCCAGGGCGCTCTTGAGCGCTCCAATGTCTCGGGGGTGGGTGAAATGACCGAAATGATCCGCGTGACGCGAGCTTACTCCTCGCTCGCCGACCTCATGAACAAGCAGGACGAACTGCGTCGCTCCGCCATCCAGCGGCTCGGCGACACCCAGGCATAGTTCCAAGGAGCAGCTACCGTGAAAGCACTCTATATCGCATCGACCGGCATGGCCGCCCAGGAGCGCAATGTCGAGGTCATCTCCAACAACATCGCCAACATGCGCACCACGGGCTACAAGCGCCAGCGCGCCGAATTCCAGGATCTGCTCTACCAATCCTACCGCCGCTCCGGCGCCTCGACCTCTGAAAACGGCACCCAGGTGCCGGTCGGCATCGAGATCGGCTCGGGCGTACGCCTTTCGGCCACCTCCCGCGTGATGAGCCAGGGCAGCGCCGCCATCACAGAAAAGGAGCTCGATCTTGCCATCAATGGCGAGGGCTTCTTCATGGTCACCCTTCCCGATGGCCGCACCGCCTACACCCGCGACGGCACATTCGAGCGCGATGCCACCGGCATGATGGTCACCACCGATGGCTACCAGATCGAGCCCGGCATCATCATTCCCGCCGATGCCACCTCGGTCTCCATCAGCCGCGACGGCATCGTAGAGGGCTTCATCAACGGCGCCACCGAGCCCGTGCAGCTCGGCCAGATCCAGATGGCCCGGTTCGTCAACAAGGGCGGCCTGGAATCGATGGGTGACAACCTCTTTCTCGAAACCGCCGCCTCGGGCGAAGCCCAGGTCGGGCTTCCCGGCCAGGAAGGCATGGGCAGCCTGCTCCAGGGCTACCTCGAAAGCGCCAACGTCAACGCCGTGACCGAGATGGCCGATCTCATCTCCGCCCAGCGTGCCTACGAAATGAATGCCCGCGTGATCTCTGGCGCCGACCAGATGATGCAGGCCACCGCCCAACTCCGCTGATCCGGCATAGGGACAAAGAACGATGATCGCTTCGCTTCTCAAACGCACCGGCCTCGCCCTCACCCTCGCCGCGCTGGCCACCACCACCCAGGCCGAACCGCTCCTGCGCGGCGACGTCACCGTCAACGCCGCCATCGTCACGGTCGGCGATCTCTTCGACAATGCCGGGCTTATGGCCGAAACCGCCGTGTTCCGCGCACCCGCCCCCGGCACCTCGGGCGTGCTATCGGTCGAGGACATCACCGCGGCTCTGCGTTCGGCCGGTGTCGATGAGTTCGAAACCGCCGGTCTCGATACCATCCGCGTCGCTCGCGCCGGTGCTCAGGTCGACCTGCCCCTTCTCTCGGACCTCATCGCCGACGATCTGCGCGCCCGCGGCATCCTCTCGGACAACATGGACATGGATCTGGCGCTCGATGTCCCCCTGCCCGAACTGGTCGCTACCGACACCGCCACGCCCGCGACTCTCACCATCCTGCGCTACATGCCGGGTTCATCCACCTTTTCGGCACGCTTCCAGATTTCCGGCATCGATCGTCCGCTCGATCTTTCGGGCCAGATCCAGTTGCTGGTCGCCGCCCCCCACCTCACCCGCACCCTGCCCCAGGGCACCATCCTCTCGCATGACGATGTCGAGATGCGCATGATCCCGCTGGCCTATGCGGAATCCACGGGCCTGGTCGCCGTCGAGGAACTGGTGGGCAAGGAACTCCAGCGCCAGACCCGCGCCGGCGTCATGCTGCGCCCCTCCGATATCGCCGCGCCCAAGATCATCTCGCGCAACGAGAATGTGACCGTCATCTATCAGCAGGGCGCGCTGACCCTCACCACCACCGGCAAGGCCCTCAACGCCGCCAGCCTTTCTGAGCCCGTCACCGTGCTCAACACCATGAGCAACAAAGTCCTGCAAGGCGTCGCCACGCAGGATGGCACCGTCACCGTCGTTTCCGGCAGCCAGCAGGTCGCTGGCCTCTAACCTTGCAATCGCCGCGCTTGGGGAAGCGTGGCTCTACCAACGGGGAACCAAAATGAACGCATTTTTCAAGATCATGGCTGGCCTGATGCTGGTTTCGGCCATCGCCGGCTGCGCCACCACTTCCGATCGCCTCGCCAATGTGGGCCGCGCTCCGGCCCTCAGCCCAATCGTCGACCCCACGGTCACCGCCGGTTATCGTCCGGTCACCATGCCCATGCCCGCCGCCGAGCCCGCCGTCTACCAGCCCAACTCGCTGTTCCGCTCCGATGCCCGCGGCTTTTTCAAGGATCAGCGCGCCGGCAAGGTGGGCGACATCCTCACCGTGGTCGTCACCATCGACGACCGCGCCCAGATCGGCAACACCACCACCGCCACCCGCTCGTCGTCAAACGAGGCCGGTCTGGGCGGAGCTCTGGGCTCGATCTTCAACTCCGTCGCCCCCGCCGATGTCACCGCCGATGCCGCTATCGGCACCAATTCGGGCATCACCAATTCGGGCAATGGCTCGGTCAACCGCTCGGAACGCCTGACCACCCAGGTCGCCGCCGTGGTCACCCAGGTGCTCCCCAACGGCAACCTCGTCATCGAAGGCCGCCAGGAAGTGCGCGTCAATTTCGAAGTGCGCGACCTGATCGTCGCCGGCATCGTTCGTCCCGAGGATATCGCCTCGGACAACACCATCGACTCCTCGAAAATCGCCGAGGCCCGTATCGCCTATGGCGGCCGCGGCCAGATCACCGATGTCCAGCAACCCCGCTACGGCCAGCAGATCCTCGACGCTATCCTGCCGTTCTAAACAAGATCGGGGTGAGCCCCTAGCTCATCCTCGGCTCCTCCCCAGCCGCCTGCCGTTCCCCAACCTTGCGGCAGCCGGCTCCCGGTCCGTCCTCCCCGTCGGACCGTATATGAGAAAGGCGCAGCTCCCCGCTGCGCCTTTCCTGTTTCGGCTCTCATGCATGGGAAAAGCCGAAGCAATCCCGGTTAAGGACGCCCACCGCCGACGCCATCTGGACGCCCAGGATTGTCGGGCCGGCCGTTTCCATTATCTTCTTCGTCCTCGGTCTCTTCGTCGTCCTCGGTTTCGTCCTCATCCTCCGCACCTGCCTGCGAGTGTGCCGCGAGTACGGCCCCGCCGCTCATGGAGTTGGCGTGTTCCAGCGCGGCAGTCGATTTGCCGCCTGAAGATTCATGGGCCTGGAGAAGCCCTTGGAGCGGTCCTTCCGATTCGGCAGTCTCATCGCCATCTTCGGTTCCCTCATCGATGCAGCCGGAAATAGTTTCGAGACCGAGCCATTGCGCGACAGTCTGCGGCTCGCAGGTCTCGGGAGCTTCCTGGGCCAGCGCCGCGCCGGGCGCTGCGATCAACAGGCTGGCGACGAGAGCGAACTTTATGTTTGTCATTGCATACTCCTTTGATCCCGCCATCCCGGCTTTTTACGCCTTTGTGCCTGACATTTCCCTGACGCCTGCGGAAGCAAAACCTGCGGCGCTTCCCTTGGCTCACCTGGATCGCTACAAGAATGCGAATTCTTACTGGAGCCCCCTCATGTCCTTCGCCGATCTCGAAGCTCTTGGCCGCAAGCTCGAATCCATCGAGCACGCCATCGCAATCCTTTCTGCGGACGAGGCGACCAACATGCCGGTGGGCGGCGGCGAAAAGCGCGCCGAGTCCGTGTCCTTCCTCCACGGCCTGCGGCACGAGACGGCGACGGCGCCCGAAATCGGCGATTGGATCGCCAAAGCCGAAAGCGAGGACCTTTCGGAGGAGCAGCAACTCGCCCTGCGCGAATTCAAGCGCGTCTACACAAACGCCACGTGCCTGCCCGCCGATTTCGTGCGCCGCAAGTCCCAGGCCGAGATGCGCTCCGAACAGCTTTGGCGCGACTTGCGCGCTAAAAACGATTGGGCCAATTTCGCCCCCGCGCTTGAAGGCGTCGTGGCGCTGGCCCGCGAGGAAGCACAAATGCGCGCCGATGCTCTCGGCCTTGCGCCCTACGATGCGCTGATGGAACAGTTCGACCCCGGCAACCGCGTCGCCGACGTCGCTCCGGTGCTCGAAAAACTCAAATCCTTCCTCATCGATTTCGTGCCCGAGGCACTGGAGGCCCAGGCCCGCCGCCACGAGGCGCGCCCGCCGAAGACGGTCAAAGGCCCGTTCGCTATCGAAAAACAGCGCGAACTCGGCCTCTCGATGATGCAGGCCCTCGGCTTCGATTTCACCCATGGCCGGCTCGACGTCTCCCACCACCCCTTCTGCGGCGGCGTTCCCACAGATGTGCGAATGACCACGCGCTATCGCACCGACGAGTTCCTGACCTCGCTCATGGGTGTGCTGCACGAAACCGGCCACGCCCTATACGAACAGGGTCTCCCCAAGGCGCTTTCCCATATGGCGGTGGGGCAAGCCCGCGGCATGGCCATGCATGAAAGCCAATCTCTGTTCGTCGAACAGCAACTCGCCCATGCCCCGCGATTCTGGGAGTGGGCCATGCCCATCGTCGCCACTCATCTGGGCGAAGGGGCGTTGGCGAGCTGGGATGTCGAGGACGTAGTGGCCGAGGTCAACAAGGTCGAACGTGGCTACATTCGCGTCGATGCCGACGAGGTGACTTACCCGCTCCACATCATCCTGCGCTTCGAACTCGAACAGGCTTTGATCGGCGGTACGCTCGAAGTCACCGACGTCCCCGAGGCATGGGACGCGAAAATGACCGAATATCTCGGCCTCTCGACCATCGACAATCCCAAGGACGGCCCAATGCAGGATGTCCATTGGTCCGCCGGCCTCTTCGGCTATTTCCCCTCCTACACCCTGGGCGCCCTGATCGCCGCCCAGCAATGGCAATCGATCGAGAAAGCCATGCCTAATGTCCTCGATCAGATCGCTGCGGGCGATTTCTCCGGCGTCAACGCCTGGCGAGCCGAAAACATCTGGCAACAGGCCTCCCGCTACTCCACGCCGGACCTTCTCAAGCGTGCCACCGGCGAAACGCTCAACCCCGACATCTTCATCGCGCACTTAAAGAAGCGGTACGGGTGAGCAACTGGCTCCCCACGATAGCAAAAGCGCCGATCCGCAATGTTCGGGCGCGCAGGGTCTCCGCAATCACTCGCCGGGATGCGGGTGTTTGGGCTTTAAAACCTTCGACAGGGCATAGACCAGCGCCACCGCGATCAGCGGGCCGCCGACGATAAAGTAGAGCTGTTCAAACGTCATCTGTCCGTTATTAGATTCTGGCTCTGCGCATCGCAAAATGTGTCTTTGACGGTAGCTACCTGAACTTGACACCGCGCCCTCAACCCCTATCTTCCGTTCATCCGCAACACCAACAGGATGTGTGCCCAAATGGATTTCCGTCTGACGCAAGCCCTTTTCCGCAACGTCAGCACGCAGACCATTTCCCATGCCCGCACACATCACGCTTTCCGCCCTCAGCTACGCCACACCTGACGGCACCCAGCTCTTTTCCAATCTTGATCTCGCCTTCTCCCGCCAGCGTACCGCCCTTGTGGGCCGAAATGGCGTAGGCAAGTCGACTCTCCTGAAGCTCATAACCGGCGCCCTCGCTCCTCAGTCGGGTGCGGTCACCGTGGATGGCACTATCGGCATGCTGCGCCAGTCGCTCCAGGCCGGCCCAAGTGAAACGATCGCCGACCTCTTCGGCGTCCGCAACGCCCTGGCGCTCCTTGCCCGCGCCGAAGCTGGCACCGCCAGCGCCGAGGATCTGACCGATGCCGACTGGACCCTCGACGCCCGCCTTGCCGGGTCCCTCGCCCGCTTCGGTCTCGCCACTGATGCCGATACCTCGCTCGCTACCCTCTCTGGTGGCCAGCGCACCCGCGCCATGCTCGCCGCCCTAGTCTTCGCGGAACCGGACTTCCTCCTCCTGGACGAACCCACCAACAATCTCGACCGCGACGGTCGTGACGCGGTGCTCACCCTTCTCACCTCTTGGCGGGGCGGCGTGGTCGTGGTCAGCCACGACCGTGAACTGCTCGATACGATGGACGCGATTGTCGAACTCACCAGCCTCGGCGCCACCGCCTATGGCGGCAACTACACCTTTTATCGCGAACGCAAGGCCATCGAAATCGCCGCCGCCGAGCATGATCTGGCCACCGCCGAACGCCGCATCACCGAAGTCGAAAGAAAGGCCCAGCAAACCAGAGAGCGTCAGGCCCGCTCCGACGCTGCCGGCAAATGCAAGAAGGCCAAGGGCGATCTGCCGCGTATTCTGCTGGGCGGCATGAAGAACAATGCCGAGAACACCACCGGCGAAAATGCCCGCCTCGCCGATCGTCGCCGTGAGCAGGCCCAGGCAGACGCCCAATCGGCGCGCGAGAAGATCGAAATCCTCCAGCCCGTTACCATCTCGGTCCCGCCGGCCAATCTGCCTCCGAGCAGAAAGGTGCTCACCCTCGATGCCGTCTCGGCCGGCTACGATCCTAGCCAACCTGTTCTGTCGAATTTCTCACTTGCGATCACCGGTCCCGAGCGTATCGCGATCACCGGACCCAATGGGTCGGGCAAAACCACGCTCTTGAAGCTCATAACCGGAAGCCTGGCGCCGATCTCGGGCACTGTGAGCATCCACGTCCCTCACGCCTTCCTCGATCAACAGGTATCTATTCTCGATCCAGCACTGACCATCCGGGACAACTTTCTTGCCCTCAACTCCAGCTCGACGGAAAACGCCTGCCGCGCCGCCCTCGCCCGGTTCAAGTTCCGCGCCGAGGCCGCTCTTCAGATCGTGAATACGCTCTCGGGCGGTGAAACTCTGCGAGCCGGCCTCGCCTGCGTGCTCGGCACGCAAACCCCGCCGCAGCTCCTGATTCTTGACGAGCCCACCAATCACCTCGACCTGGATTCCATACAGGCCGTCGAGGTCGGGCTTTCCGCCTATGACGGCGCCCTGCTCGTCGTCAGCCACGACCGCCCGTTCCTGGAAGCGATCGGCGTGACGCGTGAGGTTGCGCTGACGTGAACTCATCTGCCAAACAAAAAGCGGCCCGCTGAAGTTTTCCTTCAACAGACCGCCGTAATCATTTTGAATGACTCATCAAATCAATCGTCGCGATAAACCTTCTCGCGTCGTTCGTGCATCTCCTGGGCTTCCAGGCTCAGCGTGGCGGTCGGTCGCGCATCGAGCCGTGCCAGGCCGATCGGCTCGCCGGTTTCCTCGCAATAGCCGTACGACCCATCCTCGATACGCTTTAAAGCCGCGTCGATCTTGGCAATCAGCTTGCGCTGCCGGTCGCGGGTGCGCAATTCGAGCGCCCTATCGCTTTCCGACGATGCGCGATCGGCCATGTCCGGGTGGTTGGTGCTCTCTTCCTGGAGATTTTCCAGTGTCGCCCGGCTTTCGCGAAGGATCTCGTCCTTCCAGGCATTGAGCTTCTTGCGGAAATATTCGCGCTGCCGCGCGTTCATGAATTCCTCGTCCTCGGAGGGACGATAGTCGTCAGCAAGGGCCTCTACCGACATCGTAAGACTCACTCCCCTTGGCAACAGGTGCCGCCTATATAGTGGGGACGCAAGGACCGGGCAATTGTATTTTGCACCCTCTGTTAACTTCGCCGTGAGCGCATAACAGTTCTGCAACAGCAATCGAATCGGCACCACCGCGTCCGGGCGCGATATGATGCGGCCAATGCTGCAGTTTGATTACAGCGGCGGAAAGCGCCCGAGCTTTGCCAGCTCCACCCGCACCCGCAACTCGATATCGGCCACCACCGCCTCAAGTTCGGGATCGACCTGCCCCTTGGCCTGCTGCAGCAGGGCGATCGCGCGATTGAGCCGCCCCTCGCTCACCTGCCCGGCCAGAAGGTCGGCCCGGATATCTTCCAACGCATCGAGCAGCAGATTGGCCCGCTTGACCGCCTTGCGCCGCCCCGTCGTCGCATCGTCCACCGCCTGCAGCGCCAGCAGCGCATCGATTCCCCCCGCCGCGATCGGCGCCGAGGTCTGCGTCGCGCGTCCGGCCGTCTGTCCGCCATCGAGCCGGAATGCCTCGCCCGACGCCTTGCCCGCCGCTCCCGGCCGGTTCGTCGTGATGATCCGCCCTGTTCCGTCGATCCGCATCGTGCCGGCTGCTCGTGGTTAACATTTCGTTGTCGGCAGATTTTGCCGCCATACGTTAATTTTACCTTAACCACCCGGCAAACACTGCCCACCATAATGAGCGTCGCCGCACAACCGCCCCACCAAGTCCGTGTAAATCAACGTATTTTCTCGGAACACGCGCACTTGGCACGCTTTTCGCAACCCCCTTTGCACAACGCGGCGCGCCTTCGTGGGGACGAAGCGCACCGCCCGGAAACGGGGAATCGGGTTGATGACCACAGGACTGTTCAAAAGGACACTGACTCTACTGGCCGCCGCCGCGATCGGGTTTGCCGGCATCGCCTCGGCGCATGCCGCGCCGGCCCGCATCAAGGATATCGTCGATATCGAAGGCGTACGCGACAACCAACTCGTGGGCTACGGCCTCGTCGTGGGCCTCAACGGCACCGGCGACAGCCTCAACAACTCCCCCTTCACCCGCCAATCGCTCACGGCCATGCTCGAACGCATGGGGGTCAATACCCGCGGCGAAACCCTGCGCACGGCCAATGTCGCCGCCGTCATGGTCACCGCCAATTTGCCGCCCTTTGCGACCCAGGGCACCCGCATAGACGTCAACGTCTCCGCCATGGGCGATGCCACATCGCTGCAGGGCGGCACACTGCTCGTCACACCCCTGCTCGGCGCTGACGGCGAAGCCTATGCCATCGCCCAGGGCTCGGTGCTCATCAACGGCTTTTCCGCCGAAGGCGAAGCCGCTTCCGTTGTCTCCGGCGTTCCCACCACCGGCTTGGTGTCTTCGGGCGGTCTCATCGAGCGCGAGATCAATTTCACCCTTGGCGCCCAGCATTCCGTGCGCCTGTCGCTGAAAAACCCCGACCTTACCACTTCGCGCCGCATCGCCCTAGCGATCAACGATCTGATCGGCACCCCCGTCGCCATCCCGACCGATCCGGCCAATGTCCGCCTGTCGCTGCCCAACAATTTCAACGGCAACATCGTGGACCTGCTGACCGATATCGAACAGCTCGTCATCCAGACTGACCAGGCCGCCCGCATCGTCATCAACGAGAATTCCGGCATCATCGTCATCGGCCGCGATGTCCGCGTCTCCGCGGTCGCCATCGCCCACGCCAACCTCACCATCTCGATTGCCGAGAACCCCAATATCGTGCAGCCAGAGCCCTTTACCGACGGCGTCACCGCCGTCGAGCCGCGCACCCAGATCGAGGTCACCGAAGACGGCACCCAACTCGCCGTGGTGCCGGAATCGATCTCGCTGCAGGAGCTGGTCGATGGCCTCAATGCGCTGGGCATCTCCCCGCGCGATCTCATCGCCATCCTGCAAGCCATCAAGGCGTCCGGCGCCCTTCAGGCCGAAATCGAGGTGATCTGATGGCCTTCGCGATCAACCCCGCCCACACAACCATGTCCGGCTATGCCGCCTTGCGCGAAAAGGCTGTGGAACTCGAGGGCGTATTCCTGAACACCCTCGTCTCGGAAATGTTCAAGGGTCTTGAAACCGATACCTCGCTGTTCGGCGGTGGCCATGCCGAAGAAACCTGGCGCGGCATGATGGCTGAAGAATATGCGGCTGAAATGGCCCGGGCCGGCGGCATCGGCATTGCCGATCAGATGGTCGCCGCCCTTATCGAAACGCAGGGGTCCATGGCCGCAGAGCCGAACCTCTTATCCATGGGAGCTTACAACAAATGACCGCAGCCGAACGCCTTGTCGCGCTTGAATCGCTCGATGCCGAAACCCTTTGCTCCCGCGCCGAAACGGCTCTGGCTGCCCTTGTCGAGGTCATGAACCGCGAAACCACCTTCCTGCGTGCCGGCCATGTGCGCGAGGCCACCGCATTGACCGGCGAAAAGACCCAGCTCGCCCAGGATTACGTGGCCCTCGCTCGCGCCGTGCAGCGCGCCGCGCCGCGATTGAAGGCCGAAGCGCCTACACGCGTCGACGCCCTGCGCCGAGGCCACGAGGCCCTCGCCACCCAGATGGCCGAAAACCTCCGCGTTCTCGCCACGGCCAAAACGGTCACCGAGCACCTCCTCTCCGACGTCGCCCGCGCCGCCGGCAACACCGCCAAGCCCAAAATTTACGGCGCTTCCGGCCAGGCCCCGCAACAGTCCGCCGACGCCATGAAAGGCATCTCGATCAACCGGGCGCTTTGATTGCATGGAGCCGCGCAACTCTCGTAGCTAACCTCTCCCTCTCCACCTCGTCGTCTTCGGGCTCGACCCGGAGACACGCAAGGCTTCCGCAACCGCAGAAGAGGTGGGTCTCGCTTCCGCTTCATGCCCCAAACGCCTACCGCGATTGCAGCAACGTTGCGGATTGTCGGGTCGAGCCCGACAATGACGAACGGAGAGGTTGGCGCATCGATAGCCCCGCATTTGCATCAATTTCCACCCTCCCTCCTAACTTGCCCTCCACCCCTGCCGGCACATTCTGCCCGGCAGATTTTGCCGCTTTGGGTAGGAGAGTGGTTAACAGGTGACAGGCGCCCTTTCACCGCAACAGGGCCTGTACGGGGTCGCTGCATGCGTCACGCGCCCGGTTGAAAAGCCGGAGGCGCGAGATCGGCTGCGCGTCTCCGATTCCACCGGCCCCCGCCTCTGCGCCTCCCTCCCAAACCGCGCCACCGCTTATCGCCCTCGCCGACAAAACGACGAGCCGGAGCAAGGGGTTGAACCCCGCGTCGCGCCCGCAACGCTCCTGGAAGCGAGCCTCATCGCCTCGACGCTCGTCAATGCCGAACAATCCGGTTTCACCGCGACGCCCCTGCGCGCCGCCCCATGGCAACCGCCCCTCTCCAGCCTCCCCCTCCGCGACCGCAAGGCCTAGGTCCAATCGTTAATTTGCAGATCGATGATTAGGGTTTGTTAACCATTCGGTAGCACTTCACCCCGCACTCTATGGTTAACGCGCTCCTAACGGAGTGATTCTGTTTAACGCCATTCAGACGGGGGTTCTGATCATGTCTGATGTGACGCTGTCGAAAGCTGTCCGCTCCAATCTTCTGCATCTTCAGAACACCGCCAAGATGATGGACGTGACCCAAGAGCGGTTGGCTACAGGCAAGAAGGTCAACTCGGCCCTCGACAATCCGACGAACTTCTTCACCGCCGCCTCGCTGAATGGCCGGGCGGCGGATATCTCGGCCCTGCTCGATGCCATGGGCAGCGGCATCCGCACCATCGAGGCCGCCGACAACGGCCTCACCTCTATGACAAAGACGCTCGAATCCATGCAGTCAGTCTTGCGTCAGGCCCGGCAAGATAACTCCTTCAAGATGGAGAGCTACAACGTCACCACGCCTGAGGACCCGGATGGCGACTCCGTCCTCAACCTGTCCGGCGGTTCGCTTCCCGAAGGCGCAGATTTCGATATCGATCTTTATAAGGCGCAGAGCCAGCTCGAGGCGGGCGCTTTTCCTCCCGCCGGTGTGGATATGGACACTGCGGGCGACCAGTTTTCCTTCGAGATCGCCGTCAACGGCGGCTCGCCGGTTACCATCACTGTTACCGATGCCGACATCGGTTCTCCCGGTGCTGTGAACAACCCCAGCGCTGTCACGGCTGACGAACTGGCCGCGCTGATTAACACCAAGCTGCAGAACCAGAACGTCGGAGCCGCTGTTACGGTCGGGGCAACCGGTCTCGTCTTCACCACCACCGAGGCAGACGCTGCCAGTACCGCAGACATTGAGATCAGCAACTACACTGGCACCGCCACCGGCATCGCCGACGGCGCCGGCACCACCGTCAGCACCCGCCCCCGCACCGTCGACGATTTCGTCAACGCGCTCAACAGTAATCCCGACCTCAAGGGTTCAGTCCGCGCCTCCAATGACAACGGCCGTCTGCGCATCGAAAATCTTTCGACCAGCGCCCTGCAGATGAGCGGTTTTACCAATGGCAACATGAATGGCGGCGTTGGCCAAACCGAAATCGGCGGTAATGACTCCCGCTCCGACCTGGCACGCCAATTCAACGATCTGCGCACCGAGCTCGACCGGATCGCCGAGGATGCGTCGTTCAACGGCGTTAACCTGCTCCGCGGCGACCAGCTCAAGATCGTCTTCAACGAATCCGGCACCTCGACCATCGAGATCCAGACCAAGAATGCCAAGGGCGAGACACGCGCCGTGAACGCCGCCAATCTCGGCCTCAACGAAATCTTCCCCGAGGACCTCGATCTCAACGACGATATCGACGGCCTGCTGAGCAATCTCCAGAACGTTCTCAACGAAGTGCGCTCGCAAGCCTCCGCGCTCGGTTCCACTCTCTCGGTCGTCCAGAACCGCGAGGATTTCACCAAGCGCATGATCAATACTCTGGAAACCGGCGCCGCCAATCTCACCCTGGCTGATACGAACGAAGAATCGGCCAACATGCTGGCCCTCCAGACCCGTCAGCAGCTCTCCCAGACCGCTTTGAGCCTCGCCAGCCAGGCCGACCAGGCGGTATTGCGCCTCTTCGGCTAAGCGGCGCTACAGTAGAAACTTTTCAGGCGGGCTCCGGCCCGCCTTTTTGTTTCCTAGCCCAGGGCATCCCTCCTCTCAACTGCCATTCAGAACCTGTTCCCGGAATCCAGCCTACTCTATCCGCACGATCGGCCTCTAAAATCGACCTCCCCCGCATCTCGCATTTTCGTCCACTGTCCCGTTTCCGCTTAACTAATCTTTAGAAGGTCTCCAAGCACTGTCGGGCCAGTCGTCTCAGGAAGAGACGCTGGTAACACGCGTAAATCCTAGAAAGGGATTTCCAATGTCCGATATTACGCTTTCCAAAGCGGTTCGCTCGAACCTGCTTTCGCTCCAGAACACCGCCGATATGATGGCAACGACCCAGAACCGCCTTGCCACCGGCAAGAAGGTGAATTCGGCGCTGGACAACCCCACCAACTTCTTCACTGCCTCCTCGTTGAACTCGCGCGCCAGCGACATCAACGCCCTGATGGACGGCATGGCCAACGGCATTCAGACCATCGAAGCTGCCGACAACGGCCTGACCGCCATCACCAAGACCCTGGAGTCCATGCAGTCGACCCTGCGCCAGGCTCGCCAGGACAAGTCGTTCGAAACGGCATCGTTCTCCATCAGCGAAGACCTCGACACCGACACCCAGCAGTCCCTGACACTGACCGGCGGCGCCTTTGGTGAATCCAGCGTTACCGTCGATCTCGTCAAAGATCCTGGCGTGGCGGCAGTTGCTGCTGGTTCGGCCGAAATCGAAGGTGGCACGTTCACCCCGGTTGCCGCTGGCGAAACCGCAACCTTCGAGGTTAACGGCACTGAGGTCACTCTCGACGAAACCTCCGGCGCCAGTCTCGCGTCCGCAGTCACATCGATTCAACAGCAGCTCGATGACGCCAACGTTGAAGTGACCGTCGGACAGAACGCGGATGGCGACGGCCTCAGCTTCTCCTCCAATGCCACTGGTGAAGCTGCCACTCTTGAAATCAGCAACATCGCCGAAGACACGCCCGGCTCAACAGGCCTGACTGCCGGCACGGCAACCGGCACCGCGGCTGTCGAAGGCGCCCGCGCCTTGACCGTCGACGAGCTCGTGTCGTCCATCAACAACGACTCCGAACTCAACACCAACATCCGTGCCTCCAACGACAACGGCAACCTGCGTATCGAAAACCTTTCGACCCAGGAATTGACCGTGGGCGGCGCAAGCACCACTGGCGTTATCGACGGAACGTCGTCTGGCGCTTCGATCGGCGGCAACTCAGTTCGTGCCGACCTGTCCAGCCAGTACAATGAACTGCGCGACCAGCTCGACAAGCTCGCAGATGACGCTTCGTTCAACGGTATCAACCTGCTGCGCGGCGACAAGCTGACCATCACGTTCAACGAAACCGACACCTCGTCCCTCGAGATCCAGTCGCGCATTCCGAACGAAGACGGCGAAGCCACCAGCGGCCTGTCGATCAATTCCGCTTCCCTTGGCATCAAGACCAACATGGAAGAGACCGATCTGGACAGCGACGACAGCATCGACTCCATGCTGGCCGACATCAAGACTGCCGTGAACACGGTTCGCTCGCAGGCTTCGGCCTTCGGTTCGTCGCTCTCGATCGTCGAAAACCGCCAGGACTTCTCCAAGAACATGATCAATACGCTGGAAACCGGCGCGTCGAACCTGACCCTGGCCGATGCCAACGAAGAGGCCGCAAACCTCCTCGCCCTGCAGACCCGTCAGCAGCTGTCCTCGACCGCTCTGTCGATGGCTTCGCAGCAGGACCAGGCAGTGCTCCGTCTCTTCTAAGAACAAGAAGAGCAAGTATCGGAAGGGGGCGGCCCAGAAGGGCCGCCCTTTTCTTTTGCCTCGGCGGATTCCATAGTCGCGGCAACGATTGGGGAAAGAATCATGGCGCTCAAGGTCGAACTCAAGCCCGGTGAAAAGCTTCTGGTGGGCAATTGCGTGATCACCAATTCCGATCAGCGCACGAGGCTCTTCATCGAGGGCAAGGCTCCGATCCTGCGCGAAAAGGATATTCTCACGCCCGCGACGGCCGACACCCCCGCCAAGGCCGTCTATCTGGCCATCCAGATCATGTATGTGGAAGGCAATGTCGACAAGCTCACCCAGAGCTATTTCGAGCTCATCAACGACGTCGTCAAAGCGGCGCCATCAACTCTCCCCATCATCGACAATATCAATAATGAGATATTAACCGGCGACCTCTACAAGGCTCTCAGGGCTGCAAAGAAGCTGATCGAATACGAAGGGGAGCTGCTGGCAAATGCTAAATCAGGGGGCACTGGCCTATCAGAGAACCGCCCAGCAGACGGCTGATCCGCGTACCCTCGAATCGAACCTACTTGCTCGCTCCGCCTCCCATCTCCAGGCCATTCGGGACACCTGGCCGGAACGTCTCGACGAACTCGACGAGGCGCTCAACAAGAACCGCAAGATCTGGTCGATCTTCGTCCAGTCGGTCACCAATGACGACCACCCCCTGCCCGCCCCCGTGCGCCAGAACGTTGCCAATCTCGGCATTTTCGTCATGGGTCAGACCTACGAGGTCATGGCCACCCGCAACCCGTCCAAGCTCGACGCGCTGATCAACATCAACCGCCAGATCTCCGCCGGCCTGCGCGGCAATGGCGGCTGATCGCTATCGATCGCGCCCACGAAAAAGCCCCGGTATCAACCGGGGCTTTTTCGTTTTCGGGGCACAGCCTATTCAGCCGGCCCGTGCGGCTTGCGGTCATGCCGGGTGATGAAAATTGAAAATGCGATGACCAAGCCGAAAATAACGCTGGGCCAAAGCCAAAAGATCAACGTTTCCAACTCAGTCCTCCAAATCTGCCAGGATGCGCCTGGCGAACGAATGTAGCACGAGCGCCCACACGAGTCCAAATAAGCCGAAGCCTACGAGATTCCAAGCGTCCCGCACAGCAAACGTTCCAAGCGCAACGCCGGCAAGAGGCGTTACCAATCCCACGAGAACGCTTCCCGACGCCAACGCATTGATAAAGTTCGCGGTCAGCTTGATGCGCTCATTGCGAACAATCTTATTGCTCATCCGCCGCTCTTAAAGATAATTCACCAGCGTCAACTGGCTCGCCATCGCGGTAGCCTGGTAGCTCGCCTGCAATTGCGTCTGCAGCGTGAGCAGCATCATCGCAACTTCCTCGCGTGGCGCCACCGTAATATCGGCCAGCATCGTCTCGAGCTGCGCATTGTACTGGGTATGCCGCTCCTTGACGGTATTGACCGTCGAAGCCGCCAACCCCAGTTCCATGGTGATCGCCTCGATCGACCCGGTCTGCGCGTTGTTGTCCTCGGATAGCCGGCTGCGCTCGATCTCCACCAGCGCGTCGTAGCGCGCCGCGTTGGTTTCATCTAGCGGTGAGAGTTCAGAGACGGCAAACACGGCCAGCCCCTTGATCAGTTCGACGAAACCCGCCTCATT
This sequence comes from Pelagibacterium sp. 26DY04, assembly GCF_031202305.1. NCBI lineage: Bacteria > Pseudomonadati > Pseudomonadota > Alphaproteobacteria > Hyphomicrobiales > Devosiaceae > Pelagibacterium > Pelagibacterium sp. 26DY04. Next base: position 2,498,472 of record NZ_CP101731.1, read on the forward strand.
GGCCTGCACGCCGTAATGGGCCTTGGTGTGTTCGTCCACATTGGCCGATACGGTCTGGCGCGGGTTGGTGCTGTCCTGCCCCCTGTACCAGGCGGTTGCCGCGGGATCCTGAGGTTCGCCGGTGGCATTGAAAAAATCGTCTGCAGCCGCATAGGTGGACGACGAGCGCAGATCGGTCTCGGTCAGCGTGCCGAGCTTATCCCCGATCGCCGCGTGAAGATTGGCCGCCGTTTCCTCGGCATCGGCCCCGATCGAAAAGCCCCCTTCAGGCAGAGGCGTGGTGTCGGTCGCGGTAAAGGTCACGTAATGGACGGTATCGCGATCATGCGGATGGGTGATGCCGATAGTCACCGTATCCCCTGGCTGCGGCTGAGCATCGACCGAGATCGACACCTGCTGCTCCCCACCAGTCAAGGTGGCTTCGCTGACGGAAATCCCGGCCCCGGTGCTCGCCACTGAATCCAGCTTGAACCCGTAATCGTGCGCCCCGTCTTCGGTCAGCGTAAGTGCCGTGCCCGTTACGGTTCTGTCGATCCGCCCACCATTGCCCATGTCTTCGGCATTGCGGTTCTGGGAATAGGCTACGAAGCCGTTGGGCCCGTTCATGATCTCGTCGAAGCTCGCCACCGGCTTGGTGTCGGATTTGTTGCCGCCGAAAATATACTGCCCGGTGATGTCGGTGTTGAGCACATCGATCACCTCTTTTAGCAGGTTGGTTGACTGATTGCGCACATTGGTGAAGTTGATCCCGTCCGTGCCATAGGCACCCGGCACCGCCAACGCCCGCGCATCGGCCTCGATCTCATCGAGGCGCTCCAGCCCATTGGTATAAAAACTCATCCGGTTTTCGACGGTGAGGATATTTGCCTGATAGCCCTCGATCCGGCTCAACCGCGCCTCGAGGTTGAGGGTGTGTACCCGGTCCGACCCCATTTCGGCCAGTGTGTTGTAACGGTTGCCGGTCGCAAGCTGGAGCTGGAGGTTCTCGAACTGCTTCTGCATCGAGGTGATGGTTTGAAGCGTACTCGTAACCGGATACATCGATTTATTGACGATCATTTCAACCTCACATCGCCAGAAGCGCGTCGATGAGTTCCTGCACGGTCGACACCACCCGTGCACTTGCCGAATAGGCGTTCTGGAGCTGCATCAGCCGCGCCATCTCCTCATCGACATTGACGCCGTATTCGGCCGTCATCCGCGTCGTGATCGATTGCAGCGTATAGCTCACCGATGAATTTTCGGATTCCGCCTTGGCGACCACATTGCCCTGATGGTTGATCATCTGGCCGATGAGGTCGGTCACCTGCCCCGAAAGCCGCACCCCGCCGTCTGAAAGCGCCGTCATCTTCTCGGAGACGAACTCCATTGATTTCAGGCTATCGAGCAGCGCCTGCGGGCGGGTCGCATCACCCAGCGAGGTTCCCGCCTCGAATTTGACCAGCAGCGTCGGGTCGGCGATCAGCGCAGGATTGACGGCGATCCGTCCGGCAAAGCCGAGCTTCTGCCCATCGCCGTCGGGCGAATTGGTGAAGGCTGCCCCGCGACTATCCACGAACAGGTTGAGCGCACCGCTCCCATCCTGATTGCCGCTCGCCGTGATCTGCGACGTCATCGAAAAGCTGATCCCGGGCGTGCGAGTGACGCTGAGGTTGCCGCTGATGACATCCAAGCCGATGGTCAACCCAGCCAAAGGTGGCGACATGCCATTCAGTGTATAGGCCACGGCCTGGTTGGGATCAGTGCCGCTGATGTTGACGCCGACCACCCGCTCGCCATTGGCATTGGGCGAGGTTAGCGGCAGGCTGGCATCCTCGCCCACCGCGACCACACGCACCCGCTCCCCGCCAGCAGTGATCAGCACCGAATTGCCCGGCGCCATGCCTTCGAGATCGAGCGCAAATCTGTCGGGCTCAGCTTCCGTCGCCGTGGCTGTCGTCGTCACCGTGTTCATCGCCTGAGCCAGAGCGGCGGCGATCTCGTCGAGCTGATCCTGCATGTTGACCAGCGTGTTGTCGCGCAACTCCAGAAGTCCCGCGATGGACCCCGAGGACAACAGCTTCTGCCCTGTCAGGTCGATCTCGAGCCCCGATGGCGTGCGCAGCGTGAGCTGCCCCACTCCGCTTTCAGCCGGGTCGCTGTCGAACAGCGAGGTGGAATTGAGCCCTCCGCTGGAGCGGAACTCGAACAGCGAGGGTTCGACATCGAGAATGCCCACCCCGCTCTCGGTCATCAGCGCCACGGTGCCATCGTTCCGATAGCTCGCCTTGACGTCGATCTTTTCCGAAATCGATGCGACCAGCCGGTCGCGCTCGTCCATCAGTGCCAGGCGGGCCTGCTGGTCCTGGGACTGGTCGAGGATGCGGACATTGATGTCTGCCAGCGAGGTGAGTTGGCGGTTGAGCTCCGACACCGAATTGGAGATCTGGGCCTCGGCCTCGCTGCGCATCTCCTGCACGGCCCCGGTCAGCGTGTTGAGCTGTTCGACCAGTTGCTGGGCGGCATTGAGCACGCCGGCGCGTGTCGTCACATCATTGGGATTGGTCGCCAGTGCCTGCAGGGCATTCTCGAACCCGGCATAGAGTGTATCGAGCGAATTGGCGTCCCCCGGTTTGCCCAGATGCATCTGCAGCCGGTCGAGAAAATTGCTGCGCACCTGATGGTAGCCCGCCGAGGACACTGCCACCAGATGCTGCTTTTCCAAGGCTTCGTTGAAGGCGCGCGATAAGGTCGAGGAGCGCACCTGCGAACTCGTCCCGAAGGCGGTTTCCTCGATGACGATCGACTGCCGGTGATAACCGGGCATGCCCTGGTTGGCGATGTTGCGCGAAACGACATCGATCCCGCGCTGGCTGGAATTCATCCCACCCAGAGCATTCGACAGTGTCGAACTCAGTCCCATCGCATCAACTCCATCTCAAGCCGTCTAATCAATTCTGCCTTGGCGAGGTGGAGAGCAGGTCAGGGCGAGGCGAAAACGGTTGCTTTCGAGAACCGGCGCGGAGCGTGAGCACCGGAAGCGCAAAAAGCGGCCGCTTTCAGCCCGCCATCACCTGCTCTACCGCATCATGTTGAGAGCTTCTTGCAGCATCTCGTCAGAGGTCGAGACGATGCGGGTGCCGGCGGCATAAGCCTGCTGGGTCACGATCAGCTTGGTGAACTCTTCCGAGATGTCGGTATTCGACGACTCCAGCGCCCCACCGGTCATCCCGCCATCGGTGGAAAGGATGGCCTCGCCCGACGCCGCCGTCGACGAATAAACACCGCCGTCGAGTCGTTTGAGCTGGTTCTCGGCGTTGAAGTTCGCAGTCACCAGCTGATAGATCTCGATCTGCTCGCCATTAGAGTAGGTCGCGACCACGCGCCCGGAATCGTTAATCGCCACCGACATGAACGAGCCGGCCGGATAGCCGTCCTGGGCCAGCGTGGATACCGCTGCACGGCCATTGGCGTTGTCGAACTGAGTCAGCCCACCGGTGCCGAAGTCGAGCTCCACATTGCCCACGGTCTGGCCGTTGATGGTGAGGTTGGGAAGGTTCAGCCGCAGCGGATCGTCCAACGAGACAGCACTCCCGCCCTGGGTCTGCAGCACGCCATCTTTAAACGTGAACTCACCTTCGGGCACTTCGGACCACTGCTGAGGCTCGTTATTGCTCATGTAGTAGAGCCGCCAGGTGTCAGGCTCGTTCGAAATCTTGCCCCAGCGCATCTGCACGTTCACCGAAGCGCCGTTAGGCGCATAGACAGTGATCGCTCCTCCCTCGACCGTCCGGTCCACGAAGTCCGAATTGGTTTCCGGCGCGTCGGGCACGGCTTGCGTGCCTGCGATCCCTAGCGCTGACGCAACGTCACCACCAATGGTGAACGTGTCCTCCGTACTGCCTGCCACGATCTGCAGACGCCCCTCGGCGTCCACTGAGACGTCGACGCCTGGCGCGTTTTCAGCAAACCATGTACGCAAATCGCCAACCGTATCCCCCGCCTCCGCGATAAAATCTGGGGTAACTGCAGTGCCGTTGAGCGAAAAAGTAAGCCTATCGTCTGGTTCAATATCCAGGTCCGCCAACGGCGTCTCATCTGTCAATTCATCGAGGTCTGTACCGGACAGAGCGGTAGCAAAATCCGCCGCCAACCCCACGGCAGGCGTATCGGGCAGATTGAGTTCATAGTCGATCCGCTGGGTGGCCTTGGCCGGGATCAACCCGTTGGAAACCCGCACCATCTCCGGAACCGAGCCAGCCACGTTGCCGGTAGAGGAGTCGATCGGCACACCTTTGAGGTAGTAGCCGGCGCCATTGTAAAGATACCCCTCGCGGTCCATCTCGAAGTCGCCGCGGCGCGTGTAGAAATTGGCGTCGCCAAACACCGACTCTCCATCCGTCGTACCGGTTTTTTCCGCGACCACGAAAAACCCCGAACCATTGAGCGCCACATGCGTTCCGGTCGCCGAGGTGATGATGTCGCCGCGCACATCGTTGGTGGAACGCGAATAGGCCAACACCGCACCCGGCACCTGCCGCCCCACCGCCGCGTCGGGAATAAGGTCGATAAAGCCGGTTTCCATCCGCTTGTAGCCGGTGGTCTGCGAGTTCGCGATGTTGCCCGAGATATTCTCCAGCGCAAACGACTGCGCCGCCATCCCGGTTACCGCCGTCTGCAAAGCCCCGTAGATACCCATTTCACTCTCCGTCTTACCTGCGCCGAGCGCGTGTTTGTCACGGGAGATGCAAGGGCGATGCCAAAACTTTAACACATTGAAATAACTCAGACTTCCGGCGGACACTCCAATCGCAACACCACTTCGCCCGGAATCTTTCGCCACCAGCCCGGCAAATTCTTCCGCCCAACACGTTTGGAAATCGCGGCAGCCTTGCCCCCGCAAGGCTCCCACGCAGTTCAGAAGAAGTGCGTCCCCAGCACCTCCTGCACCGGCAGCGCTGCGGATTGTCGGGTCAAGCCCGACAATGACGAAACGAGAGCGTGTGCCTCACAAAACGTTGTTGTCCCCGTCCTCCATCATCCCACCGTGTCACCCCGGGCTTGACCCGGGGCAAGGTATGCGAGCACCTTCGGCTCTTGCCGTATCTCCTCCACCTCGTCGTCTTCGGGCTTGACCCGGAGACCCGCAAGGCTCCGGCAAATGCAGAAGAAGTCCGGGTCATCACGCGCCCCACTGGACGCCCGCCCCATATGACTCTAAGCAGACCCTCCGATAAATAAGTATTCACTTACCCCGAGCCCGCCCATGCTGTTCGCCTCCGCCGATGAGTTCCGCGCTTCCCCCCGCAAGGCCGTGACGGTCTTCGGCATGGCCGGCGTCGGCAAGACGCGGCTGGGCAACATCCTGCGCCGGGCCGACTGGTTTCACTTCTCGGTCGATTTCCGCATCGGCACGCGGCACATGGGCGAGTACATCGTCGACAACTTCAAGCGCGAGGCGATGAAGGTCCCCTTCCTCGCCGAATTGCTGCGCTCGGATTCGATTTCGATCGACTCCAACATCTCTTTCGACAATCTCGATCCGCTCTCGACCTATCTGGGCACCCCCGGCAATCCGGCGCGGGGCGGCCTACCCTTTGCCGAATACCAGCGCCGCCAGGAACAGCATCGCGTCGCCGAGATCTACGCCCTGCTCGATGTCCCCTATTTCATCGAGCGCGCCAAGGATCTCTACGATTACGACAACTTCCTCTGCGACACCGGCGGCTCACTGATCGAAGTGCTCGATCCGCACAATCCCGAAGACCCCGTGGTCAAGGCGCTGACCGAAAACACGGCGCTTCTCTACCTGCGTGGCACCGAGGCCGACGCCCAGCGCCTGATCGACCGCTTCAAGTCCAATCCCAAGCCGATGTACTATCCGCCGCAATTCCTCATCATCAAATGGGAGGAGTTCAAGCGGATGAGCGGGGTCACTCGCGACGACGACGTCGATCCCGACGCCTTTGCCGTGTGGGGCTTTGAAGCCCTGCTGCGCGATCGCCTGCCCCGTTATCAGGCGCTTGCCGACAATTTCGGTTATCAGGTCGACGCTGCCGAGCTTTCCGGAGTGCGCGACGAAAAAGACTTCATGGAGCTCATGTGCAGGGCCATCGCCGCGCGCTCGGCGGTGGCCGTAAGCCCCTGAACCGTTTTCGGTTCACCCAGCCCAAACCTGCACATATATAAGCTTCCGCTAAAGGAACTTCTCCATGCCTATCCGCATTCCAGACCAGCTTCCCGCCCGCAAGACCCTCGAAAACGAGGGCGTGGTGGTGATGGATCAATCCCGATCCGTCCGGCAGGATATCCGCCCGCTCCAGTTCGGGCTGCTCAATCTGATGCCCAACAAGCAGCGCACCGAGACCCAGTTCGCGCGCCTGATTGCCGCCACCCCGCTTCAGATCGATCTCTCGCTGGTGCGCGTGACCGACCCGCTGTCCAGGAGCACGCCCGAAGAATACCTCCAGAGCTTTTATTCGACCTGGGAAGAGGTTCGCGAAAGAAAGTTCGACGGCTTCGTAGTCACCGGCGCACCCATCGCCAACATGCCGTTCGAGGATGTCCGGTACTGGCCCGAGATGGTCGAAATCATGAACTGGACCCAGACCAACGTGCACCACACCATGTTCATCTGCTGGGGCGCCCAGGCCGCGTTACACCATTTCCATGGCGTCAACCGCTACCGCATGCCCGAAAAGGCGTTCGGCGTCTTCCGCCACAAGGTGCTCGACACCCGGCACCCGTTCCTGCGCGGCTTTTCCGACGATCTCGCCGTGCCGGTCTCGCGCTATAACGACATCGACCGCACGAGCCTTACGGCCGATCTCGATATCCTGATCGACAGCGAGGAGGTGGGCGTCTGCATGCTCGACGACCGCAAATACCGCGCCGCCTACATGCTCAACCACCTCGAATACGACAACACCTCGCTGGCCGACGAATACCACCGCGACCACGAGGCCGGACTGGATACGCCCCTGCCAGTCAATCTGTTCCCCGGCGACGACCCCAGCAAAACCCCGGAAAACCGCTGGCGCAGCCATGCGCATTTGTTGTTCCAGAACTGGATCAACGAAATCTACCAGACCACTCCCTATGACCTCTCAAAAGTCGGCACGGGGGAGTGGTAGAGCGTCGAGGCGGAACGATCTGAAGCACCCCCGTTCCCACGCGCGTGCTGATCGACCGTCAGGGTCCGCGCCGAACTTTAACCCTTTCCCCCAGCGGGGAGAGGCTGGGCGGCATTCCCGGCGCCCCCCGCTGAGCCTCTCACCATCCTCTCCCCTCGTCGTCTCCGGGCTTGACCCGGAGACCCGCAAGGCTCCCACGCAGTTCAGAAGTGTGTCCCGGCACCACAGTTTCAAACAAGCTCACTGCCCCAACACATCGAGTACCCACGTCACCCCGAACCGATCTCTCACCATCCCATAAAGCGACGACCACCCGGCCGGCCCCAAATCCTGCACCACGGTTCCCCCCTCGATCAGCTTTTCCCAATACCCTCTGATCTCCCCTTCATCATCCCCCCGGACCGAGACGAACACCGGGATCACTCCCGCATCCCACACCAGCGAGGCCGGCACGTCATAGGCCATCACGCGGAAACCAGCCTCCGAAGTCACCTGCCCCCAGATCACCTGATCGGCCTCTTCCGGCCGCTGCACGGCATTGGCCTGCTCATAGCTGAACGCCGTCAGTTCCCCACCAAATACCGATTGGTAAAACCCCAGCGCCTCACGCGCATTGCCGCGAAAATTAAGATGCGTCGTCGTCGAAATGGTCATGGCGATCTCCTTGCCTTGCGTGAACCGATGCAAAGGGTATAACCTGCCACAACTGACACTTTCCGGCAGTTGTCATGGCCCGCCCAGACCGCCTCTTCCGCCTGCTCCAGGCCATGCGCATGATGCCCGCGCCCATCACCGCCGCGCGCCTTGCCGAGGAAACCGGCGTGTCCCTACGTTCGCTCTACCGCGACATCGACAGCCTGCGCGCCGCCGGCGCCCGCATCGAGGGCGAGCGCGGCTATGGCTATCGCCTGATCGAGGATTATTCCCTGCCGCCGCAGACCTTCGACCGCACCGAAATCGAAGCGATCGTCCTCGGCCTCGCCCAAGTCCGGTCGATGGGCGATCCTGCCCTCAGCCAGGCGGCCGCCTCCGTCCTCGCCAAGGTCGCCGCCACGCTCCCCAACGACCGCGAGCAGCACCTCCTCCACGCCATCTCGCAGGTCTACCGCCCCGACGCCGCCCCGGCCCCGGCCTTCACCACCGAGATCCGCGAGGCGTGCTGGCGCGAAGAGGCCCTCGCCATCCGCTATGCCGATAAGGGCGGCGCGCAAACCGAGCGTACTATCTGGCCCCTTGCGATCGTCTATACCGAAGCCGCCCTCACCACCCTCGCCTGGTGCTGCCTGCGCGAGGATTTCCGCATGTTCCGCCTCGAACGCATCCTCGCCCTGCACCCCACCGCCACCAGCTTCCGCCCCCGCCGAGCCGCACTGCTGCGCGAATATCTGTGTCGGCTCGGCGCCGGCTAGCCCTTGCATTCTCCCGGCGCCCGCCTACCTTGTTCGAGCCAACCGGAGACCTGCCCTTGCCCAGCGTACCCACCACGATCACCGACGAACTCGGCATCGCCCTGGGCAATCTCGCCGATGCCGCCACCGGCACCATCACCCCCACACTGCGGCTGGGCGTCACCGGCCTCTCGCGCGCCGGCAAGACCATCTTCATCACCGCGCTGATCCATAACCTTTTGACCGGCGCCCGCCTCCCCGGTTTCGCCCCCATGGCGGAAGGCCGGCTGATCGGCGTCCGCCTCGCCGAGCACCCGGACAACGCCACCCCGCGTTTCGCCTACGAAAACCACCTCGCCGCGCTTCTGGGCACCCCGCCCGTCTGGCCCGAATCCACCCGCCGCATCTCCCAGCTCCGCCTCACCCTGCGCTACCAGTCCAACTCCTGGCTCAAATCCCAGTTAGGCGTCTCCACCCTCAATCTCGACATCGTCGACTATCCCGGCGAATGGCTCCTCGACCTGCCGCTCTTGACCAAATCCTTCGCTGAATGGAGCGCCGAGGCCCTGGCTCTCGCCCGTCGTCCGGCCCGCGCCGACGAAGCCAAGCCCTTCCTCGACGCCCTGAGCTCTATCGATCCCCTGGGTGAGGCCGACGACGTCACCGCCGAGACCCTCGCGGTGGCCTTCACGCAATATCTGCGCGCATCAAAAGGCGATGCCCGCGCCCTCTCCACGCTGCCGCCGGGCCGCTTCCTCATGCCGGGCGATCTCGAAGGCTCCCCGGCATTGACCTTCGCGCCCCTCCCCGAGCCGGCATCCACGCCGCGGCATCAAAGCCTCTACGCCATGCTCGAGCGCCGCTACGAGGCCTATAAATCCGTCGTCGTCCGCCCCTTCTTTCGCGATCACTTCGCCCGCCTTGATCGCCAGATCGTCCTCGTCGATGCCCTGCGTGCCCTGAACGCCGGCCCAGAAGCCGTGGCCGATCTTGAAACCGCGCTCACCTCGGTCCTCTCCTGCTTCCGCCAGGGCACCTCCAACCCCATCTCGCGTCTTTTCACCCGCAAGATCGATCGCATTCTCTTTGCCGCCACCAAGGCCGATCTGTTGCACCACACCTCCCACCCGCGCCTTGAGGCCATCCTCAATCGCCTCGTCGCCAACGCCTCCCGGCGTGCCAAATTCGCTGGCGCAGAAACCCGCTCCCTCGCCATGGCCGCCATCCGCGCCACTCGGGAGGGCACGGTCAAGGACAATGGGGAAACGCTCGCGACCATCATCGGCACGCCCGAAAACGGCCAGCGCCTCGGCGATACCGTTTACGACGGCACAACCGAAATCGCATTGTTTCCCGGCGACTTACCGGAAAACCCGGAATCTCTTTTCAAGAGCGTTGAATCAACGCCTCAACTCAATTTCCTGCGTTTCCTGCCACCCACCGATCTCCCCATGGGCGAAACCGGCGACCCCGTCTTCCCCTACATCCGGCTGGATCGCGCGCTCGATTTCCTGATCGGGGACAAAATGCAATGAGAGAGCCCCGTGCCATTCCCACAACGCCCCGCCAGGAAGCCGAAGCGCGCGCCCCTCGCGCCTTCGAAACCAGTCTCGCCGAGCCGGCCCCCGACGTCTTCGAGGCCAAGCCCGAGGCGCTGGCCGACACCGATATCGCTCCGAAGCGCCGTGGCCGCTTCTGGCGCAACCTCGCACTCTGGACCGGCGGCACGCTCATCTCCCTCGGCCTTGGCCTTGCCGCCGAACGGCTGATCAGCGATCTTTTCGCCACCTATGACTGGCTGGGCTGGTTCGGCCTTGCCATCCTCGGCGTCTTCCTCCTCGCGCTTCTCGTGCTCACCGTGCGCGAGCTCATCGGCCTCGCCCGTCTCAAGACCATGGACCGCCTGCGCGAGCGCGCTGCCGCGGCGCTTCTGACCGACGACCTGCCCGCCGCCCAGAAGATCGCCTCCGAACTCACCGCGCTTTATGCCGATCGCCCCGATCTCGCCCGACCGCGCGCCGGCCTAGAGACTGACATCGGTTCCATCCTCGATGGCGCCGAGCTGATCAAAACCGCCGAGCGCGCGCTAATGGCGCCACTCGATGCCCGCGCCCGCGCACTCACGGCGTCGAGCGTCCGCCGCGTGGCGCTGGTCACCGCCATCGCCCCGCGCGCGGTGATCGATCTGGCTTTCGTGGTGTTCGAAAGTTTTCGTCTGGCACGCAATCTGGCCGATCTCTACGGCGCCCGACCGGGCTTTTTCGGTTTCCTGCGCCTCGTCGGCGCCATCCTCTCGCACCTGGCCGTCACAGGCGGTCTCGTTTTGACCGACGGCGTCGTCGAACAGCTCATCGGCCAGGGGCTGGCCGCCAAGCTTTCCGCTCGCCTGGGCGAAGGTGTCCTCAACGGATTGATGACCGTCCGGGTCGGCATCGCAGCGATCAAGCTCGTCCGTCCGCTGCCCTTTTCCACCCAGAAGTCGCCAGTGGTCGCCGATTTCGTGGCAGACCTCGCCCGCGTTTCGACCGACACCAAATAGCGGCCAAACAAAAGGGACAGCACCCCTTGAGTGCTGTCCCTCAAAATGGCCTACGACCTGATCGCCTTAGACGCCATCGTCATTGTCGTCATCTTCGGTTTCATCGCCGTCTTCGGCCGGAGGTTCGCCTGTGTCATCGGCGGGCTCTTCGCCGTTCGTGACATCAGGGGCCTCGCCAGTGGGCTCGAGGATACCGGCTTCCTCGCAATCCGTGCGCGTCAGCGTGGAAAGATCGATCCCTTCGGGAGCGTTGGCCTCGGCCGCGGCGGTGGGTTCATCCTCGAACACTTCGCTGATCGGCTCGCCTTCGAGTTCGGCACAGCGCTGTTCGACAAGACCCCAATCCTCTTCAGGAATGGTCATGCCACCGATTTCCTGAGCAAAGGCAGGAACGGCAAGACCGGCAGTAAGGGCGAGAGAAGCAAAAAGAGCAGAGCGTTTCATGGTTATTCTCCTTTTATCTCGTTAGGGCTTTAGCCCCGAGAAAGACAACGCGCTGCCAGCTCGTGCGATCATGAAACTATTCAAGTTGAAGCCGGCGATGCGTTGCCTAGACAATGGTTGCCGGCAAGATGGAGTTGCATGAATATTTTCCGGCCGACGGCCGGAACCTTGCACCCCCTTGCAGATCACGATTGAAGGTGCCCGAGCAAGACAGATTCCAGCGCCTCGCGGCTGCCGCTCACGAGATGCCAAGGGGCTGAAAATTATCCTGGATTAATAAGGCGCGGCCCTATTGCTTGAGCACGATATAGGCCGCCGCGCCGGCCATCGCCCCAGCCGCTCCGCGATTGAGCAGCTTGAGCGCACGCGGATTGCGCAGGAATTCTCGCGCCTTGGCCGCCGCCGCCAGATAGGGCAGCAGCACGGCATAAAGCCCGATGATGGTGATCAGCACCAGCCATCCGAAGCGCTCCAGCGTCATGGCTTCCAGGTCGACCACTGTAGGCAGCAACGCCATATAGAAGATGATGGTCTTGGGGTTGCCCAGCGTCACCGAATAGCCGCCCAGCATCGAGGCGAACGCCCCATTGCCTTTGCGCGCCTCGACCTTGTCAGGATCGATCCCCGCCTTCCAGAAACTCCAGGCGAGATAGACGAGGTAAGCGGCGCCCAATACCTTGATGACGACGAAAACCCCGGAAAACGCGGCTGCCACCGCGGCCAACCCCAGCACAGCAAGGGTCAGATAGGTGAGGTCGCCCAAAACCAGCCCGGTCCCGAACCACAGCGCAGGCCTGAACCCCGCACCCAACGCCTTCCCCACCACCGCCGCAATCCCCGGCCCGGGAATCGCAGCAGCAATCACCAGCGCAACGGCATAGGGAACAAAATCGAGCGGGTTCATGATGAGGACTCAGGTTATGTCGAGCAATCGAACTGCTCATACACCCGCGCCGAAAAACCGCAAAGCACCAGTTGAGGTCCGGTCACCCCTTCCAGCCTGCGTGGCACCCGACAAAAAACCGGGCGCTCCCGTTAAGCCGCCGCGTCCTGGCTCGCCGAATCCGCCAGCCGTACCTTGAGCCCGTCCAGTTCCTCGCTCATCAGGATCTGGCACGACAGCCGAGAATTGGCCTCATAGTCGGGCACCGAATCCAGCATGTCCTCTTCCTCGTCGGTGGGCGGATTGAGCTTTTCCACCCACTCGGGATCGACGAACACATGGCACGTGGCGCACGAACACGCACCGCCGCACTCGGCCTTGATGTTGAGCCCCCAGTCGCGGATCACCTCCATCACCCGCCAACCCTCAAGGGCTTCGAGTTCGTGTTCGGTGCCGGTCTGATCGGTCACGAAAATACGCATGTGAGGTCCTGGAAAGCTGAGTGTGAGGCCCGCTCTAATTGCGCGTGGCAGCGCCCGAGGTCAAGCCACGCCGAGTTTCTTCTGCAGGCTGGTCGAGCTGGTCGTATACTGAAACACGACCTTGGCATCGGGGTGAACGATCCGCTTGGCCGCCTGCGACATCAGCGCGCCCTCGTGGAAGCCCGAAAGGATGAGCTTGAGCTTCCCCGGATACCAGTTGATGTCCCCGATCGCGAAGATGCCGGGTTCGCTGGTTTCGAACCGTTCGGTATCCACCTTGATCAGCGCGTTGTCGTGAAGGTCCAACCCCCAATCGGCCACTGGGCCGAGCTTCATGGTCAGGCCAAAGAACGGCAGCAGCCGGGTTGCGGGAATGCCCATCTCGCCGCCGGCGGTCTTGAGAAACACCTCGGAAAGTTGGCCGTCCGCACCCTCGAGACGCCCGAGCTGACCCATCACGAAGTTGATCTTGCCGTCCTCGACCAGCTTGCGCATCTTGTTGACGCTGTCAGCATGGCCGCGGAATTCGTCGCGCCGGTGCACCAGCGTCAGCGAACGCGCCAACGGCTCGAGATTGAGCGTCCAGTCCAGCGCCGAGTCCCCGCCACCAACGATCACCAGATCCTGATCACGGAAATCGTCCATCTTGCGCACGGCATAAAATACCGACTTGCCTTCATACTGCTCGATCTCGGGCACCGGCGGACGCTTGGGCTGGAACGACCCGCCACCCGCGGCGATCACGATCACCTTGGCCACGAACACTTCGTCCGCATCGGTCGTCACCCGGAACGAGCCATCTTCGAGCCGCTCCACATTGGTGACCATCTGGGAAAAGTGGAACTCGGCCCCGAACGGCGCGATCTGCTTCATCAGATTGTCGGTCAGCCCCTGCCCCGAAATCTCGGGAAAGGCGGGAATGTCATAGATCGGCTTTTCCGGATACAGCTCGGCACACTGCCCGCCGGGCCGGTCCAGAATATCGATCACGTGACATTTGAGATCGACCAGCCCCAATTCGAATACGGCGAACAGGCCCACGGGGCCTGCGCCAATGATCACGACATCGGTGACGATTTCATTTCCGCTCATATCGAAGGAGTCCTGGTCAGCAAGAAAAATCAAGGCTTCGCTTGGAATATATGACGAAGCCTGTCAAGTATGGAGGGTCAATGGGTGGCAGGTTTGCGCAGGAAGGGACGCGTGCCGGCGGGAACTTCCACGCGCGCGCCAACGGGCTGGTAGTAATGGGAAACCTCGGCCAGCGCGTCCTTTTCCAGCGCCGCCCGGGTGGGCGCGTTGGTGACGACGAAGGCGTTGATGCCGCAGCGCCGCATGAAGGGAATCTGGTCGGTCAGCACATCGCCGACGGCCCGCAGTTCGCCCTCATAGCCATAGCGCTCGCGGATCAGCCGCGCGCTCGAATAACCGCGCCCGTCCGTGAAGGCCGGAAAGTTGATGGCGATCGAAGCGAACCGCGAAAGATCCTCGGCCACCTCCTCGACGTTCTCTCCAGGATTGACTTGCAGCCCAATCGGATGCGGATTGGCCTTGAACGCCTCCCGGTGCTCGAGAAACACAGTCACCGGCACATGCGTATAGCGCACCTCGGCGGCCATATCGCCCTCTTCCCAGGCGCGCCACGGGTCGGATTTGAATTCCCCGTCCCGGAACAAAGTCAGTTTCGATTGGCTCACCGGCTTTGCGATGCTCCCGTTGAAGTCGAAATGGATGCCGCATTCGCGCTTGTCGCGTCCGCGCCACCGACCGGCCCTGGGGTCCTCGCCATCGGCCACCGCGCTCGTGCAGGGCGCGCAGCCGATCGACTTGTATCCGTCCTTGTAGAGCGGATGGTCGGGCAGATCGTGAGCCGCCTTGTACGCTTCGATGTCCTCGTTGGTAAAGTAGGCCAATGGGTTGACCTTGATGCGATCGTCGCTCGTCAGCTCGAAATGCGGCAGCACCCCGCGCTCGGCGGTCTGGAACCGCTTGCGCCCGGTCACCCAGCCGCCAAAGCCCGACAACACCTTGTCCAGCGGCTCGGTCTTGCGGATATGGCAGCAGCTATCGGGATCGGTTTCCCACAGCGTTCCATCGGGATCGAAGCGCTTGATATCCGCCGCATCGGGATAAAGCGCGATCACATTGGTCAGCCCCAGCCGCTCTTTCAGCGTCTCCACATAAGCCAGCGTCTCGGGGAAGTGCTTTCCCGTCTCCAGGAAATAGACCGGAAGCGTCGGGTCGACCTTGGACACCAGATGCAGCAACACCGCCGAATCCGCGCCGAAGGATGACACCATGGCGATTTCGCCCGGCAGCAATTCCTCCACCGCCTGCCGCAGCACCGCTTCGGCATCCATCTCGTCGAACATGCCGTTGAGCGCGATGATCCCGAGCTGGCGCAGCTTGTCGTGCTTGGGCTCGGCCGCAGAGATGATCGGACTAGCCATTGCCATAAAGCGCCTCCTTGAACGGCGCGTCCCCCAGCCGCCGATACGCTGAAATGAACGTTTCGTCCTCGCTTGCGCGCCGGGCGATATAGGCATCCACCAGCCGCTCGATCGCGCTTGGCACCTCTTCGGCCACGAACCCCGGCCCGAGAATCTTGCCGATCGCCGCGTCCTCGCTTCCATCACCACCCACGGTGATCTGGTAAAGCTCGGTGCCCTTCTTCTCGACGCCCAGAATGCCGATATGGCCCACATGGTGATGCCCGCAGGCATTGATGCAGCCGGAAATCTTGATCTTGAGCTTGCCGATCTCCCGCGCCCGCTCCGGCGCCGCGAACCGCCGCGAAATGTCCTGCGCGATGGGGATCGAGCGCGCATTGGCCAGCGCGCAATAATCGAGCCCCGGGCAGGTGATCATATCGGTGATCTCCCCCGCATTGGCGTCCGCCAACCCGGCCTCGACCAGCCCGTCATAAACGGCCCGCAGATCGGTCAGCGCAACATGCGGCAGCACCAGGTTCTGCTCGTGCGTCACCCGCAACTCGTCGAAGGAATAGCGCTCGGCGAGATCGGCCACCGCTTCCATCTGCTCGGCCGTCGCATCCCCCGGCGCCCCGCCGATGGGCTTTAGGGAAATCGTCACCGACGTGTAGCCGGGCCGCGCATGCGGGAAGGTGTTGTTCTCCAAAAACCGCCCATAAGCAGGATCGAGGATCTTTTCCCGTTCCACATCGAGGCTCACGACCCCGATGTCCTTATAAGCCGGCTGCGGGAAATAGGCCTCGATGCGCGCCAGTTCCTCCTCGGGCAACGTCAGCACGCCGCCGCGGATTTCGGCGAACTCGGCTTCTACCTGACCCTTGAAGGTCTCCAGCCCCTCTTCATGCACCAAAATCTTGATGCGCGCCTTGTACTTGTTGTCCCGCCGCCCGTAGCGGTTATAGACGCGCAGGATCGCTTCCAGATACGCCAGCAGATGCTCGTGCGGCACAAAGCCGTTGATGAGCTTGCCCACCATCGGCGTCCGCCCCAGCCCGCCGCCGACATAGACCGCCCAGCCGATTTCGCCCGACCCATTGGTCTGCGCCATCAGCCCGATATCGTGGAATTTGATCGCCGCCCGGTCGTTGGGCGAACCAGTCATGGCGATCTTGAACTTGCGCGGCAAGTAGATGAATTCCGGATGCAGGCTCGACCACTGCCGGATGATCTCGGCCACTGGCCGTGGATCGATGATCTCGTCAGCCGCCGCTCCGGCGAACTGGTCCGTGGTCACGTTGCGAATGCAGTTGCCCGAGGTCTGGATCGCATGCATTTCCACGCTCGCCAGGTCGGAAAGAATGGCCGGAATATCGCGCAACTTGGGCCAGTTGTACTGAATGTTCTGGCGCGTGGTGAAATGCCCGTATCCGCGATCATATTTGCGCGCGATATGGGCCAGCATCCGCATCTGCCGCGAAGAGAGCGTGCCATAGGGCACCGCCACCCGCAGCATATAGGCATGCAGCTGCAGATAGAGCCCGTTCATCAGCCGCAGCGGCCGAAACTGGTCCTCGGTCAATTCCCCCGAGATGCGCCGCCGCACCTGATCGGAAAACTGCGCCACGCGTTCGCCAACGAAGGCGGCGTCGAACTCGTCATATCGATACATATTCGTCCTCGGCCAGATGCTGGCGTTCAAAGCGCGGCGCCGTCGGCCCCTCGGCCCGGATGCGCTCGCGAATACGGATGGGATAGATCGCTCCATCCCTCATTTCCACGTCCTCGCTTTCAAGGCTGATGACGCGTCCGGTCGCCTTGGTCGCCGCGATCGCCGCCTCCAGCGCCTCGGCCTCGTCCTTCCCGAACACCCGCGCCGCCTGCAGCGCCTCGACCCAACGCCCCTGCGCGTCGAGATAAACCGTAGCCCCTGAGAGCAATTCGTTACCTGTGAGGATTTTGGACATCTTCTCTACTGTTCAACTCTGTTCAATGACGACGGGATAGCGTTGGGCCACGCCGCCGACCCCACCCCCATCGTCATCCCGGCCTTGCGCCGGGATCCAGTAACCGGCAGCGCCTCGGCTCTATTCCAGCCGCCCATCACGCCACCCGCTCCGCCACGGCGGCAATGGTTTCGGCCCGCGCCCAATCCCCCTGCGCCACGGCCTCGCCAACGAAGATCACCGCCGGCCCATCCACGAACTCGATCTCCCCAGCCGCCAGCGCGCCGACCGTCCCGGCATAGAGCGCCTTGTCGGCCCGCCCGGCATTGACAACGATCCCCACCGGCATCGCCGCCGAAACCCCGTGCTCCATCAGCCGCCGCGCCACGTCGGCAGCAATCGATTTGCCCATATAGAGCCCCAGCGTCAGCCCCGATCCGGCCAGCGCCGCCCAATGCTGCAGATCGCCATCATCGGCCCCGTGCGCGGTGGCGAACACGAACCCGCTCGAAACCTTGCGCAGCGTCACCGGCGTTGCCGTATCGGCCGCAGCCGCCAGCGCCGCGGTCACGCCCGGCACCACCGCATATTCGATTCCCGCCTTGCGCAGCGCCGCGATTTCCTCGCCCGCCCGCCCGAACACCATCGGATCGCCCGATTTGAGCCGCGCCACCTTCTTGCCCTCGCGGGCCAGCCGCGCGATCAGCGTATTGATCTGGGCCTGCGAAAACGAATGATGACCCTTGGCCTTGCCCACGCAGATGCGTTCCGCATCCCGCCGTCCCATCTCGACGACGGCCCCGGGCACAAGCTGATCATGAACGATCACATCGGCTTCCTGCAAAAGCCGCTGCGCCCGCAGCGTCAGCAGGTCTTCGGCTCCGGGCCCGGCCCCGATCAGCCACACCACGCCCTCGCCGCCCTTGGCTTCGGCGTGCAGGGCGAGCAGCGCATCGGCCGCCGCTTCGCCCCGGTCCGCCGCAAGCGCACCCTCAATGGCTGGCGCGGTCACCAGCGCCTCGTAATAGCGCCGTCGGAACACCCCATCCGGCAACAGCGCCGCAACCTTTTCCCGCATCGCTCCGGCCAACTGCGCCAATTCGCCCAGCCGCGGCGACAACATCGCCTCGATCCGCGCCCGCACCAGCCGCGCCAAAACCGGCGCGTCGCCTTCGGACGAAATGGCGATCGAAATCGGCGCCCGATTGACGATTGCCGGAGTAAAGAAATCGCAGTTTTCGGGAACGTCCACCTCGTTGACCGGCACCCCCGCCGCCCGCGCCATCTCCAGCGCCCGCGCGCCATCCGGCCCATGATCGGCGACAAACGCCAGCGCCGCATTGTCGAAATCGGCCGCCTCGACCGCCCGCTCGATCACCGTCACCTCGAGCCCAGAAAAATCCGTCTCCACCTCGGCCGCGAACACCACCACTTCGGCACTGGTCTTGACCGCCAGCCTCGCCTTGGCCAGCGCCTCCCCGTCACCGCCCACGATGACGATCCGGCGGCCGGCCACCTTCACAGAAACAGGAAATGTGTTCAGCCGTGCCACGGGTGAGGGTCTCCTGGCATCAGGGGCGCGAGTTGACGATTTTTAGATTTGACGGCCGCGCGGGAGAAGAACGCAATTCTGTCAAACACGCTGGAAAATAAGGTTTTCCAGGCCTCCCAGCAAGTGCGCCCTCCCTGATCGGAGACTTATTTCCCTCCGCTCCTCCTGTATAGAACGCCACATTCGCCCCCACCCACCCCACGCAATTTATTTCGCCCCCGCATCCGCCCCGCAAAACACTACGGATCGACTCGACTTAGATCGAGAAAGCCCGCCCCAACGCAAGCGCAGCGCTCCAACCACTCCCGCCTCCCCCCTCCATCGCGTCTTCGGGCTCGACCCGGAGGCCTGCACGGCTTCACGGCACCGGTAGAGTGCTTACCCCGACACCCGCCGTGGCATCGAAATCCACCAGTTCTCCGCTCTGACTCATCCCTCCAACTGAAACCGCTCGAACCGCCCCAGCTCTGCTTCGATCGCTTCCCTGGCTTCTGCCCCTACCTCCTCCAGCCAGGTCCATTTCTGCACCAGCAGCTTGCTGTTCTGCCGGTCGGTCTTGAGATCGATGGCCGCTATCACCCGGTCGTCGACCAGAACCGGCAGCGCAAAATAGCCATACCGGCGCTTGGCCGCCGGCACATAAGCTTCGAAGATGTGATCGTAGCCGAAAAACAGCTTCAGCCTCTTGCGCTGGATGATCAGCGGATCGAATGGCGAAAGAATATGCACCCGGTTGACGGGAACCATCGGCGGCTGGTCCAGCACCTCAGGCGGCGCCCAATGCTGCACCTTTTCAGCCCCCGCGATCGTCACCGGCTTGAGCAGCCGCCGCTTGACCCGAGCCTCGATCAGCTCGCGAACGGCCGCCTTGGCCGGGGCATTGAGGTGACAGACGGAATCCAGGCTTACCACCCCCTGGCTGCGTAGCGCCCGGTCGAGCAGATAGGCGGTGCGCTGGCGTTCGGTCGCGGGCCTCGGCGGCTTCTCCCAGCCGAAATGCCGGGCCATCAGATCATAGGTCTTCACCATCCCCTCGCGCGCCGCGATCGCCACCAGCCCCTGATAGAACATCAATTGCAACACACGCTTGGAAGGCTTCCGGCTCGCCCAGGGGTGGGTCTTGTCCACCAGTTCATCGTCGTCGATGTCGCGGATGTTGAGCGGCCCATTCATCTTGAGCCGCCGCGTCATGGCGCTGACCTCGGCCTTGGTCACAGAGCCGAACCAGGCGCTGGGATTTTCCCGATACGCCTTCATCGCCGGAATGAAAAACGGCATGTCGGCCGTGGGCACATAGCTCAGCGCGTGCGTCCAGTATTCGAACACCGATTTTTCGGTCGATTGCAAATGCGCCAGATCGCTGCGCCGATAGGCGGGAATGCGCGAATAGAGGATGTGATGGTGGCAGCGCTCGATCACATTGATCGTGTCGATCTGCACATAGCCCAGATGCGCGATGGCCGCCTGCACCGCCTCCGGCCCCGCCCCGAAGGGCTCGGCCGAATCGAGCCGCTGCGCGGCCATCCAGATGCCGCGGGCCTGGTCAGGGGCAATGGTGATCGGACGTTTGGCCACGAGCTGATTCTATGCAAGGTTCACCGTGAACATTGCAAGAACGAAGCGACCTGTCAAACATATCCCCGCGCCCGGGAAAGCGCGTACTAACCCTGCCGGCTCGGCACCTTGACCACCAGCCCGTCGAGCTCGTCACGGATTTTGATCTGGCATGAGAGCCGGCTGGTATCGCGCACATCGAAAGCGAAATCGAGCATGTCTTCTTCCATCGAGGATGGCCCGCCGGTCACGCCGAACCATTCATCCTCGACATAGACATGGCACGTCGCGCAGGTGCATGCCCCCCCGCATTCGGCGACGATCCCCCTCACCCCGTTGCGGATCGCCGTTTCCATCAGGGTCGATCCCACCTCCGCTTCGATCTCGCGGCGCGTGCCATCGGGTTCGATGAAGGTGATCATAGGCATGGGGTGAGGCTCCGGGGATTAATTTTCAGCCGGATATAGGTCCGCGCGCCAATTGGCACAAGCGTTCCGGCAGACGACAGATAGCCGCGTCGATCACCCGCACATCGGCTGATCTCGACCCGTAGATGAATCATGTGGACGCTACTCGGAAAGGATCGCGCCGATATAGCCCACGACCTCGGAAACCGCCATGCCGAGATCGGCCAGCGTTTCCTCCTCGATCCGCCCGGCCGCCGCGAACTCCTCTTCCGCCGCCTTAGCCTGCTCGGCCAGCGCCACGGCACCCACGCCTCGCGCCGCACCTTTAAGTGTATGAAGCCCCAGGGTAATTTGCTCGGGATCGGTGGCCGCAGCCACGCGCTCGAAATAAAGCGCCACCTGCGTTTCGAACATGCGCAGCACTTCGCATTCCAGAGCCCGGTTCCCCATTGTCTGCCGGGCCAGAAATACAAGGTCGAGCGGCCTGTTGGTCCTGTCGACACGCCGGGAATCGAGCACCGGCCCAAGCCTTGGCTGCACCATGATTAACCCCTCGTATCCACCGTCACAAACGCTGGTCAAACCTTAACTCTGATTGGATAAAAAGACCCTTAATCCCTGATTTCTGCTATGATTTCGACAACGGCGCTTGAGGCGAAAAAAGGCGTTAACGGTCTTTTAATAAAGATTTCAGCAATGGCGCCAAAGGGTGTATACCTCTATGGTAAGCAGGCGGCAGAGTGGGCCACTGCGGGGGACGTCTCCGCGCTTTTCCCACCTTTCCGGCAACGCGCGGATAGCAGAACGCTTCCGCTAACCCGTTGCCGCAAAAGCCGTTTCTGTGTGTGCGGCGCATGAGTAAAGAGTAGTTAGAGTATGGCGAACAAGTCGACCACCCCAAAGGACGATCCGGCAGCGCTTGCGTTTTCCGCTGTCGAAAACGCACTCAAGGACTCGGTCTTCTCGATGGACGATAAGCCCGCCCGCAAGGTCGAAAGTCAGCCGGCCAAGCGCGAACAGCGTCGCGAAACTCCAACGAACACAGAGCGCTTGCGGGCCGCCGACAAGATCGCCGCCCAGGCGTCCTCGGTCGCTAATGACGACCGTTCCCCGGCTTCCTCGGCCTTCTACGCGCTCCAGACCCGCGCCTCCAACGCCCCGGTCTGGTTCGCCATCATCGCCTCGATCCTCTGGTTTATCGGCGTCGGCATCATCGCCGCCATGCGCTACGGCAACCAGTTCGCCGAGGGTCTGACGGTCGCCGAATTCGTCCAGACCCTTGATTTCGCGGCGCTTGCCGCCATCATCGCGCTGCCCG
The DNA here is from genome assembly GCF_031202305.1 of Pelagibacterium sp. 26DY04. Classification (NCBI taxonomy): domain Bacteria; kingdom Pseudomonadati; phylum Pseudomonadota; class Alphaproteobacteria; order Hyphomicrobiales; family Devosiaceae; genus Pelagibacterium; species Pelagibacterium sp. 26DY04. The sequence continues at coordinate 2,520,526 of NZ_CP101731.1, forward strand.
CCCTCGCGATGATCTCCATCGCCTTCCTCGTCCGCCGCGCCCAGGATCTGCGCCTCGCCGCCGCCTCAATGACCCAGGCCGCCATGCGGCTTTCCGAGCCTGAATCGGCCGCCGCTCACAAGATCGCCACCGTCGGCCAGGCCGTCCGCCGCGAGGTCAACGCCATCGGGGATGGGCTAGAACGCGCCCTCTCCCGTGCCGGCGAACTCGAGGTGATGGTCCACAACGAAGTGACCGCGCTCGAGCGCACCTATTCCGACAACGAAACCCGCATGCGCCAACTCATCGAGGAATTGGCCAGCCAGCGCGAGGCCGTGGTCACCAATTCCGAGCGCATGCGCGAAGCGATCGCCGCGGTGCACGGCAATGTCACGACCGATCTCGACCAGATCGGCACCTCGCTCACCGAGCGTTTGCGGGCCACCGGCGGCGAGATCACCCAGGCGATCGCCGAGCGCGGCACCGCGATGGCCGAAGCGGTCGAAACGGCCGGCACCACCATCGAAACCAGCTTCGAGCGGCGCAGCCAGTCCTTCACCGATACCGTCGAAAGCCGCACGGCGGACCTCATCAGCGCGCTCGACGATAGTTCGAGCCGCCTTGATGGTACGTTGACCGACAGGGCCAACGCGCTGGCCAGCGCCATCGACGCTTCGACCGACCGACTGGATACCGTTCTCACCTCCAGCGCCTCGAGCGTCGAAATTGCGCTCGAAGGCCATTCCAATATGGTCGAAGCCGCACTCACCGACACCACCGGCCGTCTCAACACCCTGCTCGACGAGCGCACCGGCGCCCTTACCTCGGCGCTCGACGCCCGCGCTCAGGCGCTGGCCGAAACGCTCGGCGGCGGCGTCGATCGCATCGAGAACGCCTTCTCGGGCAAGACTGAAGCCATTGCCGAAGCCCTGGGCACGGGCGTCGAGCGTATCGAGAGCGTCTTTGCCGGCCGCGCCGAAGCCCTTGCGGCGACGCTGGGAACCGGGGTCGAAGAGGTTCGTGCTGCCTTCGAAGGCCGCGCCGAAGCGCTTGCCGACGCGCTTGGCCTTGGCGTCGAACAGGTTGAAGCCGCCTTTGCCGGCCGTGCCGAAGCTCTCGCCGCCACGCTGGGCACCGGCGTCCAGGAGGTTCAGGCCGCGTTCGAAGGCCGTGCCGAAGCCCTTGCCGCCGCCCTGGGCGATGGCGTCGATCGGATCGAAACCACCTTCACCGGCCGCACCGATGCGCTCACCCAAGCGCTGGACGAGCGGGCTCGCATGGTCAGCGACAACGTCGATACGCGTATCAACTCGCTGGTCAGTGCCTTGGATTCGCACACGATTTCCATCTCGGCGGCCCTTGAGGAAAAGTCTGCCACCATCGGCGAGGTCCTCAAGAGCTCGACCGAATCCATCCTGGTGGACTTCTCCCGGCGCAGCGAGGTGCTCGGCTCGACCTTCGCCGCCCTGGGCGAGAGGGTTTCGGGCGACATCGCGAGCCGCGCCGAGGAAGCGCAGGCCAGCCTCAGCCGCATCACCGATCGCCTGGACGAGACCTTTGCAATCCAGTCCAACGCGCTCGAGAGCCAGATCGAATCCATGACTCTGCGGCTCGACGGAGCTCTCGGGGAATCGGCCGAGCACGCCCGCCAGGCCCTCACCCGCGCCGGCGCCGACACGCTGTCCCAGCTCAATGCACGCGTTGATGAGATTTCGGTGGTGCTCGACGGCCGCATCGGTCAGATCGATTCCATCGTGGGCGAGAAAGGCGAAAGACTCGTCTCCTCGCTCGACCGGCACACAGGCGAAATCGCCGAGCGTTCAAACCGCCTCGAAACCCTGCTCGACGACAAGGGCCGCGCGCTTTCGACCGCGCTCGAAACCAGCGCGGAAAGCTTCGCCGCCATGGCCGAAGCACGCACCGCATCGCTCACCGAAGCCCTTGACCAGCGCTCGGATGCATTCGTTTCAGCTATCGATATCCGCACCGATGCCCTCTCGGCCGCTATCGACAATCGCGCCGACGCCATCAATTCCAGCCTCGATATTCGGACCGAGGCTCTGACCTCCGCGCTCGACAGCCGCGCCGATGCTCTCAATTCGAGCCTGGATATGCGCACCGAGGCATTGACCTCCGCTTTTGATGGCCGGGCCGAGCAGATCGGCGCCGCCCTGGACGGCCGCGCCGACGAGATCACCGCCGCTATCGACAGCCGCACCCAAGCCCTGACGTCGGCGCTCGACACACGCGCCGGCCTCCTCAACTCCAGCCTCGATAGCCGCACCGAAGAGCTGAAATCCGCGTTCGACGGTCGTGCGGAACAGATCGGGGCTGCACTCGATGGTCGTGCGGAAGAACTCACCGCGGCGATAGACAGCCGCACCGAAGCGCTCACCTCGGCGCTCGATACGCGCGCGGATTCCCTTAACTCGAGCCTGGATATCCGGACCGAAGCGCTCACCTCCGCATTCGACGGACGGGCCGAGCAGATCGGCTCGGTGCTCGACGGCCGTGCCGAAGAGATCGCCGCCGCCATCGAGAACGGCACCAGCCACCTCACCTCTGCTCTTGATAGCCGTACGCAACAGTTTACATCGGCCTTCGCAACGCGGTCCGAGCGCCTCACCTCGGCCATCGAGAACAGCGCCCGCGAATTCGAAACCTCCCTCGATAGCCGCTCCGCAGAGCTGACCTCTGCTCTCGATAGCCGCACTGAGCAGTTTAATTCGGCTCTCGACAGCCGGACGGAACAGTTCACCTCGGCCCTCGACGGCCGGGCTGAGCAATTCACCTCCGCGCTCGACAACCGCTCGGAGCAGCTCAACGCGGCGCTCGATGCCCGCACCGTGCAGCTCGATACCACCCTCTCGGCCCGCACCACGCAGCTCGATGACACGCTGGCCGAACGCGCCAGCGCCATGAACTCGATGCTCGACATCACCTCCAGCCAGCTTGCGGAAACCCTGACCGAGCGCACGCGCTACATGGGCGGGGTGATCGACGAATCCGCTGAACGTCTCGATCGCACGATCTCCGAGCGCAGCAGCCGCCTCGAAGAATCGCTGGACGAGCGCTCCCAGCACATGGCCGCCGCCATTTCCGAGAGCACCAACGAACTCACCACCGCCGTCGACGCTTCGGGCGAACGCATCCGCACCACTATCGATGGCAGCCTCGCCCAGGTCACCGGCACCATGGAAGAGCGCTCGACGCAGGTGTCCCAGCTCATCGAGAGCAAGGTATCCGAGCTCAATTCCAATATCGGCCGCGAAATCGATACCGCCGTCGCCCGCATCACCGATGCCGAATCCGGCGTTACCGCCAAGATCGGCGAGGCTGCGACTTCGGTTGGCCGGAGCGCTCGTGATGCCGCCGACCTCGTGGAATCCCGCCTCACCGAGGCGCGTACCGCCATTACTGAGATGGTGGACGATCGCCTGGGCACCCTGCCCGAGGCCATCACCACCCGCGCGGAAATTACCGCCGAACGCCTGGCCGGTCTCAACGAGGCCATTCACGGCACCATCACCGACTCCATGCGGGATCTCGAAGCGGGCGCCGACCGCATCGAATCCACCCTCACCGGGTCGATCCACAGTGCCATCGGCCAGTCCATGGCGGATCTTGAATCCGGCGCCAGCCGCATCGAAGAGGTGCTCAACGACAAGCTCGCCAACGTCACGGCCAATATCTCGGCCGATGTCGAGCAGACGGTCATGCGCATGGATGCGGTGGTCCGCAAGGCCATGGAAGAGCTGCGCTCTTCGGCCGTCCACATTGAGGATCTGGTGGAAGTCCGCGCCGTCAACACGGCCGACGAACTGGGCCGCAAGGCGTCCGAGATCAACCGCATCGTGTCGGAACATTCCGACAAGTTCGCGGAGCTGATCGACACCAAGCAGAACCAGCTCACCAACGCTCTGGGCGCCCAGACCAACCTGCTGCGCGCCGCTCTGGAAGCAAACGCCCGCGATTCCGAAGAGATCATGGCGGAATCGTCCAACCGCATCCAGCACGAGGTCACCGAGTCGCTGCGCAAGCTCAACGACGCCAACCTCCTGCTCCAGCGCGTTCTCGAAGCCTCGACCGGCAACCTCGCCCGTCTGCAGGGCAATGTGGGCGAACAGACCACAGCCTATACCAATGCCGTGCGCGAAGCGCTATCGGGCACCGAGCAGGCAGGCTCCATGATGGGTCAGCACGTCGAGGCGCTGCAGAATACCATCTCGTCCATGCTCGAGCAGTTCGGCCAGATGTCGGGCAAGCTCAACGCCGAAACCGACGGCTTCACCAGTGCCGCCGCATCGCTTGCCGAGGTGTCCAACTCCACGATGGAAACCCTGGAAAACCGCCGTGGCGCCATGGAAGCGCTGGCCGACGGTTTTGCCGCCCGTACCGACGAAATCGACAACCGCCTGCGCGGTTTCGCCCAGTCGATCGCCGACACCGTCAACCAGACCGAACGGCGCCTCATCTCGGCCCGCAAGGCCATGGAAGACGCGCTGGCCTCGACCTCGGATGCCGTGGCCGGCCAGATTTCGACGATCGGCGATCTGGCCAGCGGCGAAGGCCAGCGCGCCAGCGAGGCTCTGCGCCAGACCCAGGCAGATCTGCTTGCCGACATCGAACGCGCTTATTCGGATGCCACCCGCCGGTTCACCGACACCGCCGATGCCATGCGCATGACGGCGTCCCAGCTCGGCCAGGAACTCGAAGCCACGCGCAACGAGTTGCAGCGTTCGGTGCTCGACCTGCCCGAGGAAACCCGCGCCAGCGCTGCCGCCATGCGTCGAGTGGTCGCCGAGCAGATCGAAGCTCTTTCCGAGCTCAACGCCATCGTGCGCGCCCAGCCGGGCACTCACGAGGTTTCGACCCGCTCAACCCCGCGCACGCCATCCCAGCGCCTGGCCGAACCGGCGGCCCGCCGCGAACCGGTCCCGCAGCCGCAGCGCCCTGCCCCGACCCGGGAGCCCGAGCCGGCGCGCCAGCAGGCACCGGTTATGGCGCCGACCCGCCCCGCCGAGGCGCAGAAATCGCCGTCCGAACGGCTGAACGAAGCGCTGGCACAGTCCCGTGGTCCGTCGGCGCAGCCCGCCGCTCCCGCTGGCCAGCAGGAAGGCGGTTGGCTCCGCGACGTGCTGCGCAATGCTTCGGCCAGCCAGGCTGGCAATCAGCGCCCGCTGAACCTTTCGAGCCTTACCGAGGACATTGCCCGCGCTATCGACGACAACGCGCTCTCGACCGCCTGGACACGCTATCAGGATGGAGAGTCGGGAGCCTTCAATCGCCGGCTTTACACCATCACCGGCCAGTCGACCTTCGACGAGGTGCGCCGCAAGCTCCAGCGCGACACCGAATTCGCCCGCACGGCCAATGCCTATATGAGCGAATTCGAACAGCTTCTGGGGGAAGCGGCCAATGGCCCCAACGGGATGCAGCAGACGTTCAATCAGCTTATGAGCAATCGCGGCAAGGTCTATACGATGCTCGCTCACGCAAGCGGCCGACTGGGCTAAAAAGCTCTTCTGCTTCGTCAAAAAATCAAACGCGCCCCATGCGGGCGCGTTTTTTTATGCCACGTGGGCGATCTGACGCCGCACAGGCGCCAGCCGGCGCGCAAACTGATCGGCCGCCGCGTCCCAGGTAAACTGCCGCGCCCGCGCAAGCGCCTCGCTGCGCGGAATAGGCAGGGCCCGACGCACGGCGGCACCCAAATCCTCATCCAGTGCCCCGCCCTGCTCCCGTGCGAGCACGTCGATCGGTCCCATCACCGGATAAGCCGCGACCGGCGTGCCGCAAGCCATGGCTTCGAGCATGACGTTGCCAAACGTGTCGGTCCTGGAGGGGAAGACGAGAACGTCGGCGCTGCGATAGGCGTCGCGCAGCGCGCTGCCGGTCAGTTTGCCGGTGAACACAACATCACGGTGCCGGTCCGCCAGCGCCGCCCGCTGCGGCCCGTCGCCCACCACGATCTTGGTGCCGGGATGATCGAGTTCGAGGAAAGCCTCGATGTTCTTTTCCACGGCAACCCGCCCGACATAGAGCAGGTGCGGCCCGGGCAACCCTGCGAACATCGCCTTGGGGCCGGGGCTGAAGGCCTTCAAATCCACTCCGCGCGACCAGATCGCCAGGTGCCGGAAGAACTTGCGCCGTAAATCCCGCAGCACCGATGTGGTGGGCACCATGGTGACCGACGCCGCTGCGTGGAACCAGCGTAGATAGCCATAGCTCCATTCCACAGGCACCGGCAGCCGCGCCGCCACATATTCAGGAAAGCGCGTATGGTAGCTGGTGGTGAAGGCCAGTTCCCGCGTCACACAATAGCCTCGAGCGGCCAGCCCCAGCGGCCCTTCGGTGGCGATGTGGATATGATGGGGATTGAACTTGTCGATAAACTCCTGCACTCCGCGCAGCGAGGGCATGGAAACCCTGATCTCGGGATAGGTGGGCAGCGGCACGGTCCAGAAGGTTTCTGGCGTGAGATACAGCACCTCATATCCCCGCGCCGCCAGCGTCTGACCCACCGTATCGAGTGAACGGACCACGCCGTTGACCTGAGGGTGCCAGGCGTCAGAAACGATGAGCAGGCGTACCATCGGCAAGCTCCCAGGTTTCGGTCCGCGATGGCGCCGGCTGCGGCTTGCCCGCCCAGCGGATCAGTTCGAACCGTCCATCCGCATGCTCGGCGATCGCGGTGCAATTTTCGACCCAGTCGCCGCAGTTGAGGTAGCGCACGCCGTCACGCTCGCCGATCGCCGCGGCGTGGATATGTCCGCAGATCACCCCATCCACACCGGCATCGAGTGCCGCCCGGGCCAGCGCGGTCTCGAACCGCTCGACCAGCGCGGCAGCCTTGCTCACATTGGCCCGTGCCCAGGCCGAGAGCGACCAGCGCGGATGCCCCAGCCGCGAGCGCACCCTGTTGACTGCGAGCGCCACGCGCAAAGCCGCGTTGTAGGAAACATCGCCCAGCCAGGAGAACCACCGCGCATGCCGCACCACCACGTCGTACTGGTCGCCATGGATCACCAGATAACGCCTTCCGTCGGCGCCCTGGTGGATAGCCCGTTCGCGCACAACGATGCCGCCGAATTTGAGCGGCGCGAACTCGCGCAGGAATTCGTCGTGATTGCCCGGCAGATACGTAACGCGCACCCCGTTGCGCACCCGCTCGAGCAGATGTTGCACCACCCGATTGCCGGCCGGCGGCCAGTGCCAGGATTTCTTGAGCTTCCACCCATCGACAATGTCGCCGACCAGATAGATCGCTTGCGGGTCCACCGAATCGAGGAATTCCAGCAGCGCCTCGGCCTGGGCGCCGCGCATACCCAGATGGGTGTCGCTGATGAACAGCGTCCGGATGGGCGTTCGGGAAACTGCTGGTTGCATGACCCTTATCCGCAAGACAATTGGCTCGCGAGACGGGTGAATGCCTGATTTGCACAACCCTATTGTGACAGTCAGCCGCAGCCGACTGGGCTCAGCGCTTGGTGTCCTTGATCGAAAGCGAGATGAACACCATCACCGCCCCCAAAGCCGCCATCACCGCAGCGGCATAAAAGCTCTCAAGGCCGAGCCGCGAAACCAGCGGTCCGAACAGCATGAGCGCGAGAACAGAGGCGGCCTGACGCATGACCACATAGAAGCTTTGCGCCTGCGCGGCGATTTCTTCACCCGTCCAATTGGCGATGAAGTTGACGATGCCCATATAGGCGAGCCCGAACGTCGCCATGTGCAGTGCCTGCAGCAGCACCAATTGCCAGATTTCAGTGGAAACCGCCATACCCGTCCAGCGGATCACCCCGCCAATACACGCTGCCAGCAAAAGGTGACGCGCCGAAAATCGCCGCGCGAAATGGGCGAAGAACAACATGGTGACGATCTCGCACACCGGCGCCACGATCCAGAGCACGCCCAGCGCCGCTTCCGGCACCCCGGCCCGCACCCAGAGCAGCGCCCCAAAGCTGATCATCAGCATATGGCTCGCCTGCAGCAGCGCGGTGCCTGCCAATGTGAGGATGAACCACGGCCTGAACACCTGGCGCAATGTGGTCGCCGTATCGGGCGAAAGCGCCAGCGGCGGCGCGGCGCTCTGGGTTCCCTCCGGCGCACGGAAAAAGGGGAGCGGCAACGCCGCCGCGCCCCGCATCAGGCAGGTTGCGATGAAGAGCGGCACGAACACCGCGATCCCCAGCCAGCCGAACAAAAGGCCGGCAATTGCAGTCATCGCGATATAGCCGAACGTGCCCCAGATCCTCACTTTGGCGAAGTCCGAGCCGCGCCGCCGCGTCATGCGGATTGCAGCCGCGTCGATCACCGGTTCGATCGCCATGATCGGGATCACCACCAGCGTGTTGAACAGAAGAACGCCCCAGAACTCGTCGACGAACACGAATCCCAGCGACACCACCCCGCTGACCAGCGACCCGGCAACGATCACGCTGCGCCAGTCCTTGGCGCGGTCGGCGATACGGCCGACGAACAGGTTGAGCGCGATCATGACCATGATCGGCGTGGCGCTGACGATCCCGATCTGCTCCTCCCCGATGCCCCTCCCGTCGAGCCAGATGGGCAGCAGCAGGGTGGAGACGCCGGCCGGTAGGAACATCGCGGCGTAGTATAGGCCCGTGCGCATCTCGGGCGTCGTGAATCGCGCAGGCAGGCTCGACGGCATGGATCGGGAATCCGGCAGGAGAGATTGCCTAGACCATGCGTTGCCCCATCATCGCTGGCAAGCGGCGATGGCCGTCAATTTCGTAAGAAATATTGCACGATAGCGGCTTAGCCGGCCCTAAGCCGTCCCAGCCCGCGCCGCCGGCGTGGCGGTGCGGAAACATCCTTCCAGCGGATCAACTCGAACGCTCCGTCGTGACCTTCGACGATGGCTGTGCAACTTTCCACCCAGTCGCCCGAATTGATGTAATGGATGCCGAATTTATGGTGCATCGCGGCGTGATGGATGTGCCCGCAGATCACCCCGTCGACCTGCGAATTGCGCGCCTCGAGCGATAGCGCCTCTTCGAACCGTCCCATCACCGACACCGCGCTTTTGACCTTCTGCTTGGCCCAGGCCGAAAGCGACCAATAGGCCAGCCCCATACGGCGGCGCACCCAGTTGATCGGCGCATTGATCTTGAGAGCGAAATTATAGGCCCAATCCCCGATATGGGCGAGCCATTTGGCGTTGGCGACAACCACGTCGAACTGGTCGCCATGGATCACTAGATACCGCTTGCCGTCGGCGGTGATGTGGATCATCCGGTCGACGATCTCGACGCCCCCGAAATAGGTGCCAAGATAGTCGCGCAAGAACTCGTCGTGATTGCCGGCGAGATAGACCATGCGCGTTCCCGCCCGCGCCTTGTCGAACAGCGCATTGGCCAGGGCGTCATATTCGGGGGGCCAGTTCCATTCTTTCTGCAGCCGCCACCCGTCGATCAGGTCGCCCACGATATAGATCGTATCGGCGTCGTAAAGCGCGAGGAACTTGAGCAGTTCCTCGACCTGGATCGCCTGCATCCCCAGATGCACATCGCTGATAAAGAGCGCCCTGACGTGCCGGACGGTCCCTGATTCTTCCATACGGAAGGCACCCTCGTTCTGGCTCGCCGCACGCCCGATTCCCGTTCGCGCGGCCGCGCCACTTTAGACGAGCGCTCCCGTATGGCAAAACCGTTTCGCCTTCTGTCGCCGCATCGGCCTTGGGCTGTGTCAGATGAGAAACAACACCACCGAGGCCAGCATCAGCGCGGCCAGAATCCACCCCAGATACCGCTCGCCCCCTGTCCGGCGCAGAAACGCGATAAGCCCGCGCCCGAACACCATCCAGGTGCCGCACGATACCGGACTGAGCGCAATGCAGCCGATAGTGACCAGGACAAGACTGGTCAGCCGCCCTTCCCCCGGCGGCACGAACAGCGCGACAAAGCCGATCGCCATCACCCAGGCCTTGGGATTGATCCACTGAAATGCGGCGGCTTCATAGAGCCGCATAGGCCGCTCTCCGCCGCTGGCGCTGCCGATCTTGATGCCCAGCATGGTCCAGGCCATCCACAGGAAATAGATCGCGGCGCCATAGCGCATGATCGTGTTGACCCAAGGGTAGGCGGTGAAGATCTCCCCGAGCCCCAATCCCACGACGAACACCATGAGCGGAAATCCGAAAACAATTCCCGCCGCATGCGGTACCGTCGCTCCGATCCCGAACTTGGCGCTCGAGGTCATGAGCATCAAATTGTTCGGTCCGGGAGAAAAATACGAACTGGCCGCAGCCAGGACGAAGGCGGCAACAAGGGAGCCATCGAGCATTTTGGAAACGCCAATATATGTCAGCAATGCTGACTATTTATCAGCGCGCGCCCATTTTGCCAATGGGCAAATCCGCTAAGGCAAAATCCCGACACTGCGTTTCAGCGCGATGATGCGCGCGTAGCTCTGCGCCACCCGGTCTGCAAACGCCGGGTCCGCCTCGGCCTCGGCCACCAGAATCTGCGAGATTTCCGCTCCCAAGGCCGGGTCATATTCAGCCGTGTTGGAAAACAGCAGGATATCCACCCCCGCCTCGACCGCCCGCACGATGGTATCGTGCAGATCGAACCGCGAGCGGATGGCACCCATTTCCAGATCGTCGGTGATCACCACCCCGTCAAAGCCCAGATCATCCCGCAGAACGTCTTCGATCCAGGCTTGCGATAGGCTGGCAGGCAATTGGTCTGCATCGCCACGCTGAATCTCGGCGTTAAAGAGGTGCGCCACCATAACCATATCCACCAGATCGGCGTCGATCAGCGCACGATAGGGTTCAAGCTCGAGCGGTTGCCAAAGCCCGGTGATATCGACGAATCCTTCATGGCTATCGTCCCGGCTCGACCCGTGGCCGGGGAAATGCTTGAGCGCCGTCGCCACCCCCGCCGCATGGTGTCCTTCGACGAATGCCGCCGCCAGCGCGCTCACCGCTTCGGGATCGTCCCCGAAGGCGCGCTGATAGCGGGCAATGATGGGATTGTCAGGGTTGAGGTCGAGATCGACCACGGGGCCGAAATTGAGGTTGAAACCCTGCCCTGCCAACTCGGCCGCCAGCGCCCCGTAAACACTGCGGGCCTCGTCCGGGGTGCCTCTCGCCACGCTGCGCGCCGACGGAATCTCGCCAAAGCCCACCGCCGACGTCAGCCGCTCGATCTGCCCGCCCTCCTGGTCCAGTGCGATGAAGGGCGGCAGCCATGGCCGCGCCGACACCAGCGCGCGATTGATGGCCCGCACCGCCTCGAGGCTCTCCACATTGGTGCGCAGATACATGACGCCACCGATTTCGCCCCGGCTCACCTGATCGCGCACGGCGCGCACGCCGGCGTCATCGAGCGAGGTTCCCGAAAATCCAACCATCACCATCTGCCCGGCCATGTCCTCGATGCTTTGGGCCGAGGCGGATGGCGCAGCAAGCAGGCCGAGGGCAAGACAGATCGAAGCAACAAAACGCATGGTCATCTTTCATTCGTGCCGTGATTCCACGGGCGGGAGGACCGACACTTTCGCACCTTTGGGGCACAAATCGGCCTGCAAAGACAAGAACGCCGGGCTCGTGCCCGGCGTTCGTTCTGCATCAGCGGTTTTTTCTGTTTTCGATCAGATCGTCCACCACGCCGGGATCGGCCAGCGTCGAGGTATCCCCCAGCGCCCCGTAATCGTTCTCGGCGACCTTGCGCAGGATACGGCGCATGATCTTGCCGGACCGCGTCTTGGGCAGGCCGGGAGCGAACTGGATATGATCGGGCGAAGCGATCGGCCCGATCTCCTTGCGTACCCAATTGCGCAATTCGGTGGCCAGATCGTCCGACGCCGTCTCCCCGGCCATGAGCGTCACGTAGCAATAGATGCCCTGCCCCTTGAGATCGTGCGGGAACCCGACAACGGCGGCTTCGGAAACCTTCGGATGCGCCACCAGCGCGCTCTCCACTTCCGCCGTTCCCAGCCGGTGCCCGGACACGTTGAGCACGTCATCCACCCGGCCCGTGATCCAGTAATAGCCATCGGCATCCCGCCGGCAGCCGTCGCCGGAGAAGTAATATCCCTTGTACTGCTGGAAGTAGGTTTCCTTGAACCGCTGATGATCCCCATAAACCGTGCGCATCTGTCCCGGCCAGCTATCGGCAATGGCCAGCACGCCAGCGGCCTCGGTCTCCTCGATCACCTTGCCGCTTTCCGGCTCCAGCACCACCGGTTGCACCCCGAAGAATGGTTTGGTCGCCGAGCCGGGCTTGGTGGGGATAGCGCCCGGCAGCGGCGTGATCATGAACCCACCCGTCTCGGTTTGCCACCAGGTATCGACCACGATGCAACGTTCGCGCCCCACGACCCGGTGATACCACATCCAGGCTTCGGGATTGATCGGCTCGCCCACCGAGCCCAGAATTCTCAAGCTCGAAAGGTCGGCCTTTTCGACGAATTGGTCGCCCGCCCCCATAAGCGCCCGGATCGCGGTGGGTGCGGTATAGAAGATATTGACCTTGTGCTTGTCGACCACTTCCCAGAACCGCCCCGCGTCGGGGGAGTTGGGCACGCCCTCGAACATCAGCGTCGTCGCGCCATTGGCCAGCGGGCCATAAACGATATAGCTGTGCCCCGTGACCCATCCGACATCGGCCGTACACCAGTAAACCTCGCCGTCACGATAGTCGAAGGTGAGCTGATGGGTGAGCGAAGCATAAACCAGGTACCCGCCCGAAGTGTGCAGCACGCCTTTGGGCTTGCCGGTCGAGCCTGAAGTATAAAGGATGAACAGCGGGTCCTCGGCGTTCATCGGCTCGGGCGCGCATGCGCTAGACACTCCTTCCATGGCCTCGTGAAGCCAGACATCGCGCCCCGCTTCCATGGCGACGTCACCGCCGGTGTTGCGCACGACGATAACCTTTTCGACGTCCGGGCAATCGACAAGAGCCTTGTCCACATTGGCCTTGAGCGGCACCTTCTTGCCGCCGCGGCACCCTTCGTCCGCCGTCAGCACGACGCGGCTGTCGCAATCCTTGATCCGCCCCGACAGGGCGTCGGGCGAGAACCCGCCAAACACCACGGAATGCACCGCCCCAATCCGGGCGCAGGCCAGCATGGCATAGGCCGCTTCGGGGATCATCGGCATGTAGATGGTCACCCGGTCGCCCTTCTTGACGCCGCTGTCCTTGAGCACATTAGCAAGGCGGCAGACTTCCGCATGAAGCTGCCGGTAGGTGATGTGCCGCGCCTCGGCCTTGGGATCGTCCGGCTCGAAGATGATGGCGGTCTGCTCGCCGCGCGTTTCCAGGTGCCTGTCGATGCAGTTGGCCGAAATGTTGAGCACCCCGTCCTCGAACCATTTGATCGAGATGTCGGGCCATTCAAAGCTGGTGTTCTTGACCTTGGTGAAGGGCTTGATCCAGTCGATCCGCTGCGCCTGCTCGCCCCAGAACCCATCGGGATCGGCGACCGAGCGCGCATACATCTCCTCATACTGGGCCGCGGTGACATAGGTCCGCTCGACAGTCTCGGCGGACGGGGCGAACAGGGCCTCCGAGCTCATGGATTCCTCCTTTGTGCGATAGTCTTTGCCCCACTCTTAACCCGCCGATTCCGGCTGGGGCAAGGCGCTGGGACACCCCCTCGCCTGTTCTTTACGAAACCGGCGAATTTGCCGCTCACGCTTTTTTAGCGCGGGCCTGCCTAAGTTCGTGCCATTGAGAGGGGATCGGGCAATGAGCGAAGCGCAAATGACCTCGCGTGCGGCCACGCACGCCGATATCACCGAAATCCATCGCGAGCTGATGGATCTGATCGATTCTATGCCCTACTACGGCGATCGCTTCAAATCCTATGAAAAGGCGCGCTTGGACAAGACCTTCCTGCGCACCCTCATAGAGCTTGATCCCTGGCACATCATGCTGCTCGAAATGGACGGGGCGACCGGCGGTTTCCTGATCTCCGGCCCAGCCAACGGCACCATTTTCCAATACTGGTCGGCCATCTACCCGGCCTATCGCGGCACGCCGTTGGGCCGGTTCGGCATGGATGCCTTCATCTCCCACTGGGACAATTCCCGCTTCCACAAAGCCTCCACCTATACCCGCCCCGAAAACCGCCCCGCCCTCGCGCTCTTGAAGCGCTATGGGTACAAGGAAGTCGCCCGTCTCGAAGATCACATCTTCGGCGAGGACTATCTCGTCATGGAGCGTAAATTCACCAAAACGGTCGAGGAATACGATAACGGCATCACCCTGCCGCTGAGCAAGCGTCTGAAGCTCAAGGCAATGGCGCTGCTGGATCGCTGAGGTCAGACGGCCACCGGCTTCCGCATCAACCCAAATATCGAAACGTCGATCCCGGTGCGGTAAAGCGCCGTCAACCATAGCGAAACCGACCATAGCGAGATGGCGACGAAGGCCGAGATCGCCGCGCCCATGAGGCCATGAGCGGGCACCAGGGCATTGTTGCCGATAACCAGCGCCAAGATTCCCAGCACCACCGACGGAAGGCTGTCCCAGGGCCGGTCCCGCATCGAAAGCACCAGCGAAGCCGGTCCGAACGCGGCGCGGACGACCAGTCCCAGGCACAGGATCGCCACCGGCAGAGCGCCGTCGGCGAATTCGGGCCCGAACAGCATCAGCACATAGCGTCCGAAAACCAGAACGCCCGCGAACAGCGCCAGGGCCAATCCCGTCGCCACCAGATTGGCCTCGCCAACCCGCCGGCCATAGGCGCTTTTGTCGGCATCGCGTTCGGCGTCGAACATATTGGGTAGCGTCAGGGAATAAACGGCGACGACGCCAAAAGCGGCCAGCGCGAAAATCCGCGTCGATACCCCGAATATCGCCAGATCGGTCCGGTCGAGCAGCCCCGCAAGCAGTATCAGGTTGATGTCGAAGAAATAGTCCGAGGCCAGCGTGATCAGCACCCAGGGCGCCGCAAACCGCCACCAGCGCCTTGGCTCGCTGGCACGCACCGTATCGGCCGCCGGTACCGCCGCCACCGCACGCTGCACCCAGAAGCACTGGACGAGAAACAACCCAAGCAGCAGCACGGAAAGCAGCCAGAGCATGCGTCCCATGTCGGGCACCGGGCTCAGCAGCGCCACCGCGCCGAAGGCCGCAAGCGTCAGCCCCGGCCGGAAGATCATGTCGGGCAGGTATCCGGCCATGGGCTGTTTGAGCCCCACCAGCACCATTGTGCTCACATAGGTGATGGCCGTCGCTATTCCGATCAGTGCGGTGGGAATCCAGAGCGGTCGCAAATGCTCGCCTGCCTCTCCAAGCAGGAATGTGAGAGGCCAGCCCAGGCTGAGCAACGCGACCCCGCCAAGCGCCATCTGCCAGTATGATCGCCCCACGAATCGCCGCAGATGTGCTCCTTCACCGCGTGAACCGTATTCGGCGGAAAAATATGTCCCCACCGTCTGGAAGCCCAACGGCAGCACAACGGCGATCAGGTTGGCCGCAGCGATGACCAGCAGAAAATCACCGAGCGATTGCGCTCCCCAGGCGCGCGAGATTGCCGCCTGGACGATAAAGACGAACCCCGCGCCGAAGATGCGAAGGCCAAAGATCAGCACCGATTTCGATGCCAGCTTGCGGGTAACCGACATGCCGCTCACGCCTTGACGCCGCGTTTGAAACGCCGCTGCAGGTCCAGCCGCGCTGCCAGCACCGCATCGCGGCTGCGCGTGAGGATTTCGCGCCCCTTGTACGCCGCCGTCCCCATCGCATAGGCGCGCCAATGGGTGGCGTGGTTCATCACCGGCGGCAGCGGGCTGATATGCCCCGCCTCGCCCACCATGCCGCTCTTGAACTGATGCAATCCGGCAAATCCGTCTGTGCCGCCAAGATCGTAGAGCTTGGCCCGGCTATTGTCCCGCAGCCAGCGGATGATGTGCCAATGCAGGAAATACCCCGCCCGCAGGTCCAGCGCCGCATCATCGGTGGCGCCATAAAGGTAGCAAGCGGTGTCGCCGGCGGTGAAGATCACTGCGCCGGCCACTGTCTTTTCCCCGTGCCGGACAAAGAACAGCTCCGGCCGCGCCGTCCCCTCCGGCATCGCCATCAATCCCTCGACCGTCGCGATGCCGGAAAAATCGGGAAACAGCTTGCGCTCGCTCATCGCCTGATAAAGCGCCATGAAGCGCTCCACCTCATGAGGAGCGGCCGTCTCGAAATCGAGCCCGGCCTTGAGCGACTTACGCAAATTGTAGCGCCATTTCTGCCCGAACGCGGCCATGCGCGTGTCATCGTCGAGCGTCACGTCCACCACATAGCGCAGCGGATATTTGACGCCCACGCCCGGCCTGAACCCGCGCTCCGCCAACATCGCAGCTACGCGATTGTCCTCGCTGGCCTCCACCTTGGGCATGATCGAAACCATCATCCCGCGCCGATCCACATATTCGGCAACGAGCGTGTCGATAATCCACGCCATTCTGCCTTCGGCGGCACCAGCCCGGTTATCCGCCAGGAAGGGCCCCCACTTGACCAGCGCGATCGTCGCCAGCCCCAACGGCAGCCGCTGCAGCATCACCAACGCGCCGCCCAGCGCGCGTCCCCCCTGGGAAAACAGCACAGGCTCGAGCGCCACGCCTGGCCAACGCAGCCGCGCATAGGCGAAGAGCTGCTCCTGGCAAACCCCGTCGAAACCGGCAATGGCACGGTCCCATTCCTCGCCGTCGAGGACGCGATAGTCCAGGATATCCGCGCGCTCATCCACCACCGTGCGGGGGGCAACAAAGGGGGGCTGGCTGGTCAACGACATCGGCATCACCGCTGCTACGGACTGAGGACGTATGGGCATTCATTGCGTTACCGTACCTCGCCACCACCTGCCGAACCGTTTCCGCAATAACTGCAAAACCGCTCAACTGCCCAAGTGGTAAAGGAACGCTTATGCTCCCGCCACGTCATCGCAGTGTCATCACGCGACCCTAGTGAATCGCCCGACGCTTCCCTTGCATCCACCGCCAGCAGGATCAGCCCGTGCCAAGCTTCTCGCTCGATCGCCGCCAAGCCCTCATGCTCATGAGCTCGACGGCTCTCCTTCCTCTCGTCCGTCCCGCTTTCGCGCAGGAGAACGCACCGATCCGGCTGATCATCCTCTCAGATCTTCACTCCGCCTATGAGGTCTCCGCCCAGCTTCTGGCTGCGGTCGCCGCTGAGGTCGAGGCGAGCCAAGGCCCGGTTGCCATCCTCATCAACGGCGACGTGTTCGAACTCGGAAATGTGGTTGCGGTACGATCGGGCGGTGTCATCGACTGGGCCTTGCTCGAGGCGCTGGGCCGTCTCGCGCCCACGGTTCTCAACATCGGTAATCACGAACCCGATCTCGACAACGACCTAGCCCATTTCATCTCCAAGGCAGAGCAGCGCGGCGTCACCGTTATCTCCAACATCCTCGACTCCCGCACCGGCGAGGCCTACGCCCCTGCCGCTCTGAGCCTCACCCTGGGTGGAATGCAGATTTCAATCGTCGGGTTGGGTACTGCGGCCATCAACACCTATCCTGCCGCGACGCGCGAGATGATCGAAGTGCCCGATCCCGTTCAATGGGCTGGCGAGCATCTTATCAATCTGCTCGATCCCTCCGGCGCCCGGGTCGTGCTCAGCCATGCCGGCATCACTGCCGACCGCGATATGCTGCCCCTGCTCCCGGCGGGTACGCTGTTGGTCGGCGGGCACGACCATGTGGTTCTCGACCACAGCGAAGGCGCCACCCGCTACCTGCACACCGGCTCGTGGTCCAGTCTCATGACGGTGGTGGATATCGATGCCTCCGGCCCGCTGGCCGTCGAGCGTCGACCGATCGCCGCCACGGGCCAGGCCGACGCAGACCTCGCCGCGCTGATCGCCAGCACTATGGAAGAGCACCTGACCGCCGAGGAACGCGCTGTCATCGGCAGCAGCCAAGCCGCGCAATCGCTTGCCGACAGCGCCCGCTTCGTCGCCGCGACCCTGGCAAGTGCCGCCGGCGCCGATATCGGTTTCATCGGCCACACCACTTTTGGCACTGGTTTTCCCGAAGGCGAGGTCACCCGCTACGCTTTCGATTCCATCGTCAGGTTTGACGGCACCCTCAAGACCGCCGAAATCAGCCGCGAAACGCTCGAGGAAATCCTGGGCCGCGTGAACCAGGACGGCGACATCCCCCTTGCCCGGCGCACAGGCGATTTCCTCTACGGCGCTCCGACCGACCTGCCGGAAAAGGACACCTACCTCATTGCCGCCAACGACTGGTCTGCAACCAACCAGAAGAACTATTTCGGCCGGGAAGACCTTGTTTTCGTCGATGTCCCCGACCTTAGGGTCAAATCAGTGGTCATCGACGCGCTTTGATGCATCCCGCGCGCCAGCCCGATGAGATGAACGGATGGAACACAATGTTCAATCCGTTCGTCGCGGAACAGTAACTGCCCCGCGAAGCGCGCATCTCTGGCCATCGATTCTTTAGAGGTTTTTGGTGGGTGTACAAGGACTCGAACCTTGGACCCGCTGATTAAGAGTCAGCTGCTCTACCAACTGAGCTATACACCCAAACCATCGGGCGGCGCGCTCAGCGCACCGCCGAAGTTCGGCCTCTCTATCAAACGCGTTTCGCCCTGTCCACCCGTCCAACGAGATTTTTCTGGGTTCTAAGGAAACGGATTGGCGCTGGTTCCCAGAAACGCCTGCTCGCCCCACAATTGATTGATGCGGATGTCGCGCCCGCACCCGACGCGATAGGCCTCGTAGTGAACCGGGTTGGTGACGTGGAAGTTCTGGTGGTAATCCTCGGCCGCGTAAAAAGGCGCCGCGTCCTTGATCTCGGTAACGATGGTCAGTCCGGTCTTCTCGGCCAATGTGGCCTTGCTCGCTTCGGCTGTCTGACGCTGCTCCTCATCGAGCGCAAAGATCGCCGTACGGTAGCTTTCGCCGCGATCGCAGAACTGCCCGCCCGCATCGGTCGGGTCCGTGGTGTGCCAGAAAACCGTCAACAGTTGCGCAAAGCTCACCACGTCCGGATCGTATTCGATCTCGACCACTTCATAATGACCGGTATCCTCATAGACGACCTGCTCGTAGCTTGGGTTTTCCACATGCCCGCCGGCAAAGCCCGACGTCGTGGCGGTGACCCCTTCGACCTTGTCGAAATTGGATTCAACGCTCCAGAAGCACCCGCCGGCGAAAAGCGCCGTATCGGCGAAAGCCGGCGCACCGGCGAAAAGGCTCAAGCCGGCAAGGCCGAAAGCAATCAAAGTCCCGCGCATGGGCAATCTCCTCTCCAGGGTAGACAGACTGGGCCCCGCTCAAGGCGCCGGCAAGTCAATCCGTCGTGAGGCCAGAGGTCGCAATGCTCTGGCAACCATTAATCCCAAATATGATGCGCCAATCGGTTCGGTTACAGTATATCTTCCGTAAGTGATCGACCTAGCGAGCCCAATACGATGACAAGCTTGGTATCCCCGGGTGACAGAGTGCCCGGATCATGGAGCTTGCAACGCCTTGCGCTCGCCACCGCCTATTGGTTGCGCCCGCCGAGAGCGCGCTATGTGCCGTTTCTGGTCTGGAACCTCATCCGCGACAGGGTCGCCCCAACGCCCTCAATCCCTGACCCCGCCAGCATCCGCGACCTTCCACCGGGCTTTGCAGGCGTTGCCCACGACCTTTCCACGCCCACCGTGCTGGCGGCCATGGCGCGCGGTTTTTATCCGCAAGGCCATTGGGGCTCGATGAAATGGTGGTCCCCTCCCCAGCGGGCCGTCATGGATTTGAAGCACGTCCACATCGCCAAGCGCTTCCGCCGCACCATGCGCGGCACCGATATGCGCGTCGCCTTCGATACCGATTTTGCCGGCGTTCTGGACGGATGCGCGGCCCCGCGCGAGGCTTCCCGCCTGCACCTCACCTGGATTACGCCTCAGGCGAAGGCGCTCTATAGCCGCCTCCATTCCGAAGGCCATGCCCATTCGGTCGAAATTTACGACGCGGACGGCACACTCGTTGGTGGTCTGTTCGGGGTGGCGGTCGGCCCGGTCTTTTCCGCGCTGTCGATGTTCCACACTGCCGACAACGCGTCAAAATTCGCCATCGTCAGCCTCTACCATCATCTGGCAAGCGCCGGCTTTACCGCCGTCGACCATCAGATCATGTCGCCATGGGTCCAAGCGTTGGGCGGCACGATCCTGCCGCGGGCCGAGTATGCAGCGCTCCTGAACAGCCCCGACATCTCCACGCTGGGCAATGGCTCATGGACCGCCAAATTCTCGCTCGCCGAAACGGCGGCGTGGGAGCCGGCGCAGCCGAGCCCCTCCAATGAAAAGAGCCGCTGACTCTTAATCAGCGGCTCGATCTCCATGCCTATCCCGCCAAGGCGCCCTGTGCCGGCGCGCCGCGTTCGACGAGCAGGCGGTTGTACGCGTTGAGATAGGCGCGCGCCGAAGCCACCAGCGTGTCGGGCTCCGTCGCATTGCCCGAGGCGATCCGCCCGTTCATCTCCAGCCGCACATGCGCGTTGGCCTGCGCATCCGTGCCGCCGGTGACGCCGTCGACGGCATAGAGCACTAGATGCGGATCGGCATCGACGGCCGCCTTGATGGCATTAAAGATCGCGTCCACCGAACCGGTACCGTCAAACGCTACCTCGACCGGCCTCCCGTCGACCGCAACCTTGAGCTCGCAGCGATGCACCCCACCCGTCTTGGAGGTGACGCTCATATCGACCAGTTTGATCCGATCGGCGCCCGAACCCATCTCGTCGTCCACCAGCGCGACGATGTCATCATCATAGACGTGCTTCTTGCGGTCCGCCAAATCCTTGAAGCGCTGGAACGCCTCCTGGAACTGGTTGTCGGCCAGCTCGTACCCCAGATCCTTGAGCTTTTCCTTGAAGGCGTGGCGGCCGGAATGCTTGCCCATCACCAGCGATGTGGATTTGATCCCCACGCTTTCGGGCGTCATGATCTCATAGGTCAAAGCGTTCTTGAGCATGCCGTCCTGGTGGATGCCGCTCTCATGGGCGAACGCGTTCTTGCCAACGATGGCCTTGTTGTACTGCACCGGGAAATTGGCCGCCGCCGACACCACTTTGGAAGCCCGCGAAAGCGCGGTGGATTCGATATTGGTGTGGAACGGCAGCGCATCGACCCGAGTCTTGAGCGCCATCACGATTTCTTCGAGCGCCGCATTGCCCGCGCGCTCGCCGATGCCGTTGATCGTGCATTCCACCTGCCGCGCCCCGGCCCGCACGCCAGCCAGCGAATTGGCCACCGCCATGCCAAGATCGTTGTGGCAATGGGTTGAAAAGATCGCCTGATCCGAATTGGGAACCATCTCGATCAGATCCTTGATCAGGCGGTAGTAATCCTCGGGCGTCGAGTAGCCGACAGTATCGGGAATGTTGATCGTCGTCGCGCCGGCCTTGATCGCCGCCTCGGTGCAGCGGGCGAGGAATTCGATCGGCGTGCGCGTAGCGTCCATGCCCGACCACTCGACATCGTCGATCAGATTGCGAGCCTGGGTCACCGTCTTGGTGACGATTTCAAGCACCTCGTCCTCGGTCTTTTTCATCTGGTGCGCCAGATGGATGGGCGAGGTCGAAACGAACGTATGGATGCGTCCGCGCTTGGCGAACCGCACCGCCTCCCCGGCCCGGTCGATGTCAGCGGGAATGGCGCGGGCCAACCCGGCGATCACCGCATTCTTGGACCGCTTGGCGATGGTTGCGACGGCCTCGAAATCGCCATTGGAGGCGATCGGAAATCCGGCTTCAATGATGTCGACGCCCATGGTGTCGAGGATTTCGGCAACCTGGAGCTTTTCTTCCAGCGTCATGGTCGCGCCGGGGCTCTGCTCGCCATCGCGCAGGGTGGTGTCGAAAATATAGACGCGATCGGTATTGGTGCTCATCTTGGATCTTCCTCTATCGGCCCCTGCGCGAACGTTTGGTGCAGCAGATCTGGGCCGGACAATCAGTTCTGTTCGGCTGTTGTGGCGCTATCCCCTGACGACCCGTCCGCTTCACGTCGAGCGGACTGCCGGTGATCAGGGGCTGATAAGGAGGAGTAGAAGCGCAAGCGAGACCAGCAGCGCCGATCCAATAAGGATACGATCCTGCAAAGCCTTCTGCTTGCTGGCGGCTATGGCAATGGCGCGGTTGATACGACGGCGCATTAGTCCTGCCTGGTTGCGTTCTATTTTTCTATCATGGGCAAAACTGGCGCGCCTTGCAACCCTGTTGGTCGGCTCGGCCTACCCAAAAGTGAAGGCGGCGGAAACGATCACCCCCAAAGCGCAGAGCGCCGCAATCCCGCCAATGCGCTCGATCCGGCCGCCCGCGCCGGTCTGGTCGGCACGCGCGCGGCGGAAATTGCCGCCGGCGGCGCCCAGCATTCCGCTGAGTGCCACGACAAATGCCAGCTTGAGCCAGAACCACGGGCCCAGCCCCACGAAAGCACCGAACCCGCCATATTTGGTGAAGATCATCACAGGGCCGCTGATCCAGTTGAGCCCCAGCCCGATATCGCCCAGAACGATCACCCGCTCGCCAAGCCGGGTGAGCCCCGGACTTCCTTCACCCCGCGCCAGAACGCCTCCGGCGCGCCATAGCACCAAAGTGGCACCCACGATCATTGCCAGCCCGGCCAGATGCGCCGCAAGCAACAGGGAATTGACTATGCCCATGATGTCCTCCCGAGACAGCCCTTGATGAGAGGTGGCTCCTCCATCTGCCGATGTCAACCGCAATGCCTTTAGAGAATCACTCGTCCAGATCGATCACGCCTTCAGCGAAAATGACCGCCGGCCCGCCGATACCCGCATGCTTGAGCACGCCGCCCTCGAGATTGAACTGCACGCCGATTTCGCTCGGCCGCCCCATCTCGCGCCCTTGCCGGACCTTGAGCCCGTGGTGCCCGTCGCCATAACCGCCATACTCCGCAAGAAGCCCGATCAGGGCCGCAGCCGCGGAGCCCGTGGCGGCGTCCTCCCCGCTCCCATGAGCGATGTGGAACATCCGCGCCGCATAGTCATTGCCGCGCTCCTTCGGCGTCGGCGCAAACACATAGACCGAATTACGCTCGCCCGAAAACGTATCCGTCCATCCGCGCCGCTCGAGCTTGATCCTTTCGAGCGCTTTCGCGTCGGCAAGAGGCACCAGATAGAAGGCGTTGCCGGCCGAATACTGCGCCGGCATCATGCCATCGCAGCCGATATCGCTCTCGGACAATCCCAGCCGCGCCGCGACTGCCGCGATATCGGTCAATTCCCCGGTCCGCCCGGGAAGCCTGGGCAGCGCGAACTTGGCCTCGCCGGTCCGCTTGTCGATTTTTTCCATCACGGCAGTGACATTGCCGACGCCCAGCTCCAGCCGCACCGCGCTCAACCGGTTCTGCAACCCCAGCAGCACGGCGGCCCCGACTGTGGGATGGCCGGCAAAGGGCATCTCATTGACAGGGCTGAAAATGCGCAGCGTCGCCGTGTTGCGCTCGACCTTGGGTGCGAGGACGAACACGGTCTCGGAAAGATTGAACTCGGCGGCGATCGCCTGCATCCGCGTGCTCGAAAGCTCGTCGGCCTTGAGCACCACGGCCAGCGGATTGCCGCTCAGCCGGTCGCGGGTGAACACATCGAGCAGGAAATAGGGAAGTTTCATCGCCAGCGTCCTTGATCGGCCAGCCGCCCTGCCTCCCACGGCGCGGCCTCTGGCTGTGTGTCTAAGCCGCTTTTGATAAAGCCCCGTTAAATGGATAGACGCAACACCGATCATGCGGGCGCGAGGCCATGCCCCGCGCCCGGTCGTCTCACTTGCCGAACCGCTCGATCACCTCGGCGAGTTCGACATGCCCCAGGCATGCGCCGCTACCAGTCGCCGCCTCGCCGCTTTCCAGCGCCGTAGCGTATTTGACCGCCGGTTCCGCCTCGATCCGTCCGCGCAGCGCCGCAAGCTTCGGCCATCGGCTCTTGTCGGCGACCTGATGGAAATCGAGCCATCGCGCCACCCCGATCAGCACGCCATCGGCCATGCTGGGGCGATCGCCCACGAGAAACCGGTCATCGCCGACCAGTTCTTCGAGCCTGTCATGCCGCTCGATCACCGCTTGGCTCCCGAATTTTCGGAGCACTGCCTGCACCTGCGGATCGGGCGTTTCCATCTCCAGCGCCGCCCACAGCGGGCCGAACGAACCGGTAAAGCCGGTGTTTATGAACGCCATCATCTGATGCATGCGATCGGCTTGCCCGCTGAGCGGATCGAAGCTCACACGTCTCTCGCTATCGCGCGCTTCGAGCCAGGCGGCAATCGCCATGGTTTCGGTGATGATTTCGCCCTTGTCGGTGACCAATGCCGGCGTTTCCACCCGCTGGTTGAGCCTCCGATAGGCCGGTTCACGCATTTCGCCCATCATATCGACGCGGCAAAGCCGGTGCGGCAAACCCATCCATTCGAGGGTAGCCATCAGCCCCATGGAACTTCCTGCAGGGAAGCCATAAATAAGGATCGGTTCCATGATTGTCTTCTCCGTGATTTCTTTCGATCACGCTGCGCAGCGAGTGCCGGACCCTAGCCGATCGCGGTCCCAAGTAAATTACGCACCTTTTTGTAACCACGAGGCCGACGATGAAAGACCTTGTTTCCCGCTGCCCCATCGAAGAGGTGATGCAGGTCCTGAGCGGCCGCTGGCCCACCCTGCTCATCTATTACCTCAAGGACGGCACCAAGCGCTTCAGTGACCTGCTTCGCGACAATCCCACCATCTCGCACAAGATGCTGACGCTCGAGCTGCGCAAGCTTGAAGACGCCGGCATCGTCCAGCGCACCGAGTTTTCCGGCTATCCCCTGCGGGTGGAATACGATCTCACGCCCGCCGCCCAAAAGCTCGTGCCGCTGATCGACGCCCTGGGCAACTGGTGGGAAGAAACCTCGACCCCTGCCCTCGCTCCAGTCGACTGATAAAACTTAGGCATTGACCTAAGCATTGCCACGCGATAGTTAGGTGCATGCCTAATCATTCGCAGCAACTCGATCTCATGTTCCACGCTCTGGCCGACGGCAATCGCCGCGCGATGATCGATCGGCTGAGCAAATCGGATGCAAAGGTCAGCGACTTTGCCGGCCAGCTCGGCGTTTCGCTGCCCACCGTGCTGCAACATCTTTCCGTCCTCGAGCAAGCGGGCCTCGTCTCCTCGCAAAAGGTCGGGCGGGTGCGCACCTGCACGCTCGACACGCAGGCATTGAGCCGTGCCGAGCAGTGGATCAACGAGCGCCGCAATCTCTGGGGACGGCGCCTGGATGCCTTGGGCGCCCTTCTCGAAACCGACTCTGGGAAACAAGACACATGACACAACGCAACGTCGTTCACGCTACCTTCACCCTTGAACGCACCTACAAAGCCCCTCGCGCCAAGGTCTTTTCGGCCTTTTCCAATATCGAAACCAAGAGCAAGTGGTTCGGAAACGACAACGCCACCATGGAGTTCCGCGTGGGCGGCCGGGAACACAGCCACGGCGTCGTCGACGCGCATGGCCGCGTCCATTCCTTCAGGTTCGACGCCATCTATCTCGATATCATCGAGAACGAACGCATCATCTACGCCTACGACATGGACGCCGACGGCCAGCACATCTCGGCCTCGCTGACCACCATCGAACTCACCGAAGCCGAGGACGGCACGCGCCTGAAGCTCACTGAACAAGGCGCTTTTCTCGACGGCTACGACGATCCGAAAATGCGCGAGATCGGCACCGTCGACCTGCTGGCCGCCCTTGCCAAAGTCGTGGAGGAATAAATGGGTAAGCTCATCGTCTGGAACATCGCAAGCGTCGACGGCTATTTCGAAGGCACCGAGCCGTGGGACCTCTCGATGCACGAAACCGTCTGGGGCGACGAATTGGAAGCCCTCTCCATCGCCCAGCAAGAAGATGCCGAAGGCTTGATCTTCGGACGCAGAACCTATGAGGGCATGGCTGCCCACTGGACCAGGCAAACCGGCACCATCGCCGACGCGATGAACAGCCTTCCCAAATACGTCGTCTCCGACACCCTGACCGAAGCGGACTGGAACAATACGAAGATTATCAGCGGCGACATCGTCTCGGCGATCGCCGATCTCAAACGCGCCGCCACCCGCAATTTCTACGTCTTCGGCAGCGCCGACCTGCTCTCGACCCTGCTCGCAGCCGGCATCGTCGACGAATACCGCCTTGGCATTGCCCCACTGCTGCTCGGCCGCGGCAATCTGCTCTTCAAGCCGTCCGACGAACGAATCGACCTCAAGCTCCTCAAGAGCCAGCCACTCATGAACGGCGGTATCGTTCTCTACTACGGTGTGGAAAACGCATCCGCCTAATCAAAAAAGGCCCGGCAAAAGCCGGCCTTTGACGATGCTCTACCCTCTCGACCTCGTCGTCCTCGGGCTTGACCCGGGGACAACGAAGGGAGGAGACGACAATTGGCTTAGCGGCCCCTAGTTCCGCGACTTGTCCACCAGGGCGCCAGCCTTGATCCACGGCATCATGTCGCGCAGCTTGCCGCCGACTTCCTCGATCTGGTGGCTGTCATTGTTGCGGCGGATGCCCTTGAACCGGGCCGCGCCGGCGCGATATTCCTGCATCCATTCGGAGGTGAACTTGCCCGATTGGATGTCGGCCAGAACCCGCTTCATCTCTGCTTTGGTTTCGCTCGTGATGATGCGCGGACCCGTCACGTACTCGCCCCACTCTGCCGTGTTGGAGATCGAGTAGTTCATGTTGGCGATGCCGCCCTGGTAGATCAGGTCGACGATCAACTTCACTTCGTGCAGGCACTCGAAATAGGCCATTTCCGGCGCATAGCCGGCTTCCACCAGCGTCTCGAACCCGGCACGGATCAACTCGACCAGACCGCCGCAAAGCACGGCCTGCTCACCGAACAGGTCGGTCTCGCACTCTTCCTTGAAGGTCGTCTCGATGATGCCCGAACGCCCGCCGCCGACGCCCGAAGCATAGGCGAGGCCGAGATCATGGGCATTGCCCGTCGCGTCGTGATGGATAGCGATGAGGCACGGCACCCCGCCACCCTTTTCGTATTCGCCACGCACGGTGTGACCGGGGCCCTTGGGCGCGATCATCAGCACGTCGACAGTGTTCTTGGGCTCGATCAGCCCGAAATGGACGTTCAGCCCGTGCGCGAAGGCCAGCGCTGCGCCATCCCGGATATTGGGGGCGATTTCGTCGCGATAGATGTCGGCCTGCAGCTCGTCCGGCGTCGCCATCATCATCATGTCGGCCCAGGCCGCAGCCTCGGCCACGCTCATCACCTTGAGGCCGTCGGCCTCGACTTTCTTGGCGGTCGAGGAGCCCGGCCGCAGGCCGATGGCGATGTCGGTCACGCCGGAATCGCGCAGGTTGAGCGCATGCGCGCGGCCCTGGCTGCCATAGCCGATGATGGCGACCTTCTTGGATTTCAGAAGATTGAGATCGGCATCCCGATCGTAATAAACGCGCATTGGTCTCTCCCTAGCTCGCTTGTCGGTTGGAGCGTTTCCAGCAAAAGTGGTCCCACTTTTGCGGTTCGGAAACGCGACGAAAAAATAGCTGGGGCATGCCGGCGTTGGCGAAACGTTGGCATGCCCCAAAATCACACGCCGAAGAGCGTGAAGAACTGTTCCCGGGCCCGCCGCGCCTGCGCCGCGATCAGCTCTTCGCTCGGCCGCCGCTGCTCGCCCAAAAGCATCCGGATCTGGGTGTCGCGCACCACGAGCCCGAAAAAGGTACGGAATGTCTGGTCGGCATCCTCGAACTCAAGCAGCCCCGCCTCACGCCCGGCTTCGAGCAGCGGAATGCAGCGCTTGGCCATGCCGATCGGCCCGTTCTCGAGCACGATCCGCCCAAGATTGCGTTTTTCCTGCCCTGCGTGGGAAACCGCCAGCCGGTTGAGCGCCACCGAGGTTTCCCCCGTCAACACCGTCAGCCAGTCGCGCCCGAACTTTTCCAGCGCGATCGCCAGCGTGCGCTTTTCCAGCGTCTCGCGATCCACCGGCACCATGCGAACCTTGGAGGCCTGCCATTGCACGGTCGCCGTCAGCAGCCCGTCCCGGTCCCCGAACCATTTATAGAGCGTTTCCTTCGAGCAGCTCGCGCGCCTCGCGACGCCAGTCATCGTGAGCCCATCCCCACCCTCGACCAGAAGGCCCAACGCTGCATCCAGCACGTCCTTCTGCCGGTCTGTCAGGCTTTCTTCGCTGATCGTCAGGGGCGGCGGCGTCACGAACAATACTCTTGGCGATTGGCTCTCAAGACTCTAAAAAGAGGCCGAGCCCCGTTTCCGCGGACCTCGGCTCTTCCTGCTTAGCCGTACCGTACGGTACGGTTCGCCCTTTTTCAAGCCCGATCTGCACATCTTTGCTACCACCACCACCGAGAGGTGACGTCGCCGATCGGGCGCCTCAGCCGGTTCACCGTGCTTTAAAGAATGACAACATGCAGTCACCTCACTGCTTCACTCATGACCTATGCCTTCGCTTAGCCACGCGATTTCCTCGGGTGAAAGTGTGATGTCCATTGCCTTCAGGCTATCATCGAGTTCGGCCAGTGTACGTGGGCCGATCAGCGGAATGACCGGGAAGGACTGGTAGAGGCAATAGGCCAGTGCCACATGTATGGGCTTCTTGCCCAATCTCTGGGCCATCGCGATGGCCCGGTCGCGGCGGGCGAAATTATCCTCGGTGTACCAGACGCGCACCAACTCTTCATTGTCGGTCTTGTCCCGCCCCGCCTTTTCGGTGAAGAACCCCCTCCCCTGGCTCGACCAGGCGAAATTGGTAACCCCCTTTTCGGCGAACCATTTGCGCCAGTCCTTGTCGGCCGCCGCGATGCAGCCCTCCCAGATCGGCTCGCGCATTTCGGCCAGCGAGAAATTGTTCGACAGCGCAGCCGGCGCCGTCCTGCCGGTCCGCTGCGCATAGGCGACGGCCTCGTCGAACCGTTCGCGCGTCCAGTTCGAGCCCCCGAACGGGCCGCGGATGCGGCCGCGCCTGACCTCGGCGTCCATGGCGTCGACGAATTCGCCTACGGGCACGTCGAGGTTGTCCCGGTGCATGAAATAGATGTCGACATAATCTGTCTTGAGCTTTTCAAGGCTGATGTCGAGCTGCTTGGCGATGGTTTCGGGGTAGGTGAGCGGAGAATGCGCGCCCTTGCCGATGACCACGATATTTTCGCGCACGCCGCGCGAGGCCTGCCAATCCCCGAACAAACTTTCGGTGATGCCCTTGCCATAGATGAAAGCGGTGTCGAAGGCGTTCCCGCCCGCCTCGTAGAAGGCGTCGAGCAGGATGGCGGCGCTGGCAAAGCTGCGGAAATCCTCAAAACCCAGCGCGACGCGGGAGATGGGTTTGGGCAGGCCCGGGACGTTGGTGCGGCCGATTTTATCCGCCTTGACGGCCAGGGCTTCGCCCTTGAGCGTGTGGGTGCGCAGGGAAGGTTTTTCGATCTCGTATTCGAGGCCCGCCGTCCGGCGCCATTTGTCCAGCACACCCAAATTGCCCAGCGTGTCGTCCCAGCTCATGCCCGGCCAGGCGAACTGGGTTTGGCCCGCGAGGATGGCCCGGCTCGCGGCTTCGGCCTCGAACGCATAGAGCCAGCCGGCCTCGGAGACTTCCACCGGCTCGTGCGTGCCGTCGGGCCGGACGATGTCGATGATCGCCGTGCCGCCCTTGTGGCCGGTCGCGAACCAGAAATCGGCGACCTCGATGCGACCCTTGGTGCCCAGGATGCGCAGTACATTGTCCTGGGCGAGCGAGACCGAGCAGGAGACTTCGGCGAGAATACCGCCGGGGAATTTGAGCACCGCGGCCGCCCATTCATCGACCCCGGTCTCGCCCAGATGGGCGATGCCGGAAACGGTTTCCGGTTCGAGGAACGGCTTTCCGGCAGCGGCGCCGGCAATCAGCCGGGCCATGGAGACCGGGTAGCAACCGACATCGAGGATGCCGCCGCCGGCCAGATCGTTGGCATACATCCTGTGCTCGGGATCGAAGCGCGGCATGGCGAAGCCGAAGCTCGACTTGATGGCCCGCACTTCGCCGATTTCGCCCGATCGCACCAGATCGACGATTTTTTCCGTCATCGGGTGCAGGCGATACATGAACGCTTCGCCCATGAACGTTCCGGCCTTGCGCGCCGCGTGGAACATGGCGTCGGCTTCGAACGCGGTGAGTCCCATCGGCTTTTCGCACAGCACATGCTTGCCCGCTTCGGTGGCCTTGATGGCCCATTGCGCGTGCTGGGGATGGGGCGTTGCGATATAGACGGCGTCGATTTCGGGATCGGCCAGCAGCGCGTCATAGCCATTGTGGACGCGGGCGCCGGGAAAATGCTCGGCATAGTCGGGCTTGGCCGGGTTGCGGGCGCCCAGGGCGACGAGTTCGCCCGATTGGCTATGGGCCAGCCCGCCGGCAAAGGCCCGCGCGATGGTGCCCGGACCCAAAATGCCCCAACGGACTTTGTGCTGCTGCGTCATGAAGAAATCGCTTTCGAGATGTTCGAGGTTATCGGATGCGCCGCCCGCTGCCGTCAAAGAGATAGGCGCGGGGTGCGGGAATGGTGACGGTGAGTTCGGTATTGTCTTTTTCGGACCGCGATTGCGCGCGTTCGATGATCAATTGCTCGCCGCTCGCCATATTGGCGTAGATATAGCTCGTCGCACCCAGATGCTCGGCGACGTCCACCTTGGCAGTGAGCTGGCAGCCCGGCTCGTCCGCATCGCCGAAGTGCTCGGGACGGATGCCCAGAGTGACAGTTTCGCCTTGGGGAACGGCCTCGGCCAGTGGCAGGGTGATCTCGACATCGCCATGATTGATTAGCGCGAGTCTTGCGCTGCCGGACTGGGAGTCGAGCACGCGGGCGGCGAGAAAATTCATGCGCGGCGAGCCAACGAAACCGGCGACGAACTGGTTGGCCGGGTCGTCATAGAGATCGAGCGGCGCACCGATCTGTTCCACGCGGCCCTCGCGCAACACCACGATCTTGTCGGCCAGCGTCATGGCTTCGGTCTGATCGTGCGTCACATAGATCATCGTCGTGCCGAGTTCGGAATGCAGCCGCGCGATCTCCACCCGCATCTGCACGCGCAATTCGGCGTCGAGATTGGAAAGCGGTTCGTCGAACAGGAACACTTCAGGTTCGCGGACGATGGCCCGGCCGATGGCGACGCGCTGGCGCTGCCCGCCGGAAAGCTGACGCGGGCGGCGGTCCAGCAGCGGCTCGATCTGCAGGATCGAAGCAGCCTTTTCGACGCGGCGGGCGATGTCTTCCTTTGGCCGTCCGTTCATGCGCAGCCCGAAGGAGAGATTCTGTTCGACGCTCATATGCGGATAGAGCGCATAGGACTGGAACACCATGGCGATGCCGCGATCGGCGGGCTCGATATCGTTGACGGTTCTCCCCCCGATGGCGATCTCGCCGTCCGATATGTCCTCCAATCCGGCGATCATGCGCAACAGCGTCGATTTCCCGCAGCCCGACGGGCCGACGAAGACCACGAACTCGCCATCGGCGACTTCGATATCGACGCCGTGGATCACCTCGAACGCGCCGAAGCGCTTTTTCACATTGCTCAGTGTGACGCCGGCCATTGGGCCTCCTCTATTTGATCGCGCCGGCGGCGATGCCGGCCACGAAATGGCGCTGGAGCAGCACGAAGACGATGAGCATGGCACGGTCAGCACCACGGCCCCGGTCATGATCCCGCCCCACGAGACCCGGGTGAGCCCGATCAGCGAACCGAGCGCCACAGGCGCCGTCATCATGTCGGGCCGGTTGTTGATGAGCAGCGGCCAGAGATAATTGTTCCAGCTCGCAAGAAACAGGATGATGGCGAGCGCTGCTATCGTCGGCCGCGCCATGGGCAGGGCGACGCGCAGGAAAATCTGCCACTCCTTCACCCCCTCCACCCGCGCCGCATCGAACAACTCGCCCGGCATCATGGAAAACGATTGCCGCATGAACAGCACCCCGAGCGAATTGAAGAGCGGGGGCACGATCAGCGCGAACCAGGTGTTCCCAAGCCCGAGATCGCGCGCCACCATGATGAATTGGGGGATAACGACGACGAAATAGGGCAAGGTGAGGGTGCCGAGGATTATGGCGACCACCGCGCCCTTGCCGAAGAAGCGATAGCGGGCCAGGGCCCAGCCGGCCATCGATGTCAAAAGCACCGACGCGATCGTATAGACCAGCGCCACGACCACCGAGACGAACACAGTGCGCAAAAAGCCGGTATCGGCTTGAAGCTGGTTGAAATTGACCCAGAACTGGTCCGACGGCAGCAGGTTGAGCTGGCCCGAAAAGATCGAATTCTCTGGCTGGGTGGAAAAGACCACCATCATCCAGATCGGGAACAGCCACACGATCGCCAGCGGCACCAGCACCGCGTGCAGCGCGAGTGTCCGGGTGAGCGTGGTCGCCGATTTCGATCTCATCTCTCCTCCCTCCCCAGCCAGAGATTGAGGAGCGAGATGACCACCGCCAGGGCTGCGATCGTATAGGCGACCGCCGAGGCATAGCCGAAATTGAGGACGGTAAAGCCCTGCCGGTAGAGGAACAGCCCCAGCGTCTCGGTCGCCCCACCCGGCCCGCCGCGATTGGTGATCAGGAACGGCTCGGCGAAAAGTTGCATGGTGCCGATCACCGAGAGCACCACGCAGACGAGGATGATCGGACGCAGCAGCGGTAGGGTGATAAAGAAGAACTGTCTGGTCTTCGATACCCTGTCGAGCGTTGCCGCCTCATAGACGTCCTCGGGGATCGATTGCAGGCCCGAGAGGATGATGATGGCGTTATACCCCACCCAGCGCCAGGTGACCGCCATGATGATCAGCGCCATTGCAGCCGTGGGGTTGGAGAACCAGGCGACGGGCTCGAGGCCCACCCCGGCGATGAGCTTGTTGATCACCCCGAAATCGGCGTTGAACATCAGCCGGAACACCGCGGCATAGGCGACCTCGCCCACCACCACCGGCGCGAAAAACGCAAAGCGCATGATGCCGCGCGCCCTGAGCAGGTGCGAATTGAGTAGCACGGCCAGGAGCGTTGCCAGCGCAATCATCACCGGCACCTGGATGACGAGGATGATCAGCGTGTTCTTGAGCGCGTTGGCGAAGGCCGGATCGATGATCAGCCGGCCCCAGTTGAATGTAGGGTTGAACGTCCAGGGCTGGACGCGAGTGGCCATGAAGGAGAGGTAGAACGAATAGATGATCGGCCACACCCAAAAGAGCGCGAAGATCGCGAGATAGGGCGCGAGAAAACCATATGCGGTTCGCGTGCTGGCGCGCATCGATCGTCTCCAGAAAACAGGGAGGGGCGGGCCTGCCCACCGGACCGGCTCGCCCCCTGGGAGGATTACTGCGCGATCGGCATGCCGGTGGCCAGCGCGATCTGGTTGGCAGCGTCGTCGAGCGCCGCCTGCGCGCTGTCGTAGCCGCCGTTGAGATATTGGGTCTGCACCGTCTGCACCACGGCGTCCGCGTCCCCGAAGAACGGCGTACCGCGCGAAGGGACGACGCGGTCGAGCGTTCCCAGGATATCGACCCAGATGGCCTGGTCACTCCAATAGGGCTGCGGCTCTTCCACATAGGGGTCTTCGAGCGCCGAGAGCAGCGAGGGCACCAGCCCGTATTCGCGCAGCATGGTGACCTGGCCCTCATTGGTGCCCAGCGTGTAGTTCACATAGGCCCAGGCCGCTTCCTGATTGTCGGAGGTCGAGGTGATGGCCAGCGAGGAGCCGCCCAGATTGGCGGCGCGCGGCCCATCGGAGGTGACCGAAGGCATCGGATAAACGCCCCACAGGCCTTCCTGCTCGGGGGCGTTGGAACGGATGGTCCCCTCATACCAGGCGCCGAACAGTTGGCTGGCGACGGTTTCGGCCTGAATGGCCTGGATGCGCTCGTCCCAATTGCCCGCAACCAGGACGCCCGCGTCATACATCGCCTTGACCGCATCGAGCGCGGCGACGCACCCGGCCTGGTTGACGGCGATTTCCGTGCCTTCGGCATCGAAATAGCCGCAGCCCTGCTCGTTGGCGAGCATGCGGAACCATTCGGTATCGCCGTTGAAATCGGCCTGTGCCATCACGACGCCCGCATTGGCCTCGGCAACCGCAATCCCGGCTTCGATGAAATCGTCCCAGGTGGCGATCGACGCCGGATCGACGCCGGCATTCTCATAGAAGTCGCGCCGGTAGAACATCACGACCGGGCCGGAATCCCAGGGCATGGCATAGGCCACATCGCCCACTTCGAGTTCGACCCGCTTGAAGTCGGGAAAGCCCGAGGCGATCTCGTCGGTGTAGCCGAGGTCCCTGAGATTGGCGAAGCAATCGGGGAACTGCGCCCAGAAGATTTCCGCTTCGGAGTTTTCGATGGAAATGATGTCGGGCAGGCCCGAGCCGCCGGCGGCGCAGCCGGCCAGCGTGCGGTCGAAGACCTGCTGGTTGCCCAGGTCCTCGACGGTGACGGTCACGTCGGGATATTGGGCATTGAAGCCCTCGACAGTCGCTTCCAGCGAGGACGCCGCAACGTCCCAGCTCCAGATGGTGATCTCGCCCGACTGGGCATAGGCGCTGCCAGCGGTTCCGAGCGCAAGCGCCGCTGTGGCGCACCTTATGGTTAGACGCATTGAAGTTCCTCCCATTTGTGTTGCCCGGATTTCGGGCCGCCTCAGAACCAGGGTTCTGAGTATTTGTTGGTCGCGTGTCCGACCGAAAAAGTGGTTTCCACTTTTTCTGGACACGCGCTTACACTAGCTTAGTCAAAAGCGGCGTCTCGCTGAATGGGAAGGGGAAGTCGTTGGAAAGTAAGATAGGTGAGAAGCGCTACTGGAACCCGCTCAAGAGCACAGTCGAGAGCGTGCCCAACAAGCTGGTGATCAGCCACGAGCAACCGGGCATCATGGCGACGGCCCATTGGCACGCCCAGGTCGAGATCAACTACGTCTTTTCAGGTTCGGTCGACTACCAGATGCAGGGGCGTTCCGTGCATCTGGCCGAGGGCGATATGTGTCTGTTCTGGGGCGGGCTGCCCCATCGGGTCGTCGACACCAGCGAGAACCCGCTGTTCATCGCCATCCATCTTCCGCTCGTCCATTTCTTCCGCCTGCGGCTCCCCTCCGACATCCAGCAGCGCCTGATGCGCGGCGCGACGCTCCTGCCGGCCGAACCCGATCCGGGCGATCACAAATCCTTTGCGCGGTGGTCGGACTATCTGCGCTCCGCCGATCCGGCGCGGGTCGGCAACGCGATCGACGAGCTGCTTTTGCGCATCGAGCGCGTTCAGTTCGAGAACTACCGCCTGCTCGACGCCACGACCACCGATGCCGCGCCCGCCGAGGCGCCCGACCGGCAGAGCTTCCACAACATCGGTAAGATCTGCTCCTATATCGCCGCCAATTTCCGGCACGATATCGACTCCAGCGCCATCGCATCCTCGGTCGATATCCACCCCAAATACGCCATGAGCGTTTTCAAGAAATCCACTGGCATGACGCTCAACGAATATGTGAGCCTGCTGCGGCTTTCCTACGCCCAATCGTTATTGCTGCGTGATGAGACCAATGTGCTCGGAATAGCCATGGAGAGCGGCTTTGGCTCGCTGTCGGCCTTCAACGCCACTTTTCGTAGGCTGGCAGGAATGAGCCCAACCGACTATCGCCGCGCCGCACGCGACAACCAAGCTTTGGTGGTCGACCACTAAGAATATCAAAAAGGCGCCCACCCCCCAAAATACCTTTTTGCATCCTGAGCAGAAGGTACCGTTCTATATCCTCACTGCCAAACTCATGAACATCAGCGGCATCACCGACCGGATCATTCGCGCTACATTCTTGCTGATCGGTCGCGTGCCGGGCGCACCGCCAATACCAATATTGCCGCGTCGGTGCTTTTTGCCGGGGTTCCTGGCCTCGGCGCGATTACCACTACCCTGCGACGTCCACCGCAGCGCCTCCCTTCACGCCCGTTGAATCTTTCGCGTATCGCTCTGCCGCAGCGCGTTGGCGACCACCGCAAAGGCCGGCGAGTTCTGCCGCCGGCTGGGATAATAGAGGTAATACCCGGCAAACATCGGCGACCAGTCGTCGAGCACCTGAACCAGACGGCCTGACGAAATCCCTTCGGCAACCGTGTTTTCGGGCACATAGCCGATGCCCAGCCCGCTCTCGATTGCCCCGATCATGGCGACCGAGCTGTTGAAGGTGAGCTGCCCTTCCACGCGCACGCGCAATTCCTGACCGTCCTTGCCGAACTCCCAGGCATAAAGCCCGCCAGATCGGGACTGGCGGTGATTGATGCAATTGTGCCCCACCAGTTCCTGCGGCGTAAGGGGCGCCGGATGCCGCGCCAGATAGTCCGGCGATGCCACCGCCACGAGTCGCCAATCCGGCCCTATGCGGACCGCGATCATGTCCTTGTCGACGCTCTCCCCTAACCGCACTCCGGCATCGAACCTTTCCTCGACGATATTGCGGAAGCCGTTGTCGATGCTGAACTCGACATGGATTTCCGGATAGTCGCGCAGCACCGGCCCGAGCTTGGGCCAGACGATCCAGTCGAGGGCATGATCGGACAAGGTGATGCGCACGCTGCCGGAGGGCTTGTCGCGAAACGCCATCAAGGCATCGACATCGCTCTCGATGTCCTGAATGCGCGGCGCGAGCGCCCGCAATAGCCGTTCCCCTGCTTCCGTGGGCGAAACGCTACGTGTGGTGCGCGTCAAAAGCCGCAACCCCAGCCGTGCCTCCAACCTCTTGATCGTATGGCTGAGCGTCGATTGCGACGTTCCCAGCCTTGCAGCCGCCCTGGTAAAGCTGCGCTCCTCGGCTACCGCCAGAAACCACAGCATGTCGTTGAGGTCGCGCCGGTTCATCGCTCGTCTCCTTGATTTATATCGAGGATGAATAAGTCCATACCAATTGCAACGACTAATCGGGAAGCGGTGCCTCGGCCTATAATCGCTCTATATCGAACACTTGGCGCTATGTTGGCTTACCACCAACGCTCCGACACCAAACCGTTGCGCGCGCTCGGCACATTCACCCGCAACGAACCACCAACAGGAGAGTGAAGATGGAAATCATACGCGCAGGCTCCCGCCCTTCGGGCACGGGCCCTGCGGACTGGTTCACCGGTAGTGTCCGCATCGATCCGCTGTTCAACCCCTTCGACGCCGATCGCGTCCAAGGCGCTCAGGTCACCTTCGAGCCGGGAGCGCGCACCGCCTGGCACACCCACCCCCTGGGCCAGACGCTGTTCATCGTTTCCGGCCACGGACGCGTTCAGCGCCTTGGCGGCTCCATAGAGGACGTCCGCCCCGGCGACGTTGTGTGGTTCGCCCCCGGCGAAAAACACTGGCACGGGGCCGCCCCCGAAACCGCGATGACCCACATCGCCCTCCAGGAAGTCCAGGACGGAAAGGCAGTGGATTGGATGGAGCACGTCACCGACGCCCAATACGGCGCCTGATCATCGATCCGAAAAACCAACGGAGATTACTATGCTCGCAACCGTTCTTCACGGCCCCGGCGACGTCCGCTTCGAGGAAGTGGCCGATCCCACCATCCTCAAGCCCACCGACGCCATCATCAAGCTCTCGGCCACCTGCATCTGCGGCTCGGACCTCTGGCCCTATCGCGGCGCCAATGACATCACCGAGCCCCAGCATATGGGCCACGAATATTGCGGCGTGGTCGTTGAGGTGGGCAGCGACGTCAAGACCGTCAAACCCGGCCAGTTCGTGGTCGGCTCCTTCGTCCTTTCCGATAACACCTGCCCCCATTGCGCTCACGGCTTCCAATCCTCGTGCGAGCAGCGCGAGTTCATGACCGGCGCCCAGGCAAGCTATGCCCGCGTTCCCCTGGCCGACGGCACGCTGGTCGCCACCGATGAAATGCCCGACGAGGATCTGATCCCGAGCCTTCTTGCCGTTTCCGACGTTCTGGGCACCGGCTGGTATGCCGCCGATGCGGCACGGGTACAGCCCGGCTCCACCGTGGTGGTCGTCGGCGATGGCGCGGTTGGCCTCATGGGCGTCCTCGCCGCCAAGGAGATGGGCGCGGACCGCATCATCGCCATGAGCCGCCACAAGAGCCGCCAGGATCTGGCCCTCGAATATGGCGCCACCGACATCGTCGCCGAACGCGGCGAGGAAGGCATCGCCAGGATCAAGGAGATGACCAACCGCATCGGCGCCGATTCGGTGCTCGAATGCGTGGGCACGCAGCAATCGATGAACCAGGCCCTCCAGGTGGCCCGCCCCGGCTCGATGATCGGCTATGTCGGCGTTCCCCACGGCGTCCAGTTCGACGGCCAGAACCTGTTCTTCAATCAGGTTGGCATGCTTGGCGGCCCGGCTCCCGTCCGCCGTTTCCTGCCCCATCTGATGGATCTCGTGCTCACCCGCAAGATCAATCCCGGCAAGGTCTTCGACCTTACCCTGCCGCTCGCCGACGTGGCCGAAGGTTACAAGGCCATGGACGAGCGCCGCGCCATCAAGACGCTTCTGCGCGTCTGATCCACATCCGAAAGGGACCGGCGCCGTCCGGCCCCTTTCCTCTCCACCAAAGTTTGGGCACACTCACCCGCGAACCTGCGGCAACCAATGTGAGACTCCCATGCACCGCCACCTCCTTCCCATCCTTGCTGTCGCCGCCACCCTGGCCAGCCTCCCCGCAACGGCCCAGGAGATCGACGAAATGACCTCGGCGCCCATAATCGGCGCCTCGCTCACCGACAGGTTCTGGGTGCAATCGGAACAAGACGCGGGCCTGCCCGGTTCGATGGTGGTCTTCCTCTCCGAAGGCACCATGCTCCAGGATTCGTGCTGGGAAACCTATCGCCTCTCGAACTGGCAAATGACCGGCGAGGAATCGCTGAGCTGGCAGGAAGACACCGCGACCATCGAAGCCGACATCATCGAACTCAACGAGGCCGAACTCGTCCTGGCCCTGCATCTGGGCGACGAGATCGTCGAGAAGCGTTACGCCGCCGCAGCCGTCCCCTTCGTCTGCCCGGACATGCCGCGTTAGAATATTCAGCCAAGGCGACAAAAAAGGGCCACCCAGCGGGTGACCCTTCCAAACGGACGGGAGGAGGAGGAGGATCGTCCGTTATTCGGCGGCCTGAGCCAGGTCGTTCTGGCGGGCGGCCTTGGCGGCATTACCCCACCAGGTGAGCTGGTCGAGCATGTCCTTGGCGCTGTTGGCGATGGCGCCTTCGATCGCCGAGATATCGGCGTTTTCGCCCAGCGGGGAAACCTTCATGAACTCGCCGCCGCCGATGTGAACGGCCGAACGGGTCGGAACCATCTGCAGTTCGATCATGATGGTGCGAAGGTTCTCGGCCGCGCGGGCACCGCCCAGCGAACCATAGGCGACGATGCCGCCGACCTTCTTGTTCCATTCGACATAGGCCTGGTCGATCGCGTTCTTGAGCGCGCCGGTGATGGCGCGGTTGTATTCGGCGACGACGAAGATGAACCCGTCGAATTCGGCGAGCTTTTCCTGCCAGGCAACGGCCTTAGGGTCCTGTGTCGGCACCCAGGCGTTGGAAGCGACCTCGTTGAAGAACGGCAGGTCGAAATCGCGAAGGTCGAGCACTTCGACGTCGAGCTCGGGGCGCTCCTTGGCCTTTTCAACGATCCACTGGGCGGGCTTGTCGGCAAAGCGGGTGTCGCGCGTCGACGAGATGATGACACCGATCTTGAGTTTGGACATTTCGATCTTCCCTACGGAACTGGTTACAAACAGTAAGTAGGGCTCAATATGTTTCTTCTCCCCAGACGCGCAAGTAGGCACACTTTTGTAATCGAGACACCCAGAACGCCACGCTTCGTCAAATGCGAAACCGCTAACCTATTGAATATCAATCAAGAGTTCGCATGAAACAAGCCACTGTTCGCCATCACTAAACAAACCAGCCAGCCCTCGGAAACGGCAGCGCCCCTGCCTTATCGCCCGTTTCCGAGCACGCCGAGATATTTCCGCGTGGCCTCGGCAAAGCCGAAAATCAGCGCATCGGCCGTGATGCCGTGCCCGATGGAGACCTCGTCGACAAAAGGAACGGCGTTGCTGAACGCCGGCAGATTGGCCAGCGTCAGGTCGTGGCCGGCATTGATGCCCAGTCCCACCGCATGGGCCGCATGGGCTGTTTCGGCCAGGTCGGCCAACGCCGCCACCGCCGCTTCGGCATTGTCGAAGCACGCCCCGTAGGGCCCGGTGTAGAGTTCGACCCGATCCGCACCGGTCGCCTTGGCCGCTTCGAGCGCCTCCCGGTCGGCGTCGGGATCGCAGAACAGCGATACCCTCCGGCCCGGCGTCTTGAGCTGGGCCACCACATCGGTCAGAAGCGCCTTGTGCGCAAGGAAGTCCCAGCCATGGTCGGACGTCGCCTGCTCGGGCGCATCGGGCACCAGCGTCACCTGATTGGGATTGGCCGCTGCAACCAGGTCGAGAAACGCTTCGGTCGGATAGCCCTCGATATTAAGTTCGGCATGCGGATATTCGGTTCGCAGCAGGTTGACCAGATCGAACACGTCCGTGCGCCGGATGTGGCGCTCGTCGGGACGCGGATGCACGGTGACGCCAACCGCCCCCGCTTCGAGCACGATCCGCGCCATGCCGACCACGCTCGGCCAGGGAAGGTTCCGCCGATTGCGCAATTGCGCCACGGCATTGAGATTGACGGAGAGTTCGGTCATGGCATCGGGATCGAAAAACTGAGGGCCGTACGAAATGTACGGCCCTCGTCTATCGAATTTTGCGATTTTCGCAAACCACTACTTGTGGGCGAGGACAACCTACATCCCCTGCGGGCCGCGCGTGATCGCGGCAAGTCCGGTGCGCACCACCTCGACCAGCCCCAGCGGCACCATCAGCGCCACGAACTGTTCAACCTTGCTCGACTTGCCCGTGATCTCGAAAACGAAGCTTTCTGTCGTCGCATCGATCACCTGCGCGCGGAACGCATCGGCCAGCCGCAGCGCTTCCACGCGATTGTCGCCGGCCCCGGCGACCTTCACCAGAGCCAGCTCGCGCTCGATGGCGTTACCTTCCTGGGTCAGATCGTGAACCTTATGCACCGGCACCAGCCGCTCGAGCTGCAGCTTGATCTGCGCCAGCACCTTGGGCGTCGCCACCGTCACCACGGTGATCCGCGACCGGTGTTTGTCGTGCTCGGTCTCGGAAACCGTGAGCGAGTCAATATTGAACCCGCGCGCCGAAAACAGTCCCACCACCCTGGCTAGAACCCCCGGCTCGTTATCGACAAGCACCGTCAACGTATGACGTTCTTCGGCTTCCGTCTGCGACGGCATGAAATAGACCGACCCGGTCGGCAGCAAATTGGCGTTCATGTTCATTGTCCTCAAATCCTCTTCCCGGCATCGACGCCGGCTCATCTTGCACGCTCTGCCCCCCCTCATCCGACCTCCGTTTCACTCCGGCCACCTTCTCCCACCAGGGGAGAAGGGCAGCGGGTTGCAACGCTCCGGTTGGGAGGCACCCCTGCCCCAAGAGCCCATCCGTTAAGTTCCCCACTAGGGAAAGGGGGATCCGAGCTCATGTAAGCTTTGGCGTTCCCCAAGAGCCCCCCTCTCCCCTCGTGGGAGAGGGGCCGGGGGTGAGGGGGCCGCATCGGCTTTGCCGATGCGTCGGCCGCCAGGCCGAACCCGCCACCACGCTATTTCAAGTCGGGTGAAGCAAAATCGTGAGCCGCGAGAACCGGAACGAAACGTACTTGGAATACGTGGGCACCGGAAGCGCGGCGGCTTGCCATTGCAGCCCCGCCCTCACTTGAAATCAAACCAGCACCTTCCCCTTCTCATCGATAATATTCCCAATATCTGCCGTATCGGGCAGGATCATCTCGTTATGCGGCTTGCCCGATGGGATCATGGGGAAGCAGTTCTCTTCCTTGCTCACCAGGCAGTCGAAGATCACCGGCTTTCTGATGTTGATCATCTCGTCGATTGCATCGTCGAGCTTGGCAGGGTCGGAACACCTGATCCCGTGCCCGCCATAAGCCTCGGCAAGCTTCACGAAATCGGGCAAGGCATCGGAATAGGAGTGCGAATAGCGCCCGCCATGCAGCAATTCCTGCCACTGGCGCACCATGCCCATATATTCGTTGTTCAGAATGAAGATCTTGACCGG
The DNA here is from genome assembly GCF_031202305.1 of Pelagibacterium sp. 26DY04. Lineage (NCBI taxonomy): Bacteria > Pseudomonadati > Pseudomonadota > Alphaproteobacteria > Hyphomicrobiales > Devosiaceae > Pelagibacterium > Pelagibacterium sp. 26DY04. The sequence continues at coordinate 2,562,657 of NZ_CP101731.1, forward strand.
CAGCTCGTACTGTAGCGCCGTACTCATCTCCTGCATGGTCATCTGCACTGAGGCTTCCCCGGCGATATCGATCACCAGCGCATCGGGATGGGCCACCTGCACCCCGATCGAAGCCGGCAGTCCATATCCCATCGTGCCCAGCCCGCCCGAGGTCATCCACCTATTGGGCTGATCGAAATGGAAATGCTGCGCCGCCCACATCTGGTGCTGGCCCACCTCGGTCGTGATGTAGACGTCACGATCCTTGGTGGCCTGGTAAAGCCTTTGGATCGCGTGCTGGGGCTTGATGATCGTATCGGAGTTGGTGAACCCGAGCGAATTGACGCTCTGCCACTTCTCGATCGCCTTCCACCACGGCGCTATCGCCTCGGTGCGCGGCTGGTTGGTCTTGGCCCGCCAGATACGGATCATCTCTTCCATCACGTGGTTGACGTCACCGATGATCGGGATGTCGACGATGATGTTCTTGTTGATCGAAGAGGGGTCGATATCGACATGGATCTTGCGGCTGTTGGGTGAAAACGCGTCGATCCGGCCGGTGATCCGGTCGTCGAACCGCGCGCCCAGACAGATCATCAGGTCGCAATCGTGCATGGCCATGTTGGCTTCATAGGTGCCGTGCATGCCCAGCATGCCCAGCCATTGCTTGCCACTGGCCGGATAGGCGCCCAGCCCCATCAACGTCGAGGTCACCGGAAAGCCGGTCAATTCCGCCAGCTCGCGCAGATTGCGGCTCGCTTCCGGCCCTGAATTGATGATCCCGCCTCCGGTATAGAACACCGGCCGTTCGGCGCGCAGCATCAGGTCCACGGCAACCCGGATGGCCTCCATGTCGCCCTCGATCTGCGGCTTGTAGGTGGGGTGGCTGGGCTCGCTCTGGGGCTTGAAATATTTGCCCACCGCGAACTGGATGTCCTTGGGAATATCGATCACCACCGGCCCCGGCCGCCCCGAGGTCGCGATATAGAACGCTTCGTGCAGGATGCGCGGCAGATCCTCGATCGATTTGACCAGGTAGTTGTGCTTGGTGCAGTTGCGGGTAATCCCGACCGTATCGCACTCCTGGAAGGCGTCCGAACCGATCAGCGGGGTCGCGACCTGCCCGGAAATGCAGACCAGCGGGATCGAGTCGAGCAGCGCATCGGCCAGCCCGGTCACCGCATTGGTCGCGCCCGGCCCCGAGGTCACCAGCACCACGCCGCACTTGCCGGTCGAGCGGGCATAGCCCTCGGCCATATGCGTCGCGCCCTGCTCGTGGCGGACGAGGATGTGCTGGACCTTGTCCTGCTGGAAGATCGCATCATAGATCGGCAGCACCGCGCCACCGGGGTATCCGAAGATGTGTTCGACCCCCTGATCCATCAGCGCTCTCACAACCATTTCGGCGCCGGTCATCTGTTCGGCCATTTCAGCCACTCCCCTACTGTCCTACTTTTCTCCGCCACCGGCGGAATTTGGATAATAAAAAAGGCCCCGTTAGGGACCTGTCTTCGGCGCACCGCAATTCGCACGAGGGTTATTCCCTCATGTTGCGATGCGCCTGCCTACTACAAGAATAAGTGCCGTCTTCACGGAGCTTCTCCAAAATTTCGCACCATTGGTACCGCCGGGTACGCCCTCGGTCAAGCGCTAAATGACCACGCCTCCTCTTCGAGCCCGCCCCAGACACCCGCAAAGCCTCCACACAATTGAGGTGTCCACCACCCTCTCCACCACACCACCGTGTCACCCCGGGCTTGACCCGGGGCAAGGTATGCGCGCCGCTCTCGGCTCTTGCCGTCCCCTCTCCCGCATCGCCGTCAGCGCTAGAGGCGGGCGGCAGCACACCCACACAGCGGTTTTAACCCCGGCGCTCTCCCGTTCTCCGCCTCCACGCTCCCCCAAACGAAAAAGGCCCGTGCCAGGAAAGCACGAGCCCTTTTATCAAAGCCTAAAGGGCAGCGATTAGCTGGCCGGGCAGGCATCCTTGTAGAGGGTGCCATCCGAAGCGCGGTAGTAGCACTGATTGGGCTCGCCAGCCACCTGGCCGACCAGAGCGCCGGCAACACCGCCGACCACGCCGCCAACAACCGCACCCTGAACCGAACCCGTGGTCACGCCACCGATCACAGCGCCGGCGCCAGCGCCGATAGCAGCGGTTTCCTGGGTACGGGTGCAGGCCGAAACGGCCGTCAGAGAAGTAAGGGCAACACCGATAATCAAAAGTTTTTTCATTTCCAAAGCCTCCTGCGACTTACTCTAGAGTTCCCTCGCCCATAAATGCGGCATGTCGGTTTTGGTTCCGCCGGCGGGGCCTAAAGGCATACAGTTTCCAACCTGAAGCGAAACTGAACGCCCTAGAGAATGCGTTAACTTTCTCCATTTCGTGAACTTTTTCAAGAGGTTTGCCACACGCCTCCCGCCAGCGCTCCGCTCGCATTTTCGTTCCATCGGCTGACAAACGCGTGATTCGCGTGTATCGGATCGGGTCCGGTCGGCGGCCATCACGCCGCAGTCCGTGGCTTGGGAAGGCCTTGAAATGAGTACGATCGATACCACGCGCGGCGGCTCGGCCTGGATCGCCGAGTTGCGCGCGACCTTTATGCTGGCCTGGCCCCTCGTCGTGGCCCAGGTCGCCCAGAACGCGCTGTTTACCACCGACGTCATCATGATGGGCTGGCTCGGTCCGCAATATCTTGCGGCCAGCACGCTCGCCACCTCCTTCTTCACGCCCTTCCTGCTGCTGGGCGGCGGCATCGTGTCCGCCGTGGCGCCTCTCGCCGCTCAGGCCATCGGCGGGCGCAAGATCAAGAATGTCCGCCGCACCGTGCGCCAGGGCTTCTGGGCGGCCATCGTCATCGCACTGGTCCTCTTGCCGCTCATCTGGCAGATCGAGCCCATCCTGCTCGCCACCGGCCAGGAGCCCGATCTGGCCCGCATGGCCGCCGAATACATGCACATCGCCGTTTTCGTGCTGTTCCCGGGGCTGGGCCTGTTCGCCATCCGCTCGTTTCTCTCGGCGCTGTCGGTCACCCGCGTCATCCTCTACGTCACCGTGGCCGGCGTCGCGCTGAACGCGCTGATCAACTACGCCCTGATTTTCGGCAATTTCGGCTTCCCGCGTCTCGAACTCCGCGGCGCTGCCGTCGCGACGGTGATCACCAACCTCGCCATGTTCGCCATGCTGCTCGCCTATGCGATCACCCATCGCCGCTACCGCCGCTTCAACATCCTGGTCCGCTTCTGGAAGCCCGATTGGCCGCGCTTTGCCGAAATTTTCAGGATCGGCACGCCCATCGGCCTGACGCTGATGGCCGAGGTCGGCATGTTCGCCGTCGCCGCCATTCTGATGGGCTGGCACGGCACCGATGCGCTCGCCGCCCACGCGGTGGCTCTCCAATGCGCTTCCTTTGCCTTCATGGTGCCGCTGGGCCTGGCTCAGGCCTCCACGGTCCGCGTCGGCCTCGCCTTCGGCGCCGGCAGCGATCGCGGCATCGCGCTGGCGGGCTGGACTTCGCTCGCCATCGGCGTGGGCTTCATGGCCGTCACCTGCATCCTGTTCCTCACGGTGCCGCAGGTGTTCACCCGCCTCTTCCTCAACCCCGCCGATCCCGCCAACGCCGCCGCGCTCGCCATGGCCACCACCTTCTTGGGGATTGCCGGCCTGTTCCAGATCGTCGATGGCGCACAGGTCGTCGCCGTCAACGTCCTGCGCGGGCTGAGCGACACCAAGGTGCCCATGTTCATCGCGCTGTTCGGCTATTGGGGCATCGGCATGCCCACCGCCTGGTTCCTGGGCGCGCCCGAGCGTCTGGCCGGCATCGGCATCTGGATCGGCCTCGCGGTAGGCTTGGCCTTCTGCGCCGTGGTCCTCACCGCCCGCTTCGCCATGCGCGACCGCCTCGGCCTCCTCGACCGCCGCCGCATCATCGGCACGGCCTAAACCACCACCGCCTGCTCCACCATCTCCTGGGCTCCGAACACCCGCAGATAGCGTTCGATCTCCCTGGGGTCGCCCACCGCCTTGGCCGGATTGTCCGAGAGCTTGACCGCCGGCCGGCCGTTAGCGCTCGAAACCTTGATCACCAGCGAGATCGGCGTGAGCTGATCGTTGCGCACCGGCGCCACGCCGGAAAAATCATTGGTGAGGTTGGTCCCCCAGCCAAAGCTCATCCGCACGCGCCCTTCGAAATGCTTGTAAGCCTTCTCGATGGTTTCCGCGTCCAGCCCGTCCGAAAAGATCAAAAGCTTCTCGCGCGGATCGCGCCCGCGCTCGCGCCAGAATTGAATGATCTTTTCCCCGCCTTCGATGGCGGGCGCCGAATCGGGTCTGAACCCGGTCCAGTCCGCCACCCAATCCGGCGCATTTTCCAGAAACGACGCCGTCCCGAACGCATCGGGCAGAACGATCAGCAGGTTGCCGCCGTAATAGCTCTGCCAATCCTCGAGCACCGCATAGGGCGACATCCTGAGCGCCTCGTCCCCCTCGGCCAGCGCGGCGGCCACCATGGGAAGCTCATGCGCATTGGTTCCCAGCGCCTCGAGGTCCGTATCCATGGCCAAAAGCACGTTGGACGTGCCGGTCAGCGCATCCCCCAGCCCTTCCTTGAGCGCTTCCACGCACCAGCGCTGCCACAAAAAACTGTGCCGCCGTCGCGTCCCGAAATCGGAGATTTTCAGGTTGGGCAATTGCTTTAACCGCTCCACCTTCTCCCATGTCCGCGCCTTGGCCCGCGCATAGAGCACGTCGAGCGCGAACCGCCCCATGCCCTTCATCGCCGCCCGCGACCGCAATTCGTTGATGATCGCCAGCGCCGGGATTTCCCACATCGTGGTCTCGACCCATTTGCCGGGAAAATGCAGCTCGAACTGCCCGTCGCGCTTGGTGAGTTCATATTCGGGAAGCTGGAAGTTCTCCAGCCAGGCCAGGAACTGCGGCGAAAAGATCTGCTTGGTGCCGTAGAAGGTGTTACCGGCCAGCCAGATCATCTCCTTCTTGGTGAACCGCACCGTCCGCGCATGGTCGAGCTGCTCGCGCAACTCGTCGATATCGATCTCTTCGGCCAGCTTGACCGATTTCGAGCGGTTGGTCAGCGAAAACGTCGCGTCCACGTCCCGGTACAGCCCCCAGATCATTTGCAGCATCAGGAGCTTGTAGAAGTCCGTATCGAGCAGCGACCGGACGATCGGGTCGAGCTTGAACGTATGGTTGAAAACGCGCCGGGCGATATCTGTCTTGGACGTGCTCAAGCCAGCACCACTCCGGCGTCTTCCATTTTCCCGGTCATCGCCGCCATCGATCCGGCCAGATCGATCCCCCTGCATGCATCCATGATTACCCGCGCCTCAAAACCCTGCCGCCGCGCATCGAGCGCCGAATAGGCGACGCAGAAATCGGTCGCCAGTCCCACAAAGGTCAGATCGTCCAGCCCGCGCTCCCGCAGATAGCCCGTCAGCCCCGTCGGCGTCTGGTGATCATTCTCGAAAAACGCCGAATAGGAATCGATCGCCTTCCTGAACCCCTTGCGGATCACCAGCTCGGCCCGCGTCCAGTAAAGCTCGGGATGGAAATCGGCCCCCGGGCTGCCCTGCACGCAATGGTCGGGCCACAGCCGCTGCGGCCCATAGGGCATTTCGATGTCCTCGAACGGCGCCTTGCCGGCGTGCTGAGAGGCAAAGCTCGAATGATCGGCCGGGTGCCAATCCTGGGTGAGGATCACATGATCGAATTCCCCCATCAGCCGGTTGATCACCGGCACCACTTCGTCACCCCCGTCCACGGCCAACGCCCCGCCGGGACAGAAGTCGTTCTGCACGTCGATGACAATGAGCGCTTTTCCAGCCATGGCGGCCTCCTGATCTCAGAGGGCCGCATAGTGCAAGCCAGACCGCTCCCGTCAACTCCCCGCGCGCATTCCATGCTCTTTCGCCAGCATGTCCATGATGCTGCCCGCGGCTTGGGACTCCACCCCCGCCGCCATCAGCACTTCCATGGCAAAGCTGGCCGGAGCCGGCGCCGGCGCGGTGATGATCGGTCCGTCACGCAGCGCCTGGGGCTGATCCACATAAAGCGCCGCGCCGCCATAGCCGGATGCCGCATCGAGATAGTCCGCTCCGTTCGAGGTGTGCCGCGCCCGGTCGAGAAGGCCCGCCCGTGCCAAGGCCAGCGTTCCTCCGCAAATCCCCGCGACCACGCAGCCATTCTCATGCGCCTGGCGCAGCCGGGCTGAAAGGTCCGGCGGAGTGCCGCCCTCGAATGTCGGGCCGCCACAGACCACCACGACGCCCTGCTCTGGCGCCTCGAAGCGTTCCAGGGCCTCTGTCACGATCCCGCCCACCGATGTCACGGTGCCGCCCTCGGCGCTGGCAAAACCGATATCGGCATTGAAAAACGCCCTGCCCACCCCCGCCAGCACGGCGATTTCCCAATCCGAATAGCCTTGCGTGAGAATGATGGTTATCGGGTTCATTTGGGGACGTCCTTTCTGCAATCGTTCGATTGGGCCACCCTATAGAGCCGCACTGACACTCCATGTCAGCATCGCACCCGCTTGACGCTTGCGCGGCTATGGAGTTCCTTGCCGCTCATGACCGAACTGCGCCAATCCGAACTTCGCGTCGCCGCCGAACTCGCCCGCCATGGGCTACCCGGCCGCGTTACAGTGCTCGATCAGCTTGCCACCACCGCCCAGATGGCCGCCGAGGCCCTTGGCGTCGAGGTGGGCCGGATCGTCAAATCCCTGCTCTTTGTCGGCGAGGAAACGGGCGAGCCCATCATGGTTCTGGTTTCGGGCGCCAACCGCGTGCACGAAAAGCGCACTGGCCGCCACATCGGGCAAAAGCTCGGCCGCGCCGATGCCGATCTGGTGCGCGAAGCCACCGGCTTCGCCATTGGCGGGGTCTCGCCTTTCGGCCATCTGCGTCCGATACCGCTCTACATGGATGAAGATCTCTTCGCCTTCGAAACGGTGTGGGCCGCTGCCGGGAACGCACGCTCGGTCTTCGAAATTACCCCTTCCGATCTCGCTCGCGCGACGGGCGCCGTCCGCATTTCAGTCACCTGATCCTTTCGGAGCTATTGAATGGTCTATCTCACCCTGATTGCCGGCCTCGCCCTCCTTGTGGCCGGCGGCGAAGGCTTCGTGCGCGGCTCGGTCGCCATCGCCGAGCGCCTGGGAATGTCCTCCCTGCTGATCGGGCTGACTCTCGTGGGCTTCGGCACCTCGCTTCCCGAACTCGTGACCTCCGTTCAGGCCGCTCTCGACGGCGCCCCAGGCATCGCCGTGGGCAATGTGGTGGGCTCCAATATCGCCAACATCCTCCTCATCCTGGGCATCACCGCGCTCATCTACCCTGTCCTGGTGGACAAGGGCGTGCTGCGCCGCGATGGCCTCGTGCTGGTCGTCTCGGCCCTGGCTGCCCTGGCCATCGTTCTTATCGGGGCTCTGGGCCGGATCGCCGGCGTCGTGCTCGTCGCGATGCTCATCGCCTATGTGGTCTATAGCTATTTCGCCGACCAGAAGGCCCAGGCCAGTCCCGGCTTGGAGGCCGAAGTCGAGGCCACCGGCGGCACCCAGCCCATGCCCGTCTCGATCCTCTTCGTCATCGCCGGCCTTGGCCTCACCATCTTCGGCGCCCGCCTTCTGGTGTCGAGCGCCGTCGAAATCGCCACCGCCTTCGGCGTTTCCGAAACCATCATCGGGCTGACTGTCGTCGCCGTCGGCACCTCGCTCCCCGAACTGGTAACCTCGGTCATCGCCGCCGTCCGCCGCCACACCGATCTGGCGCTTGGCAACATCCTGGGCTCGAACATCTTCAACATCTTCTTCATTCTCGGCACGACCGCGCTGATCCAGCCCATCCCCGTGCCGCCCGAGATCGTCCGCCTCGACATCTGGGTCATGCTCGGAGCCACCGCCCTGCTCCTCGTCTTCGCCTATAGCGGCCGCCAGATCGTCCGCTGGGAAGGCGCCGCCTTCCTCGTGGCGTACCTCGCCTATGTCGGCTGGCTGGCCGTAGGCGCATAACCGTCTACGCCGCGCATCCGGGTCGCCACTCCGCCCCCCACCTTGTCATCCCGGCCTCGAGCCGGGATCCAGTACACTCAGCGTTCCAGGCTCGACCCGACGGCCCAAGCACCACCGCCTCTCTGAAAGCCCACCCTCTCCCTTCGTCGTCTTCGGGCTTGACCCGGAGAGTGAGCACCGTCCCTCTTGGGCAAATCGCTCCAGAGGAGCGATTTGAGGTGCGAACGCCCGAAGCGTAAGCGAAGGGCCGCAGCCACACGCACACCGGCTGCGTTGGCAGACTTCCTCAGTAAGGGCGTGTCTCCCACCACTCAAAGATCACCCCGCAAACGGATCGACGAACCGCCAGTCCCCGAACCGGTTCCGGAACCACGTCGATTGCCGCTTGGCGTATTGCCGCGTCGCCGTCACCGCCTTCTCGACCGCCTCTTCCCGCGTCATCTCCCCCGCCAGCATGGCCGAAATCTCGCCGACCCCGATCGCCTTCATCGCCGGCAATGACGGATCGAGTCCCAGCGCCAGCAGCGCCTCGACTTCATCGACCGCCCCGGCCTCCATCATCGCCTCGAACCGCTCCCCGATCCGCCGCCGCAGCACTCCCCGCTCCGGCATCAAGACGATCTTTTCGAGCGCATACCCCTCGAGCAGCCCCGGCCCGTTCGTTTCCTGAAACGCACTCAACGGCTTCCCCGTCGCCATCTCCACCGAGAGCGCCCGCACCACCCGCTGCGGATCGGCCACCCTGAGCCGCCGCGCCGTCTCGGGATCCTTTTCGGTCAGCAGCGCCATACGTCCGGCTTCGTCCAGCCCTTGAATCAGTTTCTCAGCTTCGGCGACAAATTCGGGAGCAACAGCGGGAACGTCGGCGAATCCCTTTATGAGCGCATCGAAGTAAAGCCCTGTGCCGCCAACGAAAATCAGCTCCTGATTCTCTTTCTCAGCCGCTTGAATCTGTTGTTGAGCATCGCCCAGCCACGCCCCGGTGGAATAGCGCACCGATGGGGCGATATGCCCGAACATCTCGTGCCGCGCCGCCGCCAATTCTTCGGCATTGGGCCGCGCCGTCAGCCGGTCGAGCACACCATAGACCTGCATGGAATCGGTATTGACGATCCGCGCGCCGCTCGCCCTTGCCTTCTCGATGGCCAGCGCCGTCTTGCCGCTCGCGGTCGGACCCGCTATCAACACCGCGCGTTTTCCGTCAGTCCCAGCCATGGCTTAGCCCGATGTCCGTCCTCGTTCTGATCGCCAACCCCGCCGCGCCCGTCTTGTCCAATGCGCTGGTCGAGGCCGTGCAGCGTCAAACCCATGGCGAAATCAACTGGCTCGCGCAAGGCATAGCCTGCGAGATCGTCGCCCCCCGCGCCGGCAATCCGGTCGAGATGGCCCGCGAAATCCTCGAATCCCAACCCGTCGACGCCGCCCTCGTCCCCGCCGCCAACCGCAAAAAGCAGTTGCTGGTCGCCGACATGGATTCCACCATGATCGAGCAGGAATGCATCGACGAGCTTGCCGATGCACTCAACCTCAAGCCCCAGGTCGCAGAGATCACCGAGCGCGCCATGCGCGGCGAGCTCGATTTCGAGGCCGCCCTCGACACCCGCGTCGCGCTTTTGAAGGGCCTTGAGCGCAAGCTGGTCGAAGAGATCCGCCGCGAGCGGATCACCCTCGCCCCTGGCGGCCGCGCCCTGGTCCAGACCATGAAGGCCTATGGCGCCTATACCTCGCTGGTGTCCGGCGGCTTCACCCTCTTCGCCGAGCATTTCGCCAAGCGCATCGGTTTCGATGAATCGGTCGCCAACGTCCTCGTCTTCGACGGGAACGACACCCTCACCGGCACCGTCGAAAAGCCCATCGTCGACAAGACGGTGAAGCGCAACCGCCTCATGGCCCTGACTGCCGAAAAGCACCTTTCCACCGCCCAGACCATGGCCGTGGGCGATGGCGCCAACGATCTCGACATGCTGCAAGCCGCCGGCCTGGGCGTCGCCATCCACGCCAAGCCCATCGTCGCCGAACAGGCCGCCGTCCGCATCGATCACGGCGATCTCACCGCCCTCCTCTACCTCCAGGGCTATTCGGACGACGAAATCGTGCGATGAGGTTGGAAACCGACCGCCTCATCCTGCGCCAATGGGAAGAGCGCGATCGCGCTCCCTTCGCTGCCATCGTTGGCGATCCGCATGTCATGCGCTTTTACACCCGCACGCGCGACCGCGCCGCCGCCGATGCCTGGATCGACAAGATGATCGCTGGCCTGGAAGATGGCGGTTCGGCCTTTCTGGCCGCCGAACGCAAGTCCGATGGCGCTCTTATCGGCCTGATCGGTACCGGACGTGTCGATATCCCGTTGCGCGGTGATCCGCCCGAAGAGATCGGCTGGGTTCTCGGCAGCCCCTATTGGGGCCACGGCTATGCCCCCGAAGGCGCGCGCGCCCATATCGCCCGTGCCTGGGAACGCGGCCTCCCCGAACTGGTCGCCTTCACCGCCGCCATCAACGCACCCTCCCGGCGCGTCATGGAAAAGATCGGCATGTCCCGCGATCCGCAAGGCGATTTCCTGCATCCGCGCATTGAGGAGCACCACAGGCTCCGCCCGCACGTCCTCTATCGCATCGCCAATCCCGGTCGCTCCTGACACGCGCTGTCACATCCCAAGGCTAGTCTCGTTCATCGAAACACGGAGACCCGGCCATGACCATCAAGGGAAGCTGCCACTGCGGCGCCACTAAATTCGAAATCGACTTCACCCCGCAAACCGCCACCCGCTGCAATTGCACCTTCTGCACCAAGCGCGGCGCGCTGTGGGCCTATTGCGAGCCCGATCAGTTCCGCCTGCTCACGCCCATGCGCAACGGGCAGCAATATTCACCGACCACCCCGGAAAACAGGCACTATTTTTGCCCCACCTGCGGCTGCACCACCTTCTCGGACAATCCCGATTATTCCGACTTCGCCTCCGGCGATTGGGAAGCCGCCGAGGCCAATTTCGACCCCACCCGCCGCCGTATCTCGATCAATCTCTGGATACTCGACGATTTCGACGTTGAAGCCCTTCCCATCGAACATCTCGATGGCCGCAATCAGTGGTAATCTACATCCGCACCAGAGCCAGCAGCACCAGCCCCACCCCGGCCATCACCAGCGCGCCCATGCGCAACTGGTTGGTGGGCATGGTCAGAACCTGCGCGATCATGCGCTTCATCTGTTCGGGAAACGCCGCGTAAAGCAGCCCTTCGAGAACGATCGCCAGCGCCAGCGCCGCAAAAAGGTCGGTCACTGAAAATCCTCCAAACAAAAAAGGCGCGCCCCGCAAGGCGCGCCTTCGTTTCTGCTTTGGCCTGTTACTGAGCCGGTGCCGGCGTCTCTGCCGCAGGTGCCTCTTCGGCCGGCACTTGCTCGAGCGAAGGCTCGTCGAGCACGTCGACCTCTTCGGCCGCCGGATCGGTCTCGGTCGCCGGCGCTTGGCCTTCGGGCAGCACTTCGGTTCCGAGGTTTTCCGTCTCGATCAGCGTTTCGAGGTTCTGCACCTCGGTTTCGAGATCGGACGCCTCGTCTTCGCCCGAAACCAGCGCGTCGGTCGCCAGCAGGTCGTCGATGTCGCCGGCGTCCACCGGCTCCTCGGCCGGCCCCTGCACCCCGATATCGATCGGCGTGGCCGTGGGCGCGGGGAATTCCGGCAACTCGCCCCCCGAACCGAAGAAGCGGAAGAAGGCCGAATCCGGCGAAAGCACCATGGTGGTGTTTCCGTCGCCCAGTGCGCCGCGATAGGCTTCCATCGAGCGGTAGAACTGGAAGAACGCCTCGTCCTGCGAGAAGGCCTCGGCGAACAGCCTGTTCTGCTCGGCGTCACCCTCGCCTCGGATGATTTCCGAGTCGCGGTTGGCCGCCGAAACGATTTCCACCGCCTGGCGGTCGGCGATCGCGCGCAGGATCTGCGCCTGCTCCTGGCCTCGGGCCCGGATCAGCGCAGCTTCCGCGTTACGTTCCGCCTGCATGCGCTCATAGGTCTGCTGGCTGACTTCGGGCGTGAGGTCGGTGACCAGGATGCGCACATCGGCCACCTCGATCCCCAGTTCCACCATGTCGGTGGCCACCAGGTCCCGCGCCTCGCGCATCATTTCGCTGCGCTGCTCGGAGAGTGCCGCATCGAATTCGCGCAGGCCATAGACCGCACGCAGCGCCGATTCCAGACGCGTGGCGATACGCTGCTCGGCAAGCTGGAGGCTGCCCAGCACCGATTGCCGGAACCGGATCGGATCGGCGATGCGGTAGGTGATGAAGGCGTCCACGATATAGAACTGGCCACCCGAGACCTGGAGCCGGATGCGCTCCAGATCGTAGCGCAGCAGGCGCTTGTCGATATACTGCACGGTCTCGACGAAATCGGTCGGGATCTTGAAGTAAAGCCCCGGCTCCTGGATTTCGCGCGTGATCTCGCCGAAGCGCATGACGATCGCCTGTTCGCGTTCGTTGACCACGAAAATCGAGGAGAGCAGCACATAGCCGGCGATAACCAGCGCGACGATTGCGATAACGAGCCTGTTCATCACTGGTTACCTCCCGTGGTCTGGTTGGCCGACGGGTTGGCTCGCAACTCCGGCAATGGCAGGTAGGGGATCACCCCCGAGCCCTGCTCGCCCCCTTCGAGAAGCACCTTGTTGGTCCCAGCGAGCACGTCCTGCATGGTTTCGAGGAAGATGCGCTGACGGGTGACTTCGGGCGCATTGCGGTATTCGTTGTAGATGGCGACGAAACGCGCCGCCTGACCCTGGGCTTCGTTGACCACGCGATCACGATAGGCCGCGGCCTCTTCGCGGATCGCGGCGGCCTGGCCGCGGGCGCTACCCAGCAGCGTATTGGCATATTGCCGCGCTTCTTCCTGGAAGCGGTCCTCGTCCTGCAGCGCGCGCTGCACTTCGTCGAACGCATCGGCCACTTCGGCCGGCGGCGCCACGTTTTCGATCGAGATGTTGGAGATCGTCACGCCCACGCCATAGCTGTCGAGAATGCTCTGGGTGATCTGCTGCACTTCAAGCGCGATGCCCGTACGGTCGTCACGGAACACATCCTGCGCCGTCCGGCGTCCCACCACTTCGCGCATGGCGCTTTCGGCGGCCTGGCGCACCATTTCGTCGGGATCGCGCACTTCGAACAGATAGAGGCGCGGATCGGAAATCCGCCACAGGATGGAAAAGCTCATATTGACGATGTTCTGGTCGCCCGAAAGCATGAGCCCGTCGTCGCGGCCACCACTGGTGCCACCGCCCGTGCTGATGCCCACCCGCGTCTGGTTTTCCGTCGTCGAGGCGCGTTCGACGCGCTCGAGCGGCCACCAGTGGAAGTGCAGGCCGGGATTGGAGAACTCGTCCTTGGGCTCGCCGAACAGCAATTCGACGCCCACTTCGTTGGGCGCGACCGTATAAATCGCCTGGCTCGCCCAGAAGATCAGTCCCGCCGCGATGACGCCGATCGCGATCCACCGCCCGCCGCCGGGAATGTTCGCCCCGCCGCCGAATTGCTGGCGTCCGCGGGCGAGAATATCTTCGAGATTGGGGGTGTTGCCACCGCTGGGCCGGCGTGGCCCGCCGCCACCTCCTCCGCCCGGCGCCTGGCCCCACGGGCCACCGCTGCGGCTCCGGCGGCCGCCCCTATTGTCTTCCCACGGCATTTGATCCCTTTCGGTTGTCGTGAAAATGTTTTGTTCTATGCCGGTTTATATAGGGAAGCGCAGCGGGCGGATCAATCGAAACCGGGCGCGGCATAGGCACACTGACACTATGGTGAATGCGGGCGCTCTCGCACTCTCGCTAAGTCCCCCTAGCCGAACCGAACCTGCGCATCCGCCGCCAGCCCCAGCCCCACGGCACCGAACTGGTCGGCATCGGCAACCGCTGCCGCCCCGAAGCGGGCAATTGCTGCGCGGCGCACATGCGGCACGAGTGCACCGCCGCCCGTCAGGATGACCATTTCGATGGCCTCGGCCTTAGCGCCGGCGGCAAGCAGTGCATCCTCGATCGCCACTTCGATTTTCTGCGTGAGCTCCAGCGTGGCCAACTCGAATTCGCCGCGTGTAACCGCCACCGAAAGGGAAATTCCGTCCTCATCGAGCTTGATCGCCGCCGCCTCGGCCTCGCTCAGCTCGATCTTTGCCGCTTCCACCGATCCGGCCAGCCTGTGCCCCGAACGGCTTTCGAGCAGACGGCGAAAACGAACCAGCTTTTGCGGCTCGGCCGCTTCGCGCTCGAGTTCCCGCACATCCCTAATGATTTGCGGCGTATAGAGCTGATTGATCCGGTGCCAGGTCGCCATCTCGTGAAAATACCAAAGCGGCATCTGCCGCTTTCCGTCTCTTGTGGCGCTGCCCATGCCCATCTGCGGCATCACCTTGGCGATGCTGAGCAGCTTGTCGAAATCGGTCCCGCCCACATGCACGCCGGACGTGGAAAGGATATCCTCGCGCCGATCCACCCGCTTGCGCGCCTTGGGCGATAGCCTGAGCACCGAAAAGTCCGAAGTGCCACCGCCGATATCGACCACCAGCGCCAGAACCTCCCGTTCCAGTCGACGCTCGAAATGCAGCGCCGCCGCCACAGGCTCGAATTGGAACTCCACATGGGCGAAACCTTGTGCTCTAGCGACCTCTTCGAGTTGGCTCTGGGCCTTGCGGTCTGCTGCCTCGTCGTCGTCGACGAAAAACACCGGACGTCCCAGAACCACCTTTTCGGGCGTCTCGCCCGCCTTGGCCAGTCGGGCGCGCAAATGCCCAATGAACGTTCCAATCAATTGCTGGAAGGAAACTCTCTCGCGGCCGATCTGTGTTCTCTCATCCATCAGCGTGCTGCCCAAGATCGATTTGAGCGCTCGCATGAAGCGGCCCTCGGCACCGTCGAGATACTCGGCCACCGCCGCGCGCCCGAAATGGGTACGATGATCCTCAAAGGAGAAAAACAACGCCGAAGGGATCGTGACCTGTTCTCCCTCGACCGCCAACAGCCGTGGCTCCTGCCCCACCGGAGCCAGCCCGATGGTCGAATTGGTCGTGCCGAAATCGATCCCACAATAGCTATGGGCCATGGCTCGCCTCCGTTGCTGAAAGGAGGCGCCCTCTAACCCATACCGCTGCTCGGCACAATGGCCAGCCCGGCTTCAACGCCAGGCTTCCGCGCCCGTACATGCAGAAAGATCGGCGCGACCCGCGTGTCGGCCACGATCGGTTCGGCGCGCGCCACCTCTTCCGATGCCCTCGGTTCCCCGAGCGCCTCGATAACCAGCCCCGCATTGACGATCATCGAAACCCAGCTCGTGAGCGTGCGGTGAAAGCGCGGCACCGAGAACGGCTCGAGCTTTTCGCGCTCCTCGCGCGGGATCGAGGAAAACATCCAGCGCTCGATCGTCCCGTCGGTTTCCTCGAAATAGTCCGCCACCTCCACCGCCACGGGTTCGCCCTCGTGGTTGCGGATATTCCTGCGCGTCGGCGGCACGAAGCACGGATGCAGGATCGAGAACTGCAAGAAGCCGCCAGGCTTGAGAACCTGGGCCACGCCGCAAAGAACCTTCTGCTGGTCGGCCATGTCCATCAGGGACATGAACGCGGTCACGAAATCGAAACTCTGCGCGGCAAACGGCAGGCTCTCCCCATCGCCCAGCACATAGTCGATCCCCAGCGGGTCCTCCCTCTCAGCTTCACGCGCATAGGCGATAAAGGTGGGCGCGATATCGAGCCCCGTCATTCGCGCCCCCAGCCGAGCCACCGCGCGCGTGTTGGTGCCCTCCCCACATCCCAGATCGAGCCCGTCGAGCCCCGCCACCGGCGGCAGCATCGCCAGAAAGGCCGGGGTGTTGAGAGCGTCGCGATATCGATCATGCCCCGCGCGCGAATAGACCGTCCACGCCTCCGCATTGCTCTCCCAATGGCGCGCAACGTCTTTCGTATCCATCCTGTCCCCCGTGTCCGGAACGCAGCCCAGGCCGCACTGAATCCCAGTGGGCCACCTCATCGTGCTACCCACTCCCTGTCACCCGAAACGTGTTCCCGGGATGCAGCAACCGCGCCACCACGATCGACACTGCTGGCGACGTCGCTGCTTCTCACCGTCTCTCGTAGATCCTCGCAACGAACTTGGCGCTGTCCTTTTCCCCCGGCACCACCTCGGGCACGTCCCGCCCCTCCCATACGGTCGGATCGATTTCGGGAAAGAACGTATCCCCCTCCGGCTCCGCATCAACATGGGTGATATAAAGCCGGTCCGCCCGGTCCATGGCCGCGCGGTAGATTTGCGCGCCACCGTTGATGAACACCTCATCCACGCCGTCGCGCTCGGCAATCTCCTGCCCCCGCGCGATGGCGGCATCGAGATCGGCGAACACCTCCGCCCCTTCGGGTGCATAATCCTTCTGCCGCGTCACGATGATATTGCTCCGTCCGGGCAACGGCTTGCCGATGGATTCGAACGTCTTGCGCCCCACGATCAGCGGTTTGCCCATCGTCGTACGCTTGTAATAGGCAAAGTCCGAAGGCAGCCGCCAGGGCAGCTTGCCGTCGCTCCCGATGGCTCCGTTGCGCCCCACCGCCGCGATCATCGCGATCCTGACCATCACTTCTCCTCCGCCAGCGCTTCGAGTTCGGGCCCGCTCACCCGGCACACCGTCCATTCGTCGTGCATCACCGCGCCCTGGGCTTTGTAGAATTTGATAGCCGGCTCGTTCCAGTTGAGCACCCACCAGCTCAGCCGCCCCAGCCCCTCGTCCCGGCACCGCCGCGCCAGATGCCGCAGCAGCGCCTTGCCGATGCCGTTCCCGCGCACTCCCGGCTCCACATAGAGGTCTTCGAGCCAGATGCCGTGCCGCCCCTGAAAGGTCGAGAACGTATAGAACCACAGCGCAAACCCGACCGGCTTGCCCTCATGCTCGGCGATTTCGCAAAACACTTTCGGCTCGGGCCCGAACAGGTGCTTTTCGATATCGGCCTCGGTGGCGCTCACCTCGTCGTTGAGCTTTTCATATTCGGCCAGCTTGATGATGAATTCGAGCACCAGCCCGGCATCCCCCGGCTCGGCTCTGCGGATAATAAGTGACATGGGACCGCTTGCGTTGTTCACATGTCGCCAAACCTGCTACGATTCCGCGGTCCAACACAAACGAACCCGCTTCGATGAACGCCGCCGAAACCAAGGAACGTCTGCGCGCCGACCTCCGCAAAGCGCTCAAGGAAAAGCGCGGCGAGGCCGCCGTTCTGCGCACCCTGATCGCCGCCCTGGACAATGCCGAGGCTCCGCCGCTCGAAAACCGGACCGGAAGCGATAGCGAAATCCTGCGCCTCGAGCTTTCCCCCGATCAGGTCCAGGCCATCCTGCTGGCCGAGTTTCAGGAACGCCAGCGTTCCGCCGCCCAATACCGGGAGCTCGGTCTTGCGGCCCGCGCCGATGCCGCCGGAGCCGAAGCGGAAATCGTCCGCCGCTATCTGGGATAGCCCGGCCGATCCGTCGCTTCCCGCTGCTCAGCTTGGTGCGGCACAAGCCGGATTTGACGAACCCTTGCGCGTCACACCGCGCCAAGCAACGAGTCCGCCGGGCGTTACACCGCCACCGCCGCCTTGATATGCGGGTCCGGATCGTAGCCCACGATCTCGAAATCCTCGAACTCGAAATCGAAGATCGAATCGCGTTTGGTCCTGATCTCGAGCCGCGGCAGCGGCTTGGGCATCCGCGCCAATTGCGTCTGCGCCTGCTCGAAATGGTTGTGGTAGATGTGCGCGTCCCCGAAGGAGTGGACGAAATCGCCCACCTCCAGCCCCGTCACCTCCGCCATCATATGCGTGAGGAGCGCATATGAGGCGATGTTGAACGGCACGCCCAGAAAGATATCGGCCGAACGCTGGTAGAGCTGGCAGGAAAGCTTGCCCTCGGCCACATAGAACTGGAACAGGCAATGGCAGGGCGGCAGCGCCATATTGTCCACTTCCGCCGGGTTCCAGGCCGAAACGATATGCCGCCGCGAATCCGGCTTGTTCCTGATCTGCTCGACCAGGTTGGCGACCTGGTCGATATGCCGTCCATCCGGCGCCGGCCAGCTTCGCCACTGGCTGCCATAGACCGGCCCCAGGTCGCCGTTCTCGTCGGCCCACTCGTCCCAGATCTTGACCCCATGCTCCTGCAGCCAGCGCACATTGGTGTCCCCGCGCAGGAACCAGAGCAGTTCATAGACGATCGATCGGATGTGCAGCTTCTTGGTCGTCACCAGCGGGAAGCCATCGGAGAGGTCGAACCGCATCTGGTAGCCGAAAACGGACCGCGTGCCGGTGCCGGTCCGGTCGGCCCGGTCGACTCCGTTTTCCATGACGTGACGCATCAGATCGAGATATTGCTTCATGACTCATTCAATACCGTGATTCTGCCCGTTCAATACGCGCAACATCGCATCAACTCACCGCTATTTGGACAATGTGTTGGAGCCCCTTTTCATCGGGGCGCGGGGTCCCTATATTGGGCGTGCCGGCAACGGCTATGGCGATAAACTGTCATCGTAATAAACCCATCGGACCCGGGGGCAGTACCCGGCGCCTCCACCAAATTCCTCCCTGATTTCAGGGACTTGCGGGGGCGAAACAGGATCGACGAGGGCGTAAAAGGTGTGCTTTCGCTCGGCATTGTACCACCGTTATCGGGCTACAATTATAGTTGCCAACGACAACTATGCTGAGGCACGTCTCGCTGCGTAATGCAGCGCGATACCTCGAATTAAAGCCCTGATTCTGTAGCAGGAATCAGGCGGGGTCCGCAGGCACCTGGCAACAGAAGCCTGCATTTCCTTTCGCTTGAAATCTCTTGCAAATTCGGGCTGTTATGGCCCTTCGAGATTCTGCACCAAGGAGCTGCCCTTAATGGCACAGGACCACATCCGCTACGACATTCTGGCCCAGGAAGCCCTGCGCGGCGTCGTCCGGAAAGTCCTCTCCGAAGTCGCCCGCACCGGCCTGCCGGGCGATCATCACTTCTTTATTTCCTTTGTAACTCAAGCCCCTGGCGTGCGTTTGAGCCAAAAGCTCATCTCCCAGTACGACAAGGAAATGACCATCGTTCTCCAGAACCAGTTCTGGGATCTCAAGGTCACCGAAACCGGTTTCGAGGTTGGCCTGAGCTTTGACGGCATCAACGAAACCCTGTTCATCCCCTTCTCGGCCATCAAGGGTTTCTTCGATCCTTCAGTGCAGTTCGGCCTCCAGTTCGAGGTTGCCGAATCCCAGCCCGGCTCCCAACCCGCAGCCGTCGCGCAAGACGCCGAGGAGATCGATGAAACACCCGACGACGACGGCGAGCCCACGCCCGAGGGTGGCGGGGAAAAGGTCGTCAGCCTCGACTCCTTCCGCAAGAAATAAGAGCGTTTTCAGTGCGTAAGCGCTCGCTCACCATTGCGGGCCACCGCACCTCGATAGCGCTTGAGCCCCAGTTCTGGGACGCGCTCGAAACCATCGCCGCCGAACGTGACATCTCTCTTCCCACCCTGATCGCGGAAATCGACGAGCAGCGCGAGGACACGAACTTATCCTCGTCCATCAGAGTTGCTGTATTGATCTGGTATCAGCAGCGCTCACGGCTCTGACATGTCGAAGGTGAAGGGAGGCTCGGGAAGAGTGAACGTTGGTGGAGGCGAGGAAACAGGTGGCGATGCGTCCTGATCCTCATTGACTTCGCCCTCGCCGTTGGCGGGACCGTTCAATTGCTGCTCGATCGCATCGAGTTCCTGCTGCTGCGCTTCCTGTTCAAGGCGCTCGGCCTCTTCCTGCTCCCGCTGCAGCAATATTTCGGCCTGCCGCCGCGCTTCTTCCTCCATCAGCCGCGCCTGCTCTTCGGCCGCTTCCTGCTGACGCGCTTCCTGCTCGGCCCGTAACGCCTCGAGTTCATCGAGTTCGGTTTCCAGTGCCCGCACCTGGATCGCATCGACCATCGGCCCCAGATCGAGCGCCCGTTCCGGCGCCAGCAATGTTCCGTCCACCTCGAGCCCGATCCGCCCGGTGGTTTCGGTGATCAGCCCATTGCCCGCCAGAGCCCGCGTCAGCGCTAGCCTCCAACTCGCGTCGAGTTCCGCGGTGTCGAGCGCAAGGCTTCCACCGCCCACCAGCCGGGCGCCGTCGCCTTCGATGGCGATGTTGGAGATCTGCGCCGAGCCACCGATAAGGCTCACCAATCCGCCGGCTTCATCAGCAATGAACGGGCCTGAATCCAGTGCCGTCGCCACCAGGGTTTCCAAAGCTTCCGGGGCGATTTCGACCAGATTGTCCACATCGGCCGCCGCATCGAAAGCGGATGGCGACAACCGCTCGATCCGCACGTCGTTCACCGAAAAGCTGCCCTCGCCGTTGAGCGAGCCCGCAAACGCGCGATAGCTGTCCCCGCTCCCCTGGAATTGCGTTCCCAGCGTCAGCGTCCCGCCCAGCGCATCGGACGGGCTTTGCGGCAGGATGGCGTCGAGCGCCACGCCGTTGAGCGTCAGCCGTCCGGCCAGGCTCTTGTCGGCTATGGCCGAGGCGCAGCAAGCCGTGGCATCCAGTTGCACCGTGCCTCCACCGAACTCCCCGAACAGCCCCCGCAGCCCCACATCCTCCTCGCCCCAGGCATAATCGAAGGCCAGCGCTTCCACGAGACGTTGATCGCCAACCATCAGAACCGGCGCCGTCACCGCGATCCGCCCCCGCGTGGATCGCGGCGTACCGCCCAGATCGATCGGTCCGTCCGGCCAGAGGCCGGGAGAAAGGTTGAGCATGCCCGCCGGCCCGGTCAGCATCGTGGCCAGCGTTTCCACATCGAGCGCATCGAAAGCGAGCGAGCCGCTGACCAGAGCGGAATCCCGCTGCGCCGAGAACGTCACCTCCCCGCCAACCGAGCGTTCACCGGAAAATGCCGAGATGTCGGAAAGCCTTACGCTTTCCGGCCCGACGAAACCGATATCGGCTTGCCCCTCCAGTCCCGGAAGCCACACACCCGCCGCGCCGGCCAGTTCGGCGAGCGCCACCCCATCGGCGAAAAGGAAAGAGGTCTGCCCCTCCCCTCGGATCGAGGCCAGATCCGATAGCACCAGCGTCCCGGAAAAATCGATCCGCTCGCCGCCGCCTTCGAGCGAAAGCTCGGCGTCCATATTGCCGCGCGGATTGCCTTCGAACCGCGCACTGGCGATCGCGCCATCAGTCCCCGCGATCAATGGCGCCAGCCCGATTTGGGCCAGCATGGCAGCCCCGCTGTCGGCAGCCGCATCGATCGTTATCCCGAGATTCTCGCGCCCCAGCCCGGTGATCCCGCCGGTCATGTCCAAGCCAATGGAAATTTCCGCTGCGCCCGCCGTGCCATCCAGCGTCATCGATTGCAGCCCATCCGATCCCGGCGGCTGTAAATCCAAATCCAGCCGCGCCGGCAGGCTGCCCAGAACCGCTTGCCGCAACGGATTTCCGGCCTCGGTCCCCAACACCCTGTCGAGCACCCGAGCGCCTGCGGCGATCTCGAGCTCGCCATTGGCCACGATCACCGGTGCGGCCAGAGAACCCGAGAGGGAACCGGCGCCAGCAAAACCCACGCCCCCAAAGGATTCTACATCCAAGCTTTCGATCGTCACGCCCTGATCCGACCAGGCCGAGCGCAGCGAAAGCCGCTGCACCGCCTGCCCTGCGAGCTGTGCCGCTTCCAGCTCGACATCGAGCCGCCCATCGGGAAAGCTCAGCCCGAACGTGCCTGTCGGTTCGATCGGCGGCAGCAACGCCAAAAGCGCCGCACTCTGCCGGGCGTTCAATGTCGTGAGATCGGCGGTGACAGCCAGCGAGGGCGTTTCGCCGAACCGCATGCTGGTTGAAACCGTATGCGCGGTATCTTCGATCACCAGAATTCCGTTTTCGAGCCGCAGCCGGTCATTGACCAATTGCACCTGCCCATTGAGCGAACCTGAAACACCGAACAGCGGATTGCCATCTCTCGGCCGCACCCACAGCAGCGACAGCGCGTCGAGCCGGGAGGAGGCCATCGCCAAGGTCCCCTCGAAGGCCGGCCAGCCAGCCGCCCGCCCCAACGAGCCGGTGAGCTTGAGCGTCGTATCACCCGCTAGCCGCCCGGAAAACTCCTCCACCGCCCAGAGTTCGCCATCGCTCTCGGCATCCAGTCTCACATCGCGCACCGACACGCCCCGCACCACCAGTTCATTGATGGACATGGCGATTCTGCCCGGCAGCGGCGGAATGACGGGCTCGGGCATGCCGCGCAGGAGCTGCACGATTTCGAAGGGTTGCGCCCCCTCTTCGGTCACCGCGTTGGTCTGAAGCGTGACGACACCGCCGGAAACCGTCGCATCGAAACTCGACTCGGCGCCCAGCGTTACCGTCGCCTCACCTGTGAGCCGCGTCGCCGTCTGGTTTTCATCGGGCAGAAGCGTGAACTCGTCGAGCCGGACCGCATTGCTGTCCGCGGTAATCGGGCTCTGCAACACCAGCGCGCCCACCACCGCGTCGCCCTCGGCCTGCGCCGCCTGCCGATAGGTCAAGGCGCCGGTCAACTCCGGCATGCCGCCGGTTGCCAGCAATCCCTCGAGGGAAACCGAAAACCGCCCGTCGAGCGGACGCACGAAAGCGTTGAGCTGCAATTCGCCGGCCGCGTTGATAGCCGAGGTCCCCATCCGCAAGGCGTAAGGGGTTCCTTCGTGGGTCGCCTGCCCTTGCAGGGTAAAAGGGCCACGGATTGCCGTCATTTGCATGTCGCCGGCAAACCCCTGCGCCTGCCAGGATTGGCCGCTCCGCATGTCGGTGAGGCGCAGGGTGCCCTCGTCGAACCGCGCATGGGCAATCGAAACGTTGGAAACGCTCGGGTTCTCGGCGAGAACGATCGGCGTTTGAAGTTCGCCGTTTTCGTCGATCACCAGGTTGAGTTCAGGCTCGGTCAGCCGCAATTGCGTGACGGTGAACCGGTCGCGCAGGAAATCCATCAGCGAGAAATCGGCCTCGACCGATCTGGCCGCCCCCACCGGCGCGTCGGCGGGCCCCATCCGCGCATTCTCGAAGCGCAGGCGCGGCTGGGGCAGCAGCGTGAACTCCATATCCCCAGCAATCTCCACCTCCACCCCCAGCGCCTCGGCCGCCATCTGCTCCATGCGCGGCTTGTAGGCGTTCCAGTCAATGAACAACGGCACGATGAATGCCGCGCCCAGAATGAGGATCGCGATCAATCCGATGGCGATGTAGATACGGTTGGCCAAAGCCGGGGAAACCTCAAAGCTAAATCACGCGAACCTTAGGCATAACAATGGGTTTCGTCACCCGGCTTTAGCCCTTGTGAAGACGAGATTTTTGCATATTGGCCAAGAAAAAGGGCCGGGCGTTGGCCCGACCCTTCAACCGTTTTCGTATCGGTGCCGTGTTATTCAACGGTGCCGATCAACCAGAAATTAGTCTCGCCCGAGGAGTCATCCACACCGTCATTGTCGGTGACGACCCAACCTTCGCCGGCCGCGTCGATGGCAAAGCCTTCGACCTTGTCGAGCACATAGCCGTTCAGCGCCTGGAGGTCAGGGATGAAGTCGCGGACCTCTTCCTTGGTGACCACCGGTAGTTCCGACCCGATCTCGGCGCCTACCATTTCGGCGAGCGGCACGCGATAAAGCTTCTTGAGCTGGGCGTTGGCCGCGATCTGGTTGTCACGCTCGACGATATAGGCGTAGTCGCCGGCAATGGTGATTTCCGACAGACCGACCCAGGCACCTTCAGCAGGAGTTTCGAGCGGATAGTGCACAGCGCCCCATTCGCCGGTCGAAGGCTGGTAGGAAACCAGCTTCACCATGCCTTCGGGATCGTCGCCCCATTCGCGCTGGATGGCGATCCAGAGCACCATGTCGTCGCCTTCGCCCACCGCGGAAATGCCTTCGGCTGCCGAACGGGTTTCGTTGGCCAGCAGGACTTCGGGGAACATCACTTCCTCGATGATCGCACCTTCGGCATCCACACGGTAGAGGGCGTGCTGGATACCGTCTTCGGTGTCGCCTTCCGAAGCCACCCAGAAGCCGCCTTCACCGTCCAGCGTGATGCCTTCGAGGTCGAGGCCTTCGGCAGCAGCGCCATCACGGGTGACCAGCCGGGCTTCAGTGATCATCGCAGGGCTCTGCGTCGCATCGATCGTGTAGATCGTGGGCATCATCGAAAGGTAGGAGTCGTTGACGGCATAGAGCTTGCCGGCTTCTTGGGCATCAGCAACCAGACCCGACAGAGCCACCCAGCCGATCGGCGTGCCATCCTCGTTCATCGCCGACATGATCTGCGGATAGTCAGGCGTTTCAACATCCTGACGCTCGAAAATCATGACGTGAGCCGGAGCGCCGCCATCGGCCGAAACGTCGGTCTCGTTGGCCGTGACGTAAAGATTGCGCTCGGGAATCGCCAGCGCCCCTTCCGGACCGATGCCCGAGGGGATCGACTGGATGTATTCGGGCTCGGCGCCGGTGTCGCGATAGATGGCGACCAGCGAGGCGCGTTCCTGGTTGACGAAGATCAGCGTCTCGTCGCCGAACACGCCAACTTCCATGCCTTCGGGTTCGATCCCCTTGTTGTCGGAGCGACCTTCCGGATAGTGGCCGAGCTGGGCGCTGATATATTCCATCGACGGTCCGCTCTCATAAAGCTCGGTGCCGTCCTTGGAAAAGATGGTGAAGCCGCGCGAGCCGCCTTCATAGTCGCCTTCATTGGCGATCACGAAGCGGTCGTCGTCCAGCCACTGGATGGCATCGGGCTCGCGCAATGCGCCCTCGATGCTTTCGCTGAACGAAAGCCGGCCGTCATCTTCGATGTCGATATTGGCAAGGTCGGTCGAACCGGCGGAGAAATGATTGATCACTTCCCCGCTTTCGCCGTCGATGATGACGATATGGTTGTTTTCCTGCAGCGTCACGGCAAGTTCGTTGGCGCTGTTGAAGTCGGTGTATTCAGGCTCGGCGTCCTCACCGGCCACCTCGGCAAGGCCGGCCAATTCGGTCACCCGCAGGCTGTCGCAATCAGGGGTGCCTTCGGCAACATCGAGGAACGTCACATTGCCGCTCGGAAGCTGCGGGATCACGCCGTCGTTGAGGTCTTCATCGCGCTGGTTTTCCATCGAGATGGCGATCAGTGAACCGTCGGCGTTCTTGGCGATGGCGTCGGGCTGGCCGTCCAAATCACATTCGGATTCGACCTCGAGCGTTTCGATGTCTACGACGGCCAGATAGCCGGTCGGAGCGGTGAAATCTTCGGTGGTATCGACACTCACCAGCGCCTTGTTGCCGATCACGGAAACTGAGGTCGGGCCGCCTTCGAGTTCGACGAAACCGCCCGGCTGCGGATTTGCCGGATCGGTGATGTCGATAAAGCCGACACCGCCGAGCAGCGCGTTGGAATAAACCAGCGTCATACCGTCTTCCGTCGCGGTGATGATCTCCGCCGAATTTTCCTCAGCTTCGATATCGGGCGTGTTGAGCGCAACCGGGAAGCTGGCGATGCGGTTGAAATAGCTCTGGGCGCTTGCAGGAACGGCAGCGCTCGCCAGAAGTCCGGCCGCAATGGCGGTAAGCAGAACAGATTTGTTCATGGGGTCCCCCGTAAGGCGTGAGAATTCACGACAGGGCCCTATAGGACCGCTCGACAACACTTCTGTGACAGGGCGATTTGCGCCTGTGCATATACTTTTGCCCCTATCGCGCCTATATACTCGCCAGGAGAACAAAAAGAGATTCGTCAATAGCTGATGTCAGCCGTCCCGCCCCATCGTCCGCAAGGCCCGATCACGTCCCAGTTCGCCCCGCGCGAGCCGGCTTATTTCGTGGGGCTGAACGCCGAGCAGCGCGAGGCGGTGGAAACGACCGAGGGCCCGCTGCTGGTTCTTGCCGGCGCCGGCACGGGCAAGACGCGCGTATTGACCACCCGCATTGCCCATATCCTCGCCTCCCGCAAGGCACGCGGCGGGCAGATCCTGGCCGTCACCTTCACCAACAAGGCCGCCCGCGAGATGAAGGAGCGCATCGGCAAGCTCGTCGGTGCCTCGGTCGAGGGCATGCCCTGGCTGGGCACATTTCACTCGATCGGCGCGCGCATCATCCGCCGCCATGCGGAACTGGTCGGGCTCAGGCCTGATTTCACCATTCTCGACACGGACGATCAGATCCGCCTCATCAAGCAGCTTCTCTCGGCTGAAAACATTGACGAGAAGCGCTGGCCCGCGCGCCAGTTCGCTTCCATGCTCGACACCTGGAAGAACCGCGGCCTGCTGCCAAAGGACATCTCCTCGGCGGAGGGGTATTTCGCCAACGGCAAGGGACAGAAGATCTATGCCGACTACCAGGCGCGGCTGAAAACCCTCAACGCCGCCGATTTCGGCGATCTGCTGCTCGAAGGCATCCGCCTGTTCAAGGAAAATCCCGAAGTCCTTGCCGAATATCACGATCGCTTTCGCTATATGCTGGTCGATGAATATCAGGACTCCAACACCGCCCAATACCTCTGGCTGCGCCTTCTGGCGCAAAGCCGGGACGGGAAGAATTCGGCCAATATCTGCGTGGTGGGCGACGACGATCAGTCGATCTATGGCTGGCGCGGCGCCGAGGTCGACAACATCCTGCGCTTCGAAAAGGATTTTCCCGGCGCCAAGATCATCAAGCTCGAACGCAATTACCGCTCGACCTCCAACATCCTTTCGGCTGCCAGCCACCTGATCGCCAACAATGAATCCCGTCTGGGCAAGACGCTGCAGACCGATGTGGGCGAGGAAGGCGAAAAGATCGCCGTCACCTCGGTCTGGGATTCTGAAGAAGAAGCCCGCCAGATCGGCGAGGAGATCGAGCAGTACCAGCGTCAGGGCGACCATCTGGACGATATGGCCATCCTCGTGCGCGCCTCCTTCCAGATGCGCGAATTCGAAGAGCGCTTCATTACATTGGGTCTCAACTATCGCGTCATCGGCGGCCCGCGCTTTTATGAGCGCAAGGAAATCCGCGATGCTCTGGCCTATCTGCGCATCGTCGCCCAGCCGGCCGACGATCTAGCTTTCGAGCGCATCATCAACGTGCCCAAGCGCGGGCTGGGCGATGCCACGCTGCAGATCGTCCACGATACCGCCCGCGCCGCCAATATTCCGCTTTTGGCCGCCATCCGTGACCTGATCGAAACCGAGGAACTCAAGCCAAAGCAGCGCTCCACCCTGCGCGAGCTGGTGCGCCAGATCGACGATTGGGCCGATCGCCTGCGCTCGATCCCGCATCACGAGCTTGCCGAGCAGATCCTCGATGAATCCGGCTATACGGCGATGTGGCAGAATGACAAATCCGCCGACGCGCCGGGACGGCTGGAAAACTTGAAGGAACTCATCCGCTCCATGGAAGAGTTCGAAAACCTCAACGGCTTTCTCGAGCACATCGCCCTGGTGATGGATCGCGATTCCGGCGAAGGCGGCGATGCGGTCTCGATCATGACCTTGCACTCGGCCAAGGGGCTGGAATTTAACACCGTTTTCCTCCCCGGCTGGGAGGAAGGACTGTTTCCGCATCAGCGTTCGCTCGATGAATCCGGCCTCGCCGGGCTCGAGGAGGAACGCCGCCTCGCCTATGTCGGCATCACGCGCGCGCGAAAGCGCTGCCGCATATCGCTTGCCCAGAACCGCCGCATCCACGGCCTCTGGCAATCGGCCATCCCGTCGCGCTTTCTCGACGAGTTGCCGGCCCATGCCGTCGAGGTCACCGACACCGGCTCGTCCTATGGCGGCTATACCTATGGCGGCCGCGCCGCCACGCGCTTCGACCAGCGCGATCCCTTTGAAAGCGTCTACGAAACCCCCGGCTGGCAGCGCGCCCAGCGCCAGCAATCCCAGCGCAAGGGCCCTGGTCCCTTGACCATCGAAGGCGACCTCGTCGCCCGCTCCTCAGGCCCTTCGGCCGCCTACTCGGTGGGCGAACGCGTCTTCCATCTCAAATTCGGCTACGGCACGGTGACGGCGACCGAGGGCAACAAGCTCTCCATCGATTTTGAGAAAGCCGGACCAAAGAAGGTTTTGGACAGTTTCGTGAAGCGGGGGTGATTACCCACCCCTCCGCAAAAACGCTCCGTATGTGGAATCAGTCTCGCCCGTTTCTTGCATGAGCTTCATGTCTCGTCTAACGACTTCAAGGGCCGTCGGTGTCACTCGTCTTTTTGGCTGAACGTCGACGATGTCGAGAGCAAAAAACTCGTCTGGTTTCAACGTCTGCAGATCTAGCTTGGCCACTGTAACTACGCCCTGTTCCCGAACCTTTACAACAAGGGTTCGGCGTAGAACCTTTCGGTCGGCGTCAGCCACAAGGGCCTGCAGCATGTCTGGTTGTCCATCGTCGATTAGTCGACGACTCGAAACCTGACCCGCCAGTTCCATCAGGCCATAATCTATAATATCGTCAGCCTCAAAGCTGGGGACGTTACCATGCCGCTTCTTGAATTCGGCCACCACCTCGCGCGAACTCGAAGTGGGCAAATGGTCCCATATCTCGATGAGCTCACTTCTAGTCTTAGTCGCTCTTCGTCGTGTCATGCAGCTCTCCGAGTTAGCAGAAACACAATTAAGCTTAAAGGCTGACAGAAACATACCATGAACGCAGTGACACGGTCCATTTAATCATTCGCGATTACATAACATCCACAAATAAATTCATCTGCTTTGACGCCGGCTCTGCGCGACACTTATCGCGTCCGCAGAGGGCAATATGTCCGTCACGGTATATCCGCTGCCCATCAAACGAGGAGAACTCCATGATCATCACCACCACCGCTGTCGTCGAAGGCCGTCCCGTCCGTGAATATCTCGGACTGGTGGTCGGCGAGGTCATCATCGGCGCCAACATCTTCCGCGATCTGTTTGCTGGCATTCGCGACATCGTCGGCGGCCGCGCCGGGGCATATGAGAACGCCATGCGCGATGCCCGCAAGGAAGCTCTCGCCGAAATCGAGGAGGAAGCGCGCCGTCTTGGTGCCGATGCCGTGGTTGGTGTCGATCTCGATTATGAGGTCATCGGCGAACAGGGATCGATGCTGATGGTCTCGGTGTCGGGCACGGCGGTGAAGCTGGGTTAGCTTCGGGCGGCCGCGTCAAAATCGGGCCGTGGAATCCGGGTCGGGCCGCCCCGGTTGGGTTTGAGACCACAACTCCATTCACAACGAATGGAGTTCCCATGTCTCGTCTCAACAACAAGACCGCCATCGTCACCGGCGCCACCTCTGGCATCGGCGAAGCGGCCGCGCTGCTCTTCGCCCGCGAAGGGGCATGCCTGGTCATCTCGGGTCGCCGGCAGGACAAGCTCGACGATCTCGTCAGGCGGATCGACAATCTCGGCGCCGGCGTCATTGCGATCGCCGGCGACGTCCGCGACGAAAGCCACGCGCGCGAGTGCGTCAGGGCTGCCGTCAACCGGTTTGGCGGCCTCGATATCGCCTTCAACAATGCCGGCGCGGCGACCGTCATGGCCCCGGCAGCCGAGATCGCTCCCGCCGATTGGCAGGCGACCCTCGATACCTGCCTCACCAGCGCCTATTTCGGCGCGCGCCACCAAATCCCCGCCCTGCTTGAACGCGGCGGCGGATCGCTGATCTTCACCTCGAGCTTTGTCGGCAACACCGTCGGCTTTCCCGGAATGGCTGCCTATGCCGCCGCCAAGGCCGGGCTCATCGGTCTCGTCCAGACGTTGGCGGTCGAATACGGCGCCAAAGGCATTCGCGCCAACGCGCTGCTCCCAGGCGGCATCGATACGCCGTCCAATGCCGCCAATCTCCCCGGCGCAGCGCCGGAAACTCGCGGCTTCATCGAGGGCATTCATGCTCTGAAGCGTCTGGGAACGGCGGAGGAGTTGGCCGAGGCCGCGCTTTTTCTCGCTTCCGACGCCTCGCGCTTCATGACCGGCAGCGCCATGCGGGTCGACGGCGGCGTCTCCATCAGCCGCACCTGAAGCTCCCCGTAGCCGGTGATCGCCGGCTACGGAACCCTCCCGCCCACCGGAACATTATGCGAACAACCCATAGTGGAGTTCCAGCATGTCCGACAGCAATCCTAAAGTTCCCAATGACGACCCCAATTCCAATCTGGAGAAGGATCCTTCCGATTGGGTGTCGGGCGACGAGCCCATGACCGGCGCCCAGGCCTCCTATCTCAAGACGCTTTCCGAAGAAGCCCATGAACCCGAAGCCTATGCCGAAAACCTCACCAAGGCCGAAGCCTCGCGGCGCATCGACGCGCTCAAACGCAAGCTCGATTTGTGACAGCACTAGTGCCTGATCTGCCACGCTTTTTGCTCACTTCGCACTTAACATGTGATCGCACCGCAACCGTCTTTACAAGGATAATTCCCGCCCCAAGCTTCATCTTCTTCCGGGCGGGAACCGGTGGGCCGGCCATCCCGTTCTGAGAACACAAGACTAGGAGTCCACTCATGTCCGACATTCATCCCGGCATCGCCACCGCAAACCCCGACGCCTTCCGTGTCAACGACCGAGAAGATTATCTCTCGGGCGATGGTCCGATGACGGCCTCCCAGGCCGCCGAACTGCTGTGCCTTGCCCAGCGTGCCGAGGAATTCGATGCCTACGACGACCATCTTACCAGCATCGAGGCGGCCAACCGCATCAAGCTCTTGAAGCGCAAGCTCGACGGCTAAGCCACGGACAGGATCGGACGGATCGACGGCCCGTCGGGATCGCCCGGCGGGCCGATTTCTTTGCCAGGGCTACCGTCCTCGCTCCTGTCGTGGCAAATACACGCCATGACACGCCTCACCACCATAGGCTTTGATGCCGACGACACACTCTGGCAGAACGAGCAATTCTTCCGCCTGACCGAGAGGCAATTTGCCGACCTGCTTGCCGATTTCGCCGAGCCCGAACACCTCTCCGCGCGCCTGCTTGAGGCCGAAAAGCGAAATCTCGCCCATTACGGATTCGGCATCAAAGGCTTCACCCTCTCGATGATCGAAACCGCGCTCGAAGTGACGGACGGCAAGGTGCCTGGCGAGATCATCGGACGTATCGTTTCAGCGGGCCGCGAAATGCTGAGCCATCCCATCGAAACCCTGCCCCATGTCCACGACACGCTCGAGGCCCTCACCGGCACCCACCGCTTGGTGCTGATCACCAAGGGCGACCTTTTCGATCAGGAGCGCAAGCTGGCCCAATCGGGTCTCGGCGACTTCTTCGATGCCGTCGAGATCGTCTCGGACAAATCGGCCGCCACCTACCAGCGCGCCTTCTCGCGCCATGGCGATGGACCGGCCCACGCCATGATGGTCGGCAATTCGCTGCGCTCGGACGTGCTCCCCGCCATCGAGGCGGGAAGTTGGGGCACATACGTCCCCCATGAACTCACCTGGAACTATGAGCACGCCGAAGAACCCGCCAACGCACCGCGCTTTGCAAAGATCGCTTCCCTCGCCGAACTCGGCCCTCTCATCGAAACCCTCAAACGCTAGCGACTCCGCCGGCGATCAAAGCCCGATCCCGGCCATCGGCTCGGTTTCAAATCGATTGTCGAACCCTGCGATCAGCGGCCTTGCCGCAGTGATTGCGTCGCGCACCGCCTGCAGGTCGAACGAAGCCTTGTGACTTTCCGGACTATCCCAGACCTCGGTTACCCAGATTCCCTCCGGGTGCTGATTGCAACGCGCCACGATATAGCTGTGGCATCCAGGCATGTAGTCGCCCGCGCTTTGCTTGAGGATGGCGAGCAACTCCTCCCGCCGACCTTCCACGGCGATCATCCGTCCGATCAAGCCATACATCTCAACTCTCCCCTTTGCGAACAAATAAAGAACGATTTTGCCGCGCGAGTCCACCCCAAATCCGAGATTTGTTGACTTCCCAGCGTGCCGGGGCCACAACCCCGGCGACTTCAAGAATGAGCGCCCCCATGCCCCAGGATCAGATTTCGACCCCCCTCACCAAGGATCAGGCCTATGCCCTCGTCGATGCCGTGATGGAGCGCGACGACCTGGCGCTCACCGCCTCGGCCCATGAGAATGAGGAGACCGGGGAATGGATATTCGAAGCCACCTGCGACAGCCCCCCGGATATGGCGGCATTTCAGGCCCTGGCCAAATCTGTTCTGGGCGGCGATGTGGACTTCTCGGTCAACGCGATCGATGCCGACGCCGATTGGGTTTCCCGCTCGCTCGAAGGGCTGAAGCCGGTCACCGCGGGGGGCTTTTACGTCTATGGCAGCCATGACGCCGACACCCAACCGCGCGGCCTGATCCCCATCCATATCGATGCGGCGCAGGCCTTCGGCACCGGCCATCACGAGACGACCACCGGGTGCCTGGAGGCCATCCAGCGCGTTCTAAAGCGCAAGCAGCCGGTGCGGCCGATCGATGTGGGCACAGGAACCGGCATTCTCGCCATCGCCGTCGCCAAGCGGCGCAAGGTGCCGGTCATCGCATCCGATATCGACCCCGTCGCCGTCCGCATCACGCGCGACAACGCCAAGGCCAACGGGGTCGGCCACCTCATCGTCGAGGTCGATGCCGCCGGTCTCGATCACCCCACCATCCAGGGCAATGCGCCTTACGATTTGGTCGTCGCCAATATCCTGGCCGGGCCGCTCGTGACCCTCTCGCCCGACATCGGCCGCATCGCCGAACGGGGCGCCGCGATCATCCTGTCGGGCCTGCTCAACACTCAGGCCCAACGCGTCATCGCCGCCTACAACCGGCAGGGCATGGTGCTCAAGGACAGGATCGTGCGCAAGGACTGGACGACGCTGATCCTGGAAAAATCATAACAAAAAGCCCCTGCGGCCAGTGAGGCCGTGGGGGCTCATCGTCACGGTGCAGGGGCCTCAGCCCCAGGCGATTCGGTTAGTTGGCGCCCTTCTTGGACGTCCCGAAGTCACACCCGTAAATCCGCGAATAACGATCGACCTGGCGGGCCGCTTCACGGCTGCGCGCTTCGATCATGGCGTCTAGGGCCTTGCGGAAGAAGCTCTTGTCTTCAACCATGTCATCTCTCCTTGGTCCGACGGCAAATTTGGGTAACCTCGCCGTCGAGCCAATAGATAGTCCCAATCGCTTCTGGTAGTTAGACCTCAAGAGGAAACCCAGCCATGCCGGAAGCGCATGGACGGTTAACGAGAAAGTCCCCCATGTCCACCTATGCCGCCATTCCCGACGCCAAGTTCCAGTCTTTCGAGGAAAGATCCGATCCGACGCAGGTGGCGCCGCGCCTTGCCGCGCTTCGCGCCCGATTGGACGAGATGGAAATCGACGGGTTTCTCGTGCCCCGCACCGACGTTCACCAGGGCGAATATGTCCCCGATTGTGATGCACGGCTTGCATACGTGACCGGCTTTACCGGCTCGGCTGGCCTGGCCCTGGTGACGACCGATATCGCCGCACTTTTTGTCGACAGCCGCTATACGCTTCAGGCGCCCGCGCAGACCGATACCTCGCTGGTTTCGATCCACGACACCACCACCGTCAATCCTGGCGAATGGATCGCCGAAAACCTCCCCGCCGGCAGCCGTATCGGCTTTGACCCCTGGCTGCACACTCCGGGTCGCCTCGCCTCCATCCGCGAGCCGCTCGAAAAGGCCGATATCGCACTTGTCCCGGTCTCCAACCCCGTCGACGCCATCTGGACCGACCGCCCGGCAGCACCCAACGGCCCGCTCGAAGTGCTCGGCAACAACCGTACGGGCAAATCGGCAAGCGACAAGCTGGCGGACCTGCGGGCGACCCTGGCCAGGGAAAGCGCCGATGCGGTCGTGCTCACCCTGCCGGAATCGCTGTGCTGGCTGTTCAACGTGCGCGGCCGCGATATCCCCCACAATCCCTTCGTTCTCGGCTTTGCCGTCATTCCCGCGCAGGGAAATCCGACCCTGTTCCTGGCTGACAACAAGCTGACGGAAGAAAACCGAACGGCCCTGGCCGGCACCGCCGAGCTCGCTGACAAATCGGACTTCGAGGCCGCCTTGGCCGCTCTCGCCGGCGAGCGCAAGGCTATCTGGTTCGATCCCGAAACCGCCCCTGTCCAGGTCAAGACGATCCTTTCCCAGGGAGGCGCACGCCTCATCGAAAAGCGCGACCCCGTTCTGCTGCCCAAGGCGAAAAAGAACGAGGCGGAGCTGGCGGGGATGCGCGAAGCCCAAAAGCTCGACGGCATTGCGCTGGCCAAGTTTCTCGCCTGGTTCGATGAAGCCGCCCCCCGCGGCGGGCTGACCGAAATCGATATCGTCAAAATGCTCGAGGCCTTCCGCCGCGAGGAGCCGACCGCGGTCGATGTCAGCTTCGAAACCATCTCAGGCTCCGGCCCCAATGGCGCCATCGTCCACTACCGCGTGTCGGAAAAATCCAACCGCAGCCTGGCGCCGGGAGAGCTGATGCTCGTCGATTCCGGCGCTCAATATCTCACCGGCACGACCGACATCACACGCACCATGGCCACCGGGCCGGTGAACGAGCAGCAGAAGGACCACTTCACCCGCGTCCTCAAGGGAATGATCGCCATCTCCCGCGCCCGCTTCCCCAAGGGCACGACCGGCGCTCAGCTCGATATCCTCGCGCGTCAATTCCTCTGGCAGGTCGGCCTCACCTACAATCACGGCACTGGCCACGGCGTTGGCGCCTTCCTCTCCGTCCACGAGGGGCCGGCCGGCATTTCGCCGCGTTATACTGTGCCGTTCGAGCCCGGCATGGTGCTCTCGAACGAGCCGGGCTTCTACCTCGAAGGCCAGTACGGCATACGCATCGAAAACCTAATCGTGGTGCGCGAAAGCGAGATCGCCCCCGGCTATCTCGAATTCGAAACGCTGACCCTCACCCCTATCGATCGCCGGCTCATCGCCGTCGACATGCTCGAACCCGCAGAGCGCGACTGGCTCGACGCTTACCACGCCCGTGTCGCCCGGGAGATCGGGCCGCATCTCGATGCGCCGACGCGCGCATGGCTGGAACAAGCAACGGCGCCGCTCTGAGGTGTCACGTTCCGAACGGCAAACCGTTTCCACTTTTGCCGGACACGCCCTAGTTGAACCAGAGCGCGTAGTTCCAGATCGAACCGCCGAATACGCGATTGGCGGCGGCAAAGGATTCGGCGTCGGCAATTTCGCCCTCCTGGAGGTAGGGCAAGGCATCAAAGCCGGTAAACAGTAGCACGAAATCGGTCCGCTCAGCGTTTTCGACCCAGGCGGAGAGATCGAAACCGAGCCCGGGGTAACGCCAATGAGGCAGGAGCAATTCCCCGCGCACGATCGCTTCGGTCACATCGAGCGTTTCCAGCCACGCCTCGACCATCGCCTTGTTGATCGCCATGTCGGCAATGAGCGGAGTTTGGTAGGGCGAAGGAACGAATTCGCGGTTGTCATCGGTTTCCGCAAGGATCAGGTCCCAATTGCGCCGCGAAAGATCCAGAACCCGCAGCGCGCGCTCCTGCACCGCCAATAGCCGCTCACGCTCTGTGATCGGCCAATTGATCGTATGGATCATGGCGATCGCATCGGCCAACAGCGCGTCGGTGTCGCGGTCCATGAACAGCGCACCCTCGCTTTGGCGACTCTCCATCGGCAGTCCCGCTCCGGGAAACAGCCGGTGCAGGGCGGTGTTAAAAAACGTTTCGAAATCATGGGCGAGCAGGAAATCGGACTGGCTGGCAAGCACCTGCGAATATCCAGCCAGCCAAACCGCGTCCGATCCATCGAAGGCAAACACCGTCTCGGGCAATTCGGTATCCGGTGCCACGCCGGTGCCCATGTCGAGTTGCTGCCCCATGCCGGCAGCCATCGCCCAGAAGGCTCCCACGGACTCCGCCTCACTGGCCGCCCCATCGCCATCTATATCGATACGGATTTTCGAAACATCGATCTCGACGGCAAAATCCCCGGCCCCAGCCACCTCCAGCAGTGGCATGGCCGTGTCCATGTCGGCTGAAAAGGCTTCGAGGTAACCGCGCAGCGCCGCATAGGTCAGCGGTTCGATTTCCCGCGTCTCCTGCTGCTCCTCTGCCGGCATTCCGAAAAACGGGCTGACGAGAATGCCACCCTGGGGGTTGAACCCATGGACATAAAGCGCCTGCGCCAGCTCCTCTACGCCCTCGAGCAGGGTGAAGACCCCAAGGCCGAAGGCCGCCGTCGCATCGTCTTCGGCCAAGGCTTCCATTGCCGCCCGTCCATCGGCCAGCCGACCATCATAGAGGTGCTGGCGCAGCGTATCGGCGGTCGTTTCCTGTCCCATCGTCGTGCCGGCGAGAGCCAGCCAAAAGGCCAATAGTGTGGCGAGCCTTGAAAACATCATCCCTGCCCCGTGCGCGTGAACCACTCGTCTTCGGAAATCACTTCAATCCCCAGGCTCTCGGCCTGCTTGAGCTTGCTGCCCGCTCCGGGTCCAGCCACCACCAGATCGGTCTTGGCCGAAACCGACCCGGAAACCTTCGCCCCCAACCGCTCAGCCATGGCCTTGGCCTCGGTGCGCGACATGCGTTCAAGACTGCCGGTAAACACCACGGTCTTGCCCGCAACCACGCTATCGGCCGAAATCGTCACCACATAATCTTTCGGCCTGACCTCATCGAGCAGCGCGTCGATGGCGCTTTCATTACGCTCATTGGCAAAAAACGCGCAGACGGATTGGACCACCGTATCGCCGATCCCATCGATCCCGATCAGTGATCCGCGCGCTTCTTCGTCACCATTGCCCGCCCTGTAAGCCGCCTCACGGAAAGTCTGGAAATTTCCGAACGCCTTGGCGAACAACGCTGCAGTGGTTTCGCCCACATGGCGGATGCCGAGCGCGAAAATGAACCGGTCCAGCTCGGGCTCGCGCCGCGCGTCGATGGCAGCCAAGAGCTTGTCCAGCCCGGCATAGTTGCGCTGTTCGGCGGCCCGCACGTTCTTGCGCACCTTGCCCGTAGCGCGCTCGCGCTCGGCCGCCTGCTGCTCGCGGCGTTTGAACAGGGCCGCCTGCACCGCATCGCGTTTTTGGTGCAGGGTGAAAATATCGGCCGGCGTCCGAATCAGCTCTTCGGAATAAAACAGATCGACATTTTCAGCCCCGAACCCGTCGATATCCATCGCATCGCGCGCCACGAAATGGCGCAAGTTTTCCACCTGCTGGGCCGGACAGATCAATTCGCCCGTACACCGCCGCCGCGCATCGAGCTTGCCGGTCTTGGGATTGGTCTCGCGCACCGCCTCGGAGTCGCAGATCGGGCAGCGCCCGGGAAAGACATAGGGCTGCGCGTCGGCCGGGCGCTTTTCGGGCACGATGGCGACGATCTGCGGGATGACGTCCCCCGCCCGCTGCACGATCACCGTATCGCCTTCGCGAATATCGTAGCCATCACGGATAGACGCGCCGGTGCTATCGCGCCCGGCGATATAATCCTCGTTGTGCAGCGTGGCGTTTTCCACCACCACGCCCCCCACCGTCACCGGCTGCAGCCGCGCCACCGGTGTCAACGTGCCCGTCCGGCCCACCTGGATATCGATCTTGTGCAGGATGGTGGTCGCTTGCTCGGCAGGGAATTTGTGCGCGATAGCCCAGCGCGGCGCCCGGGCGACGAATCCCCAACGTTGCTGCAGGTCGAGCCGGTCCAGCTTATAGACCACCCCATCGATATCGTAGCCCAACGTCGCCCGCTGCGCTTCGATCGCCCGATAATGACCGATCATCTCTTCAACGCTCGTCGTGCGGATCATCAGCGGGTTGATGGTAAATCCCCACTCGCCGAGCTTTTGAACCGCTTCATACTGCGTGTCGGCGATCGGTTCGCTCACCTCGCCCCAGCCATAGGCGAAGAATTTGAGGTTCCGCTTGGCTGTGACCGAAGGGTCCTTCTGCCGCAGCGAACCCGCCGCAGTATTGCGCGGATTGACATAATCCTGCCCGCCCTCGGCCGCCGAACGCTCCTTGAGCGCCGCGAAATCGGCATGGGTCATATAAACCTCGCCCCGCACCTCCAGCACGCGCGGCCATCCGTTGCCGGAAAGCTGCTTGGGCACCTGCGCGATGGTCCTCAAATTCTCGGTGATATCCTCACCCTCGGTGCCGTCGCCACGCGTCGCCCCGCGCATGAAAATCCCGTCTTCATAACGCAGTGAAGCCGATAGTCCGTCGATCTTGGGCTCGGCGGTGAAGGCGAGTTCGATATCCTTGTCACGCTCGAAGAATTTCCGCCCGCGCTGCACGAAATCGGCAACGTCCTCATCATCGAACGCATTGCCCAGCGAAAGCATGGGCACGGCGTGCCGCACCTTGGCAAACCCCTCGACCGGTGCCGCGCCCACCCGGTCGGAGACTGAATCGGTCCGCCGCAGTTCGGGAAAATCCGCTTCGATCTCGGCGTAACGCCGCCGCGCCGCGTCATACTGAGCATCGGTGATCTCGGGCGCGTCCTCCTGATAATAGGCCTTGTCCGCCTTTTCGATCAGCGCATGCAGCCTGTCGAGCTCGGCCTTGGCATCCTCCAGAGACAGCTCGTTCACCGGCACATCCACACTCATCGAAAACCCCTCACTCAAACCCCAACTTCGCGCATCAGCCGCTTGGCCGCCGCCCGCGCCTCGTCGGTAATCGTCGCCCCGGCTAGCATGCGCGCAACCTCTTCGCCACGCGTCTCGGAATCGAGCGGACGCACATGCGTACGCATGAACGCCCCCTCCTCGATCGCCTGCTTTTCGATCAAAAGATGCGTGGCTGCCCGCGCCGCCACCTGCGGCGCATGGGTCACCGTCAACACCTGCACCGATTGCGCCAGCCGCGCCAGACGCTTGCCGATGGCATCGGCCACCGCGCCGCCGACACCGGTATCGATTTCGTCGAAGATCAGCACCGGCACCGACCCCTTGTCGGCCAGCACCACCTTCAATGCCAGCAGGAAGCGCGACAGCTCGCCTCCCGAGGCGACCTTCATCATCGGGCCGGGCGAAGTCCCTGGATTGGTCTGTACATGGAAGGCGATCTGATCGAACCCCTGCGCCGACACCCGCTCGGCATCGACTTGCCGGTCGACGATAAATCGTGCCGACCCCAGCTTGAGATCGGGAAGTTCCGCCTCGACAGCCTTGCTCAATGCCGATGCCGCCTTTTCCCGCGCCTTGCTCAAAACGCCGGCGGTCTTGCGATATTCACTATCGGCGGCTTTGAGGTCCGCTTCGAGCGCCGCCAACGTCTCGGCGCCCGATTCCAGCGCCTCGATATCGGCCGCATACTTGGCCAGCACCTCAGGCAGCGCATCACACTCGACCTGATGCTTGCGCGCCGCCGCGCGCAGGGCGAACAGCCGCTCCTCGACCTGTTCGAGCTCACGCGGATCGAATGCCATCTCCCGCCGGATGGCATCAAGCGCCTCGCTTGCCGTATCGAGCGCCACCAGCGCCTGATCCACGGCCTCGGCCATGGGCGCGAAAAGAGCGGCTTCGGCCTCCGATTTCCGCGTCAGCCGCCGCAGCAGCATGGCAAGCACAGGGCCGGGAGCATTGGTGCCGTTGAGGATTTCATCGGCGTCGTTGACCTCGCCCGCCGCCTTTTCGAGCCCCATCAGCCATTGCCGGCGCTCCGACAGGCCATCCTCCTCCCCCGGCTCGGGTTTGAGCGCGGAAAGTTCCTCGATCACATGGCGCGCATATTCCTCGTCGCGCGCCGCCTGCTCGACCCGCGCCCGCTGCACGTCTACGGCCTTTTGCGCCGCGACCAATCTTGCGTGTGCATTGGAAACCGCAGCCAGTTCGGTCTCATATCCGCCGAAACTGTCCAGCAGCGTCCGGTGCGTCGCCGCGTCGATCAGCGCGCGGTCGTCATGCTGCCCGTGGACTTCCACCAGCAGGGCGCCCACCGATTTGAGCAGCCCGGCCGAAACCGGCTGATCGTTGATGAAGGCGCGCGTACGCCCGTCCGCGTGCTGAACCCGCCGGAGAATGATTTCGGCGTCATCGGCGATCTCGTTTTCGCGCAACAGCACCCGCGCCGGATGCTGTTCGGGCAGCGTCAGCACGGCAACCACCTGCCCGCTCTCGGTTCCCTCACGCACCAGCGCCGCGTCGCCCCGCCCGCCCAGCGCCAGGGTGAGTGCATCGAGCAGGATGGATTTGCCCGCGCCGGTCTCGCCGGTGAGAACCGTAAGGCCGCTCTCAAAGGCGAGATCGAGCTGATCGATCAGAACAATATTGCGGACCGACAGCGTATTCAGCATCGCCCCAGCAGCTCCCATGATGGTTGCGGCGTCCGTTTTACTCCGCCCGCGCCTCACCGTGCAAACCGCTTGCGTCCGTTCAGCGCTGCGATCCACAGTTTAACCACTAGAACATTACAGGAACATTTCAGCACCGGCAAGCCGATACGAAAACGCCCCGGCGCAATGCCGGGGCGTTTCATGATTTGGGGTGCAGCCGGTCAGTCCGACATCCAGTTCCCGGTCATCATCTGCGGCGACAGCCCTTGGTCCTGCAGCAGGGCAAAGCCGCGCTGATACCATTCCGAACTCGGATAATTGGTGCCGAGCACTGCGGCGGCGGTCTGCGCTTCTCCGACCAGCCCGATGGCGAGATAGGCTTCGATAAGGCGGTAGAGCGCCTCTTCGACATGCGTACTGGTCTCGTGCTCCTCGACCACCACCCGGAAACGATTGATCGCGGCCGTATGGCGGCCATTGCCGAGATAATAGCGGCCGACGCTCATCTCTTTGCCGGCCACCTGGTCGCGCGAAACCAGCAGCATCTGGCGCGATTCCTCGGCATATCGGGAATCGGGATAGGCGGACTGGAGTTGGGTGAACGTCTCGATGGCGTTCGCCGCAAGTTCCTGGTCGCGCGTGATGTCGGTGATCTGCTGATAATACGCACTGCCCTTGAGGAACAGCACATAGGGCACTTCCGAGGATCTGGGATAAAGCGCCAGGAACCGGTCCGCCGCCAACACCGCTTCTTCAAACCGTCCGGACCGGAAGTTCGCAAAGGTCAGCATGACCCTGGCCCGCTCGTTGACGTCCGAGAACGGATTCTGGCGCTCCAGCGTCTCGAGATCTTCGATTGCCGCATTGTAGCGGTCGTTTTCCATGTTCTCGAGCGCGCTCGCATAGAGCTGATCGGGCGGAACCAGCGGCTCTTCGTCCTGGCGCGAGAACATGCTCATGGGCGAACAGGCGGCGAGAACGCCCACCATGGCAATGGCAGCCGTCATCCGCAAAAGCACGGGCGTCTTGCTCTGTCTGGCTATGATATTCACGAAATACTCCGTTCTCTCATGGCCCGGCGAAAGCCGTGACCCGCACGTCCATGCTCCCCGCTAGCGAGGAATATGTCCAAAACTGTGACGGGGTTTATGGCCTATTCAGCCGATAGAGCGCAAGTAGGGCTCCACGGACAGCCTGTCGGGCAAATCGCCAAGCGCTTCCATTTCGAGCGGCAGCGCATCGGCTTCCATGATCTCGAAATTGGCTTCGCTGGCAAACAGCGACTTGAGCACCAGCGCGTTGAGGCCGTGCCCGCCCTTATAGGACCGGAACCGGCCGTAGATAGGCAACCCGGCCAGTGCCAGATCGCCGACCGCGTCGAGCAGCTTGTGGCGCACGAACTCGTCCTCGAATCGCAACCCATCGGGATTGACGATTTTTTCTTCCTCGATGGCGATCGAGTTCTCGAGGCTTGAGCCCAACGCATATCCTGCCTGACGCAACACCTTGGCCTGCGCGACGAAACCGAAGGTGCGGGCCGGCGCCACCTGGATGGCGAATTTGCGCGGCGACCAGTCGAAGATCATCCGCTGGCGACCGATCACCTTGGAGTTGAAGTCGATCTCCACGTCGAACGCCCGCCCGTTGTAGGGCTCCAGCATGGCGAACGCATCGTTGTCGCGCACCGTCACCGAGCGCAGGATGCGGATGAATTTCTTGCGCTGGGGCTGGATCGAAATCCCCGCATCGAGCACTGCATCGACGAACGGTTCGGCGCTCCCGTCGATGATCGGGCACTCCTCGCCGGTCACCACGATCTCGGCATTGTCGATGCCCAGCCCATTGAGCGCGGAAAGCACGTGCTCGACCGTGGCGACGCTGATCGATTGACCGAGATCGATCACGGTGCACAGCGACGTACGGCTGACCCGTGCATGATCGATTCTGGCGCTGCCCAGAACTGTTCCATCTTCCGCGATTCGCGTCAGCGTATACCCGCTGTCGGCGGAAGCTGGCTTGATCGTAAGGCGTGAAGGCTGGCCGTTGTGAACGCCGATTCCGGCGAACTCAGCCGGACGGGTCAGCGTGCACTGGCGCACGGTCGGGTTTTTCATCGGTACTCCGGGCCCTTCTGGTTTGTCGGCGGCCCAATCGCCTTACTAACGAAGATCGGCCTGACGTAAAAGCAACGTCAGGCCGATTCAAGCTTTAACACCAGATTTTGGATCAACCGTGGCGTTTGAGAAACGCCGGAATTTCAAGCTGCTCCTTTTGCGGAGCCCGCGCCGGGGCCCGGCCATGTGCGTCGAGATGTCCCGCGGCACCCTCGGCCTGGGGACGCGGAGCGGCCGGACGGGGGCTCGCCGCCTCGATGGCGCTGCGCGCCGCGGCATCGTCAAACTGGGGCTGCACGCGTTCCGGTTCGGCCTGAGGCTCGGCTTCACCGCCGAGATTCAGCCCCACATTGGATGCAAGCCGGCGGAACAGGGCCCGGGCATTGCGCGGCTCCTCGCTGCGCGGCTGCTCCATCTGCGCGCGGACGACCGGCGGCAGATCGTCCGGACGGACAACACGGCGCTGGAGCTGAGGCCGCTCGGCACCCGAAGGCACATAGGGCCGGGGCATCGCGGCTTCCGGAGCACGCTGGGTCTCTTCCACCGGCTGACGCACGGGCGCTGCCGGCGTATAGGGCTCGATCGTGACGCCGCTGTCTTCGACCGGCTGCTGAGCGGCAGGAGCCGGATTGCCGGTCTTGATCGCCTGAGCCACGGCGGCTTCGAACTGATCGTCACTCATGTCCGCAGCGACCGGAGCAGGCTGCTCGGCGCGGGGCGCCTGGGCCGGAGCGGCAGCTTGGGGCTGAGGCTGCCCTTCGGCAGGACGGCGGGCCTGAAGCGGCTGACGCGCCGCATTGGGCTTAACCGGATCGAGTGCCTGCACCATCAGTGCGTCGGTGCCCGTAGCGACCACCGAAACGCGAACCTTGCCCTGGAGCGACTCGTCGAACGTTGCGCCCAGGATGATGTTGGCGTCGGAGTCGACCTCCTCGCGGATGCGCGAAGCGGCTTCGTCGACTTCGTAAAGCGTCATATCCTTGCCGCCGGTGATCGAGATCAACAGGCCGCGCGCGCCCTGCATCGAGACATCGTCGAGCAGCGGATTAGCGATCGCCGCCTCGGCGGCGTGACGGGCACGATCTTCACCCTCAGCCTCACCGGTCCCCATCATCG
This sequence comes from Pelagibacterium sp. 26DY04, assembly GCF_031202305.1. Taxonomy (NCBI): domain Bacteria; kingdom Pseudomonadati; phylum Pseudomonadota; class Alphaproteobacteria; order Hyphomicrobiales; family Devosiaceae; genus Pelagibacterium; species Pelagibacterium sp. 26DY04. The sequence goes on from NZ_CP101731.1 coordinate 2,606,045, forward strand.
CCTTGCCCATGCCGCGCATCACGGCGCGCACGTCGGCGAAGTCGAGGTTGATGAGGCCTTCCTTGACCATCAGATCGGTGATGCAGGCAACACCCGAGAACAGCACCTCGTCGGCCATTGCGAATGCGTCGGCAAAGGTGGTCTTTTCGTTGGCCACACGGAAAAGGTTCTGGTTGGGAATGACGATCAGCGTATCGACATGACGATGCAGCTCATCGATACCCTCGTCAGCCAGTTTCATGCGGCGATTGCCTTCGAACTGGAAGGGCTTGGTCACTACACCGACCGTCAGGATGCCCTGCTCGCGAGCCGCGCGCGCCACCACAGGCGCCGCACCGGTCCCGGTGCCACCACCCATGCCGGCGGTGATGAACACCATGTGCGAACCGGAGAGATGGTCGTTAAGCTCGTCAAAGCTTTCTTCCGCGGCGGCACGTCCCACTTCGGGGTGCGATCCGGCGCCGAGCCCTTCGGTCACCCCGACCCCGAGCTGGATCACGCGCTGCGCGCGGGAGAGCGCCAGCGCCTGCGCGTCGGTATTGGCCACAACGAATTCGACGCCTTCCAGCCCCGAATTAATCATGTTGTTAACCGCGTTGCCGCCTGCACCACCGACGCCAAAGACGGTGATTCTCGGCTTAAGTTCTTGGATTCCCGGAATCTGAAGGTTGATTGTCATCTCTGGCCCCATAGTGGCTGTATGGGCAAGATGTAGCGCTCAATTCGTTAACCGGACCCTAACAACTCTACCGATTTCGTTAACCACGCTGCAAAATGCGAGGCTTGACAGCCACAAAGTCACCGCACGTTAAGCATGATTTGCCCGCAACGATTCATATGCCGCTTGACATTCGCGCGCCCTACTATATAACCAAATAAGAATATAACTTCTCGGTTTTTTAGGAGGAACGACAATGTCCAGGATTACCCCAAGCCTGTGGTTTGACGACAATCTCGAGGAGGCGATGGAATTTTACGCTTCCGTATTCCCCGACGCCAAGATTCACGGCACCGCCCGCTATCCCGAAGGTGGCATGGGTGAGCCCGGTAAGGTGATGACCGGCGATTTCGAACTCCTCGGCCAGCGCTTCAACGCCATCAATGGCGGTCCGCACTTCAAGTTCTCCGAGGCCATATCCTTCATTATCGATTGCGAGGACCAGGCCGAGGTCGACTATTACTGGGACAAGCTCACCCAGGGTGGAGGCGCCGAAAGCCAGTGCGGCTGGGTCAAGGACAAGTTCGGCGTCTCCTGGCAGATCGTGCCCAAGGCGCTCTATCGGACGGTCACCGGCAGCGATCCCGCCGGCGCCCAGCGCGCCACAAAGGCCATGCTCGGCATGAAAAAGCTGATCGTCGCCGATCTGGAAAAGGCCTATCGCGGCGAATAACCAAGAAAGGGGCTGCGGCAGCCTTCCGCAGCCCCTCCGCCTTATTCGATCACCGCGCAGGCGATCCTGTCGCCCGCATCGCCCGAGGGCTGGCTCTGATAGTCGTCCCCACCCCCGTGGATCATCAGCGCGCGTCCCATTATCCCCGCTTCACCCTCATCGAGGGTCACGAGGGAATTGAACACATGCGCGTTGAGGGTTCCCTCGGCGTTCACATACTGGTTCGGCATATCCCCGGCATGCGGGCCGGTTTCGGTGAGATACCCATGCTCGACATCGGCGGGATTGAAGTGCTCGCCGGCCGATTCATGATCGGTTTCGTGATCGCACGTGCCCGTCTCGTGCACGTGAAAGGCGACCCATTGATCGGCCGGCAGGCCTGTGGCCTCCACTTCGATCAGCACGCCTTTGGGCGTCCCGGTCAGGTTCGCCGTTCCAACCTCCTGCCCTTCTGCATCAATGAAAGTGGCGGTGGCGGTCTGCTCCTGCGCAAACGCAGGAGACGCCAGGAGCGCACAGCTTGCCACTGCCGCAACCGTAAGGAGCTTCATGAATCCGGTCCTCCGAAATGTTGGTGTCAATTGACGCGGCCATGCCGGCCACTGCCCCAACCACATCGGACCAATGATCCCAACTCCGGGCGGTTCCCCTCGATTGCCTAGGTTGCAACACGTCAGCGGCAGGGATCGCCTCAAGTCCCCACCACCCCGTACGCCATGCAGAGGAAGAACCTGACCTACACGAAGCCCGACTTGAGCCAGCTTCCCACCCTGGCGAGATAGCCGTCCGATCCGGTGATCTTGCGTGTCGGGCGCGGTTGCACATATTCGGCTCCGCACACCTGCGGATAGACCAGCATGCCGGCAACCGTCGCAAAAGCCGGCCCCTTGGCGCGATCGGGCAACCCGGAAACCCCCAGCGGACGCCCGTTGCGCACGTTGCGCGCCAGCATGCGCCGCGCCAATTCAGGCAAACCGGTGAGGTCCGATCCGCCGCCGGTGAGGACGAACCGCCGGCCCGAAATGTCCATCATTCCCGTCGCCTGCATCCTGTCGCGGATCGCCTCGAGGATTTCCTCGACGCGCGGCCGGATCACCTGCGTCAGCATCTCGCGCGATATCGAATTGGGCGATTCATGGGAGTTGGCGCCGATCGGCATCACCGTGATCACGTCAGTCTCGTCGGTCTGCCCCGGCAGGCACGAGCCGTAGAGCGTCTTGAGCCGTTCGGCATCGGCCACGCTCACCGAGAGCTGCCGCGCGATATCGAGCGTGATGTGGTGCCCGCCGATCGCCAGGGCGTCGGCGTAAACCAGATGCCCGTCGGCAAACACCGATACTGTCGTCGTCGCGCCGCCCATGTCGATACAGGCGACCCCAAGATCGGCCTCGTCGTCCACCAGCGTCGCCAGCCCCGACGCGTAAGGCGTCGCCATCAGCGCTTCGACTTCGAGATGACATTTGTTGAGCGCCAGTTCGATGTTGCGCATGGCCAGCGTTTCGGCGGAAATCACCGCAACATCGACCCCCAGCGTCTCACCCACCATGCCGCGCGGATCGCGAACGCCCTTCTGCCCGTCCAGCGCATAGCCGATCGGCAGCGCGTGGATGATCGAGCGCTCTTCGCGCACGCTGCGCTCGTTGACCGCGATCAGCACGCGCGAAATATCGGCGGGCTCCACCTCATGACCGTCCAGCGACACGCTCGCCGAAAACGTCTCCGAGCCCAGCCGTCCGGCCGTGACGTTCACCACCACCGATTGCACGGTGATCCCCGCCGCCCGCTCAGCCATGCCAACCACGGAACGGATCGCCTGCTCGGCCTTGTCGAGATCGGTCACCACCCCGCTCTTGACCCCCGCCGAGGGCCCGTAGCCAAAGCCGATGATTTCGGCCACATGGGTGCGCCCCCGCAGGGCCCTGCCCTCGGGCCGCGGCACCAGCCGGGCGATTACACAGCAGATCTTGGTCGAACCGATGTCGAGCACCGTCACAAGCGAGGACCGCCCGGGCTGCACCGGCTTCAAACGCGCTGTCATCGCAGAGGTCATCATTGGCTGTCGTCTTCTTCTTCGCGAACCGTCGGCCGCACGGCCACATATTGCGCCACGCGCATGTCGATCAGGTCGAGATCGCGCTGCAGCACCTGGTGCTCCAATTGGTAGTCGTTGAGCCGGCTCAGCGCATCGACCACCCCGGTTTCGGGAAGCTGCACGCGCAGGCCGGAATAAAAGATCAGGTCCCAACGCCGGTCGGCCACCCGGTTGAGCGCCGCGAGGTCGAACGTCAGGTCGGGGTAGCGGTTGACGAGGTTGATCATCGCCAGCGCATCGTCCCCGGCGCCCTCGCCGATCACCAGCGGCAGATCGCCGTTTTCGACGCTTGCCGGCGCGATGGGCGAACCCGAACCGTCGATCAGCATCGTCGCGCCGTCGATCCGCCAGCGGGCCATCGGCTCTTTCTCGGTGATCGAGACCACCAGTGAATCCGGATAGACCTTGCGGATCGTCGCTTCGTCCACCGAGGGAATTTCCTCCACCCGCAGCCTCGCCGCGGCGATATCGAACCCAAGGCTGGACGACCCCGCCTCAATGCCCAGCGCATGTGCCACGTCGGCCTCGCGGGTGAGCGAGAGCCCGTTGATCTCTATGCTGGCGATGGAAAACCCGACATCGGCCATCTGGCCGTTCATGAGGGCGCCAACCAGCCCAAGCCCTTCCCCCAGATCCTCGCGCAGCACATAGCCCCCGATCGCCAGCGTTGCTGCAACCAGCAGCGTGATGAGGCGCAGCGCCAGGCGCTTGTGGAGCACCCACCAATTGCCCAGCGTGACCAGCATGCCGCCGCGCCGGCGCACGGGCACCAGCGTGCCGCGCCCCTGCCCCGGAACCAGCGCCCGGTCGCGCGTTACGGGAGAAAGGTTGGAAACCACCCGCAGGGCGGGACGCTCGATGCGCGGCGCCGGCGGCGCGACGGTGGAAGCAGGCGCGGCCGTAAAGGACTCTTTGCGCCTCACCTGTTGCAACTTGCGTCCTCCACCATCCAGCTCACCAGCTCTTCGAACGAATGGCCGGCATGGGCCGCCAACTCGGGCACCAGCGAGGTCTTGGTCATCCCCGGCTGGGTATTGATTTCGAGGCACACGAGTTCGCCGTCGTCGCCCCCGCGCGGGTCGTAGCGGAAGTCGCTCCGCGACACGCCTCGGCAGCCCAAAGCAGCATGCGCCATGAGCGACATTTTCTGAACTTTTTCGTAAATTTTCGGTGAAACCTGCGCCGGCAGCACGTGATTTGACCCGCCCGCAGCGTACTTTGCCTCATAGTTGTAGAATGCCAGGTCGGTAACGACCTCGATCACCCCCAGCGCCACATCCCCCATAACGGCGCATGTGAGTTCGCGCCCGGGGATGAACCGCTCGACCATCAGCTCTTCGTCCCCGTCCCAGTCGGTGCGCAGGATCTCCTGGGGCGGATGCTCCTGGCCTTCCTTGACGATGAAGACGTTGACGCTCGACCCGTCATTGTAGGGCTTCACCACATAGGGCGGCGCCATCACATGGCTGCGGGCGATCTCGTCGCGCGTGGCGATCACGTGATCGGTGACATTGACCCCCGCCGCCTTGAACATCACCTTGGCCTGATGCTTGTCCATGGCGAGCGAGGAGGCCAGGATCCCCGAATGGGTATAGGGAATCCCCAGAATCTCCAGCAGCCCCTGGATCGTCCCATCCTCCCCGAACCGCCCATGCAGCGCATTGAACACCACATCGGGCTTGAGCCGGCTGAGAACGTCGGCAATGTCCCGGCCCACATCGATCTCGGTAACCTCATAGCCCGCCTTGCGCAGCGCCTCGGCGCACTGCTCTCCCGAGGCAAGCGACACCTCGCGCTCATGCGACCACCCGCCCTTGAGCACTGCTACATGTTTGGCCATCACTCACCGCCTTTAGTTATCCTATTCGCCTGCATCGTTCGCCCCCCTCTCCCCTTGAGGGAGAGGGGCCGGGGGTGAGGGGTGCTCAGCGCTTCCGCATCCGCCCTGCCCGCTATTTCACGCCCCATCTCGGAGCCACTTTCCCCCTCTCCCCTCGTGAGGGGAGAGGGCTGGGGTGAGGGGTGCGCTGAGTCAGCGGCGCGCACCCTCGCCCGCTATTGCACCCCGGCGAAAACCCCGCCGTCCAGAAACTCGCGCACTTCCCGCCCGGCCTCGAAATGCCCCATCCGCCGGATTTCCCAGTTGAGCTCGATCCCGTGCTTTTCCCGCACCTTGGCGCGCACCGTCTCCCCCAGCGTCTCGATCTCATGCGCGCTCGCCGCATCGAGATTGATGAGAAAGTTCGTATGCATCTCCGACACTTGCGCATCCCCGATGCGCAGTCCCCGGCACCCGGCCTCATCGACAAGCTTCCAGGCCGAGAGCCCATCGGGGTTCTTGAACGTCGATCCCCCCGTGCGCGTGTTGGTTGGCTGGGTGGATTCCCGCCGGTCGGTGATCTCGCGCATCTTGGCGAGGATCTCCTCGCTGTCCCCCGGCGCCCCCTCGAACACCGCCGAGGTGAAGATCACCCCTTCGGGCCCGTTCGAGTGGCGATAGCTGTAATCCATATCCGCGTTGGAGAGCTCGATGATCTCGCCCCGCCGCGTCACCCCGCGCAGGCTCACCACCCGTTCGCGCGTCTCGGTGCCATAGCACCCCGCATTCATATAGAGCGCACCCCCGACCGCCCCCGGAATTCCGCGGAAGAATTGCAACCCATCGACCCCGGCCTTGGCCGCCGCCGTCGCGATCTTGACGTCCGGCAGCCCGGCGCCCGCGCGAATGCGATTGCCCTCCAGCACCTCAACCCCGCCGAACGCCTTGGCCGGCAGCTTGACCACGACCCCGTCGATCCCGCCGTCGCGGATCAGAAGGTTCGATCCCAGCCCGATCACCGTCACCTTGATATCGGCAGGCAGGTTCTTGAGGTACAGCGCAAGATCGGCCTCATCGGCCGGCTCGAAATAAAGCTGCGCCGGCCCGCCCACGCGGAACCAGCTCACCTTGGCGAGCGGATGGTTGGCAATCAGCGTGCCCCGCACCGTGTCCGTCCATCCGGCAAGCTGCGGCAAAAGATCGGGAAAACTCATGCGCTGGCCCGTGCCTTGCCCGCAAGTTCCGCCTCAAGTTCACCGGGCAGCGCCGCCGCCCAGAGCGTGATGTTCCCCGCCCCCAGGCACACCACATAGTCGCCTTCGCTCGCCCGTTCCGCGATCAACCCTGCCAGCTCTTGGGGTCCCGCAATCGCCCGCGCATCGCGATGCCCGCGCGCCCTGATGCGATCCACCAGCTCGGTATGCGACACGCCCTCGATCGGGCTTTCCCCCGCCGCATAGACCGGCGCCACCAGCACGGTGTCGGCCTCGTTGAAGCAGGCCGAGAAATCGTCGAACAGGTCGTGAAGCCGCGAATAGCGGTGCGGCTGCACCACCGCGATCACATCACGCCGGGCCGATTGCCGCGCAGCCCGCAGCACCGAGGATATTTCCACCGGGTGATGCCCGTAATCATCGATCACCGTGATCCCATTGACCTCCCCGGTCTTGGTGAACCGCCGCTTGACCCCGCCAAACCCCTTGAGCCCGGCCCTGATCTGCTCGTCGCTGATCTTGAGCTCCTGCGCCACTGCAATCGCCGCGGTCGCATTGAGCACGTTGTGCATGCCCGGCATGGGCAGTTCCAACCCGGCGATCTTGCGCGTCTTGCCGCTGATCCTGTCGCGGATCACCACCGAGAACCGGCTGGTGCCGTTGTCGTTGGAAACCTCGATGAGCCGCACGTCCGCCTGGGGGTTGCGCCCATAGGTGATCATCCGCCGGTCCTCGATCTCGCCCACCAGCGCCTGCACTGTGGGATGGTCGAGGCACATCACGGCAAAGCCGTAGAACGGCACGTTCTCGACGAAATTGCGGAACGCCTTCTTGACCCCGTCGAAGTCGTGGTAGTGGTCGAGATGCTCGGGATCGATATTGGTGACCACCGCCACATCGGCCGGCAGCTTCACGAACGTTCCGTCGCTCTCGTCGGCCTCGACCACCATCCAATCGCCCTGCCCCAACCGAGCATTGGTGCCATAGGCGTTGATGATCCCACCATTGATGACCGTGGGGTCGAACTGTCCCGCATCGAGCAGCGCCGCCACCATCGAGGTCGTCGTGGTCTTCCCATGCGTGCCCCCGATCGCGATGGCGTTCTTGAAGCGCATGATCTCGGCCAGCATCTCGGCCCGCCGCACGATCGGCAGCCCCTTGGCGCGGGCTTCCTTGAGTTCGGGATTGTCCTTCTTGATGGCCGAGGATACGACCACCACGGCCGCGTCGCCGATGTTCTCGGCCTTCTGCCCGATCATCACCTCGATGCCCATCGCCTGCAGCCGCTGCACATTGGCGTTGGTCGCCTGGTCCGATCCCCGCACCGTGTAGCGCTGGGTATGCAGCACCTCTGCGATGCCGCTCATCCCGATCCCCCCGATGCCGATGAAGTGCACGGGGCCGATGTCGCGTGGCATCTTTGTGTTCATGATTGTCCTTTGGCGGTTTGCTCGACGAGATTGGCCAGCCGTTCGACGGCGTCGGCCACGCCCACCGATTGCGCGGCCTGGGCCGCAGCGGCGAGACGATGCGGAGCGTTCAGAAGATCGTGAAGCTGGGTTGCAAGAGATTGCGGTGAAAGCGTGGCCTGGTCGGCAACCCAGGCGCCGCCCGCCCGCTCCATCACCAGCGCATTGGCGCGCTGGTCCTGATCGAGCGATCCGGGCAGCGGCACGAGGATGGACGGGCGTCCCAGAACCCCCAATTCGGCGACCGTCGAAGCCCCGGCCCGCCCGATCACCAGATGGCTGGCCGCGATGCGCTCCGGCAGATCGGCAAAAAACGTGGCCATTTCCACATTCACCCGCGCCGCGCGATAGGCTTCGGCCACCCGGTCGAGGTCCTCGGCCCGGCATTGCTGGGTGACGTTGAGCCTGCGGCGCAACCGCTCGTCCATCTGCGCGATCGCCGCCGGCACGATATCGGAAAAGGCCCGCGCCCCCTGGCTGCCGCCGAAAACCAGGATATTGATCGACCGCTCGCCATCGAGCGCCGGATAAGGCGTCCCGGCTACCGCGCGAACCCTGTCGCGCACCGGATTGCCGACGAGCACTTTGGTGAGCTTGAACCGATCGGCATGCGCCGTCTCGGCAAAGCTCATCGCCAGCACCTTGGCAAACCGCGCCAGCGCCCGGTTCGCGCGCCCCAGCACCGCGTTCTGCTCATGCAGAATGCCTGGAATGCCCATCGTCGCCGCCGCCAGAAAGGGCGGGAAGCACGGATATCCCCCAAACCCCACCACCGCGTCCGGCCTGATCTGGCGCAGCACCTTCCGCGCCTTGCCGATCCCGCCAAGGATCACGAAACCGGCTTTGACGAACTTGACCGGATGCCGGATCGACGGCGTCGCAGCGGGCACCACATGCACGCCGCTTGCGGGAAACTCCGCGCCGTAATGTGTCACGCGTTCGTCGGTGACCAGATGGATGTCGTGGCCCCGCCGGCCCAGTTCCTGGGCCAGCGCCATGGCGGGAAAGAGGTGCCCCCCCGTTCCCCCGGCCATCAATGCGAAAGTGCTCATATTACCCGTTCTTCAGCGCGCTGCGGATCGGCAGGCCGGTGGCGAATGTTTCCTCCGGCTTGCGTCGGGTCAGCGCCAGCAATAGCCCCATGCCCAGCCCGATGGCAATCATCGAGGTGCCGCCATAGGAGATGAACGGCAGCGTCATCCCCTTGGGCGGAATGAGGTTGAGATTGACCGTCAGGTTGATCGCCGCCTGCACCCCGAACTGGATGGCCAGCGCGCTGGCCGCCAGGCGGTTGAAAAGGTTCTGCTGGCTCAGCGCCAGATTGAGCGCCCGGATCACGATAAACCCGATAAGGCACACCAGCATCAGGCAAAAGAGAATGCCGAACTCGCTCGCACCGGCGGCGAACACGAAGTCCGCGTGAGCGTCCGGCAGGTAGCGCTTGGCGATGCCCTCGCCCGGCCCCATGCCGAACCAACCGCCTTCGAGCAGGGATTCAAGCGCCCGCTGCGCCTGATAGCTATCGCCGGTTTCCGGGCTGATGAACGAGTCGATACGGCGCGCCACATGCGGGAAAAACGTATAGGCCACCACCATCAACCCGAGCGCCGCCACGCCAAGAACGCCGATCACCAGCCAGGACATGCCCGAAAGAAACAGCAATCCGCCATAGACCACCGAAACCAGGATCGTCTGCCCAAGGTCGGGTTGCAGCAGCAGCAGGCAGATCACCAGTCCGGTCGAAGCCATGGCCAGAAGATGTCCGGGCACATCCTTGCGCTTCATCTGTTCGGAGATGAACCAACCCGACATGATCGCCAGTGCGGGCTTGACGAATTCGATGGGCTGCAGCGATTGCCCCATGAACGACACCCAACGCCGCGCGCCCTTGACCTCCACGCCGTAGCGTAGCGTCATCGCCAGCAGCAGCACGCCGCCAATCAGGGTGACCAGCGCCACGACCCGCACCCATCGGGCGTTGATCATCGAGGCGGCGATCATCACCGCCAGCGCCGGAATGCAGAACAGCACATGACGCTGTGTGAAGTGCCACGGCCCCAGCCCGATGCGTTCGGCCACCGGCGGGCTCGCCGCAAAGCTCAGCAGCACCCCGAATCCCATCAGCGCCACCAGCGCAAAAAGCAATTCGCGGTCCACGGTCCACCACCATTCGGCGATGGGCGTCTTTCGTTCACGGGAGAACCAGGCTGAAATGGCAGTCAAGGCACGGCTCCGATACGCGGCCAACACATCACTAGCGAACGTCCGGACCGCCCCCGCCCATCCGAAACACTCGTTGCAGAATGCGAGAATTACCACCCCAGTGGTTACCATTTCGCAACCATGGCTTGGCCTGAACGCCAACATCCGCTATACCGGTCGCGCTCAAACCAAGGAGATTTATGCGCAGAGGCTGATATCCCGACCGCTCAACGCGGTGTGTTCACAGCCTCCCTCCCTGAGGCGCCGTCTCTGTATGCATTCTCTTTGTGGAAAATCATGAAAAACATCGACGTAACGATCCGCGCCTATCAAGCGGCGGATCTCGAAGCGCTTTCGGCCATCTGGTTCGAAGCGTCCATGCTGGCTCACCCCTTTATCGGCGAAGCCCGCCTGCGCGAGCAGCGTGCCTTGATCGAAACGGTCTATCTCCCCAAGGCCGAAACCTGGGTCGCCTGCACCGACGATCAACCAGCCGGCTTTATCAGTCTGCTCGACAATTTCATCGGCGGCCTCTTCGTCTCCCCCCGCCGCCAGGGCCTCGGCATCGGCCGCGCCCTGGTCGCGCACGCCAAGGCGCTCAAGGGCGAACTGGAACTGGAAGTCTATCTCGACAACCATCAGGCGTGTGCCTTCTACCATACGCTCGGCTTCGATGAAGTCTCGCGCCGGACACACGACGATCAGGGCCTGCCATTCGGCAACGCCCATCTGATCCTCAGAGCGTGAAACGAACAGGGCGTCTCCCAGGACGCCCTGTTTCCAGGCTCCCCAACCTCCCGCCCATCGCCCCCGCAGCTATCGGGCCAAACACACAAGCGGAGTTGGGTGCCCACCAAAACTGCTTGTGCCTCCGCTCTCCCTCGCTCCATTCCCCACCCGTGTCACCCCGGGCTTGACCCGGGCCAGGTATCCGCGCCGCTCTCAAATCTTGCCCGTACCCTCTCCCTCTCCCTTTCTCTCGCCGCCCCCCACCGTTGTGGTTCCTCCCGTACCCTCTCCCCCTCGTCGTCTTCGTCCCCGGACTTGATCCGGGTATCGACCCCGAGACCCGCAGGGTTTCCAAGCACTCATCAGAAGTGCGTCCCCCAACCTCCCCCACACAGCAGGCAACGTTGCGGATTGTCGGGTCAAGCCCGACAATGACGATGGAGAGGGGAGTGCCCCACCAAAATCCTTGTGCCGTCCTCCTTCACCCCACTGTCGCCCCGGGCTTGACCCGGGGCCAGGTATGCGCGCCGCTCCCGGCTCTTTCTCCCGCATCCCCCTCTTCGCCTTCCAGGTCCGGGGACGAAGGCGATGAGGATGGAGAGGTTGGAGACAACGAGCGCAGAGATCTTGCCGTAAGGCTTCCCCCGGAACCCCTTCTCCCCTTGAGGGAGAAGGTGGATCGCCCAAAGGGCGAGACGGATGAGGGGTGCGCTGAGCTTTACCAATCACCGCCGGTGCCCGTTGATATGCCGAGCCCCCTCATCCGACCGCTTCGCGGCCACCTTCTCCCACCAGGGGAGAAGGGTAATGGGGTAAACACAAGCACAGAGCTCCTGGCTCCTCTCAGGAACATGCCCCAAGAGCCCCCTTCTCCCCTGGTGGGAGAAGGGTCGGGGATGAGGGGGGCGCTGAGCTTGCGTCATGGCAAGAGCCGAAAACGGCGCGCATACCTTGCCCCGGGTCAAGCCCGGGGCGACACGGTGGGGTTAGGCAGGGCACCGCCCCCGTCTCCGGACCTCTCCACGCTCTACTGCGGAGGTCTCCAGCAGCCTTGAAGATACCCACCATCACCCCACCCACCGTCATCCCGGCCTTGAGCCGGGATCCAGTACACTCAGCGCCTGAGCCCCAGCCGCAACGCTCCCCCAGGAGCCCCGTCTCCCCTGGTGGGAGAAGGGCCGGGGATGAGGGGGGCGCTGAGCTTCCACAAAACACCCGCGCAAAAAACTTATCCCCGCCCCCTCGGTTTCCCCCATACTTCCCCTCACGACCCCGCGCATATGGACGCAAGCGCTACGAACGTTTGGGCGGGATCGGTTCGGGTTCCTCACGGGTCGCCGTGGGGAAGGCCCAAAGCGGACAGATGGCCGGATGTGGATAAAAGGTGTGAGCGGACCACCAATCCAATCACTCCCACGTCGCACCGGGGAAACCCGGAGGGGCAGCGAGGGGACGGCCGGGAGGTTGGCAGAAAAAGTGGTTCCCACTTTTTCGGTTCGACCAACCGACCCACTAAAAACTCTCAACAACCCCCAGCCCGAGAAGCCGCCATAAGCCCAAAATCCCGGACGCGTGGGGCGATGATCGCTTCATACTAACAAATACAGCACGAGGCGTTCATCGCCCCATGCCGTCTTTTGAAATCGCGATGACCCGAAGGCTCAGCCGGAGGGCGATTTGGCATGCCTGCAAAGCTGCCGAGATTTCACGCGCCCTGCTTTACCGCAGCTTGAGCGACGAAAGCCCGATAAGCGCCAGCACCATGGCAATGATCCAGAACCGGATGACGATCTGGCTCTCGGTCCACCCCAGATGCTCGAAATGATGGTGAATGGGCGCCATCTTGAACACGCGTTTTCCGGTGAGCCGATAAGAGGTCACCTGCACGATCACCGATACTGCCTCGAGCACGAACAAGCCGCCCACGATGGCCATGACGATCTCGTGCTTGGTCGCCACCGCGATGGTCCCCAAAGCACCGCCGAGCGATAGCGAGCCGGTATCGCCCATGATGATCTGGGCTGGCGGCGCGTTGAACCACAGGAAACCGAGCCCCGCTCCGATCAACGCACCGCAGACGATGGAAAGCTCCCCTGTCCCCGGCACGAAGTTCAAGAACAGATAGTCGGAATAAACTTGGTTACCCACCAGATAGGCGATGAGCCCGAACGCGGATGCCGCGATCATCACCGGCACGATGGCCAGTCCGTCGAGCCCGTCGGTGAGGTTCACCGCATTGCCCGCGCCCACGATCACGAAAGCGCCGAAGATAAAGAAGAACAGCCCCAGATTGAGCGCCAAATCCTTGACGAACGGCAGCAGCAGCGCGTGCTCATAACCCGCCGGTGCCTGGCTGGCGATCATCATGCAGGCGACGATGGCGATAACGGATTCTATCGCCAATCGCGGCTTGCCACCGAAACCCTTGTGGTTCTGGTGCTTGACCTTGAGGTAATCGTCGTAGAACCCGACCAGCCCAAAGCCGGTGGTCACCAGCAGCACGGCCCACACATAGAGGTTGGAAAGGTCCGCCCAGAGCAGGATCGAAACCAGCGCCCCCGAAAGGATCATCAGTCCGCCCATGGTAGGCTTGCCCTTCTTGGTCAGAAGGTGGCTTTGCGGCCCGTCCTCGCGGATCGGCTGGCCCTTGCCCTGCCGGATGCGCAACGAATTAACCATGCCCGGCCCGAACAGGAACACGAAAAACAGCGCGGTGATGATCGCGCCGCCGGTCCGAAAGGAGAGGTAACGGAAGACGTTAAAGACCGGAACCGCATCTGCGAACTGCTGCAGGAAATAGAGCATGGAGCTTGGTCTGTGCCTCTGGAGTGTTTCCTGCTTGCGCCGTGGAAACGGTAATAAAAAACCTGCGCTTGTCTAAAGCGCGACCAACGAAACTACTGCGCACCGAAGCGGTCGCGTATTCTGGCCACCAACGTGCCCAGTCTTACCCCGTTCGATCCCTTGAGCATAACTGAGTCGCCCGGCGCAAGCGTTTGCAAAACATCCTGCGCAATCTCGTCCACAGCCTGTGTCCGCTTGGCCACAAGCCCGGCCGGCAAGGCCGCGTCCAGCGCACCCATATGCCGGCCGACGAGAAACACGAGATCAGGCCTGGCCGAAACGACCGCCGGAGCGAGCTCGGCATGGTAGTCCTCGGCCGCCGCCCCCAACTCACGCATGTCCCCAAGCACCAGCACTCTGCGGCCTGCCGTCGGCATATCCGCGAACACCTCGAGCGCGGCGCGCATCGAGGTAGGGTTGGCGTTATAACTCTCATCGATGAGCCTGAGGGGATTGGCCCGATCACCGAGAAGCGACGCTGCCCCACGGCCTTCCGGCGCTCCGTGCCGGGCCAGAGCTGCAACCGATTTTTCCACATCGGCCCCAAGCGCCCGCGCCACCAGCAGCGCCGCCACGGCATTGGCCAGCATGTGCCGCCCCGCCGTAGCGGTTGCAATCTCCAGCGACAGCCCATCGCCGCTCACTCTCGCGGCCCCGCCGTCCGGCGTGGGATGGTAATCGGAGATCGTCACATCCGCCGCCTCGAACCCGTAGGTCAACGGCGCCAGCCCTGCCGCCCTGGCGGCATCGATCAGCCTCTCGACATGCTCGTGATCACGCCCGAGAATCGCCGCCCCGCCTGGCTCGACGCCGGAAAAAATCTCCGCCTTGGCATCGGCAATGGCCCCCACCGAGGGAAAAAACTCCAGATGCGCCGGCGCGACGGTGGTGATCACCGCCACATGCGGCCGCACGAGGCGAGACAGCGGCGTGATTTCCCCGGCATGGTTCATGCCGATCTCGAAAACGCCGAACTGCATATCGGCGGGCATGCGCGCCAGCATCAGCGGCACGCCCCAGTGATTGTTGAAGCTCTTGATCGAGGCGTGCGTCTTCCCGCTCGCCTCCAGCGCCACCCGGATCGCCTCCTTGGTCGAGGTCTTCCCCACGCTCCCGGTCACCGCCACGATGCGCGCCTTCGACCGGCTGCGCGAAAACCGCGCGAGTTCATTGAGCCCTTCGAGCGCGTCCTCGACGACGATGAGCGGCAGTCCGGCCAGCGCCTCTGCCTTCTCGCGGCTGACCAGCGCGGCCACGGCCCCGGCTTCTATCGCCTTGCCAACGAAATCGTGCCCGTCGAAATTTTCGCCCTTGATGGCAACGAAAAGCGCTCCCGGCGCAATCTCGCGGGAATCGATCGAGATCGAAGATACCGCACCGGCAGCGACACCCTCGGCGCTGCCACCCGTCGCCGCGACGATCTCGGAGATCGAATAGAGCGCGTCCATCAGCCCCTACTCGCCAAGGGCCGAGCGGACGACTTCATGATCCGAGAAATGGTGCTTGGTCTTGCCGATGATCTGATAGTCCTCGTGCCCCTTGCCGGCCACCAGAACCGTATCGTCGGGCCCCATTTCGGCGATTGCGTGACTGATCGCCTCCGCCCGGTCGCCGATTTCGAGCGCGCCGGGCGCCGCGGCCAGGATTTCCGCGCGAATGGCGGCGGCATCTTCAGTGCGCGGATTGTCGTCTGTAACGATAGTAAGGTCGGCCAGATCGACGGCGATCTTCCCCATCTCGGGCCGCTTTCCCCGGTCCCGGTCCCCGCCACACCCGAAGACGACGATCAGCCGCCCTTTGGTGAAGGGCCGCAGCGTTTCCAGCACCACCTTGAGCGCTTCGGGCTTGTGCGAATAGTCGATAAAGACGTTGCCGCCATCACGGCTGCCGGCAAATTCCAGCCGCCCCTTGGCGCCCTGCAGATGTCCCAGCGCCTCGATCGCGACGTCGTTGGGCACCCCGCTCGCCATCGCCAGCCCGGCAGCGACCACCGCATTGGAAACCTGGAAGCGCCCAACCAGCGGCAGCAGCACCTCGAAATCCTCGCCCACCAGCTTGCCCTTGATCCGCTGACCGCGCCCCTCGGGCGTGACCTCGGTGACATCGATATGCGCCCCGCCCTCGCCAACGGTGAAAACGGTTGCACCCCGATCCAGCGCCGCGAACATGAAGGTGGTGCCTTCTTCGGTATCGCAGTTGACGACAGCGGTTGTCGTCTCGTCGATCAGCTCGCGAAACAGCCTCAGCTTGGCGTCGCGATAGCTGTCGATGTCATGGTGATAATCGAGATGGTCGCGATAGAGATTGGTGAAAGCCACAGCTTCAAACTTCACACCGTCAAGGCGCCGCTGGTCGATGCCATGGCTCGATGCCTCCATGGCCACATGGTCGACGCCCTGCCTCTTGAGATCGGCAAGCGTACGATGCAGCGTCAGCGCATCGGGCGTCGTCAGCTCGCCGGGCACCAGCGTGTCGCCGACCATCAGGCCCAGCGTTCCCAGGCTCGCCCCGCGCATACCGGCATAGGCCCAGATCTGCCGCACGAAAGAGACCACCGAAGTCTTGCCGTTGGTGCCGGTTACGCCAACGCAATGGGCCGGTTGCGGCCCGCTCACAAACGCGGCGGCATGGGCGTAGGCAGCGCGGACATCGGGAACAATCACCACCGGAATGCCCGGATCGGCCTGCGGCGGCGTATCGGTCACGATCGCCGCGGCCCCACGCCCCACGACCTCATGCGCATACTCGACGCCGTGCCCCCGCGTGCCGGGAAGCGCGAAGAATGCCTCTCCCTTTCCCACCAGACGGCTATCGGCGTTAAGCCCCGTTATGGCGATCCCGGCCGCGCCTTTGGCACTTTGCGCGCCACCGAGAACGTCGACAAGCGAATACGGCAAGGTCAAATATCCCATGTTTCCGGCATTGGCCGATCAGAGTCCGGTGCTCGACACCGGCGATTGCTGCAATCCGGCCCTCAATTCGACGGGAACCAGTTGCGTGTCAATCATTGGATCGAGATTTGGCTGAATTCCGAGCATAGGAGCGATCCGCGTCACGATCCGGCCGGACATCTCGCCAGCGTTCCAGCCAGCCGTACGGCCCGACTGCTCATTCTCCGGCCTCGGCTCGTCCACCAGAACGATCATTGCATATTGCGGATTGTCGAGCGGGAAAGCAGAAACGAAGAAGGCCAGGCTCTTTTCGCTCGAATATCGTCCATCGACGACCTTTTCTGCGGTGCCCGTCTTGCCGCCCCAGCGATAGCCCTCAGCGATGGCATTGCCGCGGCTGCCCGAACCTGACAACGCATTGAGACGCATCAGATAACGGATATAAAGGCTCGTCTGCTCCGAAATCACCTGAGGCGCATTGGCCATGGCTTCGGCCTCCGTGCGCGGGAACAGGGTCGGCTCGACAAGCTTGCCGCCATTCACGAACGCGCTGATCGCGCGCAGCGTCTGCAAGGGGGTCACGCTCAGCCCGTGGCCGAACGAGGCGGTTGCAGCGCCCACTTCCGAGAAATTGGCTGGAACCGCCGACTGGGTCACTTCGGGCAACTCGATCGGCGGCACCCCGTCAAAACCCATCCGCGCAATGAAGGCGCGGAAATTGTCCTTGCCCATCGCCTGCATCATCTTGATGGTGCCGATATTGGACGAGTACTGGTAAACTTCGGGAACCGAGAGAATGCGGTACTTGCCGTGGAAATCCTCGATGGTGTAGCGCCCGAACCGCACGCCGAAGCGCGCATCGATCTGGTCGGTAATCCGCACCGCGCCGCTGTCGAGCGTCGCCGCCATGGTGACGGTCTTGAAGGTCGAACCCGGCTCGAACTTGGCGGCGGTGATCCGGTTGAAATGGCCTTCCTGCAGCATGGTGGCAGGCGCGTTGGGATCGAAATCGGGGAGCGACGCCATGGCGACGATCTCGCCGGTATTGACGTTCATGATCGCGCCAGCCGCCGCGATTGCCTGATAGCGCTCGAGCGCATCGACAAGCTCGTCGTGGAGGATGTGCTGCACGCGCAGATCGATCGAAAGATTGACCGGCGTCAGCGCGCTGTCACGCGCCAGCCCCAAATTCTGCAGCAGCGCAAGGTTGTCGTCGTCGAGATGCTTTTCGATGCCCGCGATCCCGACATTGTCGATGTTCACCGCGCCCATCACATGCGAGGCCACCGTCCCGCCGGGGTAGAAGCGCTTGCTCTCCTCGAGAAAATCAAGACCGGGAATGCCCAGCCGCATGATCCGGTCCTGCTGGGCAGGCGTCAGCTCGCGCGCGATCCATACAAAGCCGCGATCCCCGGTCAGCCGGTTGCGAAGCCAGGCGGGATCGAGATCGGGCAAGACGGTCAGAATGGCGTCGGCGGCCTCGTCCACGTCGATGATGCGCCGTGGTTCGGCAAACAGCGAGGGCACGCGGATGTCGACGGCCATTTCCAACCCATTGCGATCCAGGATCGACGGGCGCGAAGCCATGATCGCATCGCGCGTCTGGCCTTCGATGCTGGTATCGACTTCGACATTGCCCAGCCAGATCAGGCGGCCGAACATCACCGAGAACACCAGCAGCACGAACACCATGGCCCAGCGGATGCGCGCACCGGTGAGATTGCCGCGAGCCTTTCGCGCGCCGTCGAGGGAAATCGTATCGTGGTCGGGGGTTATGGCGCTCATAGCAGCCCCTCCAGGAGCGAACCTATCGGATCCTCGCCCTCCTCGATCGTCTCAAACAGAGCGTCGAGCGCTTCGGTATCGAGCCGTTGCTGCGGGCGCATGGGGAGGTCGGAAAAGCTGCCGAATTGCTCGACTTCGGCCACCTGCAGATTGAGCACGTCGTTGTGACGGTCGATGATAGGCTGGATATGCGTCGGCTGATTGAGATAGGCCCAATCGGCCTTGAGGATCGAAAGATCGGCCTGCTGCTTGGCGATAGCCGCCTCGATCCGCCCGATCTCCTCAGCCGTCAGTTCCGCCATGTGCTTTTGCGAGTAGACGGCGACCACCGCGATCACCGCGACGATGCCAAGGATGATATTGAGGCGATGCAGAAATCGGCTCATGCCGCACCTCGCCTGAAACCTGGAACCCCGAGCCCTGCCGTCTGCACTGCGCGGGCCGGTGCTGCGGTCCGAACTGCGCTGCGCAGTGTTGCCGAGCGCGACCGGGCATTGCGCTCGAGTTCGACCGCTCCGGCCTTGATCGCCTTGCGTACCGGCGCCCACCGGGTTTCGACGGGCTCAACCTGCGGCAGGTGCCGCGATTGCGGCGCGGCGGTCTTGCTCTGGTCAAAGAAGCGCTTGACGATCCGGTCCTCCAGCGAATGGAAGGTCACTACCGCCAGCCGCCCACCTTCGGGCAGGATGCGTTCGGCGGCATAGAGCGCTTCGACCAACTCGTCGAACTCGCCATTGACGGCAATGCGCAGCGCCTGGAACGTCCGCGTGGCCGGATGCGGTGCGCCCGGCTTGCGGCCAACCGCCTTTTCGATGATCTGGGCCAACGCCAGCGTATCGTTGATCGGCTCACTGGCCCGCGCCGCAACGATTGCCTTGGCGATCCGGCGCGAAGCGCGCTCCTCGCCGAAAGCGAAAATGAGATTGGCCAGATCGGTTTCGCTCAGGGTGTTGACCAGATCCGCGGCGCTTTCCCCTTCCCGGCTCATGCGCATATCGAGCGGTCCCGAGCGCATGAACGAAAATCCACGCTCTGCCTGATCGACCTGCATGGAGCTGACCCCGATATCGAGAACGACCCCATCGATGCCAGCCTCGCCGGCCAGTGTATCGAGCTCGGAAAACGCTCCGGCGACGAAGCTGAACCGGTCGGGAAATTCGGCCTTCAGCGCCGCGACGAACGGCGCCACGGTCGGATCGCGATCGATCCCGACAACGGATGCACCAGCATTCAACAACGCCCGCGAATACCCCCCGGCGCCGAACGTGCCATCGACGATGCGCGCACTTTCGAGCGGCGCCAACGCCTCGAGCACCTCGCTCAGCAGCACCGATTGGTGGGAAGATTGGGGCTCGGCCATCTGGTTCAGATACTCGCGCCCGGCGCGTGTCGGCCGGAACTCAACAACTCGAAATCAAAGCGGAATTGCTCCACTTTGATCCACATTGCATCCCAGTCTTTAAGATTCTGTTTCCCAAACCGTCCCGGCGGGAGAAGAGACACCAGTTGACCTGTAAGCCGGGTTCTGTAGGGCCCACCCGAAGGCGGACGCGGCGACCATTCATCTGCGAGCCCTGTTGCCAGGACCCTCATGCAACCAACCCGGACGACAGGCCGTGAAAACGCGGCTGGAGCCGAAGCTCCCATCGTCCCTATTCGGTCTTGCTCCCGGTGGGGTTTACCGTGCGGCTCCTGTTGCCAGGCGCCCGGTGCGCTCTTACCGCACCCTTTCACCCTTACCCTGGCCGAGGCCGGGGCGGTTTGCTTTCTGTGGCACTTTCCCTGGGGTCGCCCCCGCCGGGCGTTACCCGGCACCGTGTTCTCATGGAGCCCGGACTTTCCTCCAAGCCATGCTTGGCGGCCGCCCGGTCAACTGGTGACGCGCTGATGTAGGGTGCGCCCCACCCCCGGGTCAAGTCGCTTCGGACGAGGCCAAAGCCGGCCGCGTGCCGCGCGCCCGTGTCACGTCGCGGTAGGCAGTATTGATCGATGCCATCTTGGCGGACGCCAGCCCCATGAGTTCCTCGGGCACGCCCTTGGCGATCATCCTGTCGGGATGGTGCTCGGCGACCAGCCGCCGATAGGTCCTGCGCAGTTCTTCATCGGTGGCGTCCGGTGCCAGCCCGAGCACCGCATAAGGGTCGCGGCGCCCCGTCGGCAGCAGTACATGCTGGGATGCGATCTGCTCGAACCGGACGGGATCGAACCCGAAGATTTCGCTGATCGCCTCCAGATACGCCAATTCGTCCCCGTGGACGATCCCGTCGGACGTTGCGATCTCGAACAGAGCGTCGAGCACGTGCTCGAGCGTCGCAGGGCTGTCGCTGAACAGCTTGCGCACCTTGCGCGCGTAACTATCGAACCCCGCCACATCCTGCTGCGCCAACGCAAAGAAGCGGTCGACATGCTTGTCGGCGCCTTCGGGAATTTCCACAAGCTTATGGAACGTAATGACCTCGCGCCGGCTCACCACACCATCGGCCACCGCCATTTTGGCGGAAAGCGCGATGATCGACATGGTGAACGCCGTCTCGCGACCGCGCGGCAGCCAATTGTCGGGATCGAGGATATTGGCGATGCCGCCCGCCAGCCCGTTCCCTTGCGAGAACGAACCCAGGAACGACGCGATTTGCTGCCAGATCGACATGAGATGAATTCCGTGCGAACCCTCTGCCAATGGCGGCCGATCGTGAGCAACAATCGGGCACAAGCAAGGCCGAAACAGACTCATGCGTCAATGCGCGCGCCAAGGGGACGCGTCTTATGTCACGAAATCGAGTTGGCCGAAAGACCCGGACCCGGATCTACTCGTAGATGAAGCCGAACGGATTGGCCGGCTGCTGCCGCTGCACCGAAACCCGGCTGTTCGAGCGGCCGTTCATGCCTTGGACCTGTTCTTCATAGACCCAGATCACTTCGCCATTGGGTCCGACAACCCCCACCAACTCGTC
This sequence comes from Pelagibacterium sp. 26DY04, assembly GCF_031202305.1. Classification (NCBI taxonomy): domain Bacteria; kingdom Pseudomonadati; phylum Pseudomonadota; class Alphaproteobacteria; order Hyphomicrobiales; family Devosiaceae; genus Pelagibacterium; species Pelagibacterium sp. 26DY04. The sequence goes on from NZ_CP101731.1 coordinate 2,627,432, forward strand.
CTCGCGCGGATCGTAATTTCCCGCGAACTCCGACACGCCGGGCATGGGCTCAAGCCCCTGAGGCTCCTGCCGAACGACGGTATCGCGCCCGCCGTCTTCAAACGCCGCGTCGGCGATGGCGTCGTAGTCGAGCGCTGGCTCGGCCGTCGGCAGGTCGGCGGGTCGCGGCCGTGGAAGCGGCGGCTCGATTGCCGCAACCTGGGTTTCTTCCACATCGGCATCGACTGCGGGCGTTTCCATAGGTTGATCGGCCGGCTCCTGCGCGACTTCGGTTTCCTCGTCGGGAGCTCCGAGCGGACGTCCATTGACGGTCACCACCGGCCCTGCCGTTTCGGTTTGCCCTCTGTCGCGCTCGGCCTGCGGCACGACCGGAAAGCCAGCGCTTTCCACCACGCGATTGGGCGCTGCTGCCGTGCGCTCGGCCGTGTCCGCGGCTTCGGTTTCCACCCCGTCCGAAGCATCCTCGTTTTGCGTCGCAGGCGGGGTGGCATCGGAAATCTCGACCACACCGGCCTCAGGAGTTTCATTGCCCTGCTGCACGGCGGCACCGCCCACGGCGGCAACCAGCAGAACGAGCATCGCGCCCGATGCAATGGGTCTAGAGAGTGTCATGTCTCGCATTCCGTTCGGCCACGTCTTTCAAGACGGCCAATGTGCCCCCGCACAGCGACGTTTTGGTCTCCGAAAATGGCAGCAGTTTGGTGAACGGGAAGTGAATGCCGCTGCCCCGCGACAGCCACAGCCTTGCAAAATGCAAGACATGACGACCCCTAAGGACGGATACCCAACAGCCGCGCCAGCGCAAGCACCAGGTTCGAGCGGTTGAGCGTATAGAAATGGAACTCGGTCACCCCGGAGTCGAGCAGCTCCGTAACCTGTTCGGCCGCGACTGCCGCAGCCACCAGGGCGTGGGTTTCCGGATCCTCCTCGAGCCCTTCGAACCGGTCGGCCAGCCATTGCGGGATCGATGCGCCACACCGCGCGGCAAAGCCCGAAATCTGCTTGAAGCTGTGGATCGGCTGGATGCCCGGCACGATCGGCGCGGTGATCCCCGCCTTGCGCGCACGCTCCACGAAGCGCCAGTAATCGCCGTTCTCAAAGAACATCTGCGTGATCGCCCGATCCGCCCCCGCATCGAGCTTGCGCTTGAGATTGTCGATATCGGCATCCCAATCGGGACTTTGCGGGTGCTTTTCCGGATAAGCCGCAACCGAAATGTCGAAATCGCCGATCTTGCGGATACCTGCCACCAACTCCGCCGCATTGCGGTACCCTTCCGGATGCGGGGTAAACGGCTGCCCCACCCCCTCCGGCGGATCGCCGCGCAGCGCCACGATGCGAGCGATCCCCGCTTGAGCGTAGCCGCGCACCACCGCGTCCACATCCTCGCGCGATGCGCCGACACAAGTCAGGTGAGCGGCGGCTGGAACGCCGGTTTCGTTGGTGATGCGAGACACCATGCGCAGCGTGCGCTCGCGGGTCGAACCGCCCGCCCCATAGGTCACCGAAACGAAGCGGGGCTTCAGCGGCGCAAGCCGCGAAAGGCTGTCCCAGAAGCGTTCTTCCATCGCATCGGTCTTGGGGGGGAAGAACTCGAAGCTCACCTCGATATCGGGACGTCCATCCTCCGGCTGACGGCTCAGCCGGGCTTCGCCTGTCGCAGCAACCACGATCAGACTCCTTTTTCGTTTTGATTTTTGTTTGGTTCGAGCACCCAGAGGCACACGGTCAGGCCGTCTTCGCGCGTTGGCGGAAAGGAGCGGCATGAAACGACAGCCAGATCGGAGGCCTGTGCCCAGAGCGCCATCTGCTCGTTGGACATGCCGAGCCGGCGATGCGCCTGCTCGGTCCGCAGGAATTCGAGATCGTGCGGCGCGAAATCGACGATCAGCATGCGACCGCTCGGGCGCAAGCACGCTCCGGCGAAGGCCACGCCGGTACCGGGATCGTCGAAATAGTGCAGCACCTGATGCAGTACCACCAGATCGGCAGCGCCGTGATAATCACCCAGATCAGCGATATCGCCGAGCCGCACCTGCGCGTGGTCGATGCCCGCGGCATCGAGCTTGGCCCGCGCCACCGCAAGCATCTCGCGGCTGGAGTCGAGACCGATCCCGTGTTGGTAGCGATTGGCAAGTAGCTCCAGCATGCGCCCGGTTCCCGTGCCCAGATCGAGCAGAAAGCCCGATTTGGCAGCCCCCGTCGCTTCGACAATCGCCGCTTCGACCGCTGCGTCCGAAACATGCAGGCTCCGCAGCCGATCCCAACTCTGGGCGATCGTGGCGAAATACGCTGCGGCGCGCTCGCGCTGGACCTCCCGCAGACTGGCAAGCTTTTCCCGGTCGCGCCGCAGTTCTGCCGCGTCCGGATCCACGTGTTCGATCACCCACTGCGCCAACGCGCCACTGGCGCGATCGCGGTTGAGACGATAATAGGCCCATGCGCCTTCCGCGTGCCGCGTCACGATTCCGGCATCGGCCAGAAGCTTGAGATGGCGCGAAATGCGCGGCTGGCTCTGCCCGAGGATTTCCGTGAAATCCTTTACGCTCAATTCACCCTGCGTGAGCAGGGCAAGCAGGCGCAGCCGGGTGATTTCACCGGCCGCCTTGAGCAGCAAGACGATGTCTTGCGGTTGCCGCACTGATTTCCCTCGCCATTCGTGTTGATCGAGGGACATAAAGATATCTTTATATCTCCGATGTCAAGGCGATGCGGCGATCAGGCTTGAAAAGCGTTCGGGCTCGTGCAGATATGACAGTAGCTTTACATTAATTTTTGGCATTTCACCGGGGGGCGCGAAATGACTGAAATTGGAGCCATCGGCGCGAATTCCGTCGTCTCCACGCAAGACAGAAACTCCGTCATCTTCACGGCGATCTCGGATCCGCACCGGCGGGCCATCGTCGAGCGATTGGCCCGAAACGGGCCGATGACGGTCGGCGAACTCAGCACGCCATTCGCCATCAGCGCTCCGGCAATTTCGCGCCACCTCAAAGTGCTCGAAGCTGCGGGTGTCGTCCGCCGCACCGTCGATCGGCAATGGCGGGTCTGCCAACTCGAACTCGCCGGCTTGCGCCAGGCCCGCTCCTGGCTCGAAACGGTTCTGACAGCGAACGATTGAGCCAGGCAGCACGCGCAGATTCGGAACCGCTCAGTTTTAAGCTACGGCGTCTTCGCTCCGCCGACGAAAGGCGTGCGAGCGCCACAGCTCGAAAATACCGGCCGCTTCGTCCTCGCTCAGCGCCTCATAGCGCTTGCGTACATTGAGGATATCGGCGCGGCTGGGCATGTCCCTCCAGGGCAGCACACTCACCACGGATTCGAACAGGTCGGCATCGAGGCCAATGGCCTTCGCCGCGACGGTGAAAGCCACATAGTCCTGCATCGCCAGCCATTTGACTACGATTTCGGGCCGCACTTCGAGCAGCATGGTGAGCCCCGCCGCCGTATGGTGTCCATAGCCGAACCGGGTGAACCGATGCAGGGCCTTGAGGTCGAAGCGGCGACGGTCGGCGAGCGCCTTCACCTGGTTCCAGGCAAGCTTCCATTCCTGGGCCGAAAAACCGGCCTGGTTCTTGATGCGGTTGTAGACCACCGCCTGAACCCGCGAGACCATCGCAGGGCTTTCGGCGCGCGACAGCAGCCCCAGCCCTTCCAGGGCCCTCACGCCGACGACCGATATCTCGGCACGCACTTCGGCCCAATCTATATCGGTGCGACCGCGCAGCATCTGCGCAAACGCCTGGTTTTCCAATGCGCGTTCGGCGATCTTTTCGACAGCCTTATGGCTCAGTTTCGCCTGATCGTTTCCCAACAGACGCGTGAGCGAGGGCTCAGCCCCGAACGCAGCGATCGCTTCGCCAACACGACCTGCCAGTCCCTTTCGGCCCGCGATGGCCACGCGATGCGCTTCGGTCCGGTGCTCCGCGATCTCGATCAGGTCGTCATCGGAAAGAACGGTGGAGAATTCGAGCAGCGGACGCGCGACTTCGATAACGTCATTGGCGAGCTTGAGCACCACCGATCCGGGCGCCCGCTCCAGCGGCGCCAAAAGCTCGGCGACATGAGCCCGCGCTTCGGTTTCCACGATATCGGCGAGCTGGCAGAGAACTTCGTCATACTGGGCGACCTGCTCGTCGTCGCACCTGTCCGACACATAAGAGAAAAGTTGCGCCAGGTTGCGGATCAGATGATCGCGCTCGGCTGCATCGGCTTCTCCGTTCAGCACCCTGAAATTCGCGAACGCTCTCAGGCTCTCTCTTGCCTCGGTCATCTTGGTCTCCCCGGCTTTGTGCCGCATGTTTCAACACCCTGCCAGAGCCCTCTTTTCGGCCACCTGAATGGCACCGCAAGCTTTTGAATAAAAAGCCACCTAAACCGAGCGCTCAAGAAAAAGGCCCGGTTCGTGCGAACCGGGCCTCTTAAGCTCTTTGGATGCCGAACTATTCGGCAGCCGAAATCGCGTCGGGACGCTCCTGCTGGCCCGCGGCGACTGCAGCACGGACACCGGCGCCGTATTCGGGGTGCACCTGATCGAACAGCTTGCACTGGCGCTCGATGATTTCGGCCGGCACCCCGCCCATCGCAGCGGCGATATTGGCGAACAGACGCTTCTTCTGGCCCTCGTCAAAGAGGTTGAACAGCGCGCGCGGCTGGCCGAAATCGTCATTGCCTTCGCGGTGATTGTACCGGTCGGCGTCGCCCGAAATCTTGAGCGGCGGCTCCTGCACATCCTTGTTCTCGACCGGACCGCCAAAGCTGTTGGGCTCGTAATAGGCGTCCGTGTTGCCGGTCTTGATGCCACCATAGAAGTTCATCTGACCGTCGCGGTGATAGTGGTGCACCGGGCACTTGGGGGCGTTGACCGGCAGGGCCTCGTAGTGGGTACCCAGGCGGTAGCGGTGCGCGTCGGCATAGGAGAACACGCGGGCCTGCAGCATCTTGTCGGGCGAATGGCCGATGCCCGGCACGATGTTGGACGGCGACAAGGCAACCTGCTCGATCTCGGCGAAATAGTTCTCCGGATTGCGGTTGAGTTCGAGCACCCCGATCTCGATCGGCGGATACTCCCCATGCGGCCACACCTTGGTGAGGTCGAACGGATTGTAGGACGTCTTTTCCGCATCGGCCTCTGGCATGATCTGCACCTGTACCGTCCAGCGCGGGAATTCACCGCGATCGATGGCGCCGAACAGCTCTTCCTGGTAGCTCTCGCGGGTCTTGCCGATGACCTGCTCTGCTTCTTCGTTGGTGTAGAACTTGTGGCCCTGCTGGGTCTTGAAGTGGAACTTCACCCAGAACCGCTCGCCCTCATTGTTCCAGAACGAATAGGTGTGCGAACCGTAGCCGTTCATGAACATCGGCGCGACCGGGAGGCCGCGATCGCTCATCAGGATGGTGACCTGGTGCAGGCTTTCGGGCGAAAGCGACCAGAAATCCCACATCGCCGTGGCCGAACGCAGGTTCGTCTTGGGGTGGCGCTTCTGGGTGTGGATGAAGTCGGGGAACTTCAGCGGATCACGCACGAAGAACACGGGCGTATTGTTGCCGACGAGGTCCCAATTGCCTTCTTCGGTATAGAACTTGATGGCGAAGCCGCGCACGTCGCGTTCGGCGTCGGCAGCACCCAGTTCACCGGCCACGGTCGAGAACCGCAGGATCAGCGGGGTTTCCGAGCCCGGCTGCAGCGCCTTGGCGCGGGTGTACTTGGAAATGTCGCCAGTGATCTTGAGCGTGCCATAAGCACCCCATCCCTTGGCGTGCACCACGCGCTCGGGGATACGCTCGCGGTTCTGATGCGCCAGCTTCTCGATGAGCTGATAGTCCTGCATCAGCACCGGGCCGCGCGGACCGGCCGTGATCGAGTTCTGGTTATCCGGAATGGGCGCGCCCGCGCTGGTCGTCATCGTCGGTTTGTCGGACATGAGGCTCCCCTAGTTTGTACCGATTCTAAAGAGATGAGACTTCGTACCCCCACCATCGCAATTATGCAAATTGATAAAACTGACACATGTGATAAGTTAAGCTAATCATGCATATCACTCTGCGTCAGCTCCAATATGCCCAGGCCATCGCCGAAGAGGGCCATTTCGGCCGTGCCGCCCAGCGCTGCCACGTCACCCAGCCCGCTCTCTCCCAGCAGATCCGCCTGCTCGAAGAGCGTTGCAGCGCTCCGCTGTTCGACCGGCGCGGCAAGACTGTGGCGCTCACCCCGTTCGGCCGGGAGTTCCTCGCTCACGCCGCCCGCGTCCTTAACGCCGCCGCCGATCTCGAAACCTTCGCCGACATGTCGGCGGGCCACCCGGCCCGGCCCCTACGCTTCGGTCTGATCCCCACAGTTGCCCCCTACCTTCTCCCCGACATCCTGCCGGCATTGACCGACCAACTCGATGATATCCAGTTTTCGGTGAGCGAGGGTAAGACCGACCGGCTTTTATCCGCACTTGCCGATGGCGATATCGACCTGGCCCTGATCGGCACCGAACCCGATCGCGGCAATCTCACCTCGGTGCCGCTGTTTGCCGATCCCTTCGTGCTCGCCACCCAGCGTGGATCGGCCTTGCCCGACCCTGTGAACCTCTCCAACCTGTCGCGCGACAAATTCCTCCTCCTCGAAGAAGGCCATTGTCTGCGCGACCAGATGGTGGACGCCTGCGCCCTCAAGCCGGACCTTTCGGGCCGCACCTTCGCGGCGACCTCGCTCACCACCATCCTCGAGCTGGTCGCCAATGGCTATGGCGTCACGCTCCTCCCGGCCATCAGCCTCAGGCGGGAGGAGCACAACCGGCGCATCGAGTTCCACACCCTCGGCGCCCCCGGCGCCGCCCGTATCCTGCGCCTCGCCTGGCGCGCCAACTCGCCCTATGAAGCGCTGTTCCGCGCCATCGCCGATATCGTCTCCAAGGTCGGCGAGGCGAGCCTGAGGACCGAATTAGGCCGGCCGCACGCCGCGCCCCTTCCAGGATCCATACGAGAAAACGGCAAGCGACACCCAGATCAGCCCGAAACTGACCAGCCGTAGCGGGGTCAGTTCCTCACCGAACAGGAAAACGGCGGTCAGGAACTGAAGCGAGGGCGCGATGTATTGAAACATCCCGATGGTCGAGAGCCGCAATTGCCGGGCCGCGAAGGCAAAGAGCACCAGCGGCACCGCGGTGAGCGGCCCCGTCAGGATCAAAAGCACCGTCATTGCTGGATCGGCATAAAAATCGGGCGCCGGCCCGGTCAGCAGATAGACGATATAGATCGCGCTGACCGGAACGAGCACCAGTGTCTCGATCGCCAGCCCCGCCGCCGACCCCACGCCCACGGTCTTCCGCACATAGCCGTAAAAGGCGAACGTCAGAGCCAGCGCAAGCGCCACCCAGGGAATGGTGCCGAGCCCCACCGCCTGTATGGCGATGGCTATAATCGCGATGCCGATGGCCACCGCCTGTGTCCGGCTCAACTTTTCCGACAGCAGCACCATGCCGATGGCGACGCTGACCAGCGGATTGATGAAATAGCCAAAGCTCACTTCAAGCACGAGGTTGTTGCCGACCGCGGAAATGAAAATCAGCCAGTTGGCGGCGATCAGCACCGCCGAGATGCATAGGGCGAAAATGGTGCGCCGATCACGCAGCGCCGTCCGCACCTCCCCGAACTGACGGCGCGCCCAGAGGATCAGCGCCACGAAAATCAGCGAACACAGGATGCGGTTGGCCACCACACCGACCGGGTCGATATCCTCGAGCAGCTTGAAGAACAGCGGCAGCACACCCCAGAGCGTATAGGTGGCCAGAGCCGCGATCACGCCCAGGCGGACATTGTCGTCCGGACCCGTGGGGCGGGGAGATCGCACGCCCTTGGCTGCGGGAGCGCCTTCGATCGATGTCATGGGGAGGCCTTTGAGAAGAGTCGCAAATTCAAACTTTAGCGCCGGGCGCCCGCGCCCGCCAGCCACAGTTTGTGATCGAACCGATCAGCTCTCGTGGTCGTCCTGTCCGGTCAGCATGGCGAGGAATTCGAGCAGCAGCGGGTTGAAAAGGTCCGGCCGCTCGAGGCTGGGCAGGTGCGCGGTCCCCTCGATCACCACGGCGAATGCGTTCTCCATCTCCTCGGAGAGATCGTCATGGCGGTTGACGATATGCGGGAAATCGAGATCACCCGCCACCAGCAGCGTCGGCGCCCCGATCTCGCCCACCGCATGCACCGCCGATTGCGGCTTGTCCTCACGCGTCAATTGCGGCTTGCGCAGAATATTGCCGTTCATGGCCTGAAACAGCGCGCGGATATCTCCCGACACGCGCCCGCTCTCGGACAGCGGCCCGTCAAGCCAGGCATGGGCGTCCACCGCATTGATGGCATCAACATCCCCGCTCTCTTCGACGGCCTCCATCGCGTTGGCGATGGTCATGATTTCAGGCGGCAGGCGCGGCACCCGCGCACCGCTGATCGAGGTGCCCACTAGCACCAGCCCCGCCACGCGCTCGGGATTGGCCAGCGCGAAATCGATGGCCAGCGCCCCGCCGCTGGAAGCCCCAACGAACACCGCCGCATGCACGTCGAGCGCTTCGAGCACCGCTTCGAGGTCTTCGAGATGGGAGAACCCTTCGTCGGGCGAGCTCGTATCCCCGAAGCCGCGCCGATCATAGGCAATGCCCCAGAACCCCGCCGCCGCCACCGCTTCGATCTGATTTTCCCACATGCGCCGATCGCATACGCCTGCGTGCAGGAACACCACGGGTATCCCCTCCCCGGCTTCCAGCCCGGTGAATACGGTGTCATCGATTTGGAGGGAAAAGGGTTCGGTCATCGGGCGATCCTACTCCAAAAGAATGGGCCGGGGATATCCCCCGGCCCATTCATGCAGCGATTCGAAAGCGTTATCGCGTCAGCGGCTTGTAGCTCACCCGCTTGGGGTTGACCGCGTCCGGCCCCAGCCGCCGCACCTTGTCGGCCTCGTAGTCCTGGAAGTTCCCCTCGAACCATTCCACATGGCTGTCGCCCTCGAAAGCGAGGATATGCGTCGCCAGGCGGTCGAGGAACATGCGATCGTGCGAGATGATCACGGCGCAGCCCGCGAACTCTTCCAGCGCCTCTTCCAGCGCGGCGAGGGTCTCGGTGTCCAGATCGTTGGTCGGTTCGTCGAGCAGCAGCACGTTGGCGCCAGATTTCAGCATCTTGGCCAGATGCACGCGATTGCGCTGCCCGCCCGAAAGCGTGCCCACCGGCTGCTGCTGATCGCCGCCCTTGAAGTTGAACGAGGAGGTATAGGCCCGCGAATTGACCTCGCGCTTGCCCAGCTTGATAATGTCGTTGCCGTCCGAGATTTCCTCCCAGACGCTCTTTTTGGGATCGAGGCTGTCGCGGCTCTGATCCACATAGCCCAGTTGCACCGTTTCTCCCACCGTGATCGAGCCGCTGTCGGGCTGTTCCTGCCCGGTAAGCATCTTGAACAGCGTGGACTTGCCCGCGCCGTTTGGCCCGATCACGCCCACGATACCACCCGGCGGCAGCTTGAAGCTCAGATCGTCGATCAACAGCCGGTCACCGAACCCCTTGGAGAGATTTTCAACGTCGATGACGTTCTGACCCAGGCGTTCGCCAGGCGGAATGATGATCTGCGCCGTCGAGGATTGCGTGCGCGCCTCGTTGATCTTGACCAGCTCGTCATAGGCCCGGATACGCGCCTTGGATTTGGTCTGCCGCGCCTGGGGCGACTGGCCCAGCCATTCCTTTTCGCGCTCCAGCACCTTGGAGCGCGCCGCGTCTTCGGCCTTCTCCTGCTTCAAACGCTTGGCCTTGGCATCGAGATAGGCGGTGTAATTGCCTTCGTACGGAATGCCCCGGCCGCGGTCGAGTTCAAGAATCCAGCCCGTGACATTGTCGAGGAAGTAACGGTCGTGGGTGATGATCAACACCGCGCCGGGATATTCGCGCAGGTGCTTTTCGAGCCATGCCGTGGTTTCGGCGTCCAGATGGTTGGTCGGTTCGTCGAGCAGCAGCAGATCGGGCTGGCTGAGCAGGAGCTGGCACAGCGCCACGCGGCGCTTTTCACCGCCCGAAAGATTGGTGACGTTCTCCCCGGCCGGCGGACAGCGCAGCGCGTCCATGGCCATCTCGACCTTGGAATCGAGATCCCAGAGGTTCTCGGCGTCGATCTGGTCCTGAAGCTTTGAGGCTTCGTCGGCCGTCTCGTCCGAATAGTTCATCATCAATTCGTTATAGCGGTCGAGGATCGCCTGCTTTTCCTTGACCCCGATCATGACGTTGCCCTTGACGTCGAGCATCTCGTCGAGCTGGGGCTCCTGCGGCAGATAGCCGACCGTCGCGCCGTCGGCGGCCCAGGCTTCGCCGGTGAACTCGGTATCGATCCCGGCCATGATTTTGAGAAGCGTGGACTTACCGGCGCCGTTCGGCCCCAGAATGCCGATCTTGGCATCGGGGTAGAACGAGAGGTTCATATTGTCGATGACCTTCTTGCCGCCCGAATAGGCCTTCGACATGCCGTGCATATGGTAGATGAATTGACGCGCCATAAAGCGAGAGCCTCTTGCAATTCTCTTGGGAAATCTTGGCGCCGTATGTAGGCCAAGCCGCGACGAGGCGCAATGGGAGGGACCTCGAACACGGGCGAGCAAAAGTGACCGACGACCACCGGCCTCGGTTGATGATTGGATAGACGGCATGGGGCGATGAACGCTCCGCACTGTATTTGTTAGTATGAAGCGATCATCGCCCCATGCGTCCGGGATTTTGGGCCTGGTCGTCCTCTCATGCTGGGGCCAATCCCCGCTGGCTTTCGCCAGTACACCCTCGGCCTTACCGTGGGCTGGCGCTGGGAACGTTTCTGCCTCCGCTGACGCGACCGCCAACGGACCCGAACCGATCCCGCCCAAACGTTCGTAGCGCTTGCGTCCATATGCGCGGGGTCGTGAGGGGGAGTATGGGGCAAGCGCAGGGGGCGGGGATAAGTTTTTGGCGCCGGTGTCTGTGGAAGCTCAGCGCCCCCCTCATCCCCGGCCCTTCTCCCACCAGAGGAGAAGGGGGCTCCTGGGGGAGCGTTAGGGCTGGGGCTCAGGGGCTGAGTGTACTGGATCCCGGCTCAAGGCCGGGATGACGGCTGGGGGTGGTGTGATGGTGGGGATAAGCAGTTGGGCTGCTGAAAACCTCGGTTGTGGAGCGGGGTGAGGGGGCGGGAGGCGGGGCTGTGCCCTGCCTCACCCCCACCGTGTCACCCCGGGCTTGACCCGGGGCGAGGTATGCGCGCCGTTTTCGGCTCTTGCGATGACGCAAGCTCAGCGCCCCCTCATCCCCGGCCCTTCTCCCACCAGGGGAGAAGGGGGCTCTTGGGGGAGCGTTGCGGCTTGGGCTCAGGCGCTGAGTGTACTGGATCCCGGCTCAAGGCCGGGATGACGGTGGTGGGGTGATGGTGGGGATAAGCAGTTGGGCTGCTGGAGACCTCGGCGGTGGAGCGTGGAGGGGTCCGGAGACGGGGCAGTGCCCTACCTCACCCCCAACGTGTCACCCCGGGCTTGACCCGGGGCAAGGTATGCGCGCCGTTCTCGGCTCTTGCGATGACGCAAGCTCAGCGCCCCCCTCATCCCCTGCCATTCGAGCGTAGCTCTCATGGCCTTCTCACCTCCAATCGTGCCACCGGCACGATTGGCCAAAGGACGGCTCGAAGTCTCCCACCAGGGAGAAGGGGGCTCTTGGGGCATGTTCTTGAGAGAAGCCAGGAGCGCTGTGCTGGTGTGTACCCCCGTTCCCTTCTCCCCTGGTGGGAGAAGGTGGCCGCGAAGCGGTCGGATGAGGGGGGGCTCGGCATATCAACGGGCACCGGCGGTGATTGGTGAAGCTCAGCGCACCCCTCATCCGTCTCGCCCTTTGGGCGATCCACCTTCTCCCTCAAGGGGAGAAGGGGTTCCCGGGGGAAGCGTTACGGCTGGGGCTCAGGCGCTGAGTGTACTGGATCCCGGCTCAAGGCCGGGATGACGGGTTGGTGGGTGATGGTGGGGATAAGCAGTTGGGTTGCTGGAGACCTTGGTGGTGGAGCGTGTTGAGGGCCGGAGGCGAGGCTGTGCCCTGCCTCAGCACCACCGTGTCACCCCGGGCTTGACCCGGGGCAAGGTATGCGCGCCGTTCTCGGCTCTTGCCATGACGCAAGCTCAGCGCCCCCCTCATCCCCGGCCATTCGAGCGTAGCTCTCATGGCCTTCTCACCTCCAATCGTGCCACCGGCACGATTGGCCAAAGGACGGTTCGAAGTCTCCCACCAGGGGAGAAGGGGGCTCTTGGGGCATGTTCCTGAGAGGAGCCAGGAGCTCTGTGCTTGTGTTTACCCCATTACCCTTCTCCCCTGGTGGGAGAAGGTGGCCGCGAAGCGGTCGGATGAGGGGGGCTTGGCATATCAACGGGCACCGGCGGTGATTGGTGAAGCTCAGCGCACCCCTCATCCGTCTCGCCCTTTGGGCGATCCACCTTCTCCCTCAAGGGGAGAAGGGATTCCGGGGGAAGCGTTACGGCCGGGGCCCAAGCGCTGAGTGTACTGGATCCCGGCTCAAGGTCGGGATGACGGTTGGAGGTGATGTGATGGTGGTGAGGCCGGGACTGCCCCGTCTCCGACCCTCTATGGCCGTCGGATGCTTGCGCGCGCCCACCGTCTTCCAGACGTCTCATATCGATGCAAGACTTGGATGTTTGATCATCGTCCTCTGAGGTGCCGTCATTTCTGTTCAGTCCCGCACGCCGCTTTCGCTTTCGGAATTCTTCGCGCCCGGTGACCGTCCACTTCGCCCGGGACAGCGCGCCGAGCTGCGCACCATCGATATCGACGGCGGCAATGAAACCACCGTGCTGATCTCCGACCAGGTGATCGAGGCACCCAATTGGACGCCGGACGGGCAATGGCTGATCTTCAACGCCGGCGGCGAACTCTGGCGGATGCCCGCCGATGGCAGCGCTGAGCCCGATCCCATCGATACCGGCTCCATCCGCCGGCTCAACAACGATCATGTGCTCTCGCCCGACGGCCAGACCATCTATATGAGCAACAATGACGGCCATCTCTACGCCGTGCCGATCGCCGGCGGACAGCCCCGCAAGGTTTCCAACACCCACTCGGTCTATTTCCGCCACTATCTCCACGGCATCTCGCCAGACGGGGAAACGCTTTGCTATGTGGCGGTCGAAGGCGACGAACCCCGCCGCGCCAACATCTTCACCATTCCCGCCGACGGTGGTCCCGACACACGCCTCTCGGACATCTCCGAGCCCAATGACGGACCCGAATTCTCGCCCGATGGGGAATGGATCTATTTTAATTCCGAGCGCGCGGTGACCGAGCCCGGCCATGCCCAGATCTTCCGCATGCGGCCCGACGGAACCGGCATCGAGCAGTTGACTCACGACGAACGTGTCAACTGGTTCCCGCACCCTTCCCCTGATGGCGAATGGATCGTCTATCTCAGCTACCCTCAGGGAACCCTGGGCCATCCGGCCGACAGGCACGTCATCTTGCGCCGCATGCGTCCCGATGGCAGCGAAATGGCCGACGTGGCCGCATTTTTCGGCGGCCAGGGAACCATCAACGTCAATTCCTGGGCCCCCGACAGTCGCCGCTTCGCCTTCGTCGCCTATCCCGTGAGCTAATGCTCGATCCACACCGGGACGGATTTGAAGGCCGGAGTTTTGGAACGCGGATCGATCTCGGTGCCAACCAGCACATTGGCCTCTGGATAATAAGCCAGCGCCGAACCGCGCGGAATGTCGAAGGCGATGGCCTTTAGCCCGGTCATCTTCCCGCGCGCCGAGGCGAGATTCACCGCATCGCCTTCGGCAACGCCAAGCGCCGCCATATCCTCGGCATTGAGCAGCACCGACCAGCGTGGCGCGCTCTTGCGGTAGGAATCGGCGTCCTCGTAGACGATGGTGTTGAACTGGCCCTCCGAGCGGATGGTGGCCAGGGTCAGTGACGTTCTTCCATCCGGCGCGCTGACGGGCTCGGGCAGCTTGACGGTGACGAAGCTGGCCTTCCCTTCCGCCCCGCCGAAACTGGGTTCGTGCAGCACGCGGTTCCTGATGTGGAACTCGCGCTTGGCCACATCGATATCGGCCAGCGCCTCCATGCCCGGCACGATCTCGGCGATCGCCTCGCGCACCTTCGAATGGGTCTTGAACACCCGGAAATCGAGCTGGCCGGGCGGCAGGATACGCTCGGCGAGATCGCACAGGATGACGCTTTCGGGGCGCACATTGGCGAGCCTGTCGATGCCGCCATCCGAGAGCCGGACGAAATTGAACATCGATTCCTGCGTGGTGGGCTCCCATTCCTCGTCACGCGCCGTGACCGGCAAGATGAGGCTTTCGCTCCCGTCATGCCCGTGGACGTGCCCCAGATTGAGGGTCGTGGTGAGGAACAGCTTGAACCCGATCCGATCCAGCGCCTCCCCGGCCCAATTGGTATCGGGCGAAGCGCCATAGAGATTGCCGCCCATGATCACCGCTGCGTCCATCTCGCCGCGATGCGCGGCGGCAAGGCAGGCCATGGTGTCGAGGCCCTTGGTCCGGCTCAGCGTCAGCCCGAACGCGCGCTCCATGGCGGCGAACACGTCCTCGGCGACCACGGGCTTGACCCCAATCGTGCCGATGCCTTGCACGTTGGAGTGCCCGCGCAGCGGCAGCAGGCCGGCAAACCTCTTGCCCACCATGCCGCGCAGCAGGGCGAGATTGGCGATCATCTCGACATTCTCGACGCCGTGGACATGGTGCGTCATGCCCATGCCCCAGGCGAAAACGGCGTTTTCAGCCTCGCCATAACGATCGGCGATCTCTTCGATGCGGGCGCGGGAGATGCAGGTCTTTTCTTCGATGCTTTCCCAGCTTTGCGCCAGCACCGACGCCCTGAAGGCTTCAAAGCCACGGGTATGGGCCGCAACGAAATGTTGGTCGGCATGGCCCTTTTCGATCACCGCGCGGGCGATGCCGGTCATTAGCGCGACGTCGGAACCGATGCGCGGCTGGAGATAGTCCGATGCGATCTCGTCGCCGCCCTTGAGCATCGAGGATGGCGATTTCGGCACCGCGAACTTGACCAGCCCCGGCTCCCTTGCCGGATTGATGACGATCACCTGCCCGCCCCTGTCGCGGCAGGCCTTGAGCATGTGGATGAAGCGCGGATGGTTCGAGGAGGGGTTGGCGCCGATGACGAAGATCAGATCGGCGCCTTTGAGATCGGCCAACTCGACCGTCGCCGTTCCCTTGCCGATCGTGGTCGCCAGCCCTTCGCTGGTCGCCTGATGGCAATAATACGAGCAGTTGTTGACGTTGTTGGTACCGAAGGCGCGGGCGAGGAGCTGGAAGATGAAGCCCGCTTCGTTGGACGAGCGGCCCGAGGAATAAAAGAAGGTGCGATCGGGCGTCGTCGCCAGAAGGCGGGCGGCGGCATGGTCCAGCGCCCAGTCCCAGGAAACGACGGAATAGCGATCCGCGCCGGCCGGTTTGTAGACCGGATCGCCCAACCGCCCCAGATGCTCCATCTCCCGGCCGGTCAGTTCCTTGAGATCGGCAAGCGGGTGCGCGAAGATTGCGTGCGGAATGGCAGGCTGGATATCGGTCGATTGCGCCTGTACGGATTTGTTGCAAACAGAGGGGAATTCGCCCAACTCATTGGTCATCCCGCCCGCCTGCCCGCCCATGCCATAGGCGCAGGCCTTGCAGGTGTTCCTGGCCGTCAGCGCCTTGGCGGCCTTGCCCACGCCCATGCGGGCCACGGTCTGCAGCGTATAGAGGACCTTCTTGGGACCTCCCCCGACGGTCTGGTGCTGATGCGGCATCGAATTCTCCTCGCCCCTTTATGCACCCGCCGCCCGGCGGCGCGCAACCGAACGCGATGTATCCGCCGCGTGGAAAAAGACGATACACAGAAGACGCCTCGTGCCCGTTGCAAAGCGATTCGACATGACCACCGCCACCCGCACCTCGCCATTCCACCTCCTCCTCGCCTTCGGCAGCGGCGGCCTGCTGACGCTGATGGTGGATTTCAACGGGCTGGTCGGCCTCCATGGCGGGGCGCTCTATTCCTCATGGGTTGCCCATGGCACCGGAACCGTGGCGGCGATCGTCTTCCTGGCCCTGCTGCGCTTTGCGCCGCAGGTGGACGCCGGGACCGGCAAGCTCAACGCGCCGCTCTGGGCCTATCTCGGCGGCGTATCGGGCGCCGTGACCGTGATGCTGACTTCAACGACGGTCAATTCGCCGCTCGCCCTTTCGGGCACCTTGGCGCTCGGGCTGGCCGGTCAGGTCGTCTTTTCGCTGGCCGCCGATCGCTGGGGATTGTTCGGGCTGCCCAAGCGCATACCGCGTCTCAAGGATTTTGCCGCCCTTGCGCTGATCTTTGCCGGATCAGTAATCATCATTTTCGGCCAGGGGTGAGACGATGACCAACGCCATTCTTTTCGCCCTGCTTGCCGGCATTCTGGTTTCGCTTTCCCGCCAGCTCAATGGCCGGCTGGCGCTTTCGACAAGCGCGCTGATCGCCTCGTTCTGGAACCATGCCGTCGGCTTTGCCGTGCTGACGATCCTGGGGCTGCTCATCGGCGGACTTTGGCCCCAAGGCGCTCTCGATGCGCCATGGTATGCCTATCTCGGGGGCATGATCGGGGTCGTTTTCGTCGCGTCGGGAAGTTGGCTGATCGCCCGCATCGGGGCCGTCAACACGGCAATGCTGGTGATCGGCGGGCAGATGGTTTTTGGCGTGCTGCTCGATCTCGTCCGCGGCGCCGGCGGCAATCTCGTCATGAGCTTTATCGGCGTCGTGATGATCATCGCCGGCATGGCGCTGACGCAGAAGCGCGATTGAGGGGGCCGGCGGGTTGAGCCCGCCGGCCGCCGGCTTTTAGTTCACATAGACGTTGAGCGTCTGCCCAGTCTGGACGATGCCGAGGATGTCGGTCGCAGAGTAGGACGATTGGGCCAGTGCCGATTGCAGCGCCGGGATCGACGGCGCGACCTGGGCAAGAAGCCCTGAACCAAGCTGGCCGTCGAGACCCGGGCAAAGCGAGATGGGGATGAACTGAACATTCCCGGCGCTCGCCCAGTTGGAGACGGCCCGCGTGGAGTAGTTGATCGAGGCGAGTTGACCGAACAGCTCGGTGTTGCTGCCCACGCAGGAAACACCTGCCGTGCCCGCTCCACCGCCTCCTCCGCCGTTGCCGCCGCCTATGGCACCGCCGCCATTGCCGCCGCCACCGCCATTGCCTCCGCCGTTGCCGCCACCGCCATTGCCGTTTCCGTCGCCGTCACCATCTCCATCTCCGTCACCGTCACCGTCGCCGTCTCCATCGCCGTTACCGCCGCCGCCTCCGCCCAAACCAACGTCAACGTCGGCATCCACCAGGCTGTCGCCGCCGACGGTGGCATCGACGTCAGCGTCGAGCCCTCCATCGCCACCGACATTGGCGTCGACATCGGCATCAACGAGCCGTCCTCCGCCGCCGACATTGGCATCGGCGTCAAGGTCCACACCGTCATCGCCAAGCACGTTGACGTCGGTGTCGAGATCAAGACCATCGCTGGTATCGAGATCCACCTCGGCATCGACAATGCCGAGATCGAGATCGAGTTGGGCCCATGCGGGCGTGACCGAAAGAGCTGCCGCGACGAAGGCCGCGATCGATATGCCAGTAAATTTGTACATCGTTACCTCCTGCATTGTACAAATCGCTCCTTCAGCGAACTGAAGGCGCGTAAGAGCCCGGGTGCATACCCGATGCTCATGCTGGAGGCGGCCGCCAACCGACAGTCAAAATGGATTAACTATGCCAACGGTTTCCTGTGATCATTCCCGTTGGTAAACAATCCCATACCGAAAATGTCAGGACTTTCCGTTCGTGTGGGCGAGCACCACGACGCTGCGCGGCGGCAATGTCAGGCTTTGCTTGTCGACAATGACTTCCGCATCGATGGACGAGACGAGCACGAGCTCGAAATCAAGGCTTTCTTCGGCTGGAAGCTTCACTTCGACATCTTCACGAAGCCGGTTGAACCAGACGAGAAGCACTTCGCCCTCTTCATGGAGGAACATGCCCAAAACCGAAGAATCCGGGCGATTCCAGTCCTCTTGCGCCATTTCGGCGCCATCGGGACGCAACCACATCACGTCCTTGAAGCCATTCTTTTCTTCGCCGGTCAGGAAACGGTCGCTGCGCAGCGCGGGATGGTTGCGGCGAATTTCGCTCAATGCCGCCACGAAGTTGACAAGGTCTCCGTCTGCGTTTTCCCAATCGAGCCAGGTGATATCGTTGTCCTGGGCATAAGCATTGTTGTTGCCGCCCTGGGTGCGGCCGAATTCATCGCCCGCCGTTAACATAAGTGAACCGTGCGACACGAACAGCGTTGCCAAAAGGGCACGCACATCATTGCGGCGGGCGGTGATGGCCGCCTGATCCTCGGTTGGGCCTTCGGCTCCATTGTTCCAGGAATAATTGGCGTTATGGCCATCGCGGTTGTCTTCGCCATTGGCCTCGTTGTGCTTGTTCTCGTACGACACGAGGTCGGCGAGGGTAAAGCCGTCATGCGCCGCCAGGAAATTGACGCCGGCGGAGGGCTTGCGCCCGTCATGATTGAATTGATCGGCCGATCCGGCGAGCTTGCCCGCCAAGGCCCCGATCATACCATCTTCACCCCTCCAGAATTTGCGGACTTCGTCGCGATAGCGATCGTTCCACTCAAGAAACGGCTCGCCGAAGCTGCCAACGTGATATCCGCCCGGACCGGGATCCCACGGTTCGGCGATCAAAAGGCAATCCTTGAGGATGTCATCGGTCCTCATGCGCTCGAGCAGTTCGGCGTCAGAAGAAAAGCCGTCGCGTGAACGGCCCAGGACCGTGGCAAGATCGAAGCGGAAACCGGCCACCCCGAACTCTGTGACCCAATATCTGAGGCTGTCGATGACCAGGTTCTGAACGGCAGGGTGGTCGCATTGCAGCGTGTTGCCCGTCCCCGAGTCGTTGACCAGATGCAATTCGCCGTCAGCTTCCACATGGCGATAATATGTGCGGGCATCCAGCCCCTTCATGGAGATCACCGGGCCCTGCGAATCGCCTTCGCCGGTGTGATTGTAGACCACATCGAGCACGACGCGGATGCCGGCTTCGCGATAGGTCTCGATCATGTGGCGCAGCGATTGGGGCCCGCGCGGAATGATGCGCGGGTCGGTCGCGAAATAGGTGATCGGATTGTAGCCCCAGACATTGGTGAGACCGAGCGGCGGCAGATGCCCGTCATCCATCCAGCCGGCAATGGGCATGAGTTCGACCACATCGACGCCAATATGTTTGAGGTGATCGATGACGAACCCCGTGGTCATGCCCGCGACCGTGCCGCGAAGCGGCCCCTGCACCGAAGGGTGACGCATGGTGAAGGGGCGGACATTGAGCTCGTAGATAAGGTGCGGACGGTCAGTGTCCTGCTTCCATTCGGGTGCGCGAACGATGTCCTGCACCAAAGCCTTGGGCACCAGCGGCGCCGTGTCGACGCTCTCGGCGCGCGGCAGCCGCAGCTTGGGGCTGCGCACGAAGGTGCGATCGATGCGGCGGGCATAGGGATCGACCAGCAGTTTGTTGGGGTCGAAATAATACCCCTGGGCGGGGTCGTAACGTCCATCGGCCCGCAGGCCGTAGCTGGCGTTGGCGGCAAGTCCATCGACATGGGTGGACCAGACATTGCCCTCGCCCCGGCTCAACTCGATCCTGTCGGTCTCCTCGTCCTGGTCGTCGAAAAGGCAGACCCAGATCTTTTCGGCTGTTTCGGAATAGACACCGAAACTCACACCGGTATCGGTCACCGTTGCTCCGAGGGGAGCCGGCGAGGCAGGCGAGGTGTCTTTGGACATTTGTGGGTAATCCGTCAGGTGATGACTGTGGGCGCATCGCGGCCGGTGCGGGACTTGATCTCGGCAACGGCATCGGCCAGGGCAATCAGGTCGGCAAGCGCTTCCTGGGTATCCCTGTCATGCGTTCCGTCGGCAGGTTCGTACCGTTCGATATAGACGCGTAAAGTCGCGCCAACCGTTCCGGTTCCCGAAAGCCGGAAGACGATGCGCGATCCGTCGGCAAAGCCGATGCGGATTCCCTGACCCGTGGCGGTCGAACCATCCACCGGATCGTTATAGGCAAAGTCATCGGCGAGGATCACCTCGCGGCCACCCAGCCCATTCGCCTCGATCTGCGGCAGCTTGGTGCGCAGATCGGTCATCAAGGCCTTGGCGGCGTCAGCATCTAATTCTTCATAGTCATGGCGCAAATAGTAGTTGCGGCCATGGGTGGCCCAATGGGCGCGCACGATCTCGTCTACGCTCTGCTTGCGCACAGCCACGATGTTGAGCCAGAGCAGCACCGCCCAGAGACCGTCCTTTTCGCGCACATGGTCCGAGCCGGTGCCGGCGCTTTCCTCGCCGCAAATGGTGACGCGCCCAGCATCGAGCAGATTGCCGAAGAACTTCCAGCCCGTCGGCGTCTCGTGCATTTCGATGCCGAGGCGCTGAGCCACACGATCGGCGGCGGCGCTGGTGGGCATGGAACGGGCGATGCCCGCCAGGCCGCGCGAATATCCCGGCGCCAGATGGGCGTTTGCCGCCAGAATGGCCAGCGAATCCGAGGGGGTTACGAACCGGTTGCGGCCGATGATGAGGTTACGGTCCCCGTCCCCGTCCGATGCCGCCCCGAAATCGGGAGCATCGGGGCCCATCAGCAGATCGTGGAGGTCCTTGGCATGGACCAGGTTGGGGTCGGGATGCCCACCGCCGAAATCGGGCAGCGGGGTGGCATTGATGACGGTGCCTTCGGGCGCGCCCAACCGGCCCTCGATGATCGCCTTGGCATAGGGCCCGGTCACCGCATGCATGGCATCGAAACGCATGGAGAAGCCGGAGCGGAACATCTGCGCAATGGCATCGAAATCGAACAGCGTCTCCATCAGCGCCGCGTAATCGGTGACCGGGTCGATCACCTCGACTTCCATGTCCGCGACATCCTGCGTACCAAGGCGGGAGAGGTCGATATCGGGAGTATCGACGGATTTGTACTCAGTGATTTCAAGCGAACGCGCAAACACCGCATCAGTGATCTTTTCGGGCGCCGGACCACCGTTCGAGGCATTGTATTTAATGCCGAAATCGCCATCCGGCCCGCCGGGATTGTGGCTGGCCGAGAGCACGATGCCGCCAAAGGCCTTGTAGTGGCGGATGATATGGGATGCGCCGGGCGTGGACAGGATGCCGCCCTGCCCCACGATCACCTTGCCCAGGCCATTGGCGGCGGCCATGCGGATGGCGATCTGGATCACGGTATCGTTGAAGTAGCGCCCGTCGCCACCGATCACCAGCGTCTGCCCTTCCTTGCCCGGCAGGCTGTCGAACAGCGACTGGATGAAATTTTCCACGTAATTGGGCTGCTGGAAATGCGTGACGCGCTTGCGCAGCCCCGAGGTGCCGGGCTTCTGGTCCGAAAACGGCGTGGTGGCGATGGTTTTGACGGTCACTGCATTATCCCAATATCTTTTGATAAAGTCCGGCATATTTGCTGGCGCTGTTGGCCCAGGAAACGTCGGTCTTCATACCCTTGCGCTGCATGCGTGCCCATATGTCGGGACGCTGATAAAGCGATACGGCACGAGAGATCGCCTCCCCCAGGTTCGGCCCGTCGACCGGCGAAAACTGCAAACCCGTGGCGACACCCGCCTCGACGGCGGCTTCGTTGGCATCGATCACCGTATCGGCAAGCCCGCCGACGCGGGAAACCAGCGGAATGGCGCCATAGCGCAATCCATAAAGCTGGGTCAGCCCGCACGGCTCGAACCGCGAGGGCACCAGAATAACGTCGGCGCCGCCCTGAACCAGATGGGAAAGCGATTCATCATAACCACGAACAAAGCCGATCCGCCCCGGATGGCGTGCCGCCGCAGCGGCCACGGCATCTTCGAGATGGCCATCGCCAGAGCCGAGAATGGCAAGCTTGCCGCCCAACTCGACGATCCAGTCGGCGTTTTCGGCAACCAGATCGATGCCCTTCTGCCAGGTGAGCCGGGACACAAGCCCGAAGATCGGCCCCTGATCGGCCTCGAGACCGAACCGCTCGACCAGGGCCTGGCGATTGAGTTCGCGCTTGCGCGTATTGGCCGGGGCATAGTTGGCGGCAAGTTCGGGGTCGGTCTGCGGGTTCCAGGCCGATATATCGATGCCGTTGAGAATTCCGTAGAGGTCGTGGCCCCGTTCGTTGAGCAGCCCGTCCAATCCCATGCCGAATTCGGGCGAGCGGATTTCCCGCGCATAGGTGGGGCTGACCGTGGTGATGGCATGGGCGCAGCGCAAGCCGCCCTTCAGAAACCCAACCCCGCCGTAATATTCGACGCCCGTCATCGCGAAGGCTTCGTCGGGTAGCCTGAGATGGGGAAAGATCTCTGCGCCGAACTGCCCCTGGAAGGCGATGTTGTGGATGGTGAGCACCACCTTGGTGCGCGTGTCCCGGCCAAAGGCGACATAGGCAGCCGCCATCCCCGCCTGCCAGTCGTGAGCGTGAATGATGGCCGGGCGATAACCTTCCACCAACCCCTTGGCAAGCTGGGCCGCAACCCAGGACAGGGCCGCGAAACGCTGCCAATTGTCGGGCCAATCAAGGCCGGACTGATCGACATAGATGCCGCCGGATCGATCATAAAGATGGGGGGCATCGAGGACGATAAGATCGAGGCCCGCCACGCGCGCCGCGATAAGGGCCGCCGGTCCACCGAAAAGATCGTCGAAATTGGCCACGGTGCGCCCGCGCTTGATCGAGCCGACAATTTGCGGATAGCCGGGAACCAGCGTGCGCATGGCGATGTCGTGCTCGGCCAGTGCGGCCGGCAGAGCGCCGGCCACATCGGCCAGCCCGCCGGTCTTGACCAGGGGGTAGATTTCCGAGGCGACGGAAAGGACGTCCATCATTTGGAGGCGAGATAGCGGTTGATCATGGGCTGGGTGATGAGGGTGACGCCATTGGCCGTCCGGTTGAACCATCTGGCGTCGAATTCGGGATCTTCGCCCACGACCAGACCTTCGGGAATCTCCACACGGGCATCGACCACGACCTTGTTGAGCCTGACGCCGCGCCCGATGGTGCAGTGCGGCAGGATCACCGCTTCGTGCAGCTCGGAATAGGAATTCACCCGTGCGCCGGTCGAAAGCAGCGTGCGGCGGAGCTGGGCGCCCGAGACGATGCAATCGCCCGAAACCAGCGACGAGATGGCCTGGCCTCGCCTGCCCTCGATATCGTGGACGAACTTGGCCGGCGGGGTGATCTCGGCATGGGTCCAGATCGGCCATTCACGGTCGTAAAGGTCGAGCTGGGGTGTGATGTCGGTGAGGTCGACATTGGCCTCCCAATAGGCATCGATGGTGCCGACATCCCTCCAATAGGAGACTTCCTCATGCTCGGAGCGCACGCAGGAGCGCGGGAAGCGGTGTGCCCAGGCAGTGCCGTTCTTGACGATATAGGGGATGATGTCCTTGCCGAAATCCCGGCTCGAGCCTTCGGTGGCCGCGTCGCGGCGCAACTGGTCCATGAGGAACTTGGTTTCAAAGACGTAGATGCCCATCGACGCGAGCGAAATCCCCGGCTTGTCCGGGATCGAAGGCGGCTCCTTGGGCTTTTCCATGAATTCGACGATGCGGTCGCGCCCGTCCACATGCATCACGCCGAAGGCCGACGCCTCGCTCGAGGGCACTTCCAGGCATCCCACCGTCACGTCCGCGCCGGTATCCACGTGCTGGCGCAGCATGATCTCGTAGTCCATCTTGTAGACATGGTCGCCGGCAAGGACGACGATATATTTGGCGCCCTGATCCTCGATGATGTCCATGTTCTGATAGACCGCATCCGCCGTGCCGGCATACCACATGTCTTCCTTGACGCGCTGGCTCGCGGGCAGGATGTCGAAGCTTTCGTTACGCTCGGTGCGCAGGAAGTTCCAGCCGCGCTGCAGGTGTCGGATCAGGCTATGGGCCTGGTATTGGGTGGCCACCGACAGCCGGCGGATGCCGGAATTGATGGCGTTCGAGAGCGCAAAATCTATGATGCGCGATTTGCCGCCGAAATAGACCGCCGGCTTGGCGCGCCGGTCCGTCAATTCCATGAGGCGCGTTCCCCGACCACCGGCCAGGACATAGGCCATGGCGTCACGCGCGAGCGGTGCCGGGTTCTTACGGTCGACCATGTTCCTCTCCTTTGTACCCGTCCGGTTGGTCTTCCGGTCGGTGATTTATTGTTTTCGATCGCCCTATCCCGGCTCGAATTGCAGGATCAGGGTCGAGAGCGGCGGCAGAACGATCTCCGCGGTGGCGGGATAACCAAATTCATTGCCCGTCGTTGCGTTTACAACACCCTGATTGCCGATATTTGAACCTGCATACCAGCTCGCATCGGTGTTGATGCGCTCGATCCAGCGGCCGGCGGCCGGCATGGGCAGACGATATTTTTCGCGCGGCACGGGAGTGAGATTGGTGATGACCACGACCGGCTCGGCGTCGGGCGCCTTGCGCACCCAGGCCAATATGGAATTGGCCTGATCGCTCGCGATGATCCATTCGAACCCCTCGGGCTCGCAATCGCGCGCGTGGAGCGCGGGAAGCTCGCGGTATACGGCATTGAGATCGGCCACAAGGCGCCTGATCCCCTCATGCGCCGGCGCGTCGAGAAGCCACCAGTCGAGCGCATGAGCCTCGTTCCACTCCTCGCGCTGGGCGAATTCCTGGCCCATGAACAGCAGCTTCTTGCCCGGATAGCCCCACATGAAGGCGTAATAGGCCCGCAAGTTTGCAAATTTCTGCCAGTCGTCGCCCGGCATCTTCGAGAGCAGCGAGCGCTTGCCGTGCACCACCTCGTCATGACTGAGCGGCAGGACGAAATTCTCCGAGAAGGCGTAGAGCAGCCCGAAGGTGAGGTCGTTGTGATGGAAGCGCCGGTGGATGGGGTCGCGGCGCATGTAGCGCAGCGTGTCGTTCATGAAGCCCATGTTCCACTTGAACCCGAAGCCGAGGCCCTTGGCATAGGTCGGAGCGGTCACCCCGCTCCAGCTCGTCGATTCCTCGGCCATTGTGAAGGTTCCCGGATGCTGGCCGTAGGTTTCGGCATTGACCCGCTGGAGGAAAGCGATCGCTTCGATGTTCTCGTTGCCGCCGTGCTGGTTGGGCACCCACTGGCCCGGCTGGCGGGAATAGTCGAGGTAAAGCATCGACGCCACCGCATCGACCCGCAGGCCATCGATATGGAACTTTTCCAGCCAATAGAGCGCGTTATTGGTGAGAAAGCTCGAAACCTCCTTGCGACCGAAATTGTAGATCGCCGTGTTCCAGTCCGGGTGATAGCCCTGGCGCGGATCGTCATGTTCATAGAGCGCGGTGCCGTCGAACTTGGCGAGCCCGTGTTCGTCGGTGGGGAAATGGGCCGGAACCCAATCCATGATGACCCCCAGCCCCGCCGCATGGGCCGCATCGACGAAGCGGGCAAACCCGGCCGGATCGCCGAAACGGGCGGTGGGCGCATAAAGCCCGGTCGGCTGATAGCCCCAGCTCGGATCGTAGGGGTGCTCGGTCACGGGCAGAAGCTCGAGATGGGTAAAGCCCATATCGGCAGCATAGGGCACGAGCTGCTCGGCGAGCTGATCGTAGCTCAGAAACCCGCCATCGGGCCGCTTGCGCCACGAGCCCAGATGCACTTCATAGACGCTCATGGGCTCGCGCCGGTGATCGCGCGATTTGCGCGCTTCCATATAGTCGGCGTCGGTCCAGGTGAATGGCGTGGGATCGGCAACGACCGATGCCGTCTTGGGGCGCAGCTCCGATTGCTGGGCATAAGGGTCGGCCTTGAGCGGCAGCAGGTTTCCGTCCCTGCCGATGATCTCGTATTTATACTGCGCGCCGGGCTGGGCCGCCGGGATGAAGATTTCCCAGATACCGGTTTCCATCCGCCGGCGCATGGGGTGGCGGCGTCCGTCCCATTCGTTGAACGAGCCGGTGACCGACACCCGCCGCGCATTGGGAGCCCAAACGGCGAAATGCGTGCCCTGGACGCCTTCGAATTCCATGAAATGAGCGCCCAGCTTGTCGAACAGACGCAGGTGCGAGCCTTCCCCGATATAGTAATCGTCCATTGGCCCGAGCACCGGACCAAAGGAATAGGGATCGATCACCTCCCATTCACCGCCGGCATTGGCGGCACGGTAGACAAGCGGCTGGCGCCGGTCGATATCGACCACGCCCTCGAAAAAGCCCGCCGCGTCGCGGTTTTCGAGCGTCCCGGCGGCCTTGCCGCTCAGCGTGCGCGCCTCCAGCGTCTCGGCATAGGGGATAAAGGTCCGGGCGACCCACGCTCCTTCGACCTCATGCAGACCCAGTATCCCGAAAGGGTCGTCGTGCTGACCACCAACAATTCGGGCGATCTGCTGCGGGTCGGTGTGCCAACCGGACGTCTTCTTTGCCAAATTAACTTCTCCCCCGTTGATGCTGGCGCATCTGTTGTAATGAAACCCGCCAGAGCCGCCGGTGTTCCGCGCATGTCGCCATCATGCGATCACGTATGCGAGGCTCCCCAGATCTGGTCGGCATATTCGCGGATCGTGCGATCCGAGGAAAACCACGCCATGCGCGCCGTGTTCCTGATCGCCATGGCATTCCACACCCGCCGATCGCTCCAATAGCCGTCGACCTGGCGCTGGGCGGCGCAGTAGGCGTAGAAATCGCGCGCCACCATGAACCAGTCGTGATCGTAGAGCCCGTCCATGAGATGACGATACCGCCCGCGATCGTCGGGCGAAAACACGCCCGACCCGATCGCCTCGATCACTTCGCGAAGCGCCGGGCTGGCTTCGATCAGCTCGCGCGGCGAGCGGTTCTGGCTGCGGATGTCGTTGACCTCGTCGGCGGTGAGCCCGAAGATCACGATGTTCTCCGGCCCCAGCCGTTCGCGCATTTCCACATTCGCGCCATCCATCGTGCCGATGGTGATGGCGCCATTGAGCGCGAACTTCATGTTGCCGGTGCCCGACGCTTCCATGCCAGCCGTCGAAATCTGCTCGGAAAGATCGGCCGCCGGAATGATCGTCTCGGCCAGCGACACGTTGTAATTGGGCAGGAAGACGACCTTCAAAAGCCCCCGCACCGCCGGGTCGTTGTTGATGACCTTGGCGACATCGTTGATGAGCTTGATGATCAGCTTGGCGTTCCAGTAGCTCGGCGCCGCCTTGCCGGCGAAAACCTTGACCCGCGGCACCCAGCGCCGTTCGGGATGGGCGCGGATCTGGTTATACTGCGCGACCGCCTCCATGATGTTGAGAAGCTGGCGTTTGTACTCATGGATGCGCTTGATCTGGATATCGAAAAGGGCATCGGGCGACACCGAAATTCCCATCCGCTCCTTGATCAGCGACGCGAGCCGCTCCTTGTTCTTGCGCTTGACCGCGGCGAACTGGTCCTGGAACGATTTGTCTTCAGCATGCGCATCGAGCTTGATCACCTGCTCGATGTCATCGCGGAAATCGCCCCCGATCCGGTCCGCGATCAATCGCGTCAGGCCAGGGTTGCACTGCATCAGCCAGCGGCGCGGCGTCACCCCGTTGGTCTTGTTGTTGATCCGCTCGGGGTAGAGTTTGTGGAGATCGGCAAAGACGGTCTGCTTCATAAGCTCGGTATGAAGCGCCGAAACGCCATTGATCGAATGCGAGCCCACAAAGGCAAGCTGACCCATGCGCAGGCGCCGGCCACCATTCTCGTCGATCAGCGAGATCGCGGCGATGCGGCTGTCTTCGAGGCCCTTTTCACGCGCTTCTTCCAGCACCATGGCATTGATGGCGTAGGCGATCTGCATCTGGCGCGGCAGAAGGCGTTCGAGCAGCGCCACCGGCCAGGTTTCCAGGGCTTCGGGCAACAGCGTGTGATTGGTGTAGGCGAAGGTCCGCCGGGTGAGGTTCCACGCCTGATCCCACCCCAGCCCCTGCACATCCATCAGGATGCGCATCATCTCGGCGATCGAAATTGCCGGATGGGTATCGTTGAGCTGGATGGCGACCTTGTCGGGAAGCGAACCCAGATCGCCATATTGCTGAAGATGGCGCCGCACGATGTCCTGCAGCGAGGCCGAGGAGAAGAAAAACTCCTGCCGCAGGCGCAGCTCCTGGCCGGCCGGGTTGGAATCGGCGGGATAGAGCACGCGGGTGATGGCGCCCGCCTTGGCGCTTTCTTCCAATGCGCCGATATGGTCGCCCGAATTGAACCGGTCGAGCAGGATCGGGTCGATAGGCTGCGCGCTCCAGAGGCGCAGCGTATTGACGCGCGCCCCGCGCCAGCCCACCACCGGCGTATCGAAAGCGACGGCGTTGAGATGCTCGGCGGGATGCCAGACCTGCCGCACGCTGCCATCGGGCTGCTGCACCGGTTCCACATATCCGCCGAAACCGATCTCATAGGAGCTTTCGCGGCGCTCGAACTCCCAGGGATTGCCGTGGGCGAGCCAGTTTTCCGGCAGCTCGACCTGCCAGCCGTCGCTCATTTCCTGGCGGAACAGCCCGTGGACATAGCGAATGCCATAGCCATGGGCAGGCACATTGAGCGTCGACATCGATTCCAGGAAACAGGCCGCGAGGCGCCCAAGTCCGCCATTACCCAGCGCCGCATCGGGCTCGCGCTCGATCAGCTCGTCGATATCCACATTGAAAGAGGCGAGCGCTTCGCGCACCGCGTCCATCATCCCCAGATTGGAGATGGCATCGCGCATCAGCCGCCCGATCAGGAATTCGAGGCTGAGGTAGTACACCCGCTTTTTCGAGGTGCGCCAGGTGTCGCGGCTGGATTCCATCCACTGATCGATGATCCGGTCCCGCACCGTGAGAATGGTGGCGGTGAGCCAGTCGGTATTACGCGCGACGATCGGGTCCTTGCCGACCGAATAGGTCAGCTTCTCCAGAATTTCGTTGCGCAGGGTTTCCGGATCAGTGGCACGAGGCTGAGGCGTGGGAGCGTCGTAAACGATCGGTTTTTGCGGCATGTCGCAACCCATGGTTCATGTCTGTTCCTCCCCTCAGAGAAGCGGAGTGTTGCACGAGCGTCGGCCGCTTTCCAGCCTTTACGAGGAATGGGGAGCATGCACCCCCAGTATGAAGAAACAAAAAAATGCAAAGGCGGGGAACCTCGCGCTCGCCACCACGTTTTATATGCAGCCGATGGAGGCGCCCCTACCTTCATCGTGCCAAGCCCTGACCCTAAAGAGGATTGCTGCCCGGCGATCCTCTTTTTTTATGGCGCACCGGAACCAAAGTACGCCCCCCGCATTTAACGGCCATGCGAAGCGTTTCCCCCAAGCGTTTCGCTACAGAAAGGTCGGATATGCCCACGGCATTCCGGCCTTTCCTTATTCCGGAGTGTCCTCAGGTAATGTGAGCGCCGTCTATGCGCAGCGTGTAATCGACGCCGCGCGGGCTCACAGCCAGTTCGCCCGTGCCGTCGACGGCCAGCGGAACGACGCTTTCAAGAAACTTGCGCGTCAAGGGCTCGACCTGCTCGGCCGCATGGCTGTTGCCCACCCGCTCGTTCCAGGTGACCACAAGATTGCGTCCGCCATCGCTGCGAGGGTGAAGGCTGAAGCCCACCTGTATGGACCCGCTCTCAGGAGACAATTGTCCATTGCGCACCGCGTTGGCGGCAAGTTCGTGGATGGCGAGGCCGAGATAGAGCGCGGCATTGGGAGACACGACGAGATCGTCTCCGCTCAGTTCCACGGGCAAGGCATTGTCGCGGTGAAACAGCGCGATCTGGCGCGAAATGAGATCGCTCAAAAGGGCCCCCTGCCAATCACGGTCGGTGACCAGATCCTGCGCCCGGGCGATGGCCTGCAGCCGGCCGGAAAAGGCGGTGACGAAGGCGGGAATGGAGGCCGAGCTGCGAGCCGTCTGCGAGGCCAGCGAAAGCACGATGGCTAGAAGATTGCGCGAACGGTGGCTTACCTCGCGCAGCAGGTTCTTGAGCTGAACTTCGCGCCGCTTTTGGGCGCTGATATCGATGATGGTGGAATAGACCCCCATCGCCGATCCGCTGGAATCGATATCGGGATCGACCCAGATATCGTACCAGCGCACCTCTCCTCCGATATTGACGGGCAATTCGAAGCGCTGCGGGTCCCGCGTTTCAATGACATGCAGTTTGGTTGCGCGCAGCCGTTCGGCCGCTAGGCGAGGCAGGAAATCGGCGTCGGAATGGCCCAGGACATCAACGGCTTCGATGCCGCGCGGCAGGTTTTCCACCCACTCATAGAGCAGGTCCCGGTTCTGGTAGCTCAGGGAAACGGGCGTGCGGCTCAGCGCGCGCATGGCGAATGCAAGGCGGCGGGAGCCTTCAAGATTGCCCCCGCCCGACTTTCCGTTTTCCTGACCCTTCATAGGTGACGCATGATTATCTGTGTGTTTCACGAGTCCTGCTCGAACTGCGCAATTGCGGTTCCATAGCCTCAATGCAAGGGACCCTATTCAGCGTGCCCTCCGCGCGAGGCCCATGACCAGACCAATAACCATTGCGATGAGAAAAACAAAGAATAGAATCTGCGCGATGGACGACGCCGCCCCTGCTATTCCGCCGAATCCGAGGATTCCGGCAATAATGGCGATGACCAGAAATGCAAGTGCCCATCCTAGCATGGCGCGAACTCCCGTAAGTACTTGATCAAAAGGGAGAACGACCCCGGAGCGGCGGCGGTTCCGATGCAGTATCGATTTATGCCGCCTGCTCCATCTGCTCGGAGAAGAACAACACCTGGCTGACCAGGGCCTTGACCATGTCGGGCTGGAAAGGCTTGGTGACGAGGAAGGCAGGTTCCGGGCGTTCGCCCGTGAGAAGCCGCTCGGGGAACGCCGTGATGAAGATCACCGGAACGCTGGCCGAGCGCAGCATGTCGTTGACCGCATCAATGCCCGAGCTGCCATCGGCAAGCTGGATATCTGCGAGCACCAGGCCGGGACGGCGCTGGTTGAAGAGTTCGATGGCTTCCTTGTGCGTCCGTGCCACACCTGTCACCGTATGGCCGAGCGATTCAACCATCTGCTCGATGTCCATGGCAATCAGCGGCTCGTCTTCGATGATGAGGACGCTGGTGGCGACCTGCTGGGCCATCTCCACCGAAGCGGTTTCGATCAGTTCGGCGAATTCGGCTTCGCCTACCCCAAGAATTTCCGCGCCTTCCTCGTTGGAAAAGCGCTCGACAGCAATGAGAAGGAAGGCCTGGCGCGGCAGCGGCGCGATGGCCCGAAGGCTGCGGCGCGCCTGTTCTTCCCAGGCATCGGCTGCCGGAGGCAACTCGCTGAGGTTAATGTCTACGGAACGCCAAAGCTGGGAAAAGACTTTGTAAAGAGCGACCTTGGAGTCGAGATTGGTCGGAAAAATGGATCGATCCGCAACGAGCGCTTCGAGCGTGGCTGAAACATAGGCATCGCCGCTGGATTGGCTTCCGGTCAATGAGCGCGCAAAACGTCTCAGATAAGGAATGTGCGGCGCAATTAACTCAGCAAGATTCATAGGTAGGCTCCCTCGCATAGTCGCCTGACAGAACGCGCAGGCAACGACAATCGCCGGTTAACGGCACCTTACGCAAAAAGTTCCCCGCCCACTGGAACTTTTTTTGCTGCCTGACGTTTCCGGGGCCAATGACTTCTGACGCTTTGTGGGGTAAAACGTGACGCAACTCAGCAGTAAAGATATGGCCAGGGATCAGGAAGACGACGCGCCCGAAACGTCCAAGCCCAGCCTCAGTGCGGATTCGCAGGCCTTCATCGGCCTGAAGCTGCGTGAGCTCTACGACGACGTCGTCGCCGAGCCCGTGCCGGATCGTCTTCTGGAGTTGCTTGGCAAGCTCGGAGAAGACGAAGACAAATCGAAGTCGAAATAAGGAGCGGAAAATGGCTGAGTACGATTTCCGCGCCGAACTTCTCGCTGTCATCCCTAATCTGCGTGCCTTCGCCATGTCTCTGGTCGGCGCGGCCGATAAGGCTGACGACCTGGTTCAGGAAACGCTGGTCCGCGCCTGGGACAAGCGCTCGTCCTTCACCCCGGGCACCAACCTCAAAGGCTGGCTCTTCACCATTCTGCGCAATGAATTCTATAGCCAGATGCGAAAGCGCAAGCGTGAGGTTGCCGATCCCGAAGGGGCAATGGCCGAACGGCTTTCGAGCCATCCCGAGCAGGTCGGCAAGCTGGACATGGAAGACTTCAAGAAGGCGGTCAACCAGCTCCCCGAAGACCAGCGCGAAGCTCTGATCCTGGTTGGCGCGTCCGGCTTTTCCTACGAGGAAGCGGCCGAAATCTGTGATTGCGCGGTGGGCACCATCAAGAGCCGCGTGAGCCGCGCCCGCACCCAGCTCGCCACGATCCTCAAGCTCGAGGGCGATGGCGAATTCGGTCCCGACGCGGTGGCGGTGGGCGTTATGAACCTCACCTCCTCCAGCGCCGCCTGACCGCATCTGATATGGAAGAAATCGAAAGGTTCCGGGGCTATGGCTCCGGAACTTCTTTTTTTGCTTTACGTTAGGGTACGGGTTCAACGCAAACATGGGAGGCCATTCAATGGCCCGCGCCGCATCATCCACTGCCCGTACCACCTCCGAAACCGAAAAGCTCTCCGACCAGATCAAGGATGCTCGAGATCCGGCCAAGGATCTCGACGCCGAAATCGCTGCGCTACGCGAGGACGTGGCGGCGATAACCGCGACGCTGGGCGATATCGTCAAATACCGGACCAACGAAGCCAAGTCCGAAGCGCGTCGGATTCGCCGGCGCGTCGAAAAACAGGGCGAAGAAGCGATCGAAACCGTTCAGGACAGCTTTGAGTCTGCCGAAAGCGAACTCAAGTCGATCATCCGCGAAAAGCCGATTTCCTCGGTGCTGGTCGCTGCCGGCATCGGATACGTCCTTTCGAAGATCCTTTAGGAGCAGCGCCATGGCGCTGACCGCACCTTTTGCCGCGGCGGCAAACCGGGCAAGCACCGCTGTTCGTTCGGTGGGACAGTCCGTGGTTCTTTATGCCGCAATCGTCCTGGTCGGCCTGACGGGGGCGGGCTTTCTCGTGGCGGCCCTCTATATCTGGCTGGCCCAAGTGACCAGCACCCTGGCGGCGGCCCTGCTGATGGGCGCCGGGTTCCTCGCCATTGCCGGCATCGCGCTGGCGATCGCCATCGGCCGGGGCCGCAAGAAAAAGCGCGAGAACCAGCGAGCGGCGGCCAACACGGCCCTGCTCGCCTCATCGGTCTCGCTTGCGACCACGGCCATCCGCATCGTGTCTCGCGTCCGTGGACCGCTCCTTCTTCCAGCCATCGCGGCCCTGGCGGCAGGCTGGTATCTCAGCACGACAGGCCACGACGACGAAGACGAGTGAGAAAAAGCCACCTCGTTACACAGATGTGGGGCCGATCCCAAAGGATCGGCCCCATTCTCGTGACGGCGCCCTGCTCAGTGTTCGTGGGCAAGGGAGTTGAGTTCGAGAAGCTTCTCGAGTTCAAGATCGGCATCCCTCAGCACCCCCCTGTCCTCGGGAGCGGCATGATGCTCCTTCATGCTCTTGAGCAATTCGATCTTGCGTGCGTTCGACAAGGTCGGGTCATTGGCAATCTCGCTGGGGGTGCGGGCGATGGCACCGGCATCGAAATAGACGGATACGTTCTTGTCCTCGCTCATGGCATCTCTCCTTTAAAGAGCAATGCCCACCGCATCGTCCGCGTTCCGCAGCGTAACGCAGAGAGTGGCGCCCATGACAAAAGGGCCGGCTTGGATGCCGGCCCTTTCATCGATGGTCTGAAAACGTCTTATTCGACGATCAGCGTGTTTTCTTCCGGCGAGGTGGTATAGGCCTCCTCGTTGTATTCGGGAGCCGCCTCGAGCTGCTCGGCGGTCAGTGAAGTGCGGAGCAGCAAGCCGCCGTTTTCATCCCGCAGGAACGAAAGGTTGTCGAAGGACACGGCAACCGGCTTGGTGCCAATGCCCAGGAAGCCGCCAAAGTCGATAATCACGGCTTCAACCTGGCCGTCCTCGGAGAGCAGGATATCCCCGATCGAGCCGATCTCCTCGTCGCCCGCGCCATAGACGGCAGTGCCGGTGAGTTCGTCGGCCGAAATATCGGCAGCAGCGACCTGCTCGAAGCTGTCGAAGTCCATGGCCGGCGCCGCAGCGGCATCGTCGGCCGGGGCTTCCTCGGTCGCAGCGGCATCATCGGCCGGGGCTTCCTCGGTCGCGGCGGCATCATCCGCCGGAGCTTCTTCGGTCGCGGCGGCGGCGGCAGCACCAGCGGCAGCGCCACCAGCAGCACCGGCAGCGGCGGCATCAGCCGCGTCATCAGCCGGGGCTTCCTCGGTCGCGATGGCATCATCGGCCGGTGCTTCCTCAGCGGCAGCGGCGTCATCGGCCGGAGCTTCCTCGGTCGCGGCGGCATCGTCGGCCGGGGCTTCCTCAGTCGCAGCAGCGTCATCAGCCGGCGCTTCCTCGGCAGGAGCCATGGCATCACCAGCGGGAGCGGCGGGTGCCATCGCGTCGCCGGCGGGAGCCGCAGGGGCCATCGCGTCACCAGCCGGAGCGGCCGGGGCCATTGCATCGCCGGCGGGAGCAGCAGCATCGGCATTGTTGGATTCGCTGGCGAGCCATTCTTCGCGGTTGAATTCGGCGGCCGCCTCGAGCTGCTCGCGGGTCATGGCAGCGACAAGACGGTTGTTGCCGTCCATATCCTGGGCAAGCTCAAGCTCATCCCAATTGATGGCGACGTTCTTCTGACCGATGCCGAGGAAACCGCCGACGCCGACCACGACGGCACCGATTTCGCCATTCTGGTCGAGGACGAAGTCGTTGACATCGCCGATAGCTTCGGCGTCATCGCCGGTGGAATTATAGATGGTTTCGCCAATAATTTCGGTTGCCAGCCAGCCATCGGCGTTGATGCCGGTTTCCTCAGCCGTCACCAACTCCTGCTCGGGAGCCTCGGCAGGGGCGGCAGCCGGGGTTTCCATCATCGGGTCTGCAGGGGCCATGGCCGGATCGGCCGGGGCCATTTCCTGAGCATACGCGCCGCCGGTGACGACCAAGGCCAGCGCGGTCGAGGCAAGAAGCTTGCGATACATAAGGTTTCTCCTGAAATCGCTTGTTTCAAGTTCTCAGGCCAGAACCGCGATGCAAAACCTCTGCACCGATCGGCACTCCGGCCGTCATGGCCTGAGAACGCCACCTTGTCTGCTTGGTTCCGCTGGAGAAACGAAAATCCCCAGAATCCGGGGCTTCGGAACGTTATCGGGCCTTTGGCCGTTTCTTAAGACTGTGCCTTCGCACCGCACCGGCTGAAAATGTGTCAGCAATGCCACCGCGTCGGCACGTTTGCGCCTTTGAGCCGGCACATTCGGAAAGCAAGAATATTGTCGTTGGGGGCATGCTTTGCGGAGTGATGCTCATGAGCCTTTCAGCCCTTCCCCGCCGTTCAGCCTACTCGGCCTCCACGGCTCCGATCAAAGGCTACAACAGGCGAGGCTTCGTCATCGGCTGGGTGGCGATCATCGCCTTGGCGGTCGCAGGCTACGCCTTTGCCTCGAGCCATCTGTCGCCCTCGAGCGCCCAACTGCATCTCGCCAACATTGCCGGCCACACCTATCCGGTCTTCGCCCGCAGCTAAATCGCGAGTCCCGCAGCGCGTCCCGATGCCCAGGCCCATTGGAAATTGTATCCGCCCAGCCACCCGGTGACGTCCACGGCCTCGCCGATGAAATACAGGCCCGGCACCGACTTGACCTGCATGTCCGACGATTGCAGAGCCGCGGTATCGATCCCGCCAAGCGTCACCTCTGCTGTCCTGTACCCCTCGGTGCCGACGGGCTTTACCTGCCAGGCCGAGACGCCGGCAATCAGCCGCGCCATGGCCTTGCGATCGAGATCGGCGAGATTGCCCGATAGCCGCGCTTCGGATGCCACAAGCTCGGCCACCCGGCGCGGCAGGATTTCCGCAAGCGCGGTGACCACGGACTGCCGCCCGCTCCTTGCCCGCGCCTCCGATATCCACTGCTCGATATCGATTGCCGGAGCCAGATCGACGGTGATCGGCTCGCCCTCCCGCCAATAGGAGGAAATCTGCAGGATGGATGGGCCGCTCAACCCGCGATGGGTAAAGAGCAGGCCTTCCCTGAAGCTTGTCTTGCCCGAGCGCACATTTGCGTCCAGCGAAACACCCGCCAAAGGGCGCAGGCTCTCCAGCATCTTCGGCTCGAAGGTCAGCGGCACCAGGGCGGGACGCGTTTCGGTAACCGGTACGCCGAACTGCTCGGCCACCTTATAGGCAAAGCCGGTCGCTCCCATCTTGGGGATGGATTTGCCGCCCGTCGCGACGATCAGCGAGCGGGCAAATACCAGGCCGCTGGTGAGCCGGACGCGGAAACCGTCGGCACCCGGTTCTATCGCCTCGACGCTCGTTTGCAGCGCCAGCGTCGCTCTCCCCTTGCCCATCTCCGCCAGCAGCATGTCGATGATCTGCTGCGCCGAGCCGTCGCAAAAGAGCTGACCGAGCGTCTTTTCGTGATAGGCGATCCCGTAGCGCTCCACCAGGGCGATGAAATCCGCCGGCCGGTAGCGCTTGAGCGCGGAGATCGCAAATTTCGGGTTGCCGGAAAGAAAGCTCTGTGGAGCAGTGTGGAGATTGGTGAAATTGCACCGCCCTCCCCCCGAAATGCGGATCTTCTTTCCCGCTGCTTCCGCATGGTCGACCACGAGGACGGAACGTCCGCGCTGGCCTGCCGTGGCCGCGCACATCATGCCCGCGGCGCCCGCTCCGATCACCAGCACGTCGAACGTCCGCATGGCCTGCTCCAAACTCAAAACCCGCCCGGTGCTACCGGACGGGTGCATCAAGCGCAAATGTGAAAATCGGTCAGGCGACGATCAGGGTCGAACCCGAGGCCACGCGGTCGTAAAGATCCATGATGTCCTGGTTCATCAGCCGCACGCAACCGGACGAAACGTTGTTGCCGATAGTCCAGGGCTCAGGGGTGCCATGCACGCGGTACAGCGTGTCACGTCCGTTCTGGAAAATATAGAGGGCGCGGGCGCCGAGCGGGTTGTCGATGCCGCCGGGCTGACCGTGGCGCCATTCTTCGAGATGAGGTTCGCGTTCGATCATGGCGGCGGGGGGCGTCCAGGTGGGCCATTCGCGCTTGAACTGGATCACGCCGCGCCCCGACCAGCCAAAGCCCTCGCGCCCAAGACCTACGCCATAGCGCACGGCCTGCCCACCTTCACGAACGTGATAGAGATAGTGCGCGGCGGTATCGATATAGATGGTGCCGGGCCGCTCTCCGGTGGGATCGGGAACCACGCGCCGATAGTAGGCGGGATCGACATAGCGCAGGTCGACGGCAGGAACATAATGCTCGCCATCCCAGACGCCGCTGTACATGTTGACGTAGAACGGATCGAACTGCGGCGTGGCGGGAGCCGCGGGTTGGCTCGTTGTGCTCGAGCATCCGGCGAGCGCCAGCGCCGAAAGGCTGGCGGCCCCGGCGAGGAACTGGCGGCGGGGGAGAATTGGGGTGGCTGTGGTCATCTGTCTTCTTCTGGCTAGCGTTTCCGGCGCGCTGTGTGAAATATGGCGGGCTCGACATTGTTCCGCCCTCGTTGGTGCACAGAGGGTGCTCTGTTGCCGATCGGCATCACATGTTTTGCCCCGACGGGAATGTTCGCGGATGTCGCCGCCATTGCCCAGGCCCTCCCAGGAAGCCCGAGAATCCGGGTCTTTCGGAGTGCGCCGGTCTTTCCCGGGCATCTAGCAATCGCGATGGTTTACAATTGAGTAATGACGTTCCCTGCTCGCAGATTTGTGACCGGCGATCAACCTTCGAGTTCCTCGCGCAGCATTTCGAGTTCCAGCCAGCGGTCCTCCATTTCGGCCAACGCCTGCTGCGCGGCAACGAAGTCGGATGTCGCGGTTTCGAACCCCTTGGGGTCGCGGGCGTAAAGACCGGGATCGTCGAGCTTGGCCTGTAGCTTTGCGATTTTTCCGCGTAGCGCATCCATCTCTTTGGGCAGCGTTTCGAGTGCGTGTTTTTCCTTGAACGAAAGTTTCCGCTTCTGCTGCTGCACCTGCGGTTGTGCGGCGGGCCTTTCCTTTGCCGCCGCAGCCGGTTTTTCGACCTTTCGGGCCGAAACACCCGCTCCGCGCTGGGCGACCATGTCCGAATAGCCGCCGGCATATTCGGTCCACACCCCGTCTTCCTCCGCCACGATGATCGAACTCGCCACCTTGTCGAGAAAATCGCGGTCGTGACTCACGACGATGACCGTACCGGCATAGTCGGCGATCATCTCTTCGAGCAGGTCGAGGGTTTCGAGGTCGAGGTCGTTCGTGGGTTCGTCCAGCACCAGGACGTTGGAGGGCAGTGCCAGCGCACGGGCCAAAGTCAGCCGATTGCGCTCGCCGCCAGAGAGCTTGCTCACCGCCGTGCGCGCCTGTTCGGGGGTGAAGAGAAACTCCTTCATGTAGCCGATGACGTGCTTGGGCTCGCCATTGATGGTCAGCGTGTCGCTGCCCCCGCCGGTCAGCACGTCCTTGAGCGTGGCATCCGGGTCGAGAGAGGCGCGGCGCTGGTCGAGAACCGCGAGTTCGAGCCGCGTGCCGAGCCGGACGCTGCCTGTATCCGGCTCGAGATTGCCGGTAAGCATGCGGATCAGCGTCGTCTTGCCCGCCCCGTTCGGCCCCACGATGCCCACGCGGCTGCCGCGCAGGATGCGCGTTGAAAAGTTCCTGACCACGGTACGGTCGCCGAAAGCTTTCGAGATGTCTTCGGCCTCGACCACCATGGTGCCCGAGGTCCGGCCCTCGGTCACGGTCATTTTCACATTGCCCTGCGGTCCGCGATAGTCGCGCACCTGCTGGCGCAGGCCGGCAAGTAGGTCCATGCGGCGCACATTGCGCTTGCGCCGCGCGGTGACGCCATAGCGCACCCAATGCTCCTCGGCAGCGATCTTGCGCGCCAGCTTGTGCTGTTCCTTTTCCTCCTGTTCGAGGAAATCGTCGCGCCAGGCTTCAAACCCCCCAAAGCCCTGATCGATGCGCCGGGTCTGCCCGCGATCGATCCAGACCGTCGAACGCGTGAGATCGGAGAGGAACCGCCGGTCGTGGCTGATCAACACCAATGCCGAGCGCAGCGATTTCAGCTCCTCTTCCAGCCACTCGATGGCCGGCAGGTCGAGATGGTTGGTCGGCTCGTCGAGCAAGACGATATCGGGTTCGGGGGCAAGCACCCGCGCCAGCGCCGCACGCCTTGCCTCCCCGCCCGAGAGCGACCCGGGCTTTTCCTTGCCGGTGAGCCCGAGCTGTTCGAGCAGATATTGCGCACGGAACGGCTCGTCGGCCCCTTCGAGCCCGGCTTCCACATAGGCCAGCGTCGTTTCGAACCCCGAAAGATCGGGCTCCTGGGGCAGATACCTGACCGTCGCGCCGGGCTGGAAGAACCGCTCGCCCGCATCGGGCTCGATGATCCCCGCGGCGATCTTGAGCAGCGTCGACTTGCCCGACCCGTTGCGCCCCACCAGCGCGATCTTGTCTCCTGGGGCGACCGAAAGTTCGGCCCCCTCGAGCAGCGGGGCGCTGCCCATGACAAGGCGGATCGATTGCAGGGCAAGAAGCGGGGCGGGCATGGATATCCGTGGAAGCTGGAAAAGAACGGGCGAGATGTGGCGAAAAACCTCGCCCGATGCAAGGCCCCTCTAGGCCGATTGCGCCATGGCCTTGGCCGCGGAATCAATGCGGATACGGGCCCAGACCGGCAAATGGTCCGATCCCTTGCGGGCCATCTCGGAGGTGTGCACGCCCGACGCCGCTACCTCGATATCCATCGTCGTGATGATCCGGTCGAAATTGAGCATCGGGCGCGAAGAATGAAAACTCGGGCCCGGAGCGATGACCCTGTGGTTTTCAGCGAAATGGGAAAGACAGCCGCCCTCGGTCGTCCACTGGTTGAGGTCGCCCATGATCACCGTCGGCAGCGCCTCGTCGAGCACGTCGAGCTGATTGAGCACCGATTGCGCCTGCCGCCGTCGCCAAAGATCGACGAGCCCAAGATGCAGGCCGATGACGCGTAACCGCTCGGCGCCGATCTGCAGGTCGGCGAGCACCGCGCCGCGCGGCTCGAGCGCGGGCAGCGTCAGGGTCATCGTATCGAGCACGGTAATGCCGCGCCGATAGAGAATGGTGTTGCCGTGCCAGCCGAGGCTTTGTTCACGAACCCCGAAGCTGATCGCCTCATAATCCGTGCGCTCGACGATCATCTCGGGCGAGAGCGAAGCCGACCGGCTTCCGAACCGCCGGTCCACCTCTTGCAGCGCCACCACATCGGCATTGACCTCGTTGAGGATATCGAGAATGCGGCCGGGGTCGCGCCGCCAATCGGTGCCCACGCTCTTGCGGATGTTGTAGGACGCAATAGAGATCATGAAACAATCATTGCTTGGAGGATGTGGCAGGTCAATGAAGCCCCGCCCGAGTTGGTTGCTATAAAAGCGTTGCGATCTGGGCCTCAATAAGATCGACGGCATGGGCGAGCTTTTCATCGATGATCCCGAGATCACGCGTCCAGTCCAAAATCCCGGCGAGTTCGGTCGCGCCATCCGATATCCCGCGCAGCACGATCAACGGAACGCCGAAACTCTGGCAGGCGCGCAGGATGGCAAAGGACTCCATGTCCACCATGTCGGCGTCGATTTCCGCATAGGCCGCGCCGGAAACCACATTGCCGCCGGTGGAAAGCCGAGCCGGCGTCAGGCCCGCGATTCGCGGATAAAGCGCGATCTCCGCCTCCAGATCGAGAAACGGGGTAACGCCGCGTGGAAACCCCAGGGCGCTCGCATCCATATCGCGGTAGGAAACCGAGGAAGCCTGATAGACCCCGGCGTGTTCCAGCATTGCCGATCCCGCCGAGCCCAGGGAGACGACGATATCGGGCAAGCTGCCCGCAACCTGCGCTTCCGCCAGGGCACGGGTCACCGCCACCGCCGCCTCGACCGGCCCGATGCCGGTCATCAAGGGCTTGA
The DNA here is from genome assembly GCF_031202305.1 of Pelagibacterium sp. 26DY04. Classification (NCBI taxonomy): domain Bacteria; kingdom Pseudomonadati; phylum Pseudomonadota; class Alphaproteobacteria; order Hyphomicrobiales; family Devosiaceae; genus Pelagibacterium; species Pelagibacterium sp. 26DY04. Next base: position 2,668,523 of record NZ_CP101731.1, read on the forward strand.
TCCGCGCCCTCAGGTTCGCCCCATATTCGGCATCGGCTGCCATGACATACAAGATATTGCTCATCTGATCTCGCCCGTTTGCAATCACCCAAGAGTGGCAACAGCCGCCGCGCTTGCGCAAGCCGCCTTCGCCGTTGTCACGCCGCATCGGTTACGCCATGATCGCGGGCCGATCGTGGAGGAGAACCGAGGCTGTCGGGCTTGAAGGCATTTTCGTTGCGCAGGATCGCCGTCGCCTTGGCGGCGGTCGCGCTGGTGTGCGCGCTGGCGGCGCTCGCCTATACCCTCTCCTACCGCGCCGGCATCGACCGGTTGAGCGGGCAACTGCGCGACCGGCTGACGGTGACGCAGCGCTCGGTGGAAAGCGAAATCGAGCGGTTCGGCTATCTCCCCGAAGTGCTCGGCGAAGACGAACGCATACTCGAACTGCTCTCCGAGCCCACCCCCGAAACGGTTCGGCTCGCTAACGCCTATCTCGAAACCGTGACCAGCCATTCGCTGGCCGACGTCGCCTATGTCATCGATACGGACGGGCTGACGCTCGCATCCTCGAACTGGAACCTGCCGACCTCCTTTGTGGGCCACAATTACAGTTTCCGCCCCTATTTCGGAGAAGCGCTCGCCGATTGCGAGGGCTCGTACTACGCAGTGGGCGTGACCACCGGCGTGCCGGGCTATTTCCTCTCCGCCCGGATCGACGGACCGCAAGGTCCGCTCGGCGTGGTCGTCGTCAAGGTCGATATGGCACCGCTTGAGCAGGCCTGGGCGCGGGCAGGCGAAATGACCGGCCTTGCCGACGACGCCGGCGTCGTCTTCCTTTCCGGTATCGTGGATTGGAAATATCGTCCGCTGCATCCGCTTGCCGCCCACGATCGCCAGCTGATCGACCAGGAACGGCGATATGACGCCATCGACGTCGCCGCCCGTGCGCCGCTGGTCGAAGCGGGGTTCGGTTCGAGCCAGCAGGTTTTCATCGAGGACGAGAACCACTCCCTCGCCCTCAGCACCATCCGCATCGAGCCGCAAGGCTGGCAATTGTTCACCGCCCAGCCCACCGCTCCCGTGGCCGATGAGGCACGACTGGTGGCGGTGCTTGTCGGCCTGCTGTCGCTCCTTTGTATCCTCATCGGGCTCTACGCGTATCAACGCCGGCAGTTGACGCGCTGGAAACTGGAGCAGAACGCCGTACTCGAGCGCCGGGTGGCCGAGCGCACCGCCGAGCTGCGCGAAACCCAGGACAGCCTCATCCATGCCGCCAAGCTCGCCGCGCTGGGCCGGATGTCGGCAGCGATCGTCCATGAGGTGAGCCAGCCGCTTTCGGCCCTCGACACCACCCTTGCAGCCGCCGGCATGCATGCGCAAAAGGAGGGAGCGGCCAAGGTCCAGTCTTCGATCCAGACCGGCCGCGCGCTGCTCAGGCGCATGCAAAGGACGGTCAAGCATTTGAAAAGCTTCTCCTCACGCACCCAGGCCCTGCCCACCGATCCGATCTCCCTTGCGGCATCGGTCAACGCTGCCATCGAGATCGTCGCCCCACAGGCAAGGGAGCAAGCGGTCGAAATCCGGTTCTCACCCGAAGCGGATCATGTGCTGGTTGCCGTGAATGCCGTGCGCATTGAACAGGTACTGATCAACCTCCTGCTCAATGCCATAGACGCGACGGCAACCCTGGGCAATTCCACCGTCGCGATTTCCATCTGTTCAGGGGCAGATCGTGCACTCGTCGAGATCGTGGATTCCGGCCCCGGCATTCCCGAGGAGATTGCTGAAAAGATCACCGAACCGTTCTTCACCACCAAGAAGACCGGCGAAGGCCTGGGCCTCGGCCTCTCCATTTCGCGCGCCATTCTCGAGGATTACGGCGGAACGCTTTCCTTCGCCCCTGCCGTGGGTGGAGGCACCCTCACCACCGTCTCCCTGCCCCTTGCGGCACATCAACCCCTGGAGCGCACCTCATGAGCCGGGGCCGCGTGGTATTCATCGATGACGAACCGGACCTTTGCGCCGCAGCGGCCGATTGGCTCGATGTGTCCGGTTTCGCTGTGGAAACCCACACCGATCCTCTCGCCGCGCTTGCGGCAATCGATACCGACGGCTGCGAATGCGTGGTCAGCGATATCCGCATGCCCAAGCTGTCCGGCCTCGAACTTCTCGAGCGCCTGCAAAAGGCCGATCCCGACCTTCCGGTGATCCTGCTCACCGGTCATGGCGACGTGCCCGTGGCGGTGGAGGCCATGCGCGCCGGCGCATACCACTTCCTCGAAAAACCCTATGACGCCGAACAACTGGTTTCGATCCTCGACAACGCCGTCGAAAAGCGCCGCCTCAAGCGCGAGATTTCACGCCTTAAACATCAGCCGGACGATATCGAAGCGCGCATGATCGGCATCTCGCCCGCCATGGCGCATATCCGCCGCTCCATACTCCATCTCGCCGATATCGAGGTCGATATCCTGATCACCGGCGAAACCGGCACCGGCAAGGAAGTCGCCGCCCGCGCGCTGCATGATTTCGGCCGCCGCCGATCGGGCAATTTCGTCGCCATCAACTGCGCTGCCATCCCCGAAACCATCTTCGAGAGCGAACTCTTCGGCCATGAGAAGGGCGCCTATACCGGCGCCGGCGCGGCGCGCGAGGGCAAGCTGGTGTTCGCCTCGGGCGGCACGGTGTTTCTCGACGAGATCGAATCCATGCCGCTCGCGTTGCAGGCCAAGGTGTTGCGCGTCATCCAGGAGCGGGTGGTCGAACCCTTGGGCTCCAACCGCCAGATCCCTATCGATGTCCGCTTCATTGCCGCCACCAAGACCGACCTGCGCGCCGAAAGCGAGGCCGGCCGTTTCCGTTCCGACCTCTATTTCCGGCTGGCCACCGTCGATCTAGCGCTTCCCCCGCTGCGCGGGCGGCGCGAGGATATCGGGCTGCTCCATTCGGTCTTCGCGCGCCGCGCCGCCGAGCGCTTCGGCCTGCCGTTGCGCGAGCTCTCTCCGGCGGCCTTGGCTGAACTCGAATCCCGCCCCTGGCCGGGCAATGTCCGCGAGCTGAAGGCCTTTGCCGAGCGCACGGTGATCGGCATCGACAGCGCCACTTCACCGGAAGAGGGAGGCGCGCCCAGCCTGCCCGAGCAGGTCGCGCGATTTGAAGCGGGCGTCATCGCCCGCGCCCTCGATCAAGCTGAGGGGTCGAGCGCCCGCGCCGCCTTGCTCCTGGGAGTGCCACGGCGAACGCTCAACGAGAAAATCGTCCGCTATCGGCTGCGGGCCATAGCAGAATCTGGCGAATTTCCGCTCGCGTAATTGGGAAGCTGGCAGAAATCCGCCAAGTCATACCGGAAACAGGCCGTATTTTCTGCTGTTCATGATTGGCATGACGATTGCACAATAGGGCTTGGGCGCGCCGCGAGGAGATGGCGGGCCGCACAACCCTTTGGGAGGAATTCCATGAATGCACTTTTCACGCGTCTCGGCGCGACCGCCCTGCTGAGCACTGCTCTGGCCGCTGCCCCCATGGCCGCACAGAGCCAGGAGTTCATCAACGTTCTCACCGGCGGCACCTCCGGCGTATATTATCCGCTCGGCGTCGCGCTGAGCGAAATCTATGCCGACGGCATCGAGGGCGCCCGCACCCAGGTGCAGGCCACCAAGGCCTCGGTCGAAAACCTCAACCTGCTGGCCCAGGGCCGCGGTGAAATCGCCTTTGCGCTTGGCGACTCTGTCGCGCTCGCCTGGGAAGGCAACGAGGAAGCCGGCTTCCCCGGCCCGCTCGAAGGTTTGCGGGCCATCGGCGCGATCTATCCCAACTACGTGCAGATCGTTGCCGATGCGCAATCGGGCATCGTCAGCCTCGAAGACCTGCCCGGCAGATCCATGTCCGTGGGCGCTCCGGCTTCGGGCACCGAACTCAACGCCCGCGCCATCTTCGAAGCGGCTGGCCTGAGCTATGACGACCTCGGGCGTCTCGAATACCTGCCCTACGCGGAATCGGCGGAGCTGATTAAAAACCGCCAGCTCGATTCCACGCTGCAATCGGCCGGTCTCGGCGTCGCTTTCATCCAGGACCTGACCGCAACCCACGAGATCAACATCGTGGCCATTCCCGCCGAAGTCGTGGAGTCGATCGGCGCGCCCTATGTCCCCGCCGTTATCCCTGCCGGGACGTATCGCGGCCAGATGCAGGACGTCCCCACCGCCGCCATCGGCAACATACTTGTCACCCATGACGGTGTGAGCGAGGAAACCGCCTATCAGATGACCAAATTACTGTTCGAGAATCTCGACCGCATGGAGGCGGCTCACAGCGCCGCCGCCTCGATCGACATCAACGCGGCTGTCGAAGGTCTCCCGATCCCGCTGCATCCGGGCGCGGAACGCTATTACCGCGAACAGGGCATCATCGAGTAACAACCGCATCCGTGCGATCCGCCACATTGGGCGGGTCGCACCACCGCTCTTTTTGGGAGGAAAGAGAAAATGAGCCAAACCGGTGACGTCCGGGCCGACGCCCTTGCCCGCCAATCGGAAGAAGAAGCGGCCGAGGGCCTGCCCCCTGGATTTGGCACGGGCATTCCCGGCAAAATCGCGTTTGGGATCGCCATCGCCTTTGCCCTTTTTACGCTGTGGACTGCCGCCTACGGCTCGTTGCCGAGCCAGGTCGTGCGCGCCATGCACGTGGGTTTTCTCCTGCTCCTTACTTTCGGCCTGGTCGCCAATCTCATCGCCAAGACCGTGCTGACCAAGGCCATCTTCTGGGCGCTGGGCGTCGCGGGCTTTCTCACCGGCGTCTATAACTGGGTCTTCTATGTCGACCTCATCCGGCGTACCGGTTTTCTCACCACAATGGATCTGGTCGTCGGCACCACGGCAGTCGTGCTGGTGTTCGAAGCCGCACGCCGAATCCTCGGCTGGCCGCTTGCGGTGATCGCGGCAATCTTTCTCGCCTATTGCTTCTTCGGCCAGCACCTCCCAGCTCCGCTCATCCATCGCGGCTACAGCTTCGAATTGATCGTCGAGCATTTCGGCTTCGGCACCGAAGGCATCTACGGCACACCGGTTTATGTTTCGGCGGCCTACATCTTCATTTTCGTGGTCTTTGCCGCGTTCCTGGAACGCGCCGGCATGCTCAAGCTCTTCAACGATTTCGCCCTGGGCCTTGTCGGCGGCACGCGCGGCGGCCCGGCTCAGGTGGCCGTGCTCTCCTCGGCTCTGATGGGCACCATTTCCGGTTCGGGCGTGGCGAACGTCGTGGCCTCCGGCCAGTTCACCATTCCGCTTATGAAGCGCTTCGGCTATCGCTCCGCCTTCGCCGGCGGAGTGGAGGCCACCGCCTCGATGGGGGGTCAGATCATGCCGCCGGTGATGGGGGCGGTCGCTTTCATTATGGCCGAGACCCTCAACCTGCCTTACGCCTCCATCGTCCAGGCCGCGATCATCCCGGCCCTGCTCTACTTCGCCGTCTGCTTCTGGATGGTGCGGCTCGAGGCCGCCAAGCTTGGCCTTAAAGGCATGTCCAAGGACCAGCTTCCGAACCCCTGGCAAGCGGTCAAAGAGCAATGGCCGCTCATTCTCCCCCTGGCGGCGCTGATCTATCTGCTGTTCGCCGGCTACACCCCGATCTTTGCGGGCACCATGGGGCTTGCGCTCGTCGTCGTTCTCATCCTGGGCACCCCCCTTGCCGCCAAGATCGGTCCCGTCGCCTTCCGCGTCGTGTTCTGGATCGCCCTCGGCCTTGCCGCCGCCTCCTTCACATGGTTCGGAGTCAACCTGCTCTTTGCGGTCATCATTGGGCTCATCGCCGCCTGCGCCTTCTTCAAGGGTGGACGCGAAACGCTCGCCATCTGCCGTGACGCGCTGGCTCAGGGCGCCCGTAACGCCCTTCCCGTAGGCGTGGCATGCGCCGTGGTGGGCGTGGTGATCGGCACGCTCACCCTCACCGGCATCGCTTCAACATTCATCAGCGCCATCATCGGCATCGGCGAGAACAATTTGTTCCTCTCGCTGGTGCTCACCATGGTCACCTGCCTCGTCCTGGGCATGGGCATCCCGACCATCCCCAACTACATCATCACCTCGTCGCTGGCCGGGCCGGCACTGCTCGAATTGGGCGTGCCGCTTTTGGTCAGCCATATGTTCGTTTTCTATTTCGGCATCATGGCGGACCTTACGCCGCCCGTGGCGCTGGCCTGCTTTGCCGCCGCGCCAATCGCCAAATCCACCGGCCTCAAGATTTCACTGAATGCGATCAAACTCGCCGCGGCCGGCTTCGTCATCCCGTTCATGGCCGTCTATACACCTTCCTTGATGCTCCAGGACGGCGGCTGGATGGCCGAGGCGTTCGGGTATCCTGTGGAAGTGGCCTACATCATCTTCAAGGCCTGCGTGGGAATCGGGCTTTCGGGTGTGGGACTGATCGGTTTCCTCTTTGTCAGGACCGGCCTTGTCGAAAGACTGCTATTCCTCGCCGCTGGCGTGACGCTGATTCTTGCCCTGCCGTTCACCGACGAGATCGGCTTTGCCCTCGGCCTGGTGCTCGTCGGCTTCCAGATCTGGCGGGCCCGCGCCGCCAGTAGGGCACAAGCGGCATGAGCCTGTGCATCGCCGCGGGCGGAAAGATCATCGCGCTCGCGGCGACCACCTTCAGTCTCTCCTGGACCCATTCGGTGGAAAGGACGCTCTGGCAGGAGCAATGGATCGTCCGGGAGGGGAAGCTGGCGATCACGCAAGCGACTGTGCAAGGCTCGGGCGCCGGAATCGGCCTGCCCGACAATGCTGTCCGCTCCGAGGATGGCTGGAGCTATACGCCAGACCTGCCTCCTCTGGAACGCCTCTCGCTTGCCGCCTCGGGCGCCACGCCTTCAGCCTGGACCTTATGCGCGGATGGCCAATGCCTGGAACTTGGAGCTGCGGCGGGCGATACCGTCGAGCTATGGGCCGACGGCCAGTGCAGGACGCCGTAGCGAACCTTCGCCTGCCCGAACACGTTGCCGATGCCGGTCAGCACCGGACCTGAAAACTCCTGGCGCGCCATCTTGCCAGGCAATTGGCTCAGCGTGCAGCGAATGACGGCCTTGCCAGACCGGCCGACATTGGTCGCCACGACGACCGGCGTGTCCTCATCCATCCCATGGGCGATGAGGTTTTCCGCAATCTGCGGCGCGGTGCGTCCCGACATGTAATAGACATGGGTCGTCGCGGGGTCGGCCAAGGCCCGCCAATCGAGATTGCGCGGCAACTCCCCATCGCGCGCATGGCCGGTTACGAAACGCACCGACTGCGCGCAATCGCGATGCGTGAGCGAAACGCCCAGTTCCGCCGCCAACGCGAACGCGGCCGAGATTCCAGGGATCACCGTTACCGGTATCCCATGATCGGCCAGCGCGGCGATCTCTTCACCGGCGCGCCCGAACAGCATCGGATCGCCCGATTTGAGCCGAACCACATGCCGGCCTTTACTGGCCAGCTCGAGCATCAACGCGTTGATATCTTCCTGCCGGCAGCTTTCGCGCCGTGCGCGCTTGCCGACCAGAATGCGCTTGGCCTCGCGGCGTGCCAGTTCCAGAACCTCGTCGGAAACCAGATCATCGAACAGGATCACATCGGCCGATTGCAGGGCGCGGACGGCCTTGATCGTGAGATATTCGGCGTCGCCAGGCCCCGCGCCCACCAGCGTCACGCGGCCTTGCGGAGCCCCACGAGCGTCGTCGAGCAAGGCTCGTTCATCGCCTGCGGGCGCTTGGCCCGAAAAGCTCAGATCGGCAAATCGCTCCCACAATGCGCGGCGCTCAGCTCCAGGCTTGAGCCGTTCGAGCACTTGCCCGCGCAGCTTCTGCGCCAGCCTCGCCCATTGGCTCAGCGTCTCTGGCAGCAGCGTCTCGATCCGCCGCCGCACAGCCTGCCCCAGGATCGGCGCGGCCCCATTGGTGGAGATGCCCACCACCAATGGCGAGCGGTTGACGATGGCGCCAAACTGGAACTGGCAGTGTTCGGGCTTGTCGATGACATTGACCGGAACGCCGTGCTCGCGCGCCATCGCGACGAAAGCTTCCGCTTCCTCCTCCTCACAATCGCCGACCGCCATCGCGAGGCCCTGCCATTGGGCATGTCGCCAATGGTTCTCTGCAACCGTCACCGCGCCGCGCGTCGCGAGAGCCTGCATGTCGGCGCAGGGATGATCGGCATGGACTTCAACCTGCGCCCCGGCGGCCGCCAGCAGCTCGGCCTTCCATGCAGCCGGTTCCTCTCCGCCGGCGACCAGCACGCGCTTGCCTTTGAGATCGAAGAAAACCGGCAGGCAATCGAGGGCGCCCATGCGCGGGCGTTCAGCCTCACTCGGCTGCCGCGAGACGATGTGCATCGACAATTCTCCTGATTTCCGTGCGACACGAGCCGCAATTGGTTCCAGCCTTGAGCACCGCTCCGACGGCATCGACACTGCCGCATTCGCCGCTCGCCACGACCTCCGCGATCTGGTTGGCACCCACCCCGAAACACGAGCAGACCAGCGGACCGGGGTCGGGCCGGTCGGCGCCCGGACGCCCCGAAAGGATCATGCCCCGCGTCAGCGCATCGGCATGACGCTGTCCCAGTTGCGACACCACCCATTGCCGCGCCGCAAGCACAGGGTCGGGCGCAAGATAGAGAGCGCCGGAGAGCACATCTCCAACGAAATGCGCAGCGCTGAACCGCCCGGTCCGAGCATCGATGTTTGTGATGACGGGCGCATCCTCGGAAACACCCAGCAGCGAGCGGGCGAGCGTCATCATATTGGTTTGCGGCGAGAACACTGCGATCTCGGCCCGCCAACCCGCTTCGGCCTTAGCCAGCGCCCAATAGTCCACCGTCTCAAAATCGGGACGCCGCCCGCTGACCAGGAAACCGTAGAGCGCTACATCGACCGGCGCGAGGCTGACCCGCCCCGATTTAAGCCCCGGCTGCCCTGACTGTGGATCGGTGCGCGGTGCGACCAGCGCGTTGATCCGGCCCGAGGACGACGTTTCCTCGGTCCAGTGCATGGGAACGAAGACGCTGCCCTTTTGCTGCCGCTCGCTGACCAGGGCGCGCATAATGGCCGAGCCATGCCCGTTCTCGAGCCGCACCAATTGCGTGCGCCGGATCGAGAACTTCGCCGCATCGTCAGGATGCAGTTCCGCGAACGGCTCCGCGAAATGCGCCGAGAGCCGTGCCGCGCGACCGGTACGCGTCATGGTATGCCAATGATCGCGCACCCGGCCCGAATTGAGGATCAACGTACCTGGAACGGCCGATTTCGCCGGTGGCGGGCTGAGCGGCACGATCCGCGCCTTCCCGTCAGGCGTATAAAACCCGCCCGCAGCAAAGAACCGCCCCCCGCGCTTTCCTCTGCGCGGCACCGGCCATTGAACCGGCTGCAGCCCATCATAGTCGCCATCGGCGAGGCCCGAGATGTCGAAGTCCCGGCTCCCACGGTTCCCGAGTCCTGACAATTGGGCATGTTCGGCAAAGATTTCAGCCGGGGAGGCGTAGTCGAACCCGGCAAACCCCATGCGCCTGGCCACTTCGCAGATGATCCACCAATCCGGACGCGCCTCCCCCGGCACCGGCAGAAAGGCCCGCTGGCGCGAGATGCAGCGCTCGGAATTGGTGACGCTTCCCGACTTCTCGCCCCACCCCGCCGCCGGCAGGAAAATATCCGCCTGCCGCGCCGTATCGGTCGAAGCGAACATGTCCGAGACGATCACCGTCTCGCACGCGGCGAGCGCCGCGCGTGCCCTGTCGGCGTCGGGAAGTGAAACCAACGGATTTGTCGCCATGACCCAGACGGCGCGAATGCGCCCGTCCGTAATCGCGTCGAACATCTCCACCGCCTTGAGGCCCGGCTTGCGCGCAATTTGCGGCGCATTCCAAAAGGCAGCGACATCACCGGCCTTGTCGAAATCCATATGCGCGGCCAGCATGTTGGCGAGTCCACCCACCTCGCGCCCGCCCATGGCATTGGGCTGGCCGGTGACCGAAAACGGCCCCATGCCCGGCCGTCCGATCCGGCCGGTCGCGAGGTGGCAGTTGAGAATGGCGCTGACCTTGTCGGTGCCCGAAGTCGATTGGTTCACCCCTTGCGAATAGACCGTGACGACCTTTTCGGTCTGGGTGAAAAGGTCGAAAAACAGTGCCACATCGGCAGCTGCAAGCCCTGTGGCCTGAGCCACATGCGCTATCGTCCAGTCCTCGGCGGCATCCAGGGCTTCCGAAATGCCCATGGTGTGTTCGCCGATATAGCGGGCGTCGAACGCTCCGGCATTGGCAAGGTGCGAGAACAGGCCAAGGAACAGCGCCACGTCCCCATCCGGCGCGATAGAGAGGTGCAAATCGGCACCCTCGGCGGCATTGGTCCGCCGGGGATCGATCACCACCACGCGCATGTCGCGATTGGCCTCGCGCGCGGCATTGAGCCGTTGGAACAAGATAGGATGGCACCAGGCAAGGTTGGAACCGACAAGCACGACAAGATCTGCCAGTTCGAGATCTTCATACGCTCCGGGCACGGTATCGGACCCGAAAGCCCGCTTGTGCCCGGCCACCGAGGACGCCATGCACAGGCGCGAATTGGTGTCGATATTGGCCGTGCCGATGAAACCTTTCATCAGCTTGTTGGCAACGTAATAGTCTTCGGTCAGCAATTGCCCCGAACCATAGAGCGCCACCGCATCCGGCCCATGCTCGGCGACGGTGGCGCTCAACGTTTCGGCGACGGCATCGAGTGCCGCCGGCCAATCGACGCGCTCACCCCCTATCATCGGATAGAGTTGCCGCCCCTCCAGCCCAAGCGTTTCGCCCAGCGCCGACCCTTTCGAGCACAACCGCCCGAAATTGGCCGGGTGTTCGGGATCGCCTGCGATCGCCACGCGTCCATCGGCGTCCGGGGTCGCCAGAACCCCGCAGCCCACGCCGCAATAAGGACAGGTCGTTCGAATGGGCCTGGTCATCTCACTCGGCCGCCACCGCCAGCGCGATATTGGCGTCGATCAGGATGGCCTCCCCTTCGCGCCGGAGCGCAAAGGTGCGGACCTGTCCCTCATCGGCGCCCTGCGCCTGTCCCGTTTCGAGCGAAAACACCCAATTGTGCAGGGGACAGGTCACCTGCGCCCCGTGCACGATCCCCTGGCTCAGCGGCCCGCCCTTGTGCGGGCAGCGATCCTCGATGGCATAAACCTCGTTGGCGGCGGTCCGGAACACGGCAATCCGGCCGATAGGCGTATTGATGCACCGCGCGCCGCGGAGGGGAATATCGGAAAGATGTCCGATCTTGATCCACTCGCTCATCGCGCTCACTCCGCTGCCTGGGGGAAACCGAATTCAGCCATGGCGGCGAATTCATGGGCGTCCTTGCCGTTGACCCGCTCTTCCCACGGATCGACTTGCGCGAACTTCTGGGAATGAACGAAACGGTCGAAATAATACCGGCGCTTTTCGACGTCCTCGACGATATTGGCCCTGATCGAATCCGACCCTACCCGCTTGGCCCATTTGTAGATGCGTTCGAGATAGCGCCCCTGCTCGCGATAGAGCTGAACCAGCGCCACGATGATCTCCAGCGCCTCGTCCTCGGTCCTGGCGTGGCAGAGCACTTCGGTGCCCTTGATGTCGAGCCCCGCCGCCCCGGCAAAATGGATTTCGTAGCCTGAATCGACGCAAACCACGCCCACATCCTTGCAGGTCGCTTCCGCACAGTTCCGTGGACATCCCGACACCGCCATCTTGACCTTGGCCGGCGTCCAGCTTCCCCACATGAACTTTTCGATCCGTACCCCAAGTCCGGTCGAATCCTGGGTTCCGAACCGGCACCAGTCCGATCCCACGCACGTTTTGACGGTGCGCAACCCTTTGGCATAGGCGGCGCCCGAGACCATGCCGGCCGCATTAAGGTCCGCCCAAACGCTTGGCAGGTCTTCCTTCTTGACGCCCAACAGATCGATGCGCTGGCCGCCCGTCACCTTGATGGTGGGAATGGCGAACTTGTCGGCCACATCGGCTATTGCCCGCAATTCGCGAGGATTGGTGATCCCGCCCCACATGCGCGGCACCACCGAATAGGTGCCGTCCTTCTGGATGTTTGCGTGCACCCGCTCGTTGATAAAGCGGCTCTGGTTGTCGTCCTCGTACTCACCCGGCCAGGTCGAAAGCAGGTAGTAGTTGAGCGCCGGCCGGCACTTGGCGCAGCCACAGGAGGTCTTCCATTCGAGCTCCTGCATGACCGCCGGAATGGACTTCAATTCCTTGGCGACGATCAGCCGGCGCACCTCGTCATGGCCGAAATCGGTGCAGGGGCAGACCGGCTGGATTGCGGCCGGGTTGTAGGCATCCCCCAGTGTCGCGGCGAGCAGCTTTTCCACCAGCCCCGTGCACGAGCCGCAGCTCGCCGAGGCCTTGGTGTGCGCCCGCACATCGTCGAGGTTCTTGAGCCCCTTGCCCGCGATCGCGCCGGTGATCGCCGATTTGCATACGCCGTTGCAGCCGCAGATTTCTGCATCATCCGGCAAGGCTGCAACGGCCGCCATAGGGTCCAGCTCGGCCCCTCCCTGATAGGCCTGGCCGAAAATGAGCGTGTCGCGCATCGGGGTAATGTCCTCGCCGCGCTTCAACAAATCGAAAAACCAGGCGCCATCGCCGGTTTCACCGTAAAGCACGGCGCCCACGATACGGTCGTCCTTGAGCACGACACGCTTGTAGACACCGGCAGCCGCGTCGCGCAGCACGATCTCCTCGCGGTCCTCGGCATCGGCGAAATCGCCGGCCGAATAGAGATTGACGCCGGTGACCTTGAGCTGAGTGGCCGTCTTGACCGGAGCGAAGGCCGCTTGCGTTCCGGTGAGCGTCCTGGCTGCCACCTTGGCCATCTCATAGAGCGGAGCGACAAGGCCATAGACAACGCCCTGATGCTCGACGCATTCGCCGAACGCGAGAATATCAGGATCCGAGGTCAGCATCTGATCGCTGACGACAATGCCGCGCTCCACATGCAGCCCCGCATCGGTGGCGATGCGGGTTTCAGGGCGGATGCCCACGGCCATGACGACGATATCGGCATCATAGACCGTCCCGTCCTCGAGCAGCACGGCTTCAACGCGGTCCTCGCCCAGTATGGCCTTGGTCTGCGCCTTGCAGTGGATGGTGATGCCCCGGCTTTCGAGCTCGCGTTGCAGCAGGTAGCCAGCCGCCGGATCGAGCTGGCGCTCCATCAGGTGCCCCATAAGGTGCAGCACCACGACCTCCATGCCGCGATTGCGCAGCGCCGCGGCAGCCTCAAGGCCCAGCAGCCCGCCGCCGATCACCACGGCGCGTGAGCCGGGCTTTTGCGCCGCGGCAATCATCGTTTCCACATCGTCGAGATCGCGGAAGGCAACCACTCCCGGCAAATCCTTGCCGGCGACCGGAATGATGAAGGGCGCCGAGCCGGTGGCGATCACCAGCCTGTCATATGGCGTTTCCACACCATTGGCGTGCACGGTCTTTGCAGCTCGGTCGATCCGGGTCACCGTCTGCCCAAACCGGCAGTCCACCCCATTGGCCGCGTACCAGTCGGCGTCGTGGGTCACGATCTCCTGATAGGTCTTCTCCCCCGCGAGCACCGGGGAAAGCATGATGCGGTTATAGTTGCCGCGCGGCTCGGACCCGAAAAGGGTCACCTGATAGCGTTGAGGATCGGCCTCGAACAGGTGCTCGAGCATGCGGCCTGAGGCCATGCCTGCACCAATGACGACGAGTCTTTCAGTCATGATGATACTCTTTATTCGGCGGCTATTGGGACGGCCTGGGCCGTACGGCGGTCGATGCTGCGCACCGAGAGGTGCATCCAGACCAGCGAAACAAGGACAATGGCGAACAGCAGCATGAAGCAGCTCGTCCACATGCCGGTGCGCTCGTTGAGCACGCCAAAGGCGATGGGGAGAACGAAGCCGCCCAGCCCGCCGATCATCCCGACCAGCCCACCGACCGCACCGACCGAACCGGGGTAATAGGCCGGAATGTGCTTGTAGACGGCGGCCTTGCCCAAGCTCATGAAGAAGCCCAGCACGAAAGCGACGGCGATAAAGCCGACCGCGCCAAGTTGCGGGAAGGACAGAACGAAGGTGGCGGCCGCCGAGACGATCAGCGTCCAATACATCACCGTGCGCGCGCCGTGGCGGTCGGAAAGGTGCCCGCCATAGGCCCTGAAGATCGACGCGGGGATGGAGTAGAACGCCGCGATCATCCCGGCGGTCTGGATATCGAAGCCATAGACTTCGATGAGGTAGCGCGGCAGCCACAGCGAAAGCGCGACAAAGGCGCCGAAGGCGAAGAAATAGTAGAGGGAAAAGCGCCAGACCTGCAGGTTCCTGAGCGGCGCGAATTCCTCGGCAAGGCTGCGGCCCTTGCCCCCCGACGCGCGCCGCTCCGCGATCACGGGATCGTCTTCGGTGCTGAACCAGAACACCACCGCCATGATGGCCAGCACCGCCGCCCACACCAACGCGACGGCCTGCCAGCCCAGCGCCACCATCACGAAGGGTGCCGCGAATTTGGTCACTGCCGCCCCGACATTGCCGACCCCGAAGATCCCCAGCGCGGTGCCCTGCTTGCCCGCCGGATAGAAGCGGGAGACATAGGCCACCCCAACCGCGAACGAACCGCCGGCGATGCCCACGCCCAGCGCGGCGACCAGCATCTGCTCATAGGTTTGCGCGAACGCCAGCAGCGCAGTCGCAGCGGCGGATGCCAGCATTGTGAGCGTATAGACCAGTCGCCCGCCGAACCGGTCCGTCCAGATGCCAAGCAGGAGCCGGATCAGCGAACCGGTTAGAACCGGCGTGCCGACCAAAAGACCGAACTGGGCCTCGGTGAGCCCCAACTGGTCTTTGATCTGCACCCCGATGATGGAAAAGATCGTCCACACGGCAAAGCAGACGGTAAAGGCGATCGTCGACAGCGACAGCGCGCGGCCGGCGTTGGGAGCAGTCCCCGTATCGGGCATCGGTGAGGTCATCTCGCTCTCCATTCGGATGTGAGGGTCCGGTTCGTGCCAAAACAAAAACGCCGCCAACCAGCCAAGACCATGCCGCCCCGCAGGGGCGGTTGCCTCGAAAGGTTGGCGACGTTGCCAAATTGCGGCGCCCGCCATTGGACACCTATTTCACAGCGCTAAAGGCGCTTCGATTTCAGTCTTGCACGAACCGTGCCAGTTGCCCCACTCGCTCCTGGATCGAGCAATTCCAATACCTTAGTGGGAAACCACTCTGCCGGACCTGAAGCCGCGCCGCGACGACGACGGTCAAAGCCGAAGCAATCCGCCCAAAATTTACGCAGTGATTACAAAGCGCTTATTGTGCGGGCAGGTCTGATTGCGCAGCAATATAGGCATCGAGATCATCGGGGTCGAACTGCGTTCCATCGAAGAACCCGTCGGGGCCCAGCGTCAGCATGCCCCCCTGCGCCCCGAGCGCCGTCGGCTCCACGAGGGCACCTTCGATTTTGGCGTTGGCGGACGGCACCGCCATGCCCATGCCGGCGAGCGCTGCGCGGTAGAGATCGGGCCGATAGGTCCGGGCGGCGATCTGTGCATTGCCTGCACTATGGCTCGCCTGCCCCCACCGCACCATCTGAGCATAGAACCACAGTGCGTGGCTCTGCCAGGGAAAATTCGCTGCCCGCTCGTAGGGAATGAAGAAGTCATCGACCTTGAGATTTTCGCCCCTGCCAAGCATCAGATCGCCGGTCAGCGCCCGCATCAGGATCGCATCGGAAACACCCAGCCGGTCCTCACGCGCCAGCATCCTCGCGAGCGCTTCGCGATTGGCCGGATCCCCGCTCCAGCGTGCCGCCCGCGTCACCGCTCGCAAGATCGCGCCGAGCCGTTCGGGATAGCGTTCAGCCCATTGCAGCCGTGTCCCCAGCACCTTCTCAGGGCTGGAGCGCCAGATCGAAGACTTTGTGGTGACGGTGCGCCCGATGCCGCGCGCCGCCGCGACCGAATTGAAGGGCTCGCCCACGCAATAGCCGTCGATCCGCCCGGCAGCCAAGGCATCGGGCTGGAACGAGGGCGGGACGATGACGATTTCGACATCGTGACGAGGGTCGATCCCCGAAGCCGCCAGCCAGTAGCGCAACTCGTAATTGTGCCCGCTCTCAGGATGGACGACCGCCAGCCGCAATCGCGGCGACCCGTTCTTCGCCCGCGCAGCAATGACACGCTTGAGCGCAAGTCCGGCCTGCCACGCATCGACGCCCGGACCAGCGCCCGCCCTTCGCATCTGCTCCCAGACCGCGTTGGAAACCGTCACCGCATTGCCGCCCAGCCCCAGCGCCATGGGCGCGATCATCTGCGCATCGAGTGGCGTGAGCCCCAGATTGGCGCTGAGCGGCATGGGCGCCAGCATATGCGCAAGGTCGAAATGCCCGATCGCCACGCGGTCCCGGATGTTGGCCCAGGAGGTCTCGCGCACCAGATCGAATTCGAGCCCTTCGGCCTCGGCAAACCCCTGCTCCTGGGCAGCGATCAGCACGGCCGCATCGAGCAGCGGGACATAGCCGATGGTGATGGGTGTCAGTCCCAAGCGCGCCTCCTAGGGTTCGAGCAGTCCGGCCGCCGTGATCAGGCTTTGCGCGATCTCGGCAATCTTGCGGTTCTGGTTCATGGCCGTGCGGCGCAACAGGGCATAGGCTTCATCCTCGGAAAGCCCCCGGGTCCGCATCAGGATGCCCTTGGCCTTTTCGATCGCCTTGCGGTTCTCAAGCTCGGATTTCGCTTCGGCCAGTTCCTCCCGCAAGCGCGAAAAGGCGCGGAAGCGCGAGATGGCCATGTCGAGAATGGGTTTGACCCGCTCCTTGCGCAGCCCGTCGACCACATAGGCCGAAACGCCCGCGTCGACCGCCGCTTCGATGGAGCCCGGGTCGGCCTTGTCCACGAACATGGCGATGGGCCGCTGCAACGCCCGTGACAGCGCAAAGAAATGCTCGAGCATGTCGCGATTGGGATTTTCGAGGTCGATGATCACCACATCGGGCGCGATCTCGCCGATCCGGGCCGCCACCTCGTTGATTTCGGTGATGACGTGCACATGCGCATGGCCGGCCTCGCGCAGCCCATCCTCGATGATCGAGGCGCGGATGCGATTGTCGTCGACCACCAAAATCGAAAGCGTCTGCGGCATTCCCCACCTTATGGCGGGATTTCGATCATCCGGCAATCGGGCTAAAGGCGCGGCAGATCGGCCGCGCCCTCGTTCACTGGAGCAGGCCGGCTCTGGCCAGATCGCCCATCAACTGCCGGGGGCCATAGGTCCATGGCGCACATTTGGTGGAAAGGTTGACGGTATTGACCAGCGCTCCCAGCGCCGGGGTCGAGATGGTGACCACGTCGCCCAGCTTGTGCGTGAAACCCTTGCCGGCGCCGTCCCGGTCCTGGACCGGGGCGAACATCGTGCCCAGATAAAGCACCAGCCCATCGGGATATTGATGATGCTCGCCGATCGCCGCGGCAACCAGCGATTCCGGCGTACGCGAAATCTGGCTCATGGAGGAGTGACCGGTGAGCACGAACCCGTCCTCGCCCTTTACTTCGAGTCCCACCTCCATCGCCTTGACGCTGTCGATGGTGAAACCGCCCTCGAACAAACGGATGAACGGTCCCAGCGCCGCCGATGCGTTGTTGTCCTTAGCCTTGCCCAGCAGCAGCGCCGAGCGGCCCTCCACGTCACGCAGATTGACGTCGTTGCCCAGCGTGGCCCCCACAATGCCGCCGCGTGAGGAGACGATCAGCGCCACCTCGGGCTCGGGATTGTTCCAGGTCGATATCGGGTGCAATCCCACTTCGGCCCCGTACCCCACGCTGGCCATGGGCTGGCATTTGGTGAAGATCTCGGCATCGGGCCCGATCCCCACCTCCAGATACTGGCTCCAGACACCCTTCTCGATTAGCTTGGCCTTCACGGCCATCGCGGCGTCCGAGCCGGGAACGAGTTGGGACAAATCCTCGCCAATGAGGCTGAGCATTTCCCCGCGCAACGCGTCGGCCTTGGCCGGATCGCCCTTGGCCTGCTCCTCGATCACCCGCTCGAGCAGGCTGACGACGAACGTGACCCCCGAAGCCTTGATTGCCTGCAGGTCCACCGGCGAGAGCAGGGTGGGAAGGCTTGCATCCTTTTCCTTAGCAACGGCATTGGCCATCACCGCGTCGAGCGCAGCGATCGCTTCCCCCGGAGCGGATCGCACATAGGCTGCCGGGTCTTCACCCTCGCAGATATCGCGCACTGTCGGCGCCGCCGACGACGTGATGTCAACAAGCTGCCCGTCCCGAATGGTGACCACGCGCGGGTATCCACCCCCCGGCATCTGCACACGACCGAGATAAAGTCCGGGTTCGAGAAAAGTCATGACAGGTGCTCCTTGGCAAAATCGTCATAGAGCGCGCAAAGCGCGTCGATCACCGCCCCGGCGCTTTCGCCATTGGCCAACGCAACGCTGAGGCGGCGCGAGGCAGCATCCTGGAAGGGCATATAGCCATCGAACCGCGGACGGAGATAGGATTGATCGAGCGTTTTCAACGTATCGCGGAAAAATCCGCGAACGGGCGCATTGACGGCTTCGCTCTCCCAGGCTTTCCGATGCCCCGGCTGCCCGCCAGCTTGGGCGTAGGGGCCTGCCTGCACTTCGGCGCTGGTGATCCAGAATGCAAAATCGATAGCAGCGTCGCGGTTTTGGCAATAGGCCGAAACCGCCATGCCGGTTCCTCCGATAACCGCCCCGCGCGGCCCGGCTCCATTCACGGCTGGAACATCGGCGAAGCGGACCGGCGTATCGCGGAAGCCGTCCTGGGCATAGTTGACGTAACCGAAAACATACGGGCTCAAGCTTTCCCGGCTATCGGCGCGCGCCAGCCGTTCCAGCGCATCGATCGGGTCGAGATCGAAATTGACCGGATTGATATAGGAAACGAGCTGGGCCAGGGTCTCGTACACCGAGATGCCATCGTCCCGCGCGATAAAGCCATCTCCGGCCGCGCAAGGCACGCCCATATTGGCCGCCAACGAGTAAAACGTCATGAGCGCGTGCGGCGCTTTGAGCGGCAACAGCACGCGCCCCTCCCGCGCCAAGTCCATGACGCTGTCAAGATCAGTCGCCGGACCATCGACACGATCGGGACGATAGGCCTGAACCTGCGAGGCCGCGTCGACGGGCAACGCCCATAACCGCCCTTGCCAGGCATAGCTCGGAAAAGATGGTCCCACCGAAGCGTCAGCCAGTGCATCGAGTTCTTCCGAGCGCTCGGGCACATCGAGGGGAGCAAGGCAGTTTTCGCCCACCACCTGCCCCACATGCGGATGGTCGATGACGATGAGGTCATAGGCGCGGGCCAACTCCTCCACGGGATAGGACTCGAAGTCCTGCAGGCTGCGCTTTTCCCACTGGACCTCCACACCTGTGCGGGCGCAGTAGAGGTCCGAGCACGCAACCAGCGGGTCGTAACCGCGCGGATGATCCCAGGTCATCCCTTTGAGCGTTATGGTCATAGACCGAATTCCTCCCTGATGGCGCGCGAATGCTCGCCCACCCTGGGCGCCGCCCGGTCGGTAAGCGCCCGTTTGCCGTTTATGCGGATGGGGCAGCGTGTCGTGGTGATCGAAATGCCGTCGTCGCGCCCCAGCTTCTGGAGCATTCCGAGGTACTGGAAACCCTCATGAGCCAGCAATTGCGGCCAATCGAGCACCTTGGCGCACCAGATGTCGGCCGGCTCGAACAGATCGAGCCATTCCTGCGTCGGCCGCGCCGCAATAACGCCCGCGATGATGCCCTTGATGGCGTCGCGCTCGGTGAACCAGGCCCGCGGCTCATCGCGATAGGCTGCGAGCGCCGGCAGGTCCATGAGATCGGCAAGCTTGCCCAGCGGCGTCATCGCCAAGGCAAGATAGCCGTCGGCGGTGCGGTAAACCCCATAGGGCGCCGCGAGATAAGCGTGCGCACTGTTCTTTTCCGCTCGCCTGGGCGGCCGACCGCCATCGTTGAGATGGGTGGTCAGCACCTCGAATTGCAGGTCGATCAGCACTTCGAGCAGGCTGGTCTCCACATGGCTTCCCTCGCCGGTCATGCCGCGCCGCACAAGCGCCGCCAGAACGCCTTGCGTGATCGCCGCGCCGGCCAGCATGTCGGCCACCGCCAGTCCCATCGGCACCGGCCCCTGCTCGGCATCGCCGGAAAGCCACATCAGGCCCGAACGCGACTGGGCCAGAAGATCCTGCCCCGGCAGGTGCGACCAGGGCCCTTCGGCGCCATAGCCCGAGATCGACGCAAAGACGAGCCGTGGATTGATCTGCCTCACGCGCTCATAATCCAACCCCAGACGCTCGATGACGCCCGGACGGAAGTTCTGGATCAGTACGTCGGCCTTGGCGATCAGCCGCCGCAGGGTCTCGCGATCCTTTTCGTCCTTGAGGTCGAGCGCCAGGCTCTGCTTGTTGCGGTTGATTGCGTGGAACAGCGTCGAGTCCCCGCCGATCTCGGTGTCGCTGAGATAGAGCGAGCGGGCGATATCGCCACTCTCCGGCCGCTCGATCTTGATGACCCGCGCGCCCAGATCCATCAGCCGCAAGGATGCGTAAGGACCCGAGAGGAACTGGCTGAGGTCGAGCACCAGCAGCCCATCGAGCGGCATGTCGTGCGAAGGGTGCATTTGCGTCTCAGCGCCGCTTGAAATTGGGGCTGCGCTTTTCCTTGAAGGCAGCGCGGCCTTCGGCTGCATCCTCGGTCGCAAAACAGATCGTCTGCAGGTCGCGCTCATAGGTGATCGCATCCTCGATCGACATGCCGTAAGCGGCGCGCAGGTTGACCTTTGCCGTTTCCGCCGCGATCGGCGCACGCGCGGCAATGGCCGTCGCAACCGTCATGGCTTCGTCCAGCAACCGCTCGCGCGGAACGACCCGGGAAACCAGCCCCCATGCAAGCGCCGTCTGCGCATCGATGGGATCGCCGGTCATGATCATCAGCGCCGCGTTGGACGGCCCGACCGCATGGCTGAGATGCGCCGCCATCCCGCCGCCCCCGATCCAGCCCAGCTTGATTTCCGGCGCGGCGAAAGAGGCGTTTTCCGAGGCGATACGGATATCGCAGGTCATCGCCGTTTCCAGCCCGCCACCAAAGGCATAGCCGTTGACCGCCGCGATGACCGGCTTTGTGAGACCGCGCAGCGCATCGCAATAATCGGGCCGGTTGCGGAAGTTCCAGGGCGTCGAATAATTGTCCAGCGTGCGGATATCCGAGCCGGCGCAAAATGCCTTTTCACCCGCCCCGGTGAGGATGATGCAGCGCGCGTCGTCGTCGGTGTTGAACTCGTTGACGGCGGCGATCAGCCGCTCGGCCATCTCCGGGGTGACGGCGTTGAGCTTTTCGGGCCGGTTGAGCGTCACGATGCGGACGTGATCTTGAGCGGCAATGGAGACGGTGTCAGTCATTGTAACGTTCCGATGCAGGAAGGGCGAAATCGGGCCTCAAGGCCGGCACATCACCATGATCTGGTTGGTGCCGTACTGGATGGTTTCTTCGTTCTGGTTGATCCCCTCGATATTGAGGGTGACGATGCCGCGATTGCCCGCCTTGGTGAGGCGTTTTTCGGCGATGGTAAGGCGCGCGCGCAAACGGTCGCCGACATAGACCGGGCCGGCAAAGCGCCAGTTCCAGTTGAGCGCAGCAACCACGTGGAAGTGGACGATACAGCGGTTCTTGAGCGCATCGATCAGCCCCAGCACCAGAATGCCGTGTGCCAGGCGTCCCTTGAAGCCCATTTCGAGAGCGAACTGCTCGTCCACATGCACATCGGCAAAATCGCCGGTAAGCCCGGCAAAGCCGAGGACGTGATGTTCGCTGACGGTGATGGCCGGCGTCTCGTAGCTGTAGCCGACATCGAGATCTTCGTAATAATTGCGTTCGGAAAGTTTCATTGGATGATCCTGGTCACGTGCTTTCGCGCACGATCAGTTCAAAGCCGACGTCGATGCGGGGCGTGGGCACGGCCTCGCCCCGCATGCGCGCCAGCAGCAGATTGGCGGCATGCCGGCCGATCTCCCCGGCACGCACGGAAACGGTGGTGAGCGAGGGGACGAGATGGGCGGAAAAATCGAAATCGCCGAACCCGGCGATGGCGATATCCTGGGGCACCCTCAGTCCCTGGCGCACACAGCGCAAAAGCGCGCCGGCGGCAAAGACGTCCGAGGAGAAAAACACGGCATCGGCCTCGGGAAATTCCCCGCGCACCCGGCTCATGGTCTCGGCCCCGCTGGCAAGGCTCAGCGGCTTGCCCGTCAGCGTCAACACGCGTTCGGTGTCGAGCCCTATCGCCTTGACCGCCGCGCGATAGCCCTTGAGACGCGCCTTGGCACGGAAGTCGCCGGCATTGGTCACCCCGGCAAAGACGATACGCCGGTAGCCGCGCTCGACCAGATGATCCATCACCGCCCGGGCCGCCTGGACGTTGGAATGCCCGACCATCAGGTCGAGATGGCTGTCTTCCCAGTCCCAGGTCTCGACCACCGGGATATTGGCCCCCGCAATCAGCGCCTTGGTCACCTCGGTATGATGCGTACTCGAGAGCACCAGCCCGTCCGGTCCCCGGGCCAGGAATGAGCGGATCAGCTCTTCCTCCTTGGCCAGGTCGTACTCATTGTTGCCGAGCAGGAGCTGGTAGCCTTCCGGAACCAGAACATCGGAAAGCGCCTGCACGGTCTCGGCGAAGATAGAGGCCGAGATCGTCGGGATGATCGCCGCCACGATGCCCGAGCGATTGGACGCCATCTGGCTTGCCGCCGAGTTGGGCACATATTGCAGCTCGACGATCGCCTCGCGCACCCGGCGGGCCACTTCGTCCCCCACGAGCTCGGGCTGCCGCAAAACGCGCGATACCGTCTGCGCCGACACCCCTGCCCGCGCGGCAACGTCGTTCATCGTCACACGGCTGGTGGCCGTGCGGCGCTTGCGGCGGTTCTGCGGGGCGGTGTCGGAGGCCATGGAACTCGCTGGGTTAGACCTGTTCGCTGGCGATTACGCCGGCGTCCAGGAGACTCGCAATCGTTTCCTGGTCATAGCCCAGTTCAGCCAACACTTCAGTGCTGTGCTGGCCCACCAACGGCGCGCCGAAACGCACTTCGGCCGGGCTGGCCGAGAACTTATAGGGGAAACCCGGCGTCTTGATCCTGCCTTCGGTCGGATGGTCGTACTCCACCAGAGAGCCGTTGTGGGCAACCTGCGGATCATCGACCAGATCGGCATAGCCATAGACCGGTCCAGCCCAGATATCGGCCTCGCGGAACAGCTTGAGCCATTCTGCAGTGGTTTTGCGCGTCATCGCCTCGCGAGTCTTGGAGATGATCAGATCCTTTTGGGTAAAGGAATCCCGCCCATCCTCCATGTCGAGGAATTCGGGAATATCGGCGATCTGCCCAAAGGTCTTGAGCGGCGGAAAGGCCAGCGCCACTGCGCCGTCCGCGGTATTGAACACCCCATAAGGGGCCCGGATATAGACGTGCCCGTCGGGCTCGTTCGACCGCTCCTGGGGAATGCCGCCGACCGTATAGATCGAGAGTTCCTGCATCTGCAGCGCGATGATCGAGTCGAGCATGTTGACCTCGACCTTCTGGCCTTCGCCCGTCCGCTCGCGATGCAGCAGCGCCGCCAGCACCCCCTCGAAGGCCGAATAGGCGGTAACGGCGTCAACGAGATAATTGCCCGAAGGGAGCGGTGCTTCGCCCTTGCGCCCCACATTGTACATGGCCCCGCTCATCGCCTGGAGAAGCATGTCCTGGCCCGGATAGTTCACATAGGGCCCGTCTTCGCCATAGCCCGACATCGAAACATAGATGATCCTGGGATTGATCGCCTTGAGGCTTTCGTAATCCACCCCCAGCCGCTTGGCGACGCCGGGGCGATAGTTCTGGATGAACACATCGCCCGATTTCACCAGATCGCGCAGCAGCGCCTTGCCTTCCTCGCGCTTGAGGTCGACGGCAAGCGAGCGCTTGTTGCGGTTGAGCGCGGTGAAGGAAACATTGATCCGGTTGCCCTCCGCCCCGCCGGCCGAGACATGGCGTTGCCACTCCCCGCTGGTGGGCTCGACCTTGATCACGTCGGCGCCCAGATCGCCAAGCCGCTGGGCCGCGAACGGCCCCGCCATGGCGATCGTGCAGTCGATGATCTTGTAACCGGAGAGTACGGCAGACATTTTCGTTTCCATCAAAAGAGGTTGGGAAGCCACAGCACGAGCTGCGGAAAGAATGTGAGCATCAGCAGCACAAAGAGCAGCGGCAGGTAGAACGGGATGATCGCCTTGATCATCTGCCCGAAGCTGATCTGCGCGATGTGCTTGCAGATGAACAGGATGACCCCGAATGGCGGGGTCAGCGACCCGATCAGCAGGTTGAGGATCATCACCACGCCGAAATGCACCGGATCAATGCCATAGGCAGCCACCAGCGGCAGCAGGGCGGGCGTGGCGATCAGGATGATGGCCGTCGTTTCGAGGAACAGCCCGACGATCAGCAGCACCACATTGAGGATCAGAAGCAGCACCAACGGATTTTCGGTCAGCGTCTGCATGAACCCGACGATAATGCCGGGCAGGTTCTGCACCGAGATCAACCAGCCGAACGGAAACGCCGCCGCAATGATGAACACCAGCACGCCGGTGGTGATCGCGCTCATCGCCAGGGTTTCGAGCAGCCCCTTCCAGGTGAGCGCGCGATTGATGAAGCCCAGAATCGCCGCATAGAGCACGATCAGCGCTCCAAGCTCGGTCGGCGTCGCAACGCCGGTGAGCATTCCCACGACCAGCAGCACCGGCGCGGCCAGCGCCGGCAGGGCGCGCAGGAAGGTGCGGAGCAATTCGCGGCGCGGAACGCGCTGCGCCTGCGGCGCCGCCTCCACGCCGGTGCGCACCAGCACGTAGACCATGATCATCAGGCACAGGCCCATCAGCAGGCCCGGAATGATGCCGGCGAGGAACAGATCGGTGAGCGACACCTGCGCGGTCACCGCATAGATGACCATGATGACGCTGGGCGGGATGATCGGGCCAATGATCGAGGACGCCGCCGTTACCGCCGCCGCGAACGGCGCGGAATAGCCACGCTCGCGCATCTGGCGGATTTCCACCGCGCCCAGCCCCGCCGCGTCGGCCTGGGCTACGCCCGACATGCCGGCGAAAATGATCGAGGCGGCGATATTGACCTGCGCCAAACCGCCTTTGAGATGACCGACAGCCGCCGAGGCGAAATCGAAGATGCGCTCGGAGATCCCGGCGCGGTTGAAGAGGTGCCCGGCCAGAACGAACAGCGGAATGGCCAGCAGCGGAAAGCTGTCGAGACCGCCCGGCATACGCTGGATGATGATCTGCTCGGGCAGGCCCGGACCGGTCAGGATGAAAAGGAAGGCCGAGAACACCATCGCGAAGGCGACTGGCACTTCGAGCGCGATGAGCAGGATAAAGGCAAGCAGCAGGATACCGATGGACATCTTAGATTCCCTCGCGCGCGCCGTCGGCCAGGGCCGTCTTGTCGATGAAGGTCATCGGCGTGCCGCGCACCAGCGCGATGATCTGGGCGATCGCGTAATAGATAAGGGTCAGCGACATCGAGATCGCCGAGACATAGAGGGGCATGGAATAGAACCACATGCGCGGAATGGCGATCGGGAGCGACACGGACATGGAGCGCGCCTCGATGCTCATCACTCCGGGAACCGCCAGCATCAGCCGCCAGAGGACGAACCCCATGACGATGAAGCCGAACAGACGCAAAACGCCCTGCACCCGCTCGGAGACCGCAAGCGAAAGCGCCTCGATCTTGATGTGCGAAAGCCGCTTCATCCCCACGGCCGCGCCCAGGAACACGATCCAGATAAAGGCATAGGTCGCGGCTTCCTCGACCCAGACCAGCGGCGAGCCGAGGAAATACCGGCTGACGACCTGGGCACAGATCGAGATGACGATGACCACGAACAGGGCCATGGCGATGCTGATCTCGATGCGTTCGAGAACCCGCAGCCCTTTGCGGAACAGTTCCATTGCCAGCTCCTCCCGGCGCAGATTGAAGCGGCGCGAGGAAGACCCGCGCCGCATGATCGATCTTATTCGGCCATGTCCTGAACGGACTGCCACAGGCCCGGCGTCCAGAGCCCTTCGGCCTCGATGCGCTCGACCGCCTCGACAGCCCGCTCGCGCACCGGCTCGAGATCGATTTCGCTCACCGTGGCGCCTTCCGACTCCATCGTGGCGATGATGTCGTCGGTTTCCGCTTCAGCCTGCTCGCGCGCCCAAGCGGTCGCCTCGACCGCCGCCTGGGTCACGATCTCCTGCAGCTCAGGGGAAAGCGACTGATAGAAGGCTTCGTTGACCAGGATATGGGTCGCCGTAAGGATGTGGTCGGTGCGGATCACATAGGGCGCCGCCTCATGGAACCGGGCGGCGTAAGCGGCCGAAACCGGACCTTCCGCCGCTTCGATCACGCCGGTGCGCAGGCCCAGGAACACCTCGCCCCAGGCCACGCGGGTCGGACTGGCCCCGAGGGTCTGCCAAAGCTGGAGATAGGTGGGGATCTCGGGGACGCGCATCTTGAGGCCGTTGAAATCGTCCGCCGTTTCGATGGGCGTATTGGCAAAGGTCAGGCGCGGCTGGATAGGCGCCTGCGCCAGAAGGCGCACGCCATATTCGTCGATCAGCTCCTGAGCCATCGTCTGGTAGGTGTCGGTCTCAAAGAACGCCTGCATGTGGTCGTTGGAGTGGAACGTGAAACCCCAGCCCAGGATGGCGTAGTCATCGACCCAGTTGGAATACCAGCTCAAATCGTCGCCATAGAATTGGACGGCGCCGCCCATGGCCTGCTCGATGACCTGCACGTCGGTGCCCAGTTGCTCGCCTTCGATGAAGTTGAGCGTGAGCTCTCCGTTGGAGCGCTCATTGACCAGATCGACGAACATGCGGTTCTGCCGGTCGTACAGCGATCCCAAAGCGTCGGAACCGCCGAACGTGGCGGTCTGCGACAGGGCCGGGGCGGCAAGACCCAGGCTCAGGACAGCCGACAGCGCGGCACCAGCGACATAGTGCTTCATGAAATTCCTCCCTGATGAAGAACGATGTTAGCGTTCACGTTAGCGCTAACATTATCGCACGCGCTCTGCAATAGGTGATTGTGGCGGTTACACGTCGCTGTGGATTGTTCGGCGGGAACGCCAAGGAAAAGGGCCGCTTTTCCGCGACCCTCACAGATACCGGCTCAGGCCTGGACGCATCGCTGGCGCTGCGTTCCCAGTCCCTCAATCCCCAGTTCCATCACGTCCCCCACCTTGAGGAATACCTTGGGATTCTGCCCCAGCCCCACGCCCGGAGGCGTGCCGGTGGAGATGATGTCGCCCGGCCGCAGGCTCATGAACTGGCTGAGATAGCTCACCAGATATCTGACGCCATAGACCATGGTCTTGGTCGAACCGTCCTGGTAGCGGTGCCCGTTGACCTCGAGCCACATTGCGAGGTTCTGCGGATCGGCAACCTCGTCCTTTGTCACCAGCCACGGTCCGGTCGGCCCGAAGGTGTCGGCGGATTTGCCCTTGGTCCACTGCCCATGGCGCTCGGCCTGAAACGCGCGTTCGGAGACGTCGTTGACCACGCAATAGCCCGCCACGTAATCCATGGCTTCGTCCTCTGAAACGTATTTGGCCGTCTTGCCGATCACCACGCCAAGCTCGACCTCCCAGTCGGTCTTTTCCGATGTGCGTGGAATTTCCACATCGTCATTAGGGCCGACGATCGCCGAGGTGGCCTTCATGAAAATGATCGGTTCGGGCGGCACCGTCGCGCCTGTTTCGGCGGCATGATCGGAATAGTTGAGCCCGATGCAGATGAATTTGCCGGTTCCCGCGACACAAGGCCCAAGGCGCGGGTTTCCGGAAACTTCCGGCAGGCTGGCGGCGTCGATCCGCGCCAGCGCCGCCAGCCCCTCGGGAGAGAGCACTTCGCCCGCGATGTCCCCCACATGGGCCGAAAGATCGCGGATCGTGCCATCCTCTGCCAGAAGGCCCGGCTTCTCCGCCCCGGCCTCGCCATAGCGCAGCAATTTCATCTCTACTACTCCTGCTTATTGGATCAGTTCACCCAGCCGCCATCGATGATGTGGATCTGGCCGGTGGTGTAGGTTGCTCCCGCCAGATAGACGGCGAGATCGGCGATTTCCTCGGGCGTGCCGATCCGGCCGATCGGTTGGCGCGCGACGAACGCCGCCCGCGCCGTCTCATAGTCGCCCATGGCCCGCAGCCGCTCCTGCAGCGAAGGGCTGTCGACGGTGCCGGGACAGATGGCGTTGCAACGGATGCCCTTGGTCACGTAATCGGCCGCAATCGACTTGGTGAGTCCCACCACCGCCGCCTTGGAAATCGAATAGGCACACCGGTTGGGAACGCCCTTGGGGCTGCCGGCGACCGAGGACATGTTGATGATCGCGCCGTCGCCACGCTCGAGCATGCCCGGCAGCACGGCGCGGATGGTCCGCACCTGCGCCTTGACGTTGAGATCGAGCGCGAAATCGAGGTCCTTGTCCTCCATCTCCAGCAGCGTTCCGTTGTGAACGATGCCGGCGCAATTGAACAAAACATCGATCCTGCCGATCCTGGTCACCAGCGCGGTGACGGCGGCATCGTCGAGCACGTCGAGCCGTTCGGTTTTTATGCCGGCAACATCCGCAAGCCTAGCGAGTTCGGCTTGGTTGATGTCGGTGGCGATAACGCGCGCGCCCGCGGCGGCAAACGCCCTTGCACTGGCCGCGCCGATCCCCTGGGCTGCGGCGGTCAGCAGCACCACCTTGTCATTCAAATCAGTCATGTCTCGCTCCCCGGTTCGAGCTTATAGAAGTGTTTTGTGCAAGTCTGAAGCACCGCACGCTGCTCGTCCGGGCTCAAAGGTGCAATGGCGTCACGGACCAGGTCAATGGCGCCCGCATAGTCGGTGGCCACGAGGCAAACCGGCCAATCCGAACCCGTCATCAGTCGATCCGGCCCGAAAATTTCCAGCGCACGGTTGAAATAGGGCGCGAGTTGTTCCTGCGTCCAACCCGATAGATCGGCCTCGGTCACCATGCCCGACAATTTGCACGCGACATTGGGCAACTCGGCAAATCCGGCAAACGGTTCCGCCCATTGCCGATATTCACCGCGAGCGATGGCCGGCTTGGCGATATGATCAACCACCAGCCGCAACTCAGGCATCGCTTTGGCCAGCGCGATGGAAGCGGGAATTTCCCTCGGCCTGATCAGCAGATCATAGGCAAGCCCCCGCTCGGCAACCGCTTGCAGCCCGTTGCGGACGTCAGCCCGGCCGAGCCAGTCCGCGTCCGGCTCGTTATGCACCAGATGCCGAACCGCCTTGAGATAGAGGCCTCCCGGCCCCGCCAACAATTGGTCGAGCACATCGCCCACATCGGGCGCGCAGAGATCGACCCAACCGACGACGCCCATGATCTCTCTGTTGGCTTCCGCCAGCGCCAGAAACTCGCGCGTCTCTTCAACCGACGCCCATGTCTGCACCAGAACGCCTCCGATCACCCCGGCCGGCTGGGCGGCGGCGGCGAAATCGGCAGGCATGAAGACCCTTCGTATCGGCGCGAACGGACCGGTCAGCCAGCCATAATCACCCCGGTCGGGATCCCAGATGTGAAAATGGCTATCGATGATCGAAATATCGGATTGGTCTGTCATCGATTACCTCAAGACCAGCGGATCGAGTTCGACGAGCATGGATTGAGGCAACCGCGTACCCAGCAATTCCAGATTGCGCCTGAGACTTTCCGGCTTATGGGTGCCGATCAGGATTGAGGACACCGCCCGATGCGAGAACGGGAAATTCAGCGCTGCCTGCGCGAGGCTCATCCCATGACGGCTGACGACCGCCTCCATCCCCTCGACGCGGCGTCGGATATCGGCGCTTGCCGGTGCGTAGTTGAACCACGCCTCGCCGGACGCGCCGGTCGCCAATATCCCTGAATTGAAGATGCCGCCGGCAACGATCGTCGTCCCGCGCTCAAGGCACAAGGGCAGCAGCTCGCTTTCGGCGGTGCGGTCGAGCAGCGTAAATCGCCCCGCCAGAAGGATTTCATCAAGAGACGCCCGCCGCAGCACGTCGATGCAGACTTCATTCTCGTTCACCCCCAGCCCATAGGCGGAAATCACGCCCTCCCGCTTGAGCCTTTCGAGCGCCTTGAGCCCCGAATCCATGAACGTCCGGAAATGCGCCGGCGCGGCATCCCCATGAGCGAACGCGCCGAGATCATGCACATAGAGGGTATCGATCTCGGTCAGCCCCAGACGCTGAAAGCTGTCTTCGATCGAGCGCATGATCCCGTCATGGGAGTAGTCGAACTCGACCCGGAACGGCAGGGGTCCAGCCGGTTCATCCCTGACCGCTTCGGCACCACCTTCGGCCACCAACCTGCGGCCGACCTTGGTCGAGAGCACATATTCGGCCTT
Source organism: Pelagibacterium sp. 26DY04 (assembly GCF_031202305.1). Lineage (NCBI taxonomy): Bacteria > Pseudomonadati > Pseudomonadota > Alphaproteobacteria > Hyphomicrobiales > Devosiaceae > Pelagibacterium > Pelagibacterium sp. 26DY04. The sequence goes on from NZ_CP101731.1 coordinate 2,699,011, forward strand.
CGGCTTGCTGCGCAGGAAATCCCCAACGCGGCGCTCGGACAGTCCGCGCCCATAGAAGGGCGCCGTATCGAAGCGCCTTATGCCCATCTCCCACGCCGCCTCCAGCGCCTGAAGCGCTGCCTCGGCGGAGACAGGAGCGTAGAGGCCGGCAATATTGGCGCAGCCCAAGCCAACCCGAGCCAGAGACATGTTTTCCTCAAGGTTGGGGAACGATAATTGACCTATCACACACTTGATCTGATAGATCAACTAGATGCTACGTCATTACCCAGCCGCCATCGACATTGATGGTCTGCCCCGTCACAAAACCCGAGGCCTCCGAGGCCAGGAACATGAGAACGCCGGCCATATCTTGGGGCGTGCCGCGCCGCTTGATCGCCTGGTGATCCAAAACGAAGCGGGCATAGCCTTCCGGATCGGCATGGATCTTTTCGGCATCGGTGGGAAACGCGCCCGGCGAGACGGCATTGGCGGTGATCCCGTATTTCCCGAACTCACGTGCCCAGGATCGCGCAAGCGCGATCAGCGCCCCCTTGGACTGAACATAAGGCGTCAAATTCTCCCAGCCACCCGAGAAGGTGATCGAGGAGATATTGATGATCCGCCCCCAGCCCTTCCGCTTCATATGCGGCAGCGCCGCCTGCACACAGACGATGCCCGAATCCACATTGACCCGCTGCACCATCTGGATTTCCGCGATGGTAAAATCCTCGAAAGGCTTGGCCGGATAGATGGCGGCATTGTTGATCACCACATCGAACCCGCCCACACTATCGGCAAGCCCGTCGAGGCGCCGGGCAAGTCCATCGAGGTCGGATAGGTCGCATTTTTCGATCACCAGCCTTTCGGCATCGACATTCCCAGCGGCAGCTTGAAGGGCCGCGATTTTGGTCGCATCATTGTCGAGCACCACGACCCGAGCGCCCTGCCCCAGCATTTCGATGACCGTCGGCTGGCCCAGTCCACCGGCTGCCCCGGTGTAAAGGATGGTCCTGCCTTCGAGTGAAGCGAAACGGTCTTTCATTTACGCGCTCCTGCCGGCAATCGGCCTGTGGTTGCCCGAAGGCTCGGGGTAGTCATCCTGCGGCTGGCCGGAAACAGCCCGAATACGAGCTTCGGCAGCCGAAATCGCCGCTGCGTCCGGCAGGATGCGCATCACAGTATCGTAGCGCCGCTCGTCGCCATGCTCGAGCCAGATCATCTCGCCCCGCTCCCGCGCCGCAAGATTGCCCAGCACGTGATGCGTCGAAGGTTCGATACCCAGGGCATACTGCCCCGCCTGGAAATTCTGCCACTCGTAAAGGCAGGGAAACTGATCCTTGCGTGTCACCACCTCGAACCCCAGCCCGATCCGGTCGTTGACCAGCGCCACCGACACCTGCCCTTGCGCGTCGGCGGCCAATTCATGCTGCCACACCTGTTCGTGGAAATTGAGCTGCGGCGGCGGTGCGGTGCGGTAGCCCACACCCTGCTTGCGGTAGTCGGCGCCGGCATGGGCCGCCCAGACCACATCCTCGATCGGCGCCAGATATCGCGCGCCCTCATCGAGCAGCGGATAGGAAACGTTGATGTGGTAGCAATACATATGCGGCGTTCGGTAAAAGCCGTGATTGACCACCCGGTCGGAAAGCATGATGTCGTTGCTGCCGACTTCGATCTCGATGCGGCGAATGAGGTGAAGATCTTCCCCGAACACCGCCGACTGCTGCACCACGCCCTCCGCCCACAGGAAGCAACGGTCGCCATCCCAGCGCTCGCCATAGCCGGTGAGTTTTGCCGGTATTGTGCCCACCCGCCCATGCAGCGAATGGCTGACCGTTTTCTTGGGCGAATAGACATAATTATCGGCCGACACCTGGTTCATGAACAGGATGTGGTCCAGCCCGCAGGTCACCATGAGCCCCGAGAACGAGCGCGCCCAGGCCAGCCCGCCCTCTCCCTCATATTCGTGCAGCCCCGGATGCCGGAACCCGGCCGGCGAGTGCCAGCCGATCGCCTGCCCGCGATATTCGCAATCGGCGATGTCCATGGCCCGATCGACCAGAACGGTGAACCGCAGGCCGGTTCCCGACCGGAACTCCAGCATGCGGATGCCGCGCTCCACGCCATCGGCCAATTCCACCAGCCGCACCCCGGCAAACTGGCCGAGCGACCCCGACCGCGCCGCCAGATCCCGCCGGCTGAGGGTTTGTCCATAAAGCTCAGGCATTTGTTTCCCTCGGTAGTGGCGGGGCCGCAATCGGCAGCCCCTCGTTCTTCAAAGACCCTGCGCCCGCAGCTTGCCATCCATGAACTGCTTGGCCCGCGGAACGTCGGCTTCCTCGAGATGTTCGATGATCATCGAAATGTTGGGATGCTTTTCCGACAGCCGCTTGAGGTAGAGGTCGTAGTTGAGCTCGCCCAATCCCGGCGCCGGCAACTCGATTTCCCCCACGCCCCGGAACGTGTGCGATTCAGCAGCGGTGTCGTCGCCGATATCGGCGTGCTTTTCGCTCTTGTCCTCGCCGGAGCGCTTGACGTCCTTGGCGTGGGCGATCTTGATCTTGTCCGAAAGCGTATCGAAGACCTGATGCAGGATCTTGTCCATCGCATCGATATTGTGGGCCTCGAAATAGTTCGTCGGGTCCATCAGCAGCCCCAGCCCCGGATGATCGACCTGCGCGAACATCTTGACCGTCTCTTCCACCGATCCGACCACATTGTTCACGTATGTCTCGAGCAAGAAAACCGCGCCGTGGTCATAGGCTTCCTGCGACAGTTCGGCGATCACCTTGCGGCATTCCTCGAACCCTTCCTCGGTCTTGTTGCGATCGTCATGCATCCAATCGCTTTCGGTGTTGTAGGTCCCCGTCTCCGATATGACGTAGGGCGAGCCGAAATCGCGGGCGTTGCGGATGATCTCCTTGAGATACCCAACCCTGCGCGCCCGCTCGTCGCGGTCCGGATGGATGATGTTGGTGTACCCTGAAATGCAGCAGATCGGCAGGTCGTGATCGCGGAAGGTCTCGCGCACCCGTTTGGCCTTTTCCTTGGTGATCTGGCCGGCTGAAAGATCGACATCCTTGAAGTGGAGATCGAGCTGGACGGTATTGAAGCCGTGGCTTCTGATCTTCTTTGCCGTCTCTTCGAGAGTGTACGGGAAATATCCCGAAAAAATACCCAATTGCATCATGTTGCGTCTCCTCCTTGTTATTCCACTGGAACTTCGCTGAGCGACACGGTGCGCTTTTCCGCCATCGAGCGGTAACCGGCTTCCACCAGCGCCATGGTCCGCACGTTGTCGGCCACCGACAGCTCGGGTTCGGTGCCGGACTTGAGCGCATATTGCAGTTGCTCCATCACGCCGATGAAGGCATGCGGGAACCACATGGTCTCCCATTCCGGCGTCACCCATTTGCCGCCGGTCGCCGTCTTCGAGGCATAGCTGAGCGTCGAAGGCGCGCCATTGGGCCAGCCGATGGTTCCCTTGGCGACGCCATGGGTTCCCTCGACACGCCAGCGGATGTGGATATCGTCGTCGAACCCCTCCTCGCGCGGACCGCTCCAGACGTCTTCGAGCGATAGCGCCATCACTCCATTGGCGAATTTGAGCGTCGAAGCCGTGATGCCATCCGAATGGGCGAACTCTGTCCTGGGATCGGTCCGCGCCACGGTGGTGATCTCGGTCGGCTCGCCGAAGAGGAACCGCAGGATATCGAGGTGATGCACGCCCATATTGGCGAGCGTCAGCCGGTCGTAGTCGGCAAGAAATGTCTGCCAATGGGGAATGGCATGCATGTCGATCTGCGCGAACACCACCTCCCCCAGATGCCCCGCATCGATGATCTGCTTGAGCACGCGCATCGCCTGGTCGTAGCGCATGTTCTGGTTGACCGAGAGGATCTTGCCCGCCGCCTTGGCTTCGTCGCGCAACGCGATCGCCTCATCAAGCGTCAGCGCCAACGGCTTTTGCGCCAGAATGGCCCGCACATGCGGCTGCGCCAGAGCCTTGCGGATGAGTACGGGCTGCTGGTCGGGCGGAAAGGCGATATCGACGATCTCGATCCGCGCATCGGCCAGCAGCGCCTCCGGCGTTTCGTGCACCGTCTTGATGCCGTAGCGCTCGGCGACAGCCCTGGCATTCTTCTCGGTTCGCGATGCGATCGCGACGACATCGAAGCCAGCCTGCCGGTAGGCTTCCAGATGGTTGTCGGCCATGATCATGCCCGCGCCGATGCACCCTATGGCAAAATCGCGTGCGCGCACGTCTACGTCTGGCGAAAGCTTGAACGCCTCCATCACCTCTCCTCCCAGCCAGGCTGATGCAGCTCGTGAATGATGGATCTAATCTTTTTCCATCATTTTCTGATGGACTAAATGAACAACCCCAAGCGGTCAAGCACTGTTTTTAAGGTAAATAGGCCATCTCTGCCAACGTAATTACATCATTTTACATCATTTTTGTTGATGCGACCCCCGATTGCACGCTATAGCGATACTACCCAATGGAGGCAGACGCATGCGGGCAACGCTCGTGGATATCGCAAGGGAAGCAGGCGTATCGAGCGCCACAGTCGACCGCGTTCTCAACGACCGGCCCGGCGTCAAGGAACGAACGCGGCTCGCCGTGCGCGATGCCGCGATCCGGCTCGGCTATATCGACTCCGCACCGCACCCGTCCCTCGCTTCCGAGCAGGCGCTGACGCTCGACATCGTGCTGCCGGGAGGCAGCAACAGCTTCATGCGCGAGCTGCACCAGCATATCGAGGCGCTGGCTCCGCTCCCGGGCAATGCAACAATCCACGTGCACATCATCGACGGCTTCGAGCCGTCCGCCCTTGCGGCCAAGCTCACCCAGTTCGAAGGCCCCCGTCGCGGCGTCGCCTTGGTGGGTATCGACCATCCCCTCGTGCGCGAGGCTATCCGCGCCCTGGTGGAACGCGGCGTGCCGGTCGTGACCCTTGTGTCGGACATCCACCACGTCCCCCGTGCCGGCTACATCGGCATCGACAATCGCTCGGCGGGCCGTCTCGCCGGCTATCTCATGGGCCGCATGCTGGGTCCGGGCGACAGGCGCGTGGCGATGTTCACCGGCTCATTCGCCTATCGCGGCCACGAGGAGCGCGAGATGGGCTTCCGTCACGTCATGGCCGAGATGTTCCCGCAGATCGCCATCCTCGATTCCGCCGAAGTCCGCGACGAGGAGGACCGCGCCTATGCCGTTGCGCGCGCCGTTCTCGCCGAGAAGGACATCGACGCCATCTACAATATCGGCGCCGGCAATCGCGGCATCGCACGCGCGCTTAAGGAAGCGGAGCGCGCGCAAGACGTGCTCTTTGTCGGCCACGATCTCACGCCGCACACCAAGTCCTTCCTGCTCGATGGCACGATGGATGTGGTCATCGACCAGAACCCGCGCGTTCAGGCCCGCGAGGTGCTGGCCCAGCTCACCCGCACCGTGCGTGGCCAAGACTGGACCGCCATTTCCCCACGGGTGCAGGCGATCTTTCGCGAGAACATTCCCGAGGCGTGAAACCTCAATCGAGGTGGAAGATTTCGGGCATCATGCTCCACCAATCCCCGTCAGCCGCCGTTTCCAGCCGGATCTGGCAAGCATCGGTCAGCGCGAGCCAGCGCCTTGTCACATCCTGCTCGCCGAGCCATTTCATGTCGGCGGCATAGTCGGCGCCGGTATAGTCCCAATAGCCGAACAACAGGTTTTCCGGCTCGCGCAGGAAGATCGAATAGTTGGCGATATTGGCGCGCTTGAGCGCGGCGTTCATCTCCGGCCAGGGCTCGGCGTGCAGCCGCTTGTACTCATCGAGCTTTTCGGGCTTGACGGCGATCACCATCCCCATGCGCTGGCCCATGTTCAGCGAACCCGCGCGCCCGCTTGGTCGAACAGCCGCACCGAGGCCGGATCGAAACGCAGCACGGCCGCCTCCCCGCTCCGGGGCGCGCTGCCGCGCCGCTCGGCGATCAACACCTCGCCATCGGCGAGCCGGCTGTGCACATAGGTGGTCGATCCAAGCTGCTCGGAAACATCGACGCTGACCGGCAGCTCGACACCCGCCGGCGCATCGAGATGCTCGGGCCGGACGCCGAGCCGCAAAGCCTGCCCCGCAGCCAAATCGGACTGCAGATGCGGCAGGGCGATGTCGATGCCGTTGAGCGTCACCTTTTTGGGACCACTGGCCGTGGCCGAAAGAAAATTCATCCGCGGCGAGCCGATGAAGCCGGCGACAAAGGCATTGTCGGGGTTCTCGTAAAGCTCCATGGGCGTGCCCACCTGCTCGACCACTCCGGCCCGCAGCACCACGATCCGGTCCGCCAGCGTCATGGCTTCCGTCTGGTCATGGGTGACATAGATCATCGTGTTGCCCAGTGTTCCATGCAGCTTGGCGATCTCCACCCGCATCTGAACCCGCAATTCGGCATCGAGATTGGAGAGCGGTTCGTCGAACAGGAACACGTCCGGGTTGCGCACGATGGCCCGGCCAATGGCCACGCGCTGGCGCTGGCCGCCCGAGAGCTGCGCCGGCTTGCGGTCGAGCAGCTTTTCAAGCTGCAGGATCGAAGCGGCCCGCTGCACCTTTTCGGCGATCTCGGCCTTGGGCCGCCCCGTCATGCGCAGCCCGAAGCTCATATTGTCGGCAACGCTCATATGCGGATAGAGCGCATAGGACTGGAACACCATGGCCACGCCGCGATCGGATGGTTCCTCATCGTTCATCCGCTTGCCGCCGATGTGGAGGTCACCGTCGGTTATGGTCTCCAGCCCGGCGATCATCCGCAGCAGCGTGGATTTCCCACACCCGGAAGGTCCGACGAACACCACGAATTCGCCCTGCTCGATACCGAGCGATACCCCGTGGATGACCGGCGTGGCGCCATAGGATTTGCGGACGTCTTTGAGTTCGATCTGAGCCATGAAACCTAGCCTTTGACAGCGCCGACGGCGATCCCGGAGACGATCTGGCGCTGGAAGATGATGTAAAGGATGACGATCGGCGCGGCAGCGAGGACAATGCCGGCCGACAGCAGCGGAACATTGGTGGTGTATTCGCCCCTGAGCGCCGCGATGCCGACCATCAGCGTGCGCTGGTCCTGCAGGACGAGCAGCGAAATCAACACGTCGTTCCAGCAATAAAGCGTATTGAGGATGCCAAGCGTGATCAGCGCCGGCTTGCCCATGGGCACCATCACATACCACCACACCTGAATGAGCTTGGCCCCGTCGATCCGCGCCGCTTCGACCAGCTCGCGCGGCAGGCCGGCATAGAACGAGGTCATGAGGTAGACCGAGAACGGCAGGAACAAAGCCGTATAGGAGATGATGAGACCGATGCGCGTATTGAGCAGCCCCAGCCCCACCACCGTCTGGTAGAACGGCACCAGAACCACCTGCACCGGGATCATCAGCGAGGCAAGGATCACGATGAAGATCAGCCGGCGCATGGGGAAGCGCAACACGGCCAGTGCGAAGCCGGCCAGCGAGGACACCACCAGCAGCAACAGCACCGCCCCCGCCGTGGTGATCACCGAATTGATGAAATAGCTGTCGAGATTCGACTGCGTCCAGGCCTGGACGAAATTGCTCACTGTCGGGTTCTGGACCAGGCCGAACCTGTCGAGGATATAGCCGCGATTATCCTTGAGCGCGTTGTTGATCGCGAAATATACCGGATAGACGCAAGAGAGCGCCAGTAGCGCCATGGGCAGCGCGAATATCCAGAGAATGCGTCTTTCCCGTTTTCCGGCGGCAGCCATGGCGTGCTCCTTAAAGATTGGCGTTGCGCGACATGATGCGGATCTGCAGATACGCGATCCCGGCCATGAAGGCGAACAGCACCATTGAGATCGCCGCCGCATAGCCGGGCCGGTTGAGCCGCCCCTGCTCGAGCCAGATGAGAAATTCGGGCAGTGTCGTCGCCGTCCCCGGTCCGCCGGCGGTCAGCACATAGATCAGCCCGAACATGTTGGTGAGCACGCCGATCGTGGTCACCACCGCGACGAATTCGATGATCGGACGCAGCGAGGGAATGATGACGAACACCCAGATCTGCCACAGCTTGGCACCATCCAGCCGCGCCGCCTCCAGCATCTCCTTGGGAACCGTGGACAGACCGGCCAAAAAGATCAGAAGGCTCATCCCGAACGTCGCCCAGAGCTGAACGCCGATAAGCGAGAACAGCGCCGTGTTGGAATCGCCCAGCCAATCGACGGCATTGATGCCGAACATCCCCAAAAGCGCGTTGAACGAGCCGTCATAGCGCAGCACCACATTGAAGATGGAGCCTACGATCACGCTCGAAAGCACGGCGGGGAAGAAATAGACGGCGCGGAACAGCTTGCCGCCCGGCACCCCCTGATGGATCAGGATGGCGAGCAGCATGGGCAGCATGATCCAGATCGGAAGCGTTGCCAGAAGCACGAAGGTATTGACCATCGACGCCTGGAAATTTGGATCCCCCACCATCTGCTGGTAGTTGCCGATGCCGATGAAATTGGCCTCGCCCAGCCCGCGCCAGTCGGTAAGCGAGAGAAAGAACCCCCAGATCAGCGGAATGATGCGGAACACCAGCACCAGCAGCACCGCCGGCATCACGAACAAAAAGGCGAACCGGCGCTCGGCCTTCGAGCCCGCCATGGTCGGCGCCGCGCGCTTGCTGCGCTTGCCCATCGGCTCGGCTGTCGATGCGTTGGCGCTCACCATCCAGGATTTCCTCCGCTCAAAGACAGGCCATGGCGCGGTTGGCCGCGCCATGGATCGTTAGAGGCTCGCGCCTCAATTCCCGCTATGGGCCTGCGCCTGAACCTCGTCCATGCGCGCCGCGGCCTCCTCGACCGTCACATCGCCATTGAGCAGAAGCTGGCTCTGGCGGTGCCATTCGGACAATTCATCCGCAGTGGTGTTCGAGTGAGCCATGGGCGCGCCATAAGGCTCGAGCCATTCGAGAATGGCAACGACCGAGGGGCTGGAGAGGCTGGACGTATCGACAGTCGTATTGGCCGGCACGACGCCCGCATCGTTCACGAAAGTCTGGATCGGCCCAGCGGACGCCAGATGCTCGACGAAAGCGGTCGCGAGTTCAACATTGGCCCCGGCATTGTTGACCCCATAGCCGATGCCGCCCGCCACCGGAATCTTGACCTCGCCATCGGCAAGTGAGGGCGCTGGATGGCGGAAAACCCCGACATTTTCCGCGCCGAGAAAATCGTCGAACTGCTTCCAGTGCGCCACGTCCGACAACAGCCCGATCGTATTGGCGGCATCGCCACGCATGAACTGCTCATATTCGTCCATGAACTTAGCCGTCGAATTGGCCCCCTGGCGGTACCAGCCCATGTCCTGGGTATCGACCCAGGCCTGGAGGATTTCCATGATCTCCGGGCTGGACCATTTCAGCTCTCCATTGGCAAAGGCGTCATGCTGCTCGGCGGTCAGTGACGAAGCAGCAACCGAGGACAGGAAGAATTCTCCGCCGAACCCTTCGCGATTGCCCATGGAAAAGCACGGCACATTGCCCGTTTCGGTGATCGCCTCGCAGGCGGCAACCAGCTCTTCCCAGGTCTGGGGCGGGTTTTCCGGGTCGAGACCGGCTTCGGCATAACGCTGCTTGTTATAATAGACGATAAAACCCTGCATGGTGATCGGCAGCGCATGGAGCGTGCCGTCCTCGTTCGCGAACTCCTCGGTGCCCACGAGGTTTTCGCCCAGCGCCGTCACATCGGTCAGCGCCTCGAACCGCGCCCGCGCCTGCGCGCCGCCATTGAGCAGGAACACGTCCGGCCCCGCCCCCGATGCCAGGGCGGTCCCCAGGATCGTGTAGTACTGATCGTTGGGCTGCATCACGTAATTGATGGTGACGCCGGGATGGGCCGCCTCAAATTCGGTCTTGGCCTGCTGGAAATAACTGGTCGCCACCGGATCGCCCGACTTCCAGTCCCAGACGGTGATCGTTTGGGCAAAGGCCGGGCTGGCGACGGCAAACACCAGCGCGGCACTGGTCAACAGTGTGGTTCTCATTTGAAAGCTCTCCTCCATCAATCAAATTGTCTGCGCTAGGCTGTCCCCAGGCTCCGCACTGGCGCCGGGCGCCCCACGCGCGGGTTTGCCGGCGCCTCGCCCAACTGATCCTCCGAAACGATCTCCGGCCGCGCCCACTCGGCCCGCGCCACCTCGCTCAGCACCAGCCCGTGGCCGGGCCGCTTGGGCGCATAGGCATAGCCGTCGCGGATTTCGATCGGTTCCTCAACGAGATGGTCGAAATTCTGGAACGAATATTCGATCCACTCCACCTCCGGCAGCGCCACCGCCGCCTGGATGCCCACCTCGAGAAATGTGTTGCCCACGCTGACCGGCACGCCGATATCGGCGGCGAACCAGCCGATGCGCATAACGTCGGTGATCTGCCCGTGAACGTTGACGATATCGGTCGCGCCCGCGCTCATCAGCGCCCGCTTGCCCGACGCGTCCAGATATTCCCCCGAATTGATCATCGTGTTCGGGGTGGATGCGCACAGCATCTTCAGCCCCGCGAAATCGGTGCGCAAGATGGGGTCCTCGACCCAGACGAGCGCAAACCCCGCCCTTTCGATCGCCTCGATCTTGTTGAGCGCCTCCTTGGCGCCCCAGGCCTCGTTGGCGTCGATCATGAACCGCGCGCCGGGCCGGACCGTTTTCTTCAAGAGGTCGAGCCGGTGCAGGTCGCGTTCGAAATCGGAATGCCCGACCTTGATCTTGAACGTATCGTAGCCGATGGCATCGGCATGCCCGAACAGCTCGACGAACGCCTCGTCCGAGAGATGGAAATCAAGCCCGCTCGCATAGGCTTTCACCCTGTCGCGGCTTCCCCCCAGCACCTCCCAGAGCGGCATGCCCGCTTCCTTGCCCACCAGATCCCACAGCGCCACCTGCAACGCCTCATGGACCGGCAGCCCGAATGCGCGTTGATTGCCACCGCGTGGGCGCGTCACGCGATGCACGAGTCCCAGCGGCGAAGCGCCCTCCAGCGTCGGCCAGACTTCGGTTTCAAATATCCGCTCCATCTCCGCCTGGCTCGGAAGCGGCGTAAAGAGCGTCTGGATAAAGCCCAGTCCCACCGCGCCCGTATCGGCAATCAGCTCGAGCGCTGCAACGTTGACATCCTCGGCCCGCACCTGGCTATCCCCGATAACGCGGTCGCGCCGGAACTGAAAACGCGTTATGCGGTAGGAATTGATGCGCATAGCCTGCTTCTTTGATCGACTAGTTCGAGAAACTGATCTATCAGTTAGCAGGATTAATAGAGTAGACAGCACGAGGGCACAAGTGGTTTCTGCCAAGGCAACACCCGCGTCCAGCGGAACGGCCAATGCCAACCGCCGGTTGAGCGATCTGGCCTATGACCGGATTTTGGAAAATCTCTTCGAGCGCAAGCTGCCCGCCGGCGCCTTCGTCTCCCAGAACCATCTCGTCGAACTGCTCGACATTCCCGTTGCTCCCCTGCGCGATGCCCTGCGGGTTCTGGAAGCCGAAGGCGTGCTCAAGATCCACCCGCGCTCGGGCATCGAATTCGTCAAGCCGGGCCTTGAGCTCACCAAATCCACCTATCAGTTCCGCGCCATTCTCGAGCGCGCCGCCGTGCGCGTCTTTGCCGAGACGGCGGACGAGTCCCTGATCGCCGATATCGCCCGCATGCATGCCGATCTCGTCTCCCGCATCGAGGCCGAAGGTCTCACCGACGACAGCATGGCCGAAATCGAACGGCTCGAAGGCATCCTGCACGACAACATCATCGGTATCCTGGCCAACCCGCTGATCGAGACCAGCTACAAGCGCATGCACAATTACCTGCGTCTGGTCCGCCTCGACCGCCGCCTGACGCCACCGCTCGCGCTGCGGTCCCTTCGCGAGCACATCCAGATCATCGATGCCTGCAAGTCCCGCGATGCCGACGCCGCCGAAGCCGCCCTCCAGGCTCATTTCAACGCCGCACTCCAGCGCCATATGGGCCTCTACTGAGGCCGATCGATTGCCCTCGATGCGCTAACCGGTGTAGCGATTGTTGCGCTGATCCTGGAGGAGAGCCGGCATGCAGAATTTCACCGGCGGCTGCCTATGCGGCGATATCCGCATCACAGTTTCGGGCCGTCCCTACCGCGTCGGCCTCTGCCACTGCCTCGATTGCCGCAAACACAGCGGATCGATCTTCCACGGCTCGGCGATCTTCCCGCAAGACGCGGTGAGGATCGAGGGCAAAACGCATCACTATAGCGACCGCCATTTCTGCCCGCGCTGCGGCTCGTCGGTCTTCGCCCGCTCCGGCGACGAGGTCGAAGTGAGCCTGGGCGCCTTCGATGCCCCCGACCAGTTCCGCCCCACCTACGAACTCTGGACCATCCGCCGAGAATCCTGGCTTCCGCCCTTCCCGCTCAAGCGGCACTACCCCCACGACCGCGACGAAACCAGCCGCTCGGAGGACTAGCGCAGCTCAGCCGCGCGGCGCCCCCGCGCGCGCAGATGCCGGAAATCCGGCATTCTCGGTGGCCGACGCTTCCCCGAGGCGCTCCCGCCGCCGCGCTTCGGCCACGGCCATCATGAACGGCCCCACGCCCTTGGCATCGTTGGGCTGCAATCTTTCGCTGACGTAATAGGCGGCGGTCCCATCGCGATAGCGGCCGTCAAAGCCGCCAAGGCCCGCCACATGGCAGATGGCCCCCAGAACCGGCTCACCATCCGGCCCGACGGCCAACGCATGCTCGCGCAACCCGGCCAGCGCCTTCAGCCCGATCTCACCGTCGACTCCCGAAATCCCCAACCGCTCGCCGACGAGGAAGAAATAGGCAAACATCGCCGTCGCCGAACTCTCGGGGTAGTTGCCCTCAAGTTCGGGCTGGTCGGTCACCTGGTTCCAGCGTCCATCCTCGCGCTGATGCCTCGCCACCCGCTTTGCGAAAACTTCGATTGCCTCGTCGAGCCCGGCTTGCGCCGCTAGTTTCGGCCCTATGGCCTCATGCACATCCACCAGCGCCATGGCCAGCCAGCCCAGCGCGCGCGACCACAACGCCTGCGATCGGCCCGTTCTCTTGTCCGCCCACCTCTGTTCCCGCGCCTCGTCATAGCCATGGCTGTAGAGCCCTGTCGCCGGATCGGCGAGAAGCTCCAGCGCCGATTTCAACTGCACGATGGCATCGTCCACCAGTTCGGGCTTTCCGAAAGCCTTGCCGTATTCGATCTGGAACGGCAGCCCCATATACAGCCCGTCGAGCCAGACCTGATGAGGATAGCGCAGCTTGTGCCAGTAGTTGCCGCGCCCGATCCGGGGGTGCCGCCCAAGCTGCTCGGCAAGCCGATCGGCCGCCAGCCGGTATTTCTCCTCGCCGGTCCGTGCATAAAGCGCGATTAGCGCCCGGCCGGAGAGGATATTGTCGATATTGAACTCTTCGATATCGTACCCCGCGAGCGATCCGTCATAGCCCACCTGCGAGTCGACCAGCCGCTTGAGATGGCCGAACCACGGCCCGCGCGGATCGACCCCGTCGAGCAGCAACAGCCCGCGATAAACGCACCCATCCTCATAGCACCAGTCGCCGCGCTTATAGTGCTGGTATTGCTCGGCAAAGGTATCAAAGAAAGTGTCGAGCTTCACGATGCGCGCTCCCGGCTGTTGCTGTCACCGGGCCAGGCAATGCCGCGGATGATCGGATTGGTTGTATTCTCGGTGATGATGCCGCCATGGCGCAGCTCCGGCAGTCCTTCGGCCATTTCCGGCACGCCGGCCTGCGCTTGCGGGTCGTAGGTGACGGAGATGTCCTCGATCACCAGCCCCATTATCGGCGACTCAGAAAGCCCCAGCACATAGGCCAGCGCATGATGAACGTTCCGCGCCACGATGCCGGCAAAGGTGACGTCGCGCAGATGCGGCGTTGTCTTGTCGACGGGCGCCGGCGCGCGATTCTGCACGGCGTCCGACCGGCCATCGGGGTCGCAGAAATAGTGCGAATTGATCGCCAGCGGTGTCAGAACCCCGTCCATGACGCAGTCGCGCATGGCGATCCGGGCCACCTCACCGCCGCGCCCGCGCCGCGTCTTGATGCGCAGGCCTCGATCGGTATCGGCCAGGGTGCAGCGCTCGACCGTCACGTCGGTCACCGACCCGCTCATTTCCGAGCCGATCACCACGCCGCCATGTCCGCGCTCCATGCGGCAATGGCGCACCGACACGTTCCGCGTCGGCTCGGGCACGCGCCCGTCCGGCCAGATCTTGCCGGCCTTGATGGCGACGCAATCATCGCCCACCGAAAACCGCACGCCCACGATCTCCACATCGCTTGAGCTTTCAGGGTTGAGCCCGTCGGTGTTGGGACTGTCGGCCGGATTTTCGATGGCGAGATCGGCAAACATCGCCTTGCGGCAATTGATCGGGTGGATCGTCCAGCTCGGCGAATTGCGCACCGTCACCCCGGCCATCGCGAAATCGACGCATCGGTTCGCGAAAACCGTTCGCGGCCGGCGCGCGCCCTCGCGCGTCTCCTTGGGCCAGTCCCACCAGTCGCCCTCGGCTCCCGCCCCGTCGATCACGCCCTTGCCCGCGATCGCGATGTGGGAAGCGTCTATCGCCGTCAGAAGCGAGGCAAAGCACGCCGCCGGCACGCCTTCCCAGCTCGCCTGCATTTTGCCCTCGGCATCAAACGCGTCGAGAATGGGATAGGCCTGCCGCTCCGCCAGCCCCTTGAGCACCGCTCCATGCGGCAGATGCAGGCACAGATCCGATTTGAGAAACACCGGCCCGGTGCGCCAGACGCCGGGCGGCACATAGATCGTCGCCCCAGCCGGCGCGGCTGCAATCGCCGCGGCAAAGGCGGCACTGTTGTCCGCCGCCTTGGATGCCCCATGATCGCGAATGTCGATCAGCGCGGATTCCCGTGGCGCGGTAAAGTCCAGCCCTCCGAACCCTGCGATCTCCAGCCCATAGGCGATGCCGGGCACCAATCCTTCAACCGTCAGGACCGGCCGCCCCGCTTGCCCTTCCTGCATCACGTCCCCCGACGCGACCAGCCGCCAGTCGAGCACAGCGTCGAGTTGGTCCCGCGCCGCAACGCCCGCGAGTTCCACCGTGATGGTGCGCGGCGTGAGGACGAGGATTGTGGGAACCTGAAGAGGCATCGAACCAGAGGATAGGTTGGAGGGAGACGGGCGCGGCAGAACCGCGCCCGCCCTTGTGAGTGGTTACTCCACGCGTTCCAGCGCCTGCTGGGCGCCCTGGATGATCGCGGCAGCCGCTTCCTCGGCCGAGAGCAGGCCATAGGCATACTCTTCGAGCACGCCTTCAAAGGCGGTGCGGACGGCGGGGTCTTCGAAATAGGGCGAGGCCGGCGGCGTATCGGCCGCGAGCACGAGATCGTTGGCCGCCTTGACGTTGGGATCGATCAGCCCTTCTGCTTCGAGCAGCGCAACCGCCGCCGCCGAGGCAGGAACGCCGCGATGGCTGGCCATCACGCGCGCACCCTCTTCTTCCACCAGAAGGCAGTTGAGGATTTCGGCCGCAGCTTCCTGATTGGGAGAATGGGCCGAAATGGCGAACAGCATGGAGGGTTTGCGGAAGATGCCGTCGGAAACCGCATCGCCATTCTTGGGCGGCAGCACCGGGCGCAGCGGCGTCTCGCCTTCGAACGGTCCGGAAATCTGCGACACCGTCGAGTCCCATTCATAGGAGCCGGCCACTTCGCCCGCCGCCCAGTCGCCACGTTCGTGAAGCTGCGGATTGCCCATGGCAGCCGCCTCTTCCCAGCTTTTCATCACGCCCGCATCCACCAGGCTCTGGTAGAAATTAATCGCTTCGGTCAGCGTGGCTTCGTCCCAGGCGACTTCATTGGTCTGGGGATCGATGAACCCCACGCCCGTCTGCTGGGTGGCATAAAGAGCGACAAGCAGCATGGCGTTGTAGCGCGAAGCGTCGAACGGATAGTAGTTATCGCCCAACTCGGTTTTGAACGTTTCGGCAGCGGCGATCATGTCGTCCCAGGTCTGGGGCGGCTCGACGCCGGCCTGCTCGTAGGTGTCGGAATTGTAGAACAGCACGCGGCCGGTGATCGAAACCGGAATGCCATTGAGCTTGCCGTTGCGCGTTCCGGTCTCCAGCAGAGCCGGATCCCATTGGGAGAGATCGATGATGTCGGAGAATTCGTTAAGATCGGCAAGGCCCGACCCGTCCGGCGAGAACAGCGGCAGCCACGGCCAGTTGACCTGCATCAGGTCCGGCGAGGTCCGGCCGGCAAGCTGAGTGGTCAGGCGTTCGAGGTGACCGTCAAAGCCGGTGAATTCAGGGCTGATCGTATGCCCATGCTTCTCCCCGCAGATTTCCAGCGCCTCCTGGGTCGCCGCGTGCCGGGCGTCGCCGCCCCACCACGATACGCGCAGATCGGCTGCCTGTGCCGAGCTGAGTGCCGTGGTAACCATCAAGGCCGACACAGTGGCCAGAGTGACTGTACGTTTCATCGTTTTCCTCCCTTCGATGTCTGTCAGTCGGATTTCGGCCTCCCCCCAATGAGGACAGCCGGATTGGAAAATGGGTTCAGATCAGCGAGACGTTGCGTCCCGTCTCCTGGTCGAAAAAGTGCAGCCTTGCCTCCTGGGGCGAGAGCGAGATCTGCCCGTCCGAAAGCATGGATGGGTTGTAGTGATCGCCCGGAACCACCACGGTGAAGCTGTGGCCGGCGATGTCGACGTAAAGGTTCACCTCGTGGCCCATGAACTCCACATGGCTGACCTTGCCGGTAAAGGCGTTTGCCGTGCCGGTCGGCACCACCTGCATATGCTGGGGGCGCACCCCCATGCTCACGGTTTCATCCGCATTGGCCGCGAGCCGCGAGGCGAGTTCATTGCCGAACGTCACCGTCTGCCCGCCCAGGGTCACCGCCGGAGCCCCGTTGCGCGTGAGCTGGACCGGGATCAAATTCATCTCCGGCGACCCGATGAAACCGGCGACGAACTCGTTTTCGGGCCGGTTGTAGAGCGTCGCCGGATCGGCCACCTGCATAATGCGCCCGTCCTTCATCACGCAGATGCGGTCGCCCATGGTCATGGCTTCGGTCTGGTCGTGGGTGACGTAAACCACGGTGGACGAGGTCGCGGACTGCTTGAGCTGCTTGTGCAGATCGGTGATGCGCACGCGCATCGAGGCGCGCAGCTTGGCATCGAGGTTTGAGAGCGGCTCGTCGAACAGGAACACTTCGGGCTGCTTGATCAGCGCCCGCCCCACCGCCACGCGCTGGGCCTGCCCGCCCGAAAGCTGCTTGGGCAACCGGTCGAGCAATTCCTCGATCTCAAGGATATGGGAAACCCGGTCCACGCCGTCGGCGATCTCGCCTTTGGGCGTCCTCTTGATCCGCAGGCCGAAGGAGAGGTTGTTCTTCACCTTCATATGCGGGTAGAGCGCATAGTTCTGGAACACCATGGCGATACCCCGATCGCCCGGAACGAGGTTGTTGACCACCTTGTCCCCGATGCGGATTTCCCCGCCCGTGATCGTCTCGAGCCCCGCGATCATCCGCAGCGTCGTGGATTTGGCGCAGCCCGAGGGCCCCACCAGCACCATGAACTCGCCGTCCTTGACGTCAAGGTCGATGCCATGGACCGCCTTGAAGGCGTTGCCATAGACCTTTTCGACCTTCTTGAGAGTAAGATTGGCCATTCGAAATTATCCTTTCACGCCGCCGGTCGAAATGCCCTCGATGAAGTAGCGCTGGGCCACGAAGAACACGAGCAGCGAGGGCGCGAGGGTCAGCACCGACATGGCGAGCACCTGGTTCCACTGAAAGGCTTCGGTCACGTCGAGCGAGAGGCGCAGCGCCAGGGAAACCGGGTATTTTTCAACCGATGAGATGTAGATGAGCGGCCCCAGGAAGTCGTTCATCGTCCACATGAACTGGAACAGGCACACCGAGATGATGGCCGGGGCCAGCATGGGGATGACGATGAACACCAGGGTCTGGATCGTATTGGCCCCGTCCACCCGCGCCGCCTCTTCCATGTCGCGCGGAATGGCGCGCAGGAACTGGATCAGCATGAAGACGAAGAACGCGTCGCCCGCCAATGCCGATGGCACCCAGAGCGGCAGATAGGTATCGAGCCAGCCCAAATCCCTAAACAGCAGGTATTGCGGAATGCGGGTGACGACGTTGGGCAGCAGCAGTGTGGCGATCACCGTGGCGAATAGGATGCGCTTGAACGGAAATTCGAACCGGGCGAACCCATAGGCCACCAGCGTCGCCGAAATGGCCGTCCCGATGGTCTTGGGGATGATGATCCACAAGGTGTTGAGGAAGAAATGCCCGAAATTCCAGTTGGTCGAGGTCTCCCAGCCGCGCTGATACCCCTCCAGGGTGGGGTTCTGCGGAATGAAGCTCGGCGAGGCAAAGATTTCCGCATTGGTCTTGAACGAGGCCCCCACCAGCCAGAGCAGCGGGTAGAGCATGATGAACCCGACCGCCGCGAGGATGGCGTAGCGGATAACCGCCGAGATCACCTGGTTGCGCCGTGTCCTGGCGTTATGAGCGCGGGCTTCCTCGAGCGCGGTCTGGGGCTGATTGGCAAGTGTTGTCATCGCGATCAGCTCCGCCTGTCGCCGGCGTAGTAGACCCAGTGCCGCGAGGACCAGAAGGCGATGACCGTCAGCACCATGATGATCGCGAACAGAATCCAGGCGATGGCCGAGGCATAACCCATGTCGAACTGCCGGAACGCCTTGTCGTAGATATAGAGCGGCACGAGATAGGTGGAGCGCAGCGGCGCGCCGGTGCCGTCGGTGATAATGAACGGCCCGTTGAACTCCTGGAACGCTTCGACCATCTGCAGGATCAGGTTGAAGAAGATCACGGGCGTGATCAGCGGCAGGGTGATGTAGAAGAAGGTCTGCGCCTTGTTCGCCCCGTCGATCGCCGCCGCCTCATAGACATGGGTGGGGATCGATTGCAGCGCGGCAAGAAAGATCACCATGGCCGAACCGAACTGCCACACGCGCAGCAGCGTGATGGTGAACAGCGCATAGCGCGGGTCGCCGAAGAAGTTGATCGCCTCCAAGCCAAGCCCGGTGAGCACCATGTTCACCAGCCCGATATCGGCGAAGATATAGCGCCAGAGCACCGCGATCGCGACCGACCCGCCCAGGATCGAGGGCACGTAATAAGCCGTCCGGAAGAACCCGATCGCCTTGAGCTTGTAGTTGAGCACATAGGCGATCAGCAGCGCGAAGGCGAGCTTGAGCGGCACGGTGATGAACACATAGGTCAGCGTCACCTGCAGCGCGCGGTGGAAGGTGCGGTCGTTAAACAGCAGCTCGACATAGTTGGCCAGGCCAACCCACATCGGATCGCGCAGCAGCGGATAGTCGGTGAACGAGAGGTAGAACGAGGCGCCGAACGGGATGGCGGTAAAGATCACCAGCCCCACGACATAGGGCATGACATAGGCCAGCCCGATCCATTTGTTTTCACCGCCCATCAGCGCTCTCCCGATCGTGGTGACCGGAGAGAGCCCGATGTCCAATCATCGACGGCACTCTCATGTCAGAAGGTACGAAATCGTGCATCATGATAACTGAACGGGATTGCTCCACCGCGCCGTCTGGGCACAATGACAGCAAGACTTCCCTATCTCCTCCCATATAACTTGATCGCATCTTGACCATAGTTATCATATGACTTCATTAAAAAGAGCCGGCGTGTAAAACGGAATTCACAGTTCTGGAGAAAATGATGGAGAAAACCGAAGGTCGTGTTCTGGCGGGCATTCCACCCGACGCGCTCTCGCTCAAGCTATCGCGCTCCACCATCAAGATGCGGCACACCTCCACCTGGCGGGTGGAGAAGTCCAACGAGGTGCACGACCTCGTCGTCTGCATCTCCGGCAGCGCCCTCTACGAACTTGATGGCGAGCCGGCCTCGATCAGCCCCGGCGAAGCCATGCTCATTCCCGCCGGCGCCCGTTTTGTCGGGCGCCTGGGCACAGGCCCTATCTATTCGGGCTTTGCCCAGCACTTCACGCTGGATCTTTTCAGCCATGTCGACCTGATCAGCCAGATGGAGCTCAAGCGCACCGTCAAGTTCTCCCGCTGGCGCGTGCTCGAGCCGCTGGTGCGCTATTACAGGGAGACCGCGCCCGTCTCCTCCACCACGCTCGAGCAATATCACATGTTCATGGTGATCCTGATCGAGTTCATCGAGGAGGCGTTCATCCGCTGGCGCGAGCAAGCCCTGCTCAACGCCGCCGGCCCCGATGCGCTTTCGCTGCACATCATGCTCGCCGCCGCCCGCATCGCCGGCCAGCCCTTCAAGCCCGGCATATTGGAGGAAGCGCTGGGGCGCCTACCCTACAATGCCGACTATTTCCGCCGCGCCTTCAAGGAAAGGCTGGGCTATACGCCCGCCAAATTCGTCGAGTTCAAGCGCCTCGAGCAGGCCATGAACATCCTGGCCACCGGCCACTCGGTCAAGGAAACCGCCGCCATGACGGGCTATCCGGACGTCTATTATTTCTCGCGCCAGTTCAAGCGCTATATCGGCACCTCGCCATCGGCCTATCGCCTGCTCACCCGCGCCAAGGAAGGGGGCCAGTTCATCGACGGCACCTTCCACATCCCCGAGCGGACCTGACCGCCCCGCCCGGCATCCTCAAAGGCTGATGCCGCTCTCGGCCAGCATGCGGGCAATATGCGTCGTCTCTCCGCTCTCGATCGAACGGTTGGCCGCCACACCGGTGAGGATCGACCATGCGCCATCCAGATGCGATGACGAGCGGGCATAAAGGTCCTGGCTCATCCCCTCGGGATCGAAGAGATAGCCCAGCATGATCGGGTCCGCCCCGCCATGCCCGCCCGTCCCGGTCCACACCTTGATGGACTCGGGCGCCTGCCCGGCCACGTGCAGCGTTGTGGTCATGGCGTCATCGACCGGCTTTTCCCGCTTGCCGCCGAACACCCCATGCACTTCCACATGCTTGTGCACCAACTCGCCCTTGGTGCCGTGGA